>NC_007406.1:2712819-3402093 GCF_000012725.1 Nitrobacter winogradskyi Nb-255 | reverse complement strand
AAGCTTCACTAACGTGAATATCGCCGCCGATATGCACGTCCACTCAAGATTATCTCATCAGAATTATCTGAAGAGCCGCGAGTGCCGCGAGCCCCTAGAGAAATACACCACGCTCCAATTCTCGCAACGGCTTTCGCGTCGCGGCTGCGTCGCGCAAATCGAATGAGGGCACGGGACATGCTCGACTTCCGGCGCGTCCAATCAGCAACGGTTTGAATCTGCGCGTGGATTCGATGCCCTTCGTGCGGTGTTACAAATTCGCCGCGCTGTCTAAAATACTTTAAGAAAGGATAAACCAGGGCGAAGCGCGAGGTCGTTTTGAAAGTGCTTCCTCACGCTATGGAGATAAGTGATTAGCTAGGCGCATTTTTTTCTGGCTGTTTTTGCGGGTAGCCTACGGCGGCCGCGCGCCCATCGGGGCGTGCCTACGAAATTTATGGATATATTCGATTGGATATATCGAAGGATAATCGTGCAGCATTCTCGATTCGGAAAGCGAGAAGGCCGCCGCACTTAGCCGGATGGACGCTGCTTCAGGTCAAAACGGATCGGATGGGGATCTTTGTTTTCGTAACACGTGTTCGCGATTCGGAACGTGCAGCGAACGGCCGTGGCGAACGATGGCGTGATACCATCATCAGGCGCGACGTGAATGCTGAAGTGTTCTGTTACCATTCCAGAGCATGATCCGATCAAGTTGATCGGACCATGCTCTATTCTGGTTGATCTTTCGTGCGGCGAACAGGTCGTTCTCTTCGTCGAGAAGTGCTCTATCCGGCGGGCGCCGGATTCGGGTCCGGCCGCGCAAAAAATAAAGGCCCGGCGCTCGGCCGGGCCTTCTGGGAATGGCGACGCCAAGTGTCTTGATCAGCTCATTGTGCGAGCTTGGCGATTCGATGCGTCAGCCGGGAAACCTTGCGGCTCGCATTATTCTTGTGAATGATGTTCTGCTGGCCGGCTCGCATCAATTCCGGTTCCGCGCGCTTCATCGCCTGGATCGCGGCGTCACGATCGCCCTTCGCGATCGCTTCCTCGACGATCCTGACCGTGCCGCGCATCAGGGTGCGCCGCGACCTGTTGATGGCGGTCCGGCGGGCAATCTTGCGTGTCGCTTTCTTGGCGGAGGTCGTGTTGGCCATGGTCTCAACGAATCCTTCGGCGGTGCCCGCCACGAGATACCAGCCGGTGGCCGGTCGTTCGATTGCGCGGGTGGGCCTGAATGTGTTTTCCTGTGTTCCTGAAAACGCCGACCTCGGAATTCACGGCCTCGCGAGGGGTCTTTTTCAAAGAACAGCGGCGGCAGGATCGTCCCGCCGCCATCGGCGGTCTTATAGAGCCCCTGTTTTCGAGCGTCAACGTCTCCCCGTGGGCGGATGCGGTGAAAACGGCCTTCTCGAAAGCCTCGAAAGAGACGCTGGCGAGATTGAATTTCGCGTTTTTGGGGGATAAGGGCGACTTGCGGCCGCTTGGGAATGGGGAATAGGGAGCAGGTGACGGCATGATCCGTGCGATTCTTCGTTTCATCGGGCTGCTGCTGCTGGCCGGCGGTTTCATTTTTCTGATCTATGACGGCGCCCGGTCAATCGCCGATCAGGCCTTGCGGCTGACCAAACTCGGCGAATTCTGGAACGATATTCATCAGGCCAGCCAGCACGCGGTTCGGACCCAGATCGAAGCCTTGGCTCCCTGGATGTGGGATCTCGTCAAGCTGGCTTTGAATCAGCCGGCCTTCGCGGTGCTCGGCGTCGCGGGCATTCTTCTGATGCTGCTGTTCCGGCCGCGACCGCCGCTGATCGGCTACGCGCGGGATTGAGCGGCGGGAGCTTGGGTGCCGGCCGCGAGGTGGATACCTTCCGTTAACCATAGCCGCCGCGGAACCAGGCGACCTCGTAAAACAAGGGAATAAGCCGGTGCGGCTCGCCCGCATTTCGAATCTTTTCGGTAGCTGCGCTGGCGTTGCCGGCGCGCCGCTAAATCAACGGATCGCGCAATTGACCTGTCGGCAGGGTGCGAGGTTACTATTCTCTTCGCGACGATACGACGATAATCGTCATCGCCACATCCAGTTACGACCCCAGTCAGCCTTCCAGCCGACGAGACGTCCCCTGCGGAATTGCAGGTAGAGGCGGTCCTTGCGGTTGAAGAGGTTGCTGCCGCCGTACTTTAGCAGCGCCAGGAATACCTCGTTGCCGGGCGAGCCTCCCATGTAGTTCAGGGTCTCGCCAAGCGCATTCGCGACGGTCATCGGATCCATGCCGAAAGCCAGCGGAACATGGTTTGAGAGCGTTTCGGTAAAGGGCGGCGAGTACGCCGGTCCCGCGACCGCCGGCTGCGCGTGCCCCGGAGGGACCCAGGCCGCGAAAAATGCAACGAGGCATGTCGACCAAAAGACTGATATCCGCTGTTTCATGATGCCGCCTGCCTGGCATGACAGAATGGAATTCCGGACGACACAAAATAACGCCTTTGTTTGCGAAGAGCGTCCGCTTGCGAGAAGCGCTAACACCAAGTTGTAACACATTCGCGCTGTTCCTCCACGCCTCCGCGAGGGTGGCCAGGTGACCGCGGTTACTTTCGCCAGGCGGTGGAGCCGGTGCCGGTCCCCTCCGGTCGATGCAGTCTATTGCCCTTGAACTGTCGGCGATCGGCTTACGCAAGCGTTAACACTACCTCTTAATCTTCGCGAATCTACTTATCGGCTAAAGTCCCCAAAGCGCCAAACTGACATCCATGAGGACCAATGACGCCTACGACCGGATCGCGCAAAAAGCGCCGTTTGCTTCTGGCGTCCGACCGGATCGACCGAAGCAGCGATCTCTGCGCTATTCTGCAAGGCGTAGCCGACGTTGATACCACCCTGACCTCCGGCATTCCGGACCGTCCGGCGGGGCGATTCGCGGGTATCGTCGTCGATATCAATCTGCGCTCGCCTGAAAGTGTTCTGCAGGTGCGCGGCAAGCTCTCCGCCGAGGACTATGGATCGATACCTCGGTTGTTCGTTCTGGCTGATGCCTTTCACCACGGATCGATGCAGGCATGGGCGCTCGGCGCCACCGATGTCATCTTGCGCCCGTTGGACGCGCAAGCCGTACTGCAGCGCGTCCGCTCCGTATTTCCCGACGACCACGACGGCAGCATAGCAAGCACCAACGCTCTGAATCGGGGCATTGCCGCGGCGCATGCCGTACTGGTGAAGATATTCGAGAGTCTTCCTGCCGGCGTTCCGCTCTCCTTCAGCGATGTCATGGAGGCGGAGCAGGAAATTCTGACGGCGATCAAACTCTCCTCGTTGCGTGACTGGCTCGCCACCGTCGGACGGCACCATACTCATACCTATCGTCACTGCCTGTTCGTGACGGGCTTCGCCGCCGCCTTCGCGCAGCATCTCGGAATGCGAGAGGACGACCAGCGCCGGCTTGCGCGCGCCGCCTTGCTTCATGATGTGGGGAAGGCCTTCGTTCCCGTCACAATTCTCGACAAGCCAGGCAGGCTCGACAATGAGGAGAAGGATGAAACTCGCCGGCATGCGCGACTTGGCTACGACGCTCTCCTGAGGCAGGGCGGCTTTCCGTCCGAAATGCTCGACGTTGTTCTGCACCATCATGAGATGCTCGATGGCTCGGGCTATCCGGATGGTCTGCATGGCGAGGAGATCAGCGACATCGTGCGCCTCACCACGATCGTGGACATTCATGCCGCGCTGGTCGAGAAACGAGCCTATCGTCTTCCCTTAACGCACGCTGAATCATTTGCGACCATGGAGGAAATGGGCGGCAAGATCGATCAGCATTTGCTGCAGGCGTTTCGTCCGGTGGCGCTGGGCTGCTGACCTGTTGCGCCGGGGAGGGGGTCCATCATCCCGGCGGTGTTTGGAGAGGCCGCGGCCATTCTCAGAGAACGGTGCCCTGACCGCGGCAGTTTGGCCGCGCCGGCAAGGCAGTTTTCCCGGGACCTGTATACGGCGCTTCCTTAATTAATGGATATGCGGAGAAGGCCCATGACGGCGCAATCAACGGTGACCTTATGCGGTGCGCCGCGTCGTCCGGCGCTCGCTCAGCAGGAACGAATCACCCATCAAAGCCTCCCGTCTAAAACGCTTCGAAACCCACACCTCAATCAAGATCAATAGGTTATGAGCCTGATGTACAATTCAGGAGACGTTGCCGATGTCGCGTCAATCGGCTAGATGAGATGCTTCAGCTACCGTGGCCAGCTGGATAGAGCGTCGCCTTCCGAGGGCAGATGCCGATCCCGCGGACGCGGAGAAGGAGACCGAAAAGAGGACTTAGTTACAAGGGCTTTGCCCGATGGGGCGTCCCAGCCCTTCAAAATCGTAGGAACCTCGCGTAAGCACTGCGCAGATGCACCCGTAGCTCAGCTGGATAGAGCGTTGCCCTCCGAAGGCAAAGGTCACACGTTCGAATCGTGTCGGGTGCGCCACTTGGTACTCATCTGCGAACGCAGTTCCGGCCCCGTTTGACTGGCGAGAACTGCCTGTTCCAGCACATCCTTACTGCCCTTGATGCGGATTTGCGCGTCGTCAACCTCAATGACGTCGATTAATGTGCGAAGGTAGGCTTTTCGGAATGGCGTCGAGCCAGTCGTCAGGTTTTCTCGCATGGTCCGGCCAAAGCTTTCGATAAGTGCCGGGTCAATGCGGATATCAGCTCTATGCCGAGATGTTGTTGCTTCAAGTGCCGCCCTTGCGCGGTCTCGATCCGCTTTTAGTTGGCTCAGTCGGCCCTGCAAGACCTCATCGAGATCGGTAACGCCGTCTTCGACAAGCCGGTAGAGGCGCTTGAGTCGCTCGTCTGCTTCCGATACCTCGCGCTGAAGCGCCATGATGCGCTTGTTCTCGCTCTCGGCTTTTGCAGCGCGTCGGGCCTTCAGGGAGGACAGCATCACCGCAAGACGTTCCGGCTGGAGCAGGCGCTCGACAAGATGTTCGGTGACAAGGCCATCCAGCTTGTCCATCGGGATCGAGCGACCCTTACACACGGACTTTCCTTTTCGGGCACAGGTCGAGCAGGTGTAATAGCGATGAACTGCGCCGGTCGATGATGTCCCGGTGCGAAGCGTCATCGCGCCTGCACAGGTGGCACACACCGCCAGTCCTGTGAGCAGAATGGGTCCGGTGGTGAGCCGAGGAGCCACAACTCGCGGGCTTCGAGCTCGAAGCTGCGCTTGCACCTGTTCGAAAACGTGCGGCTCGATGATGGCAGGAACAGCTATCTTGACGATCTCAGTATCCGGCTTTCGCTGCCGGGTTCGAGAGGAGGTTACATTGAACTGCCATTCGCCGATGTAGACCGTGTTGGTGAGAACCTTGTGGACGCCGGCGACCCCAAAAGTCTGGCCCCGGCGAGTTCGATAACCATTGCGATTGAGCCATTTGACAACTTCCTTGATGCCAAGGGCACCCGAAGTCCCGTCTCCGTAAAGATAGAGCTTGTAGATGAGGCGGACGTACTCCGCTTCGACGGCATCGACATCCAGTTTCTTCTTGATTTTGGTGCCACGCTTTTCCGCTTCGACGAGCTTGTAACCCAACGGAGCCGTGGCGCCGTTCCAGAAGCCCTGCCGAGCATTTTCCTTCATCGAACGGATGACGTGCTTCGCGTTCTCTCGTGACTGATATTCATCGAACAGCGCAATCACCTTGCGCATCATGGCGTGGACTGGCTCGTTCTCATCGCCGACTGGTTGGGTGATCGAGACCACCCTAACCTTGTGCCGAGCCAGCTTCCGCAGATAGAATTCCTGTTCGAATGCTTCACGGAAGAAGCGGCTGTAACTGTGTACAATGATGACGTCGAAGGCGTTTTCTCCATCGCAGGCCCGCTCGATCATTTGCTGAAAGATCGGACGCCGATCGTCGGTCGCAGAAGCGCCGGCTTCGACAAACTCTGCTGCAGGCTCATAGCCGTGAGCGCGACACCAGGATTGCAGTTGATGGCGCTGGTCGGGAATCGACAAATCGTGCTCAGCCTGCCGCCCTGTCGAAACTCGCATGTAAAGAGCTGCCCGATGCATCGATGGCAGCGTCTGCGCGGCTTTGTGAACGCTCATGGAAATACCAATTTCTGAAGCTGCCATTGTTGCACCCCAGAGACGCACCGCCAAGGCGTCCGAGCAATATGGCTCAACCTTTCAGCATGTCCCCGATCAGCTGGCCAAGGTAGGTCTCGATGATATCGAGCTCTCGCTCCGTCACCGGAGGAGTTGCAGTCCAATCGTCAATAACTTCCGGGTAGCTCGATGGCTCGCGCGGAAGGGTGTCCGCAACAATGCGAGGATCGTCATTAGCGACGATCTCTATTGCTACAGTCGAACCGCGCTTCCGACTCATTCCTATGGGTATCCGTCAAGCTTCGCGCGGCCTTTGGACGGGGCCGCGGTTGACGGTGCGTAACAGGGCAAACAAGCCCGACTGCCGCAATTGCTGGAAACTGGAGTAGTCTCGGAAGCACGCGGAGGGCGACGCCCGATTCGCTCAGACGGTACCAATCAAGATCGATTCCGAGGTCTCGACATGCGCGTCATGGACATCCCGTCGTTCCCGAGACCGATCGAAATCCTCGATCTTGAAACTCTTTTCGCAGCCCGTCTCAACGAGACGGTCGTGATGTGGCCCCGCCAGGCGATCCCGCTCTTGGGCTACATGTGCCACCCGAACGATGAGGCAGAGCGCCACGGCCTCGTGAACCTGCTTCGCAGTTGGCCGAACTACGAAGGACCGGGGCAGCCACCCGTTCCCGAAAGGCTTCCCCGAATCCAGGGCAATTGGCTGAAGGTCACTGACATCTTTCATTTGTACTGCGACTTGATCGATGGTCAGCACCAGGAGCGGCGTGGCGGGCCCAGCATAGGAAAGGCCATTTCGCTGGTTGAAGCCAACGCAAAGAGCCGGGGCACCAGCGAGACCAATCTCTGGAAACTTTGGAGCGACTACAAGGACGTGGCGCACCTGGTGACGGCGGCCACCCTGGTTTGTGCAGAAGTGTGCACCAGATTTAGCGAAAGCCCTCCAAGGCTGAACCCAACTCAGTTTTTGCCGTTTCAGATGGCGCTATTAATGCCTGATCTGGTGTTGGCCGTCGCTCAAGAGTTCGAGCGTCTCGGCCGCGCAAAGAGAGAAGATCCGCACTCAGAGCCCGCGCTTGACGCCGACACGCACTGGCGGATTCCAAGCGACATCAATGTCGCGCCGCTCCCCCCGCCGCCTCGCAAGATTCGACCGCAGGACATTAAAGTCCTGAACGATCGCCGAGCAGGCAATCGTGGGCGTGCCAACAAGACTACTCCAGTTTCAGACTGAAGCATGCGACGGACGTCGAAGTCCGGGGTACCTCCACGGTGTAACGGTTGCCGGAGCGATGTCTGGCAGCCCTAACCAGAGAGGTTGCCGTCATGGATTTGCAGTCGCCAAAATCGTCTCGAAACACCCCGACCGCGGAAGGCATGCTGACGCCTAAGGAGTTTGCGAAGGCGCAGAAGGTCAGCCTGTCGTGGCTCGCCAAGGCCCGCAAGCGCGGCGACGGTCCGTCGTTTGTGAGATTCGGTCGGTCCGTCCGCTATTTCCCGATACGCAGGCCGTAAAAGACGATCGACGCAAAATGGGGCGGGCGCCCCTTTGCGATCAAATACAAATAACTCGCAATACACCAGTATACACCGAGATATATAAGCAACGTCATGTATTGGGAATATTCTACTAAGTACATATAGCCATTATACTATTTACAATTTCCCAAATTACACTTAGATACATCTGCAGCTATCCCAGTCCACCATCGGCGCCAAGGACGCCTTCCCAACGTGGCCAAACCGTCCCTCCTCGAACCCTCATTTGCCGACGCGCTCTCTGCGATCGAACAGTCGACGGACCTGTCACCGCAGAAGCGGTCTCAGTGGGCATCAGCGTTGCGCCAGATTGGCAAGGCGCTCGACAAACCGATGGAAACTCTGCCGGCTCGCTGGACGTCGGCGCGGTTTAACGTTGGGCGCCTTCATCACGCGGCAGTGGGCGCCAACGCCAAGACGCTCGCCAATCAAAAGTCGAATGTCAAAGCGGCACTTTGCTGGTTCTGCAATGAGCGTGATGTGGCACCACGCGGTGTGCCGTTCGTGGCCGCCTGGGCTACCTTGCGCGAGAGCATCGATGACTCTGGCTGCAAAAGGCGCCTTTCTGGCCTGATGCGCTACTGCTCCGGTTGCGGTATCGAGCCTGCGGCTGTCGATGATGCGACACTCGATGCCTATTTTGTCTATCGAAGTCAGACGACATCACTCTCCACGAATCTCGCCGCCCGTCGCTCAATAGCCCGCGCCTGGAATGTGTGTGTCGGTCACAGCGCGGTCTGGCCACAGCGGAAGCTTGCCGAGCCAGCCCTGCAATCGGCGGACGGGCCCGGTTGGAACGACTTTCCCCCGAACCTTCAAAAAGATATCGACGCTTACCTCGCCAGTCTCCAGAAGATCCGCAAAGGGACGAACGGCAAGCGTTATCGTCCCTGCAGCGCATCCACCATCAAAACCCGCAGGGCCGAACTGTGGGCAGTGGCGCGAAAGGCGGTCAGGATCGGCACCCCCATTGGACGACTGAATTCGCTTGCGGCCCTCGTGCATCCCGATGTGGCCGGGCCCGTCCTCGACGCCTATTGGCGTGATAACGGCGATGAGCCAAAAATCTTCACCATCGAGTTGGCGTCTAAGTTACTCGGACTGGCGCGCTATTTGCGTCTGGATCAAGAGGCGATCGATCGCCTGGAGGACTACCGCGCCGCTCTTGAAGAGCATCGGCAAGGCGGCTTGACGGAAAAGAACCTGGCGGTTGTCCGAAAGGTGCTGACGCCGGGTGTCTGGAGAAGCGTTGTCAATTTGCCAGGGCAATTAATGCGCGACGCCCGTGCCAATCTCTCCTACGCTCCGATCAAGGCGGCGCTCACGGCCCAGATCGCGGTCGCTATTTCGATCCTGTGTTTCGCGCCCATCCGCCTCGGCAATCTGGGCACCATCAGGATGGACCAGAATCTGATCAAGCCGGGCGGGCCTAAATCACCATTTTGGCTGAGCTTTCCGCACTATGATGTGAAAAACCGTGTTTCCCTCGACTTCACTTTTGACGACGAGCTAACAGCACTGATCGACGAATACATCCATCAGTATCGGCCGCATCTGATACGCGGAGCGAACTCTGACTTCCTGTTTCCCGGAGTGAGCGGGGGCCCGAAGACCGCCAGCATGTTCAGCGGCCAGATTACCGACCGGATTGAAGAGGTAGCGGGTCTACGGCTTACCGTTCATCAGTTTCGCCATGCGGCCGCAGCAATTTACTTGCGACACAATCCCGGCGCCTACGAGGTCGTGAAGCGCCTGCTCGGTCACCGCAATATGCAGACCACGATCAACTTCTACTGCGGTCTGGAAACGGTGCAAGCCACCCAGCAATTCGGCAAGATGATTCGCGGGCAAATGACGTTCGAGGAGGAAGTTGCATGATGCCGGCAACCTCGAAAGTTCCCGCATCAAGACCTCATCGTTTTCAGGCGCGATCATTGCCGATCGCAGAGTGGCCGGCAGCAGATCGCGACGCATGGATTGCGGCGTGCCGTCCGAGCCAAAGGCTGGTTCGGGGCGGTGCCGGGGCTCACATGAAGCCAATCACGCTTTCGGATCTCGCGCGCCGCTACGGCTATTTTCTTGATTTCCTGGATCGGTCGGGTTTGTTCGATCGCCGTAGGCCCGCCGCCGGCAACGTTACGCCCGAGAACGTCGCCGGGTATCTGAATGAACTGCAAACGAGGGTTTCATCCGTTACTGTCTACGGATCGATCTACAAGTTGCGGCGGGCCAGCGAGTTGCTCGATCCTCACAGCGAATTTTTCTGGTTGACGGAGATCGAAAAAGATCTCGCTTTGATGATGCGACCGCGCTCGAAAGCCGATCGGTTCGTGCTCAGCGAAGTTCTGGTTGAGAATGGCCTGACCTTGATGGCCGAGGCAGATCATTCGACCACCTGCTCCGACCTTGCCAAGGCGCGTCAGTTTCGCAATGGATTGATGGTTGCCATGCTGGCGCTGCATCCCATTCGCCTCAAGAACTTTGCGGGTCTCGAAATCGGGCGCAACTTTGTGAATATCGAAGGGCGGTGGTGGATTATTCTCGGCGCTGCTGAGACCAAAGAAAAACGCCCTGACGAACGTCGCCTCGATGACATGCTAGCTCCCATGCTGGAGAAGTACCTGTCCAATTATCTGGATGTGCTGGCACAAGAGAGCGAATCAAATGCACTGTGGTTATCCTCGGCGGATGGCCACCCAATGACCTACAGTGCCGTCGCTGACGCGATCAAAAGAACCACTTCGACGGCAATAGGGGTCGGGGTCTCTTCACACATGTTTCGGACTGCCGCAGCATCAAGCGCAGCGGTCCACGCTGGTCACAACCCGTACCTGGCAAGTGCTCTCCTTCATCACCGAGACCCGCGCGTCACCGAAGAACACTACAATCGCGCATCAAGCCTGAGCGCAGCCAAGAAATTTGCCCGAATTATCAGGCGAGACCGAGACTGTTAGTGCACAAAGCTGCGGCGGCACCGACGACGTAGTCGAACTGCCATGGTCCTGCTCACGCTTTGAATTCGAGGCGTAGCAGCCGTAAGGCGTTTGCGGTCACCAAAACGGTCGCACCAGTGTCGGCCAGGATCGCCATCCAGAGCGGTGTTGCCCCGAAAAGCGTGGTGACGAGAAAAACGCTCTTCAGGCCGAGCGCAAGCATGATGTTCTGCCAGATATTGGCGAGCGTCGCGCGCGATAACGCGATCAATTCGGCAACGCCGGTGACACGGTTTTTCAGAAGCGCCGCGTCCGCAGTCTCCAATGCCACGTCCGTGCCACCTCCCATGGCGATGCCCACCGAGGACGCGGCAAGCGCGGGCGCATCGTTGATGCCGTCGCCGACCATGGCGATAGGGCCTTCGCTCTTATAAACCGAGATCGCGTCGAGCTTGGCGTCCGGCAGCAGTTCGGCCCTGATTTCAAGTCCGAGTGCGTCGCCGATCGCAGCCGCTGTACGGGCATTGTCGCCGGTCAGCATGACCGGGCGTATGCCAAGAGCGCGCAGCTTCGCAAGGCCGTCAGCGGCATCTGGACGCGGCTCGTCACGCAGCGCGATTAGTCCGACGAGTTGCTTGCCCTCGCTGACCACCACGACGGTTTTGCCTTGGCTTTCGAGAGCCTCGATCTGTTTCCTGACTTTCTCCGGCACCTCGCCTTGTTCGCTGGCGTGGCGTGGCGATCCGACCGAGACGAAACCAGCCTTAAGTCGGGCCGTTACTGCCTTGCCAGGCGTCGCGATCCCGCCGCCAAAGGCTTTGGGGATCTCGAGACCGCGCCTTTCAGCCTCGGCGACAATCGCCGCTCCCAGCGGATGGCTGGAGCCACGCTCGACGGCAGCGGACTTCGCCAGGATATCGGCCTCGGTGCCTTCGATCACGACAATATCGGTGACCTGAGGGTGACCCATGGTCAGCGTGCCGGTCTTATCGAAGGCGACAGTTCTGACCTTGCCGAGCGTTTCCAATGCCGCGCCCCCTTTAATGAGGAGGCCGCGTCTCGCGCCACTGGCCAACCCCGAAGCGATCGCGGCCGGGGTGGATATCACCAGAGCGCAGGGACACGCGATCAGCAGCACCGCCAACCCGCGATAGACCCAGGTGAACCAGTCGGCGCCGAACATCAGCGGAGGAACGAGGACAACGAGCGCCGAAACGGCCATGGCGGCCGGCGTGTACCAGCGACTGAAGCGGTCAATGAACCGGGCCGTTGGCGCCTTCGATCCCTGCGCTTCCTCAACCATGTGAACAATGCGGGCAATCGTGTTATCGGCGGCCGTCCGGGTGATTTTGACACGCAACTCGCCATTAGCATTGATGCTGCCGGCATAGACCGTTGATCCGGGCTCCTTGCCGACCGGAACAGATTCGCCGGTCACCGGTGCCTCGTTGACCTCCGATACGCCCTCGATCACGGTCCCGTCGGAAGGTACACGGTCGCCCGGCCGGACGATCACGGCATCGCCGACGACCAGATCTCCGACCGGCACCGTCTCAATGTCGGAGCCGGTTTGACGGCGGGCAGTGCGCGGTACGAGATCGATCAGCGCTTTGATGCCGGCGCGCGCTCGTCCGGCTGCAACGCCTTCCAGCAGTTCGCCGACCGCAAAGAGGAACACGACGACGGCGGCCTCTCCCGCCTCACCGATGGCTACGGCGCCGATTGCAGCGATCGACATCAGCGTCTCGATGCTGAACGGCGTGCCCGACAGGGCGCCGGCGAGCGCACGCCGGCCGATCGGAATCAGGCCGACCAGAGTGGCGGCGATGTAGGCCCAGTTCGACCAGTCCGGCTCGATATACGACACCGCGAAAGCGAGCAGCAACAAGGCCCCTGTGCCGATGACCAGCCGTCCTTTCGACGACGACCACCACGTACCTTCCGCCGAATCACGATCATCATCGCGACGACTCGACGACATGACATGCTCAGACGGATCGGCAGGTGTGTAGCCGAGCGCCCTGATCTTGGCCTCGATTGTGGTGCGGGATGTGCGGTCTTCGTCGACCGCCAACGAGAGCGACTGCAGGCCGTAGTTGACATTGATGTCGCTGACGCCCGGCAACCGCTGCATCGCGTTCTCGATTTTCGCGGCGCAGGCGCCGCAATCCATCCCTTCGATACGCAGCTTCAACGGACTCGCGGTTGCCATGAGTCACCTCGACAAATTCGACATGACCACCCATATGGACCCTGTAGTAACTATAGGGTCAAGACGATGACAGGCGATTTCCTGGCCATTGGCGAGTTGGGGCGAAGGACGGACACCAAGATCGAAACAATCCGCTACTATGAGCGAATTGGACTGCTTGCCGCGCCGGGCCGGACGGCGGGCAACTACCGGGCCTATGGTCCAGAGCACCTCAATCGGCTGAGCTTCATCCGGCGCTCGCGAAATCTTGGGTTTTCGCTCGACCAAGTGCGCGCATTGCTCGACTTGGCCGACCAGCACGATCGCTCCTGCGACGCTGTCGATGCAATCGCCAAAGAGCACCGGGCCGAGGTTGATCGAAAGATTGCCGACTTGCGCACTCTGCGTCGTGAACTCGACAGCATGATCGATCAGTGTCGCTGCGGCACGGTTGCCGATTGCCGGATCATCGAGGCGCTGTCGCCCACAACCATAGTCGCGCCATAAGACAAGACTTAAGGCTTTGTCTTGCAGCAATCGGACGGATCTTCTTGAATCGGCGGGCAAGATACGTCTGCGTATGAGCAGTAGACGCAACAATCTCCGGGCTTGGGCTTCAAAACGACACCGCACGCCTGACATTCGTAGAAATATTGGCAGGCGTCCGTTGGCATTATCTCTTTCGATATTGCACCGCATTGCGGGCAAGTAATGGTGGCCTCTAGGATAGCCATGGGCTTCCCTCTACTGATGATTTAAGATCAGAGGGCCTGTGACCCGCGATAGTGTGCGAACACGCGCTGTTGTCCCTGTCCGAACAGAACCACCTCGTAAGTCTCAGGCAGCGTCCCTGAAACCTCCATGCCCGGAGAACCGATGGGCATGCCGGCAACGGCCAAGCCCGTCGCTTGCGGCCGCTTGACGAGCTTGATCGCCTCGGCGGGAACATGCCCCTCGACGACATAGCTACCGACTTCTGCCGTATGGCAGGAGATCAGGGCATCGGGCACGCCGAGTCTCGTTTTGAGCGGCGTGAGGTCTGCCGCTTCGACCACCTCGGCCGGAAATCCGGCTGCCTTCACATGAGCAACCCAGCCGCCGCAACAACCGCAGTTCGGGTCACGAGTCACAGTCATCTTCGGTAGTGCCTCGGCCGCCCACGATGGTCACGGTAGCATGAAAGCAAGGGCCGCCTGTGCCGCGCCGATGATCAGTGCCCGCCGTGTCGCAGATAGCTCGGTTGTCATCATGTTTCTCCTTCCGTTGGCTGTTTCTTCGAGTCCGTCCTCCGATCGAAGTTGCGCATGACATATCTCACCAGAAGAAGACGTATTTCACGAGAGCGGCGATCAACAGCGCCAGCACGAGGATGCCGAGTAGGCCGGCGAGACCCATACCCCATCCCATGGCCCCCATCATGTCATGCATCATCGGACCCTCCTCTCATTCAGCGGCTGCCTTGAGGCCGGCTGGACACTGTTCGATGATCGTCTCATCGGCGGCCACACTCCGCGGCAGCCGCCACCCCTTGATCAGCGCATAGACGGCCGGGATTACGACCAGCGTGAGCACGGTCGAGGAGACCATGCCGCCGATCATCGGCACTGCGATGCGTTGCATCACTTCCGAACCGGTGCCGGTGCTCCACAGGATCGGGATGAGGCCGGCTGTGATGGCGATGACGGTCATCATCTTCGGCCGGACACGTTCGACGGCGCCGAGCATGATCGCTTCGTAGAGATCTGTGCGGGTGAAGGGCCGTCCTTCCGCCTCCCGCTCAACCTTTAGTTCCGCCATCGCCTGTTCGAGATAGATCAGCATGATGACGCCGGTCTCGGCGGCGACGCCGGCAAGCGCGATGAAGCCGACCGCCACGGCGACCGACATGTTGAAGCCGAGCCACCACATCAACCAGATGCCGCCGACCAGCGCGAATGGCAGCGACAGCATGACAATGAGCGTCTCGGTCAGCGCCCGGAAGTTGAGGTAGAGCAACAGGAAAATGACCAGCAGCGTCACCGGCACGACGATCTTCAACCGCGCTTCTGCGCGTTGAAGATACTCAAACTGGCCGCTCCACGAGACATAGGTACCGGGTGGCAGCTTGACCTCGGTCGCGACCGCTTGCTGTGCCGCGGCGACATAGCCGCCGAGATCGCGGCCGGCGATATCAACGAAGACGTAGACTGCGAGCTGACCGTTCTCGGTGCGGATCGAGGTGGCGCCGCGGGTCAGCTCGACCTTGGCGACCTCGCCGAGCGGCACCGTTCCACCTCCCGGCAACGGCACCTGCACGTCACGAGCGATCGATTGTGGGTCACTCCTGAAAGCGCGCGGATAGCGGATGGTGACGGCGTAGCGTTCGCGACCCTCAACGGTCGTGGTCACCGTCTCGGCCCCGAGCGCGCTTGCGATCACGGCCTGGACGTCGCCAATGGCCAAGCCATAGCGACCAAGCGCGTCGCGATCCGGCACGATGTCAAGGTAGTAGCCGCCGATCACCCGCTCGGCATAGGCACTGGATGTGCCCGGCAGCGATCGCAGCACCCGCTCGATCTCACGAGCCGCCTGCTCCATCTGAGCGAGATCCGTTCCGAACACTTTGACACCGACTGGCGTGCGAATGCCGGTCGCAAGCATATCGATGCGAGCGCGGATCGGCATGGTCCAGGCATTGGAGACGCCGGGAAATTGCAATGCCCGGTCCATTTCGGTCTTCAGGCTGTCGATGGTGACACCGGGCCGCCATTCGCTCTTCGGCTTCAGATTAATGATGGTCTCGAACATCTCCATCGGCGCCGGATCGGTGGCGGTGAGCGCACGTCCCGCCTTACCATGGACCGAAGCCACCTCCGGGAAGCTCTTGATGATCCGGTCCTGCACTTGCAGAAGCTCAGCCGCCTTGGTCACGGAAATCCCTGGTAAGGTCGTCGGCATGTACATCAGTGCCCCCTCGTCGATGCTCGGCATGAACTCCGAACCGAGTTGTCGTGCCGGCCAGACAGTCACTCCGAGGACAATGAGCGCGATAAGGATGGTGAGCGTCTTCGCCTTCAGGACTCCGCGGATGACTGGCCGGTAGACCCAGATCAGGAAACGGTTGATTGGGTTCCGGTGCTCCGGGATGATCCGGCCGCGCACGAAGACCACCATCAACGCCGGCACCAGTGTCACCGACAGCAACGCCGCGGCCGCCATCGCGAAGGTCTTTGTGAAGGCGAGCGGACCGAACATCCGGCCCTCCTGCGACTCCAGCGTGAAGATCGGCAGGAAGGAGACGGTGATAACGAGCAGGCTGAAGAACAGCGCCGGACCGACCTGGCTCGCCGCCTCGATCAGGATTTCGACGCGCGGCTTGTCGGGCGGTGCGCGCTCCAAATGCTTGTGAGCGTTTTCGATCATCACGATGGCGGCGTCGATCATGGCGCCGACGGCGATGGCGATGCCACCGAGGCTCATGATGTTGGAGCCAAGCCCAATCGCCTTCATCGCCGCGAAGGCGATGAAGATGCCGACCGGCAGCATCAGGATGGCGACAAGCGCGCTGCGCAAATGTAGCAGGAACACCACGCAGACCAGCGCCACAATGATGCTCTCCTCGATCAGCGTGCCCTTCAGGGTCTCGATCGCCCGGCCGATCAGTTCGGAACGGTCGTAGACCGGCACGATCTCGGCGCCCTCGGGCAGGCTCGACGCAATCTCGGCAAGTCGCGCCTTGACGTTCTCGATCACGGTCAGCGCGTTGGCACCGAAGCGTTGCAGGACGATGCCGCTCGCGACTTCGCTTTCGCCGTTGAGTTCAGTGATACCGCGCCGTTCGCCCGGCTCGATTTCGACGCGGGCAACGTCTCTCACGCGCAGCGACACGCCACGGTCGGTCTTCAGCACCACATTTTCGATGTCGGCGGCGCTTCTGATATAGCCGCGACCGCGCACCATGAATTCAAATTCGGAGAGCTCGACGGTGCGACCGCCGACATCGGCGTTGCTGGCCTTGACGGCCTCGCGCACGCGGTCGAGCGGGATGCCCAACGCCCGCAGTCTGTTGGGATCGACCACGATCGAATATTGCTTCACGAAGCCGCCGACGCTGGCGACTTCCGCGACGCCATCCGCCTTGGAGGCCCCGAAGCGGATCACCCAGTCCTGCAGAGAGCGCAGCTCGGCGAGCGTCATCTCCTTCGCGACGACGGCGTATTGGTAGACCCAGCCGACACCGGTCGCATCCGGACCGAGGGTTGGCGTCACGCCCGCCGGCAACCGCTGAGCGGCAGCGTTGAGATATTCAAGGACGCGGCTTCGTGCCCAATAGGGATCGGTGCCGTCTTCGAAGATCACATAGACGAAGGAGACGCCAAAGAAGGAGAAGCCGCGCACGACTTTTGACTTCGGCACCGTCAGCATCGAGGTCGTCAGCGGATAGGTGACCTGATCCTCGACCACTTGCGGCGCCTGGCCGGGATAGTTGGTGTAGACGATCACCTGCACGTCCGAGAGGTCGGGGATGGCGTCGAGCGGCAGCGTCTTCAGCGCATAGAGCCCGGCGGCAACGGCGAAGATCGTGCCGACGAATACGAGCACAAGGTTGCGGGCCGACCAGCCAATGAGTCGGGCGATCATGGCCGGGCCTCCGGTGGGGTCAGGCCGCGGAGCGCCGCCTTTAGATTGCTCTCGGCGTCGATCAGGAAGTTCGCCGCGACAACGACACGGTCACCCTCCGCAATCCCCTCGCGGATTTCGGTGAGCCCTTCGCCACGCAAGCCGATCTTCACGTCGCGCGGTTCGAACCGGCCATCTCCACGATCTATGATCACGACCTGTCGCGTGCCGGTGTCGATCACCGCGCTGTCTGGAACGGCAACCACAGGCGCGGCATCGCCGGTGCCGATCTCCACCTCGGCATACATATTAGGGAGCAGAACACCGTCAGGATTGGCAATTTCGATCCGCACGCGCGCGGTTCGCGTCGCTTCACCGACCTGAGGATAGATCAGCGACACACGCCCTTCGAAGGAGCGCCCCGGTAGGCTTCGGACTCGTACCGTCACCGGCGCACCAATTCGAACGGCCGCAAGATCGAACTCCGGAACGTCCGCGAGCACCCAGATGGTCGAGATGTCGGCGAGGCGGAATAGCACATCGCCTGGCGCTGCCTTCATGCCCTCAACGACATTGCGTTCGAGCACGACGCCGTCGCGCGGCGCGCGCCATGTGATCGATAGCGGCACCTTGCGGGTACGCTCGATCTCGGCGATGGCCTCGGGTGGTACTCCCAGATTTTCCAGGCGCTGGCGAGCACCGCCGATAGCGCCGTCGCGACCGCCAATATTGAGATCGCTGAGAAACAGCGCACCCGCGGCAGCGATGTCGGGCGAGTAGAGCCGGACCAGTACCTGGCCTTTCGTCACTCGGTCTCCAGTCGTAACATTCGCCACTTCGTTGACGAAAGCATCGCTCCGCGTTGCAACCACAGAGATGCGCCGCTCGTCGAGCTGGATCATTCCCGGTACGCGCATCAGTCTGCCGACGGTGCGGCGCTTGACCAACTCGGATCGCACACCGGTCCGTTGGAGTTTGCCAAGCGACACCCGCACGACCGAGCCGCCGTCATCCTCGCCTTCATAGACCGGGATGTAGTCCATCCCCATCGAGTCCTTCTTCGGCGTCGGTGAGGTGTCCGGCAGACCCATCGGATTGCGGTAGTAGAGGACGCGCCGCGCGCCGGGCTGCCCGGTCGCCTCGGCTGTCGTCGGCTGCTTCTCTTCGAAGCTCACATCCTCGCTGGCGCGAACGGCGCGGAAAGCACGGCCGTCTGCGGTTTTGCGCGGTGTTGCCGAGTAAGCTGGCTTACCGTCAGGGTCCTGATAGTAAATCACCGCTCCCGTGCCGGCCGGCTCTGCCGCTGCGAAGGTTGCCTCGACACCAAGCCATTCGCGGAGGCCGGTGATCGGAAGATTCCGAACACCCGCCCAATAGCCTCCGGCCCCCGCCGCTAAAATAGCGGCGAGGGCGAGGCCCATGAGAGCGAGCGGTTTCATGGTGTCGCTTTCAGGACCAGTTTGTTCTCGAGCGTTCCGGTTTCACCCTGGATCTTGGCGCCGAGCGAAAGCCGCCAGCCACCAGCCATCGTCAGGTTGGTCTTGAAGCGATAGACGCCCGGCTCGGTCGATGGCAGAGCCTCGATCGGCGCCGCCATCGACTCCATACCGTCGGGCGCCATGTCGATCCGGGTCGCGAAGATGACCGCGTCCGGAACTGCTTTGCCGGATCGCTTGTCGATGAGCCGGACAGCGACGATGGCGCCGTTACCGTGCTTGATCTCAGTTTGAACGAGTCGAAACGCATAGTCCGTGATGTCGGCTTTCGCTGCCGAGAAGGCCGTCACGGAAAGCGCGGCCGCAAGCACCGCCGCAACGGCGCGCTTCGTAAGAGCAGTTATCATAGTTTGAAGTTCCTAGTTTCATCGGAGCACCGTGCGCATGGCCCGGCGTTGCGCGGCCTACGGCCACGCGCTCTCGACCGCCCGAGCACACGCTGGGGCGGCGCGAACCGGCACCGAAGCGCCGGCGATGTTCTAGGTTCTCGGAGGTCGAGCTGGAGGTTCTACCGCGAGCGCATCGCGCACGACGTCGTTGCCTAGAGAAAGAGAATCGCTTTGATCCCAAAAAATGAAGGCAAGACTCGAAAGCGTCGGCGTGACCGAGAAGCACTTGGCCATACAGATCGCCATCAACGGGCAGGACTTCTGGCAATCCGGGACGGCCGGTTTCTCATGCGGGCAGCAGGGCATATCGTCCGGCATCGACGCCATGGAGATATCAGAGGCGGCCGCCACCACGGCTCCGCTCACCGATCCGGTGAACGGTCCAGCAATAAGCCCCACGATCGCAAGGATCGGGAGCAACCTGCGGAGCCAGATGCCTACCCTCATGATCGGAAAATGGCACAGGCTTCGCGTTCTGGGAAGACGGGGAAAATGACCCTTTCGTGAAGAGTCGCGGAACGACAGATCGCGTGTCGGATGGCTTTTTGGCTCATTTCAAGTCGTTGCATTCAATCTCAAGAGGACGCCGCCGACAGGTTCACCCGCCGCATCAGAGCTTCCCCACTTTCCTTGCGCTCGGAATATCGGTCGGTGAGGTAAGCCGAGACATCGCGCGTCAGCAGCGTGAACTTGACCAGTTCTTCCATCACATCGACGACCCGATCATAGTAGGAGCATGGCTTCATCCGCCCAGCTTCATCAAACTCCTGATAGGCCTTGGCAACGGATGACTGGTTGGGGATCGTCACCATCCGCATCCAACGGCCAAGCACGCGCATCTGGTTGACGGCGTTGAAGCTCTGCGAGCCGCCCGATACCTGCATGACGGCAAGCGTTCGGCCTTGCGTCGGCCGGACGGCGCCGACCGACAGGGGAATCCAATCGATCTGTGCCTTCATCACCGCGCTCATGGCGCCGTGCCGCTCCGGGCTGGTCCAGACCTGGCCTTCCGACCAGAGCGAGAGTTTCCGCAGTTCACGCACCTTCGGGTGATCGATTGCCGCTCCATCGGGCAACGGCAAGCCATGCGGGTCGAAGATGCGGGTTTCCGCGCCGAAGTGCTTCAGCAGGCGTTCGGCTTCCTGGGTCAGGAAACGACTGTATGACCGCTCGCGAAGCGAACCATAGAGCAACAGAATACGGGGCGGATGGGTCGAGGGTGTTGCCCGCAGTCGATCAATGCGCGGCACAGCGATGCAATCGGCATCCACATTAGGGAGGTTTGGCAACATCAACGGTTTGCCTCCACAACCGCCGCCGCCTTACCGTCGCGCTCGTACCAACCTTTGGAGCGGTTCACGATCCACACGACGGAGAGCATGACCGGCACTTCGATCAGCACACCGACAACGGTCGCGAGCGCCGCGCCGGAGTGAAAACCGAACAGGCTGATGGCGGCCGCAACGGCCAGCTCGAAGAAGTTGGACGCGCCAATCAGGGCCGACGGCCCGGCGACACAATGTTGCTCCCCCGAGATTCGATTGAGCAAATAGGCGAGCCCGGAATTGAAATAGACCTGGATCAGGATCGGCACGGCGAGCAGCGCGATCACCATCGGCTGCGCCATGATTTGCTCGCCCTGGAAACCGAACAACAGCACCAGCGTCGCCAGCAGCGATACCAGTGAGACCGGCCCGAGCTTCGCGAGCAGCCTGTCGAGCGCAGCCTGCCCGCCGCTCGACAGTAGACGCCGTCGGATGATTTGCGCGACAATCACCGGGATGACGATGTAGAGCGCCACCGACAGTATCAGCGTGCCCCATGGCACCGTGATCGCGGACAGACCGAGCAAGAGCCCCACTATAGGCGCGAAGGCCACCACCATGATCGCGTCGTTGAGCGCGACCTGGCTCAGCGTGAAATGCGGTTCACCCTTCGTCAGGTTCGACCAGACGAATACCATCGCCGTGCAGGGGGCTGCGGCAAGAATGATGAGGCCGGCAATATAGCTGTCGATCTGGTCGGCGGGCAGCAGTGACCGGAACAACCAGCCGATGAAGAGCCAGCCGAGCAAAGCCATGGAGAAAGGCTTCACCGCCCAGTTGACGAACAGCGTCACGCCGATGCCACGCCAGTGACGGCCGACCTCGCCGAGCGCGGCGAAGTCGATCTTGAGCAGCATCGGAATGACCATGAGCCAGATCAGTACGGCCACCGGCAGGTTGACCTTGGCGATTTCCGCCGCGCCGATCGCCTGAAACACGCCTGGCATCACATGGCCGAACGCGATGCCGACGACGATGCAAAGCGCGACCCAGAAGGTGAGATAGCGTTCGAATGTAGACATGATTTTTCCTCACGCCGTCGCGATGCGGCGGCCTTGTTCGTCGATAACGCGCTCACCGTCTTCCTTCGTGAGTTCGCCTTGCTGCGGCGGCAGCAGATCGAGCACGTCTTCGGACGGCCGGCAGAGCTTCACGCCTTTGGGACTGACGACGATCGGCCGGTTAATAAGAATCGGATGCGCCATCATGGCGTCGAGAATCTGGTCGTCGGTCAGTTTCGGATCGGCAAGGCCAAGCTCCGTGTAAGGTATGCCCTTGTCGCGTAAAAGCGCCCGCGCGGAGATGCCCATGCGCGCAATGAGTTGCGCCAGCAGCACGCGCAACGGCGGCGTCTTCAGATATTCGATGATGTGCGGCTCGATGCCGGCATTACGGATCAACGCCAGCGTATTCCGCGACGTGCCGCAGTCGGGGTTGTGATAGATGATGACGTCCATGATCTTTCCTCACGCCGCGCTGTTGCGAGACGAGGACGCGCCGTCCGATTGTCCGATTTCCACGAGCTTGGCCCGCAGGGATGCTCTGTCGAGGCTAGCGACGGGCAGTGCGGCAAAGATGGAGAAGCGGTTCTTCAGATAGCGAAGGGCGGCGACGAACGCGGCTTCCTTCTGGAAGTCGGAGCCTTCCACCGCAGCGGGATCTTCGATGCCCCAATGCGCCGTAATCGGTTGACCCGGCCAGACCGGGCAGGTTTCGCCTGCGGCGTTGTCGCAAACGGTGAACACGAAATCCATGACCGGAGCATCCGGCCCAGCGAATTCCTCCCAACTCTTCGAGCGGAAGCCATCGGCGGGATAGTCGAAGTTCTTCAGCACCTTCAGAGCGAAAGGATTGACCTCGCCCTTAGGCTGGCTGCCAGCGGAAAAGGAACGAAAGCGGCCAGCGCCATCCTTGGCCGCAATGCTCTCGGCGAGGATCGAGCGGGCCGAATTTCCAGTGCAAAGGAAAAGGACATTGAAGATGCGGTTTGGTTGATCTGGATCAGACATGGGGACCGCGTTTCTTAGGTTCGCAACAAGCGGACAGCGCGGCGACGGCCGGATTGCACACCTCGGGATGGCCCTGGCAGCAGTCACGCATGAGGAATTCGACGAGGCTGGAGAGCGTCACTAAGGCCGCGCTGTAGATGATCGACCGCCCTTCGCGCCGAGATTCGACAAGCCCGGCGTGTTCAAGATGACTCAGGTGGAAGGACATGCGGGAGGAGGACGCGCTGTCCATCGCCTCTCCGATGGCGCCAGCGGACATCCCTTCGGGACCGGCTTTCACCAGAAGACGGACGATGCGGAGCCTCGTTTCCTGCGAAAGCGCGGCGAAGGCGTCGAGGGCCTGCTTTTCGTACATCGTTATCTCAACACCTCAATAATTGTTGAGATAATGAATACACCAAGAGTTCGTGTCGCGCCAGTCCTTCGGTGGAAATTCCAACTTCGAGTGCCGCCTATAAAAGGAAGGTACGTGCTAACCCTGCTTTGGTCGCCCGCGTCTTAAGGCTTTGTAGGAATGTACGGGACTTGCGAGACTCGGAGATGCTGCTGGATGTTACATCAATGGCAAGCTTAATTGAGTTTCGAGCTCTAGTCCGAAACGCCCCTGAGCTCCGCGCTCGGATCAGCGCCGCCACTCAGGCCGCTATGGCGTCCCCTAGGTGCGCAAGCGTATCTCGCAGCACACCGGTGTCAGCCGCCGCAAGGTGCTGGAATGCATGACTTGGGCAAGCACGGGTGCCTGCGAATGAGCGTCTCAGGGCGGATGATTGCAAAAACCTGAAGGATAGACGGGAGCCAGCGATACAGCTGGACACAGAACCAGCGATTGCTGTTTGCGAGTCGAACACGGCCACGCAGCTTGCGCCGCAAAACAATCAACTGATGTCGAAGCGCCGCGTTCTCGGCGTCAAGCCGCAACTTCGACTTGCAGGGCAGGCATCTGGGACTGATGCTTTTCGGCGGCGTCGAAGGTCATTGCGTCCCCTCCGAAAACAGCCCCGAGAGCGCCGACCGCGCTGCGACGGCGGCGATGTTGGCCTTGATGATGCGATCAAGCTCGCTGCCGTCTGTGTAAATGGCAGGCGCAACGCAGTGGACCCTGTCATCCTTGATGTAGCTGTCTGCCTTGCCGCGCGCGCCCTTGGTGTGGGGCTTGAATACGGCCACGGAAAGCCCGCCCTGTTCCTTGACCAGGCGAAAGCATGGGATGTCGGTCGAGCCATCGCCGATGAACACGATGTTCTCGAACGGAACGGGCCTGTCACGCTTCTCGACGAACTGGTTGACCTTGCTGTTGTCGCTCAGGTCGAACGCACCCTTGTTGATACGGAACAGATACTGCGTCTTGGTCGTGTAATTGACGGCCAGCGCCGGCCAGGCGGCAACGCCGTTCTGGTCGAACATGAACTTCGATGCATAGACCTGGGCGAACTTGGAGACGATTGGCGTACCGGCGAAGATCTCCGCATTTCCCGACGAGACGAGGTAGTGCTCCACGCGGACACCCTGCGCCTTGCCATAGCCAGTGATGCGGTCGAACCAGTCCTCGACACCCTCGAACAGCTGGATAGCCTTGCCCCGCGCCTTAAAATCGTCCCGCCGCACCGGCACGTTGGCGGCGGCAGCCTTGCGCAGCATCAGGTTCATGTAGACGAGCACCTCATCGGCCTGATGCTCCTTGGTCAGGCGCTTCACCTCGGCCCAGAAGGCCGCGGGCTTCATGCCAATGTCGGGCAGGAACTGATGCTCTTGCATGTTGCCGTCCGCCAACGTGCCGTCGAAGTCGTAAGCGATGGCCATTTCAATGTGTTTTTTAGCCATTGGCATTGCCTTTCGATTCTTGGCTTTTGGCAGGTTCGTCGCCAACTCGCAGGAAGACGCTCAGTTGCTTGAGTTTTTCCAGAAGCTCATCGAAGGTCACGATCTCGACGTCCTTGGAATTGCGCCGGAAAAGTTCGAAGGATTTATTCTGGTCATCGCCGTCAGGTGTTTTTCCGATGACGAGGCAGCAGTGCACGGCGTAGGACTCAATGTCGTAGAGCCGCGTGTTGTCCTTGATCTGGGCAATCTGCTTTTGAAACTGATATTTCTGATCGAGCGCCTGATTGATCGAACCCGACAGATCGGCCGACGGCGTGAAAACACCATCGCGAAACGGCGTCTTGTTGAGGATCGCGGTCTGCGGTGTCTTGATTTCAAAGATCGCCGTGTTGTTGGTCAGGCTGTTCTTGACTAGAAAATCGGTAATCTTCTCCCCGTTGCCTGACAGCTTTCGACCGCCAACCGACGCCTGGTCCCGAACCTTAATGACGGGATAGCCGAAAGCCATGTTTAAGATGAATGGATTCTCGTTGAAGAACACCTGCCAGCGGCCCTCGACAAGCTTCTCACCGAGCATCTCCTCATATCGCTTGGTCAGCGCTTCGAGCGTCACAAGTTCGATGTCGCCGCGCAGCTTTACGAGTTTTTCCGGCTGGACTTCAGCAATGCTGGCGGCATGGTTGCTGAGGGCGCCGATGACAGCGTTTTGATCCTCTTCGGAGAGCTCCTCCTTGCCCTGCGCCACGGCCGTGAAGAGCTTTCGATAGGGGTGCCTGCCTGCTTTCGGATCCAGCGTCGGCACGCCGAGCCGTTCTGCCAGGATATTGTAGGTGGCTGTCTCCTTAACCGAACGGGCGGCCGATTGAGCGAGGCTATCGATACTGTTGATGCAGCGCCGCGCCTGCTCGAAGTCTCTGCGGGAAATATAGAAAATCCGATTGCCGTCCGGGTCGGGACCAGTGGCGTGATCGTCTGTGATGGCGATCTCGGTGCTATCCGACAGCGATTCCACCGCATCGATGATGAAGCGATATGATTTTGCGAGTCCGAGCCCGTAGGCGTAATCCTTGGTGAAGGCGGAGGGGAGTTCTTCTAGGAGTTCAAGCACGCCTTCAGGCGTCGTTGGCACGCCGCCATCGTCGCCACCGCGAAAGATGATGTCCGTGCCATCGAGCGTGATCCGCTCGATCTGGCCATATTTCGGCTTCAGGAAATCGGACTTGCCGCCGAACGTGCTGATCGGATGGATCGTCAGAAATTTGTACTGGCCATGGATGTCCAGCAGCTTGGTCCGGTAGCTCTTCGCTTGCGTCGGATCGAGCCCAGCCGCAAGCAAGCTGCCCTTCGGGGGTACGAAGTAGACCCCGACAAAATTAGGGTGATACTCCTCGACCTCGAGGGTGCCGTCACGCTCTGGGTCGTGCTGCCGGAAACCGAGTGCCATTAGTTGGCCCCCACCTTCACGCGCCGTTCGCCGGTCGGCAACTTCTGCATGAGGCCGCGCGTCTGGCGGGTGAGAGTTTCGATTTCGGTGGCGACAAGCGCGATCTCGCCTTGGGCCGTATTCAGCATCGCCGAGATTCTGTGCTGCTCGGCAAATCCTGGAAGTTTCAGACGCAGCGCGGCGAGGTCATCATAATAGGCTCGCATACGCACGCTGCCGGATCCACCTGCGTTGATGTAGTGATCCCAGAAATGGCTCTGGCGCAGGTGATTGAGGAAGTCCGGGTCGAGCTTGCCGGGAACGCATTCGAACAGAACATAGTCGGGGCTGACCAGCACTTCGGAAGGCAATCGCAGCCTGGCTATGGAGCCGACCTTGATGCGCATCGGGTTGTAGGCAAAGGCGCGGGGTAGCAGAATCTTGTATCTGGTCAGATCGCTGCCGATGGTCTGCATCGGCACGATCCCGCGCGAGTTGGTGACGCCCATCACCAATTCGCGGCCAAAATTTCTGTCGTTGTGGCGCCACGTCAGTTCGCGAGTGATCTCGCCCAAACAGCGAAGTTTCCATTCTCGGGCGATCGTCTTAACCTGCCAGTCCTTCGGTACCGGACCAGGGTTAAGCGGTGTCAGCGGTAGCGACCGCGAGGTCGCGACTCGGGGCTGCTTAACAAGCTCAGCTTGAAAAGTACCCTTAAGCATCGCCGCCACCCTTCTTCCGGCCCTTCTTGGCTGCCTTCTCCATCTCCTCCAGCTGGGCGATATCCTCCGCGTCTGCCGCCAGCGCCTCGGCCGCGCGCCTGCTCGCGTTGAATACCTCGAACCGCTCGGCGGCCAGCCTCTGCGCTACGTCCATCCGCAGCCGACCGGCGTGGGTCAGCACGTCGCGCTCATTGAAAGATAGGAAGGCGTCGAGCTTATCGGACCACTCGGCCATGGTGACAGGACGGCGGCGCTTGGCCTGGTCCTCGGCATAGTCGAGATACATCACGACGATGCGGTTCAGTTCCTCGACCTCCTCGGCTCTGAGGTAATTTTTGGCGGTACCGACATCGCCCTTGCGCACGACCGAGCCTTTCCAACTGGTCAGGCCCATGTTGGGCGCGTCCGGGTCGCTGCGGCTTTCGATCAGTTCGGCGGCGGTCTTGCCGGTCACCGCCCAGAGCATTTTGTTCTGCACCTTCTTGAAGAAGGCCTGCGCTTGTTCCGACGTCTTGTCGTAATCGATGGCGGTGGTGTAAAGGTCGCGTACCTTATGATAGAAGCGCTTTTCCGAGGCGCGGATATCCCGGATGCGAGCAAGCCACTCGTCGAAATAGTCCCATTGATCGGCTTGTTTCAGCCGGGCGTCGTCCATCACGAAGCCCTTGACCAGATATTCGCGCAAGACGGTGGTGGCCCAGCGGCGAAACTGGGTGCCTCGGGCAGAGCGAACGCGGTAGCCGACCGAGAGGATGACATCGAGGTTATAGGCATCCACTCCGCGTTCGACCTGCCTAGCGCCCTCGGTTTGAACTATCCGGAATTTCCGGATAGTTGCCTCGGGGTCGCACTCCCCCTCGGCGAAGACATTGCGGATGTGCTCGTTGACAGTGCGCACATCCTTGTCGAACAACTCCGCGATTTCCCGCTGGCTCAGCCATACGGTCCCGTCCACGGCCCGCAGTCCAACAGTCGCGGCGCCGTCCTCGGTGCTGTAAAGGATCAGTTCACCTTCAGACATCGACGCCCAGCTCCTTCAGGTAGCCGGCCATCTTGCCACGCACCTCAACCAGCTCGGCCTCGATCGTGGTGATCTGCTTCTGCAGGGCGGCAGCGTCGATTTCCTCCTCCGGCTCGAAGGTGTCGACGTAGCGGGGGATGTTGAGGTTGAAGTCGTTCTCGGCGATCTCCTCCGGGCTGGCACGATGGGAGTATTTCTCGATCTCGGCCCGTGAGTCGTAAGTCTCCAGCGCCCTGTTGATATGCTCTGGTTCGAATTCTGTCAGCTACCTCTCTCGCCCTTGCTCCGATATAAACAGGAAAGCCTCAGGGAGAGGTGACCCATTCATGATCATACGGCGATTGGGGTCGAGCCGAACGCAAATTCGATGGCGTCAGGGTTAAGCTCCCGCCGGAGTTTGTCGTTGCTCCTTCACCAGAGTGAGAACGTCCCTCAGGAAAGCGTTCAATCGTCTGGAAACCAATTGTCGCTCGACTAAAAAGCGCCGAGCGCTTCGAAAATTATAAAGCAATATCAATTACATAAGAGTTCGCTGTTTTATTCTGAATGGCGCGCCACTTTCTCGCATTTCAAGCCATCACCGTCCGCTGAATGTCCGCGTAACCGGTTCTCGGGTCGTTCCGCCGTGGTGCTTCCATGACGAAGCCCAGCGGCTGGAAGCACTCGCCCGAAGCTAAGGCGAAAATCGCGGAAAGAAACCGCGCACGGTGGGCTGATCCAGCCGAGCGGGCAAGGGTTAGCGAAGAGACGAAGATTCGCATGGCGGACCCGGCGGTGCGCCAGCGAATTCGCGACGGCATGGCGCGAGCCGCCGGCGTTGCGGATGCTCTGCAGCCGCTGCGCGACGCCTGGCGCTCCGCCGCGCCGGACGTCCGCAAACGGTTCCTTGAAGAGCTTTTCGCTCCCGCGTGCGGGGAGTCGAGCGAATGAGCATCCAAGCGGTTGCCTGGGCGCTCGAGCAGCACATCAATGACCCGCGCTCCAAACTGGTCCTGATCTCACTTGCGAACCACGCCGACCACGTCACCGGGCGGTGCTGGCCATCCATGGCGACGATTGGCCGCGAGGCATCATGCCGGCGCGAGACCGTACTTCGCCACGTCAAGGCGCTCGAGGAGAGCGGATTCATCAAGGTGATTAGGGCCGCCGGCGGTCTTCGAAAGCGGGTCCACACTTACGAGCTATGCATGAGTAGATGTGCGACGGACGCACATCAAACCGGTGCTCAATCCGAGGCTTTGATGTGCGCCGATCGCACATCGAATTGTGCGACTCATCGCACATCTATGAACCATCATAGAACCATCACTTCTCCCTTACCCTCTTCACCACCGCCTCCTGTGGAGAACCTCAGTCGGTCTGGCAATGGGAAGGAAGCGACGCAGCGATCAGCCATGCATCCTGCGAGCAGGTCATCGGTCCGATCCGATGGTCCTGAAGTAATTCAGAACCGCATCGCGGCAGCCAGATCAGGGCTGCGGCCAGGTGAACGAAGCCCGTGAAGTGAACGGTTCGCCTGTCGTAGCGGGTGGCGAAACGGCGGAAGTGCTTGAGACGGTTGAAGCAGCGCTCGATGCGGTTGCGGTGCTTGTAGAGACCGGCGTCATGCGGGATGATGATTTTGCGCGTCCTGTTTGAGGGGATCACCGCTTCGGCGCCCATGCCGGCGATGAGTGCACGCAAGGCGTTGCTGTCATAAGCCTTGTCGGCCAGCACGGCGTCCCCGGCCTGGGCTTCGAGCAGCGCGGGGGCTTGTGTGATGTCTCCGACCTGCCCGGCGGTGACGATGAAACGCAAGGGTCGGCCCAGCGCATCGGCGAGCATGTGGACCTTGGTGGTCAGTCCACCTCGGGAACGCCCCAGCGCCTGATCCTTGGCCCCCCTTTTCCGGTAGCCGCCTGCTGATGGGCTCGAACGATGGTTGAGTCGAGCATCAGATACTGGTTGTCGCGATCGGCTGTCAGGGTGGAGAACACCCGTTCCCACACACCGGCATGGCACCACCTGCTGAACCGCCGATGCACCGTCTTCCAGCGACCATAGCGCTCCGGCAGGTCACACCAGTGCGCGCCGGATCGCAGCACCCACAGGCAGCCGTTCACAAACAACCGATTATCCGATCCCGTCCGTCCCGGATCAGAGGCCTTGCCTGGCAGCAACGGTGCAATCTTCGCCCACTGATGATCGCTCAGCTCATACCGCTTGATCCCCATCGTGCAGCTCCGTGTCAGAATCACGGAACCCTATGAATCAGCGATCAGACCGCCTGGGAATCCTGAATGTCGATCCGACCTAAGCTGGCGGTTCCTACCTGTGCCCAGCGGGCACAGGTAGGCCAGTGCAATGCTGCACCGGTACCGCAGCCTTCGACTGTTGAAGGAGCAGCCTGTGACGCGTCGGAACAGGCTGCTCCTTCGGGCCGTTCCCGCGCAGAACCGCCCGAAGTCGTGATCGCATGGGAGCGGGCCACGATTCGCCTCTCCAATGCTTGCGAGCGACTAACTCGATCGATCGAAATATTGATGGGCACGTCGGGCATCGCTCTGATTCCCGCGGTGCGCCGGTTCGTCGATGACGGAATTGTTTTCCTCAACGAAGCCGGAAATTGCGGTGTCGACCGCTGCGCTTGCGGCAGCAACGGGGCGTGCTCGGTATCCAGAGGGGAGGGGTCTTCGAATGACGCGCTTCCCTCGCGATAGCTATCTTGATCCGGATCGAGTGCCAGACGTCTTCTGCGATGGTGTTGCCGGTGTTGATTTCATCGGGGCCGACGTGGTTCGCCTAACATTCTACGCAAACCGCTCGATCGGTGGCGATGATGACGAACGGTTCATCGTCAGTGTCCGCCGTCAGGGCTCTTGAGACAGTTTAGGAGTTTTCGGGAAGGGAGGATTTCTGGATCATCGCAGCCAATTTGGAGCGCAGATGAGACAGAAATCCGGGCCGGAGAAAGCACCGGCAGAGCAGGTCGTGAAGGACATCCGCCGGGCAACGCGCCGGCAGTTCTCGGCTGAAGAGAAGACCCGCATCGTGCTGGAAGGCGTGCGCGGCGAGGAGAGCATCGCCGAGCTGTGTCGGCGCGAGGGGATCGCCTCGTCGATGTATTACGGCTGGTCGAAGGAGTTCCTCGACGCCGGCAAGCGCCGTCTCGCTGGTGACACGGCCCGCGCCGCGACGTCGGACGAGGTGAAAGAGCTGCGCCGTGAGGCGCAGGCCCTGAAGGAGGCCGTGGCCGATCTCACCCTGGAAAACCGCCTGCTGAAAAAAAGCATGCTCGCGGATGGGGAGGACGACACATGAGGTATCCTGCATCCGAAAAGGCCGAGATCATTCGCCTGGTCGAGGCCTCGCATCTGCCGGCACGGCGAACCCTGGACAAGCTCGGCATCCCGCGCGCCACGTTCTATCGCTGGTACGATCGCTATCTCACCGGTGGGATCGAGGCTCTGGCCGATCATCGCTCGCGGCCGGATCGTGTCTGGAACCGGATTCCTGACCCAATCCGGGCCGAGATCGTCGAGCTGGCGCTGCGCGAAACGGAGCTGAGCCCGCGCGAGCTGGCGGTGCGCTTCACCGACGAGAAGCGCTACTTTGTCTCGGAGGCGTCGGTATATCGGCTGCTGAAGGCTCATGATCTCATCACCAGCCCAGCCTATATCGTCATCAAGGCGGCGTCTGAGTTCAAGGACAAGACGACAGCGCCCAACCAGCTCTGGCAAACCGACTTCACCTACCTGAAGATCACGGGTTGGGGCTGGTATTATCTCTCGACCGTGCTCGACGACTTCTCCCGCTTCATCGTCGCCTGGAAGCTCTGCGCCACGATGCGGGCGGATGACGTCACCGCCACGCTCGATCTGGCTCTGGCGGCATCGGGGCTCGACCAGATCACGGTCGCGCATCGGCCGAGGCTGTTGAGCGACAACGGCGCCTCATACATCTCGGCCGAACTCGCTACCTGGCTCGACGGCAAGGGCATGAAACACGTTCGCGGCGCGCCGTATCATCCCCAGACGCAGGGCAAGATCGAGCGCTGGCATCAGACCCTGAAGAACCGCATCCTGCTGGAAAACTACTATCTGCCCGGCGACCTTGAACGGCAGGTCGCGGCCTTCGTCGAGCACTACAATCACGGCCGCTATCACGAGAGCATCGATAATCTCACGCCCGCTGACGTCTACTTCGGCCGCGGGCAGACCATCCTCACCGAACGCGAAAGGATCAAACGCCAGACCATCCACCAAAGACGCTTGCAGCATCACCTGCAGGCCGCCTAACCTCAAACCCAGATGAGCCAGAACCTCCGTTCCCGTGACCCCGGAACAGTCTCAATTCATCTGACGACGGACACCCATCAATCCCGTTCGCGCACTGCTTTACCGGAGCGCGCTCGAATCCTTTTCCACCTAGGCTGCGACACTCTCGCTTGCCGAAATCAGCAAGTCGGCAGGAATATGGAAACGTTCGCGCAGACGCTTCACCATCGTCATGCTCAATTCGCGCTTGCCGGACATCACTTCGCTAACGCGGCTCGCCGTGCCCAGAAGCGGCACAAGATCGGCACGCGTCAAACCATGTTGCTCCACCAGATAGCTCAGCAAATCAGGCAATGGCGGCGCTTTGCGCGGCCAGCGTGTACGTTCATAGGCTTCGATAAGGCGCGATTGCGCCACCATGCGCGCACGATCGGCGGCATCGCTTGATTGGATCAGCTTGCCGACAAGGGCCTTGGCCGCCTCATGATCGGCCTGGTTCTGGATAACGATCAAAGTTGCCTTCATCACACCGTCTCCGCATTCACCTTGTCATATTCTTCATGGCTGCCGAAAAAGCGGATCATCACCACACCATCACGATACTGCATCAAGGCTATCAGCCGGAAGTCATTGGCCTTGATATTGAATACCACCCGTCCGCCTTTCAGGATGCTCGCCTTGGGGTGCGAACGCTTCACGTCCTGCGGCGTCCGCCAATCCGAAGCTCCTGCAATCGCAAGCCACGCTCTGTATTGAGAGCGCGCCGCATCAATACCTCGATGACCGGACCGTTCGGCAAAATATTGTTCAACAATGTCCGTGCCGATCACCAGCATGGGCGGATACTAGCGCAGATTTCCAGGAAATGGAAGATAGCGTTTCCATTTTTGGGAAAAAAGATGTAAAAGTAAAGCACTGGAAACAACTGCCGGACTGTAATCTTCATACACCGATATGACCGGCGGATAGATCGAGGCGATGCATTGATTGCCCGGAATCTGCATTCACGAACAAATCTTGCCGCGACGGACTGCCCCGCACCGCTGCGCACCGCCGTCTATCTGCGTGTCTCGACCGGGCGGCAGGCGGAAGGCGAGGTATCGATCCCCTCGCAGCGCGATCTGACCACGCGGCATTGCCTGTCGAACGGCTGGTCCGTCGTCGATGAATATGTCGAGCCCGGAGCGAGCGCCACCGACGATCGACGGCCGGTGTTTCAGGCGATGCTGGAACGCGCCTGCGATGCCGATCACCCTTATGATGTCATCGTCGTGCACTCCTTTTCGCGGTTTTTCCGCGACGGGGCCACGATGGAACTGACGATCCGCAAGCTTCGCCGTCACGGTGTCGAGGTTGTCTCCATGACGCAGCCGACCGGCACCGATCCGTCGCAAGAGATGATGCGTCAGATCATCGGCATCTTCGACGAGTACACCTCGAAGGAAAACGGCAAGAATGTCACCAGGGCGATGAAGGAGAACGCCAAACAAGGCTTTTGGAACGGTGCCTCACCGCCACTGGGTTACACTATTGTCGAGGCGGAACGGCGCGGGCAGAAGATCAAGAAACACCTCGCCATCGATCCTGTCGAGGCCGAGACCGTCCGGCTGATCTTCCGCCTCTATGCGGAAGGCGATTCCGAAACTCGCACTCCGCCGCTCGGTATCAAGCAACTGGTCAAATGGCTCAACAGCCATGGCTACCGGACCAAGGCCGGCGGGACCTTCGGCGTCGGTCCCATGCACCATATGCATCCGCCTCGACCGTCGCTTGGCGTCGGTGGGGCGCTGATCTACGCGATCCAGACGCGCGACGCCGGCAAGAGTGGTCAGGAGCTTTACTCCACCACCAACCGGCAACCCGCCGACGGGCTCGCCGGCCTGCCGCGCGACTATACCGGGCCTGTTCTTGGCCCGCCGTTGCCGGGCGATCTCGGGCGTCCGATCGTTGATGCACAGAATAGGGGGCGGCCTGTCGTCCCGCCAACCATCGCCACGCCCACGGTGGATGAGGCCGAACAACGCCGTCGGGCTGAGGAAGAGGCCGCGCGCACCACGCGAAAGTGCCGACAACTGAACGATCCTATTGCAGAGTCTACCGACGTTGGGAGCGTATGATCGGAACTACGCCAGCCTGGTTATCGATTATGCGGCAGCGAATCGATGCTGATCGCGCGGGGTCCGGATGCTGGCAGCCGTGGTCGCCTCACGAAATCGATTGCGCTAGGATGGGCTGGATTTGTCTAATGAGCAGACTTTATCGCGATTTTCATCATGAGCGACTATATTCTGCCACAGGATGTACATTGGCCGAAAAGCACGATCCTCACCGTCGGACATTCGACTTTGCCGATCGAGCGTTTCGTCGAATTGCTGAAAATCTACGGCATCGAACAACTGATCGATATCCGCACGATGCCGGGTTCACGACACAATCCGCAGTTCGGGAGCGACGCGCTCGCCGGAAGTCTTGGGGCGGCCCACATCGAGTATGCCCATATGGGGGCGTTGGGCGGCTTGCGGCGCGCGCGCAAGGATTCTCCGAATGACGGTTGGCGCAACAAGAGTTTCCGAGGCTTCGCCGATTACATGTAGACTGCAGAGTTCTCTCATGCAGTGGAGACGCTTGTTCGGATGGGTTGGCAGAAGCGCGTCGCTCATAATAACTTCGCTGGATACGCATAGCGCCTGATCAGGCGTATGGTGGCACTTCAACGAGTGTGCCGATCAAACGGAGCAATGCTTGCTGTTCTGGACCCTTTCCACTCCGGAGGAACGCTCCCAGTTCAATGTGCGACAACCGCCCGCCGGAAGGGGAATTGGGCTGGTGGATGATAAAGGCATGCCCGTCCGTAGGTTCGCGACCCAAGTACCAGGAATCTCCATTCGGGCTTCGATATAGTTCGCGGCGCTCTGTCATGACTTGCCTCCTCCTGTCTTGAGGTCAGTCTATCACAGGGGGCGCGGAGAAAGCCTTTCGGAGTGGACTCTACGAGACCAAGCGACGGCCCCGGCAGCCTGCAAATGCCGAGGCCGCCACAGGCGGGGTGTCATGGGAAAACACCCAATAGCCAAGCTCCCAACTGACATAAGGTTGCTCTTCCAAATGAGGATTATTTACATTTTTTACTAGAGCAATGAGTGCAGCCTTGCGCGACGGCGCGTCTGCCCGCCAAACTCAACCATGAGACTTCCTTTTCTTTTTAGGTTTCAGTTGCATGGCTCTGGTTATGTTCAGTTGAACTGCCTATATGAGAGCAATCGCCAGACACTAAAATCATAATCGGCGCTGGCGATAGAGAGACGCTCCTGTGCTCTTGCCCACAAAGGGAGCAAGCTATGTACGCCATGGTCTATCCGATTCATCTTCAGAGGAGTTCAGAGCGCAGATGGGCAAGTCGCGTCGCTCGTGAGATACCCATCCGAAGATCGCGCCCCGAGGGGACTGATACCTGCGCTTGTGGGAATGCTGTAACAGCACCGGTGAACTCGCAATATTCGCCTCATGTAGTCACCAACGAATGGCACTGTTCTAAGTGCAATACTCGGTGGACGACCGAAGCATAAGTTTGGTGCGGCTAACGTATCAAATCCTCCCCTGATGACGGCGCTTGCGCCGTTATGAGTGCTCACCCTCGCTTCGCAGTCCGGTCCTCCGCATTTATCGGTGACTGAGAGCGTTGCGCTTCCGCTTTCTGCTAACAAAGGAGCCACGCCATGCGGACTCGATCTCGCTTTCTACCGAATCCAAAATCGCTCTATCAACGTCTCAACGATGAAGCTCAGCGTCTACGTAAAGAGGCGCGCGGTACTCAGCCCGGCGTTGAGCGAGAGCGGCTAATCCGAAAGGCACGCCAGGCTGAAACAGCGTCGCACATCGACCAGTGGCTGTCGTCCCCAGGCCTTCAGACACCGAGATAATGAGCAAATATCACACCTACGTCTTGGCAGGCACGAAACGCTTAGGTCGTTTTCGTAAACGACTGACGGTCAAATCTGATTGGGCAATTACGGCAGCGCTGAACTTGCTTTGGGAAAAGTCAAACGATCGAAGCCTTCTCGTATCCAAGAGCAGAAAGACAAAGGAACCTAATACAGAGGCCGCCTCATTGGGCAGCCTCTGTGATGGAACTCTCCCGCCGGGGCAGGGCTATTTTTTCTTCCGCTTAACCTGACTTTGGGTTGCGTCATCGGGGTGTCATTTGGTTGCGTTGTCCGTCGTCAGATAATTTGAGACTGATCAGACATTTCTAGAAGAGAGGCTCTGGTTCATCTGTGGTTAGAGTTTAAGCGGCCTGCAGCTGATGCTGCAAGCGACGGTTTGCGATGGTGTCGCGCTTGATGCGGTGTCGTTCGGCGAGGATTGTCTCAGCCCTGCCGAAGTAGACGTCGGCAGGTGTAACGTTGCCGATGCTCTCGTGGTAGCGGTCATGATTATAGTGTTCGACGAACGCGGCGACCTGACGTTTGAGGTCGTCCGGTAAATAGTAGTTCTCAAGCAGGATGCGGTTCTTCAACGTTTGATGCCAACGCTCGATCTTGCCCTGAGTCTGAGGATGATACGGCGCTCCGCGCACATGCTGCATGTCCTTGGCCCTGAGCCACGTGGCCAGATCATCCGCGACGTAACTCGAACCATTGTCGCTGAGAAGCCGGGGCCGCTGCCTGACGCTGACGTGATCCAGACCAGAGGCGGCCAGTGCCTGATCGAGCGTAGCCGTGACGTCGGAGGCACACATCGTGGGACCTAACCTCCAGGCGACGATGTAGCGCGAGAAGTCGTCGAGCACCGTCGATAGATAGTACCAGCCCCAGCCGGTGATCTTCAGGTAGGTGAAGTCGGTCTGCCAGAGCTGGTTGGCGGCGGTGGTCTTGTCCTTGAACTCGTTCGCCGCCTTGATCACTACATAGGCCGGACTGGTGATGAGGTCGTGCGCCTTCAGCAGCCGATAGACCGAAGCCTCCGAGACAAAGTACTTTCTCTCGTCGGTAAACCGCACGGCGAGCTCTCGCGGCGATAGTTCCGGAAGCTCCAATGCCAGGTCGATGATCTGGCCGCGGACGTCATCCGGGATACGATTCCAGACCCGATCCGGTCGAGAGCGGTGATCTGCCAGGGCCTCAATGCCGCCCGCGCGGTAGCGATCGTACCATCTATAAAACGTGGCGCGGGGGATGCCGAGCTTGTCCAGCGTGCGTTTGGCCGGCAAATGCGACTGCTCCACCAACGCGATGATCTCGGCTTTCTCGGACGCAGGATACCTCATGCCTCGTTCTCCCCATCCCCGTTCATGCTTTTTTTTAGCAGACGGTTCTCCAGGGTGAGATCGGCGACGACTTCCTTCAACGCCGAGGCTTCCCGACGAAGATCTTTCACCTCGCCAGAGGTTGCGGCACGTGCCGTGTCGCCCGCCAACCGGCGCTTGCCGGCTTCCAGGAACTCCTTGGACCAACCGTAATACATCGAGGCGGCGATGCCTTCGCGGCGGCAAAGCTCGGAGATGTTCTCCTCGCCGCGCAGTCCTTCCAGCACGATACGGATCTTCTCCTCCGCCGAATAATGCCGGCGCGTCTGCCGTCGGATGTCCTTCAGCACCTGTTCTGCCGGCGCTTTGCCTGGTCCGGATTTCTGTCTCATCTGCGCTCCAAATTGGCTGCGATGATCCAGAAATCCTCCCTTCCCGAAAACTCCTAAACTGTCTCAAGAGCCCTGACGGCGGACAAACGTGGTGTCGTTAGCGCGAATCTTGGTCCGTATAAACCGCTCATCGTCGACTTCACGCAACGCGTTGTGAAGCATCTCCGGCGACAGGTCGCTCGACACGTCGCTACTGAATAGGGTTGCCTGACACACCGGCAGAGCGCGAATGGGAGGGCGTCCCACCAGCCATTCATCAGGTCGCTTCAGGGCTGCAGCCAAATAAACGCAGCTACCACTTTACAAGTGGCAGCAAAGTCTACCCGATACAAGGCCTCATCGCGCGGCTGACAACGTTCAGTGCGGACCTACACGAGGCGCTCCGGCACGGATTTCCACAATGTGCTGACAGCAAAGCAACCGACGCGGCGAACGTGCCGTGGGCTTTCCGATAAGCAGAAGGCGGATGCGGTGCGTGCTTACGGTCCACATGCCATCTGGAAAGACGTTGGCCAACGATTGCTCGATAACACTTGCCCCCATCGAACGGGAAGGCATGAAGTTAATGGGTACTGGCCGGGGTGGGAGAGGTTGTTACAAAGGAGACCGTGATGGTTGATGTGACTTATTATGTCGCTCTGCCCGTCATCGCCGCAGAATACAGCATTGCACCAGGTGAAGCCGCAGAATGTCAAAGCTCCCACGCTGCGATCCGTAAGGCGGAACAGTTATCACGCGTCAGTGGCAACGTCGGAGCAGTGGCGTTCAGCCGAACAGGCGATCCGGCCGTGACTGAGTTCAGCGAGGCGGTGGTGTTGAAAGCGTTCGCCGAGGCTAGCGATCTATCAGCCCTTTCAACTCGGAGCTCGTTCACCAAGCGAAGGCCATTTCTCACGGCTGTTGAAGACTTGTTACCAAGTCACCCATTCGTCGCCCCTCCAGTAACCTCGCCCCTCATGTTCGCGGAAGACGACATGCGGGTCGGCGCGCCAGCTATCGTCGTGAATGACGACCCTGGCGTCCGGCGGGTAGCTGTAATGATCCGGTGTGTGCCAGCACACGTTTTCGGAACAAACGATCCCCGCCGAAGCCGTCAAGGACGTAAGGACTAAAGCGCTGGTTCCGACAGTTAATGCCAGGATAGTTTTGCGCACAGAAGTCATTGGACACCCTTCAGCTGATAATGCACTGCGCCGAACCATCGAGAGATTTTATGGTTAGCGCGCTTCGTATCTGGACTTGCTGGGCTGCGTCACACTTACGGGATCCGATGCCGGAAAGGAGTCGATCAACCCTTCTTCCAGCTGTTGATCGATACGTCGGATACTTGCTCGATCGACATCCCTCACGCTCATGGCCAAATCGTCGTTTACGCGTTTGATCTGCCAGTGAACGTACTCGATGATATCACCGAACTCAGCTTCGATATCGCTAGCTGATATGCCTTCCGTTTGAGCCATCTCAATGCACTTGCGAGCTAGCGCGCTAGCGAGCCTGGTGTCCCCTTTCGCCTGATAGCCCTCGGCGCGGATATGAGACTGAATCCAAAAGTCTACGAATGTACGAACCTTATCGCCCAAAGCGTCCTCCATCCGTTAATTAGGCGATCAAGCGTACAGCGCACCGCTATCGCCTATCCTGATGCTAGTCGTCGTTGAGATTTATCTCGAGGATTCCGGCCTCGGGTGATCGAAAACAATAGAATCGCAGCGCGCCGCCATCTGAGGTCGATCGGAACACCACTTGGTCATCACCGTTCCACTGGCTTAGCTCCGCCACCAAATCATGGACCGTTAAAAGCTTCTCGATATCTGGTGCGTTCCTGACTGGGGGCACACCGCCTGGGCTAACTTCATTATCGCGATTCATGATCAAACAACTCCGATATCCCTATTCTCAGCCGTTTAGGGGACCCGTTATGCGGACAAGCCATCGCGTAGTTAGGCTACCGCGTCTATTCGCAACGCTTCTTTCAGATCATCAGGATCAATATCGAACGACTCGGTCGTTAAACGCGCTCTGCGCGAATCGGTGGCTCTGAAGGACGTCGCAATCCGGCGGAACGCGAGGAATGACAAGCCTTCGATTTCCTCCTCGTCGGTTACAACCTCATAGGTGCCAGGCGGAAACGGCCGATCGATGCCTTCGATGCAGAAGCTATGTTTGAAAACGACGGAGTCTGTACGGGATCTGACGGTCATAACGTTCTCCAATCGCGTTGGCGCTCAAAGCCCGAAGAAGAATCCCGCGCAACTCTCGATCGCGAGATTCCATCCAAGTCACCAACGCCAAATGACGGCGCCCAGAACCACGAGGGCTTAGGAACAGAGGAACAACAATCGGCGGAACTAAACAGTCACGAATGATGGCAGAATTGAAAAGCCAACCTCCCGCTCTCGAACCTCTCGCGAAAGGTGGGTTTGACTTCCGTCGGAACTTCTTCCGGGCCATCTCCAGGAAGTAGGGAGCGAACGCCTGTCCAGGAAGTAGGGAGCGAACGCCTGTCCAGGAAGTAGGGAGCGAACGCCTGATCGCAATGGGGTCAAGCGATAATAAGAAAATTTCGTTCCTGGAAACCGCTTACGGCGCGATCACAGGACGTTTAGGAAGACAGCGAAAGTCCTGCTCGGTAATAACCGCGATCGCGTTCGATGCCTGGCGTCGGGGCCGCAACTATGGTGTTTTTGTGGACGAACTTGCGCGCCACCGCAACGCACGCTTTGCGGTGACAGGAACGTTTGGTGATCTGCCGACCCCCAGGTCTTGACCTTGTCCTTGCGTTTGAACCGCGTCATCAGCGCCGACGCTGCCTCATAGGGGCAGGCCAGGAGCGATCGTGCGTGCGTTGGGTAACTGCCGCTCTCGAACAAGCCGAGCATCCGGCTAGTTCACGCTGGGAGCAACTATCCTGTCTGACACGTGTTGTCTGCGATGGCTCAAGATTCAAACATATTTCGCGAAAACGTAGAGATCTGCCTGCATCTTGCTGAAAGGGCAGCTAACAGCGAGCCGCTATGGGCGGATGGCTCAGGTTTTGGCCGCTTTGGCGAGTGAGCAGGATTGATCGATGGGCCAGCGGAGTTCCGGGGTACGCTCGTCGATAACGAATAGGAACTGCAACGGATGCTCCTGTCCGTGCTAGTGTGAGTGATAGGGCCCACGCCGGGTCGGAGGACTGAACCATGGCTAAAAGTGAGCAACGCGGGAATCGTGAAGCAAAGAAGCCGAAGAAAGAAAAACAGAAGGTGATCGCGGCGGCTCCCAGCCTGAAGGGGCTTGTGCGATCCGACGCTGCGAAAACTCGCAAGAAGTAACAAATGCCTGCGCGACGTGCGGCGCGGACCTTTGGCGCCGCCGCCTCTCGGAACACCGAGCTTGAGATCATTTTTGGATAGTAAGCTTGCTGACTTGAAACGATCCTAAGTGAATAGGATGTACCCATCGGCTGCGCTGCAGCAGAACGATTGAGATATGCATGTCCGGCGAGACCTTCTTTCTGTCGAACCATAGCGTAGCCGCAAGCCAGATAGCTGCCCTTGCCGGTTTATCGTTTGTCACGGAGGATTTTGCCATATCGGCTGCGGGTGCGCTAGCAACGGCTGGCATTGGCGAAATCTGCTATATGGACGATACCAAATATATTGAGGAACTAAAGGTAACACGAGCAAGCGCGTGCCTCATATCCCCTCGATTCAAAGAACTCGTTCCGGGGGGAACCTTTTCATTTGTAACTCCGCATCCTTATGCGATTTATGCGCAAGTGCTTGCGCTGCTCTACCCGGAAGCAACAATTCCTGCGTCGAATTTTGGGACAAATGGGATTTCCTCAAAAGCAAACATCCATGCGTCAGCCATAGTAGGACATGGCGTCACGATTGATCCGGGTGCATCCGTTGGCCCAAACGCACGCATCGGCGGCTTCACCTGTATCGGATCAAATGCAGTAATTGGACCCAGTGTCAGGATTGGGCGGAATTGCTATATCGGAGCCAACGTCACGGTTGCGTACGCCGTTGTTGGTGACCGCGTTATTATTCATCCCGGCACCTCCATTGGCCAAGATGGCTTTGGGTTCACGTTTCTCGGAGGAAAGTGGGTCAAAGTTCCCCAGGTCGGCGGTGTAATAATCCAAGATGACGTGGAAGTTGGCGCCAACACCACGATCGATCGCGGATCGATGCGGGCGACGGTTATCGGTGAAGGAACAAAACTCGATAACCTCGTTCAAGTGGCACACAACGTGACGATTGGCGCGCATTGCGTGATCGCAGCCCAGGTCGGGATAGCGGGATCGACAACTATTGGTGATTTTGTAGCCATTGGTGGTCACGCGGGGATCGCCCCACATCTCACAATTGGCGAAAAAGCTCAAATCGGAGGTGCGAGCGGAGTAATGTGTGACATTCCGGCCGGAGAGCGCTGGGTAGGACTTCCCGCTCGTCCGAGCCGAGCGTTCTTTCGTCAGTTTGCCGCACTGAAGCGTTTGGCAAAAAAGAAATAAAAAACTTCCGACGGCTTACGGTGAAGACCGTGTTCCTTATTCCGACTTTGGCCTTTGCCCCAAGCATCCTCTCTCAGAGGATGGAAATGGTTGAGGCGATCAATTATCCGCGTAGCGTTGGCCTGAATAAGAGTCCACAGCGCTCTCCGAATCCTCGGCGCGCTTTTCCCATTTTTGTGCTTCCACAAGCCAATAGTCACGCCGGTTTGTATTAGTCTCGACTTTGTCACGACATACAGCGGTTGCCACCCGGCATGCAATGTAGCGTTTCATTTTTGCGGTCATTTCGGAGTCTCCAAGCCGGTGATGATAGCCTCCTGGCCGTGCAAGAGGCGGTCTCAGCCAGCCGCGCTCTGCGGATAAGCCGGTCGCGTCGAGCGCCTGGCTGGGTCCCCATTGCCTCTTTACGCAGGTGCTGCGCTTTCGAGGCTGCATGTGTCCGCCGTCAGGGCTCTTGAGACAGTTTAGGAGTTTTCGGGAAGGGAGGATTTCTGGATCATCGCAGCCAATTTGGAGCGCAGATGAGACAGAAATCCGGACCAGGCAAAGCGCCGGCAGAACAGGTGCTGAAGGACATCCGACGGCAGACGCGCCGGCATTATTCGGCGGAGGAGAAGATCCGTATCGTGCTGGAAGGACTGCGCGGCGAGGAGAACATCTCCGAGCTTTGCCGCCGCGAAGGCATCGCCGCCTCGATGTATTACGGTTGGTCCAAGGAGTTCCTGGAAGCCGGCAAGCGCCGGTTGGCGGGCGACACGGCACGTGCCGCAACCTCTGGCGAGGTGAAAGATCTTCGTCGGGAAGCCTCGGCGTTGAAGGAAGTCGTCGCCGATCTCACCCTGGAGAACCGTCTGCTAAAAAAAAGCATGAACGGGGATGGGGAGAACGAGGCATGAGGTATCCTGCGTCCGAGAAAGCCGAGATCATCGCGTTGGTGGAGCAGTCGCATTTGCCGGCCAAACGCACGCTGGACAAGCTCGGCATCCCCCGCGCCACGTTTTATAGATGGTACGATCGCTACCGCGCGGGCGGCATTGAGGCCCTGGCAGATCACCGCTCTCGACCGGATCGGGTCTGGAATCGTATCCCGGATGACGTCCGCGGCCAGATCATCGACCTGGCATTGGAGCTTCCGGAACTATCGCCGCGAGAGCTCGCCGTGCGGTTTACCGACGAGAGAAAGTACTTTGTCTCGGAGGCTTCGGTCTATCGGCTGCTGAAGGCGCACGACCTCATCACCAGTCCGGCCTATGTAGTGATCAAGGCGGCGAACGAGTTCAAGGACAAGACCACCGCCGCCAACCAGCTCTGGCAGACCGACTTCACCTACCTGAAGATCACCGGCTGGGGCTGGTACTATCTATCGACGGTGCTCGACGACTTCTCGCGCTACATCGTCGCCTGGAGGTTAGGTCCCACGATGTGTGCCTCCGACGTCACGGCTACGCTCGATCAGGCACTGGCCGCCTCTGGTCTGGATCACGTCAGCGTCAGGCAGCGGCCCCGGCTTCTCAGCGACAATGGTTCGAGTTACGTCGCGGATGATCTGGCCACGTGGCTCAGGGCCAAGGACATGCAGCATGTGCGCGGAGCGCCGTATCATCCTCAGACTCAGGGCAAGATCGAGCGTTGGCATCAAACGTTGAAGAACCGCATCCTGCTTGAGAACTACTATTTACCGGACGACCTCAAACGTCAGGTCGCCGCGTTCGTCGAACACTATAATCATGACCGCTACCACGAGAGCATCGGCAACGTTACACCTGCCGACGTCTACTTCGGCAGGGCTGAGACAATCCTCGCCGAACGACACCGCATCAAGCGCGACACCATCGCAAACCGTCGCTTGCAGCATCAGCTGCAGGCCGCTTAAACTCTAACCACAGATGAACCAGAGCCTCTCTTCTAGAAATGTCTGATCAGTCTCAAATTATCTGACGACGGACACGCTACGATCTCGTGGTGAAGACGGAACGCGTCGATGCGCCTGACGTCCAGACGATGTTCAAAATCCTGCGCTCCGAGAAGTTTCAGAACGAGTTCAAGAGCATTGGCGGATATGACATCAGCGACATGGGCAAGATCATTCACGAAACGTGATGTGGCCGACCCGAGGCGCCCCGCCGGCTGCATCGCCTCGTGTCCTGGGCTTCAAAATCCTGTTCTGGTGACAGAGTGCCGGCTCGACACCGACCGCCCGCACCACAAGACTGTTTGAGATGAACGCGCGCTGGAGCGGTTCGGTGTTGCACGACCGTCGACGGAACCTGTCGCATCGCCGCGACAAGCTGCTTCGCGTTGCTGATCAGCTATAGCGCTGCTTTCAGTTACGGCGCCGTCAGGCTGTCTTTTGCGTCGGCGATTTCACAGGGAATGCCACGGGCGATGACCCGACCGCCATCCTCCCCTGCAACAGGCCCAAGATCGACGACCCAGAACGCGCATGTCATGCTCGACGATGACGACCGTGTTGCCATCGGTTGGCCAGGCCATATCGCCAGTTATCTACCTGTGATTTTAGTTGGCGTTTAGGGCGCGCGCGCCGGCCATTCTCCTATGCAGCATCTGGCCGATCCTCGTAACGAGGACGCACACAGTCAGGGCGGCGGCGTTGGGAAGGAGGTCTGCAATCCGTGCGTTGTGGCCGATGACGGTCGATTGCGCCAGCTCCCATCCAACTCCAACCCCGAATACGAGGGTGGCAGCGAGGACGCTGCGCTGCAAGCCGGTTGCGATGAGAGCAAGCAGATAGAGGAATGCCATGCTCGCCATATGCGGCCACTTCGTTAGCGCAAGAAGAAGGGCGTCGAGCGAGAAATCGCATGCGATCGCGAAGGGCTTGCGTCCGTGTGGGGCACGGGCAGCCCACCAGATGCTGGCTGCGCCGAAGGCCAGGAAGGGAACGGCGCGCAAGCCTCGTCGAATCGTCATGGCTCTCTTGTCCTTTGCGCAACCGGCGCGGGGGAGTGCCATTCCCAAACCTGGAAACATGACCTGCAATCGCTCCCGAATGCGGGAACATTGTGGACGCTCGGAAATGATTTTGGTCGGGGCCGCCGCTTTCGAAGACTAGGGGCCGAGTTCAAGTTATCGCGGGGCTTCCGCGTTGGCGTCGCTGGTGATCTTTATGACGCCGCCGGGCGGGGCGAAGCACGCAGCTCCGAGACGAAAAGCGTTAGCGCAACACTTTCGGATTCATCGCGGGGTTCTGGCAATTCAGTAGTAAACGATCGGAGCGATCGATCGACACAGCGTTGAAGCCTGTGCCGTTGATCGGCAGATATCGCGCAATGGTCATATTGCTGCCCGGTCACGCGATAAGCTGCTGTAAAAGAAAGGGAGAGCCGGGTCATGCGTATGCTGCTCACGTCGCTTTCAGTTTTTGTGGCCCTTGCTGTTCCGGCGAAGGCCGACCGGGTGGTCACTGAGACCGAGGGTGACAAGTTGATCTCTGCCCTTACGGCCCAAGGCTGTACCGGCGGCAAGATGGAGTGGGATGACGATGACCGCGAATTCGAGGTAGGCAATGCGTCGTGCAACGATGGTCGATCATACGATCTGAAATTCAACACCGACTTCACGCTCAAGAACAAGAAGCTGGATGATTGACGTCGCGGCTTCTTCACAGCGTAAGCGTTCAAAGACATCAGCGACGGCTGTCGCTTCACCTTGTTCGGGCTAATATCTCAACGGCCCAGCGTGGCGACCGGCGATCGGGTGCCAGCAATGCGTTTCGTGTTTCCTCATAGCCATGCGTTCCGGCGCGGCCGCGTCACCGTAGATGATGACCAGAAATCGGGACCTGGATGCCTCGTCGAGTTTGGCGACGGAGTGACGGTGATCGCCGAGTGGTACGCCGTGGGCAATGCCATCCATCTCTCTATTCCCGCCTATCATACGGCGAAGGGAACGCAGGTATCGCGCTGGACTTGGCGTCTCGTCCAAAGCAAGGACGGCCTGTGGAGGTCGGAGCGCATGTCATGAATTGAAGCGCTGGAAAGCGATAAGGTTCTAGCCGAACTCACATTGCAGAGGCAGCAGGAAATTGACAATCTTTGCCAAAGTATGCCATGCTGACGAGGTATGGAGGTTTGATATGGCAACGATGAACGTATCCTTGCCCGACGCGATGAAGGACTGGGTCGAAGCGCAAGCCGAAACAGGTCGCTACGCCAATGCGAGCGACTATGTACGCGATTTGATCCGCAAGGATCAGGAGCGCAATGACAAGATTGCGGCCATGCAGCGCTTTGTCGATGAAGGTCTGAATAGCGGCGCCGGCAATCGTTCCAAAGACGCGCTGTTTGCTGAAGCGGTCAAACGCGCTGGAACGCCGCGCGGCAACGGCTGATGAGCTTTCGCCTCTCTCTCGCGGCGGAAGACGACATTATCGGTATTGCCGAAGAAGGCGTGCGCCTGTTCGGTCCCGCGCAGGCGAGGCAATACCATGATGATCTGTTTGCGATCCTCGACCTGATCGCGGCCAATCCCCGCATGGCGCGGGAGCGTCACGAGTTGTCGCCACCGATGCGTATCCATCCCTTCAAGGCCCATCTTGTCATCTACCGGATCGAGGAGGACGGCGTCCTCATTGTCCGCGTGCGCCACGGGCACGAGGATTGGGTAAGCGAAGGGGCACGGTAGCACGCCATAAACCGCTTCCGGCACCCGCCTGAACGACGACAGGAGAAGAAGGACGGTCCCCGTTTGAACGCTGAGGGCGCCGAGATCATCGACTAACGAGATTCGTGAAGCGGCGGGTTCCGCCCTCCGGTGCATGAAACCCGGAACTCATCCGCTGGCCGCATTGTTGGAGGTTGCATGGCGAACACCTTTCCACACGGCACCGTCCACAAAGCAGGCAAAGACCTTCAGGCGGCCTTGCGATCGGATTCGAAAGTATTTGCGCTGTGGGAAAACCTGACGCCGCTGGGTCGCAACGAGTTCATCTGTTGGGTGGAGGACGCAAAACAGCCAAAGACACGCCAGCGTCGCATCGAGCGAACCCGTGACGAACTCTTGGAAGGCAAGAAGCGCCCCTGCTGTTGGGTAGGCTGCATTCATCGCACCGATAAGATGCGGAGCCGATGGCAGCAGGCGGTCTTGATCGATCAGAAGGGAAAGAAGAGGCGCTAATCCAACCTGCGTGAGCGTCCGCTTCTTCCGGGGAAAGAACCTGGACAGATGACTGTCACCGAACCTCCGCCGATGACCCGAGCGCTCGCGATCAGCTACGCGATCGGACTGCCGCTGGCATTGCTCGCGATCGTGTTCCTTCCGGTCGGTCGCCTCGATTGGTCGCCAGGGTGGTTCTTCGTCACCTTCCTTATTGTCGTCTATGGCATATCGGCGCTGGTCTTGTGGCGCGTGAACCCCGTGATCTATCGGGCGCGCAGCCGCTTCCAGCCGGGCACGGAACGCTGGGACCGCATCCTGCTCGCTTTGATGCTCCCGGCGATGGTCGCGGAGATTCCGGTGGCTACCTTCGACGCCGGCAGGATGTCCTGGTCGGATGTCCCGTTCTCAATCGTGGTCCTCGGCTATGTCCTGCTTGTTGCCGGCATCGCGCTCGGCGCGTGGGCGCAAGCCGTCAATCGCTTCTTTGAGCCCGGCGTGCGCATCCAGCGCGAGCGCGGCCAGCACGTCATCACGGCCGGGCCTTACCAATTCGTGCGCCATCCCGGCTATGTCAGCGCGATCATGATATTCGTCGGCGTACCGTTTTCGCTCGCGTCATGGTGGGCGCTGATCCCGGCCGCTTTCGCGACCGCCATCCTGATCCTGCGGACGAGTTGGGAGGATGCGCTGTTACGCACTGAGCTTGACGGCTACGCCGACTATGCGCGCCGCACCCGATTCCGGCTCATGCCGGGCATCTGGTGAACACGAAGACATTCAGCGACGCCACGGAGGCTGTCCATTTGGCAGCTTACATTCAATACTTATAACTTTGGGTTTCTGCGGCTTTGCGGGGGAAAGCCTTCCCCTGGTCGGCACTTCGTTGCCGATACACCCTTTCTGCGGGGAGCCCCCGCAACGCCCCGAGAGTGAGAGTGCAGACGGGGTTTGCCGTGACGGGTTGAGGGCTGGGAGAGAGGCTCCCGGCGCCCGTCGCGGAGAACCGCGATGTCCAGACGTGACAGGGCCTCAATGCCCGCGCCATTCTCGATGATGACGGAAACGAAACCGGCGATTTCGAGACCCCGGCCGGCGGCCGCCGCTACAGGGCGATCGCCCGCCTCGTCGAAGCCGGCCGCTTCCCGGCCGATGGCCTCGTCCCCTGCGTCGTCAAAAAGGCCGATGCCAAGACTTCGGCGATCGATGACTCGCTTGCCGAAAACACATTCCGGCTCGCTCTGCATCCGCTCGACCAGTTCCAGGCGTTCAAGCGCATGGTCGACGGTGGGATGAGCACCGAGGAGGTCGCCAGCACCTACTTCACCAGCCAGCGTTACGTCGATCAGCGCCTCGCGCTCGCCAAGGTTTCGCCGAGGCTGCACGAGGTCTATGCCCAGGACGGCATGACGCTGGCGATGCTGGAGGCGTTCACCGCGCATCCGGATCACGCTCGTCAGGAACAGGTGTGGGATGCCGTCGAACGGTCCCACTACCGCGAGCCCTGGCGCATCCGGAATATGCTGACCGAAACCACCGTTGCCGCCTCCGACAAGCGCGCGCTTTTCGTCGGCATCGAAGCCTACATGGCGGCCGGCGGCCAGATGCTGCCACGCTACCTCTTCGACGATGATGAAGACGGTTGGCTCAAGGATGTCTCGCTGCTCGATCGCCTGGTGGCGGAAAAACTGAAGGTTGTCGCCGACGAGGTCGCCGCCGAAGGTTGGAAATGGATCACGGTCGACCTCGAACTTCCCTACGGCCACGACCACGGGCTGCGCGCGATCACCGGCGCGTTTGCGGAGCTGACGCGGAAGGAGCAGCGCCAGCGCGAGAAGCTGCGTGAGGAACAGGAGCGTCTCGAGACCGAATACGCCGACTATGACGAACTGCCGGACGACATCGACCAACGCCTCGGCGAGATCGAAAAGCAGCTCGACGCCTTCGAGCGCCGTCCCGCCGTCTATGATCCCGCCGAGATCGCCATCGCGGGCGTCTTCATCACCGTCGACGAGGACGGCGCCCTTGCCCGCGTCACCGGCCTCGACATGGCGGATGCCGGTTTCCGTCCCACCGTCGCGAACTACCTGGGTCGCATCACCAAGCCCCGCATTCTCCAGGCCGTCCATGAGGCCCTCGGTGAGGAGAAGGTGCGCCTGATCGATCACCTGAAGAAGGACGACATGGCGCGGGAGGCCGAACGACTCCTCGCCGACACCGGCTGGCTGCCGGAGCCCCTGCGTCTCGTCGCCGAGGCGCCGGCCGCCGAAACCTCGGCCGGGCAAAACGGCGACGACGTCGCGTTGCCCGAGTTCTTCGCTGATGACGACGATGGCGCGGCGGATGAAGCCACCGGCGATCCGACGCCTCTCATTGCCGCCGAGTGACACACCAGCGGGGCGGCTCGGTCGCCACGCATATCCTCCCTTCGACCTCATGGCCTAGCATTCCGCCGGGCCATTTTCGTTTCAGGAGAAATCCATGGCCATTCCCGATTACGCCCGCACGAATTTCAACACCATGTTGCGCGCCGCTGGCGACGGCAACCTTGCGCTCATGGAGTGCCTCGACGCGGCCACGCGCGAACCGCGCTACGTCCTTTGCGCTGTCGGACGCGACGGAGGTGATTATGTGTTCACGCCGTTGGGCCATCTCGCGTGTCCGCCGTCAGGGCTCTTGAGACAGTTTAGGGGTTTTCGGGAAGGGAGGATTTCTGGATCATCGCAGCCAATTTGGAGCGCAGATGAGACAGAAATCCGGGCCGGAGAAAGCACCGGCAGAGCAGGTCGTGAAGGACATCCGCCGGGCAACGCGCCGGCAGTTCTCGGCTGAAGAGAAGATCCGCATCGTGCTGGAAGGCGTGCGCGGCGAGGAGAGCATCGCCGAGCTGTGTCGGCGCGAGGGGATCGCCTCGTCGATGTATTACGGCTGGTCGAAGGAGTTCCTCGACGCCGGCAAGCGCCGTCTCGCTGGTGACACGGCCCGCGCCGCGACGTCGGACGAGGTGAAAGAGCTGCGCCGTGAGGCGCAGGCCCTGAAGGAGGCCGTGGCCGATCTCACCCTGGAAAACCGCCTGCTGAAAAAAAGCATGCTCGCGGATGGGGAGGACGACACATGAGGTATCCTGCATCCGAAAAGGCCGAGATCATTCGCCTGGTCGAGGCCTCGCATCTGCCGGCACGGCGAACCCTGGACAAGCTCGGCATCCCGCGCGCCACGTTCTATCGCTGGTACGATCGCTATCTCACCGGTGGGATCGAGGCTCTGGCCGATCATCGCTCGCGGCCGGATCGTGTCTGGAACCGGATTCCTGACCCAATCCGGGCCGAGATCGTCGAGCTGGCGCTGCGCGAAACGGAGCTGAGCCCGCGCGAGCTGGCGGTGCGCTTCACCGACGAGAAGCGCTACTTTGTCTCGGAGGCGTCGGTATATCGGCTGCTGAAGGCTCATGATCTCATCACCAGCCCAGCCTATATCGTCATCAAGGCGGCGTCTGAGTTCAAGGACAAGACGACAGCGCCCAACCAGCTCTGGCAAACCGACTTCACCTACCTGAAGATCACGGGTTGGGGCTGGTATTATCTCTCGACCGTGCTCGACGACTTCTCCCGCTTCATCGTCGCCTGGAAGCTCTGCGCCACGATGCGGGCGGATGACGTCACCGCCACGCTCGATCTGGCTCTGGCGGCATCGGGGCTCGACCAGATCACGGTCGCGCATCGGCCGAGGCTGTTGAGCGACAACGGCGCCTCATACATCTCGGCCGAACTCGCTACCTGGCTCGACGGCAAGGGCATGAAACACGTTCGCGGCGCGCCGTATCATCCCCAGACGCAGGGCAAGATCGAGCGCTGGCATCAGACCCTGAAGAACCGCATCCTGCTGGAAAACTACTATCTGCCCGGCGACCTTGAACGGCAGGTCGCGGCCTTCGTCGAGCACTACAATCACGGCCGCTATCACGAGAGCATCGATAATCTCACGCCCGCTGACGTCTACTTCGGCCGCGGGCAGACCATCCTCACCGAACGCGAAAGGATCAAACGCCAGACCATCCACCAAAGACGCTTGCAGCATCACCTGCAGGCCGCCTAACCTCAAACCCAGATGAGCCAGAACCTCCGTTCCCGTGACCCCGGAACAGTCTCAATTCATCTGACGACGGACAGTCGGCACGCCCCAGAACGCGGCTCGGGCTCTCGAACTCTACAACACGCTTTCGAAGCAAGGCGCATCCGAGGAGCCGCCGTCGGGCGGCTTTCTTCTGTCGATCGAACCGGAATATGGCGGCACTCAACTCTGGATGCGCGACGATGGCACCGGCGATCCCGAGCGCCTGATCCAGTTCGTCAAACGCTGCGCCACCGAGTTTGGCCTTACAGGCCGCTGGGGATTCCAATACGCCGACACCTGCTCGAGGCCGCGCCTCGACGGTTTCGGTGGCGGTGCGCATGTGATCGATCTGACCACCGGAGGCACCGTCGCATGGATCTACACCGATGGCTGGCTTGCCGAGGTACTCGATGGAGATGATCCCGATACCTAAGATCATCGAAATCAGGGTCTTATCGGCTCGACGAGGTTTCCGGCTCGGCGTTGATCGTCGTCATGCTTCCCGGACACGGTCGTAGCCGGCGGCTCTGGCGGCCTTCACGAACTTCCGGTCGAAACTGGCCATGCCCTCGCAGTGCGTCGTCTTGCACAGATGCAGCGCATCCGCGAAGTCCATGCCGTTCTCAGAAAGATCGAGGGCTGCCGCAACGACCGTGGGGTCCTCTACGGAAACAGTCGGCAGACCCGCGAACGAGCGCATCGCGCGAGCGATGTCCGCCGGCCGGTAGCCATAGGCGCTGCGCAACACCCAGTCCACTTCCAGCATCACAGTGACGGCGACAAAAACTGCCTGCCCGTCAATCAAGGCTCGCGCACGCGGAGACTGTCGCGGGTGATCGTTGGTCAGGTATCGGACAACGAGATTGGTATCAATCGCGAGCATGTCGACGCTTCGCTTCGGCGAGAATGCCAGCATCCATCTCAGCGATCGTCTTCGACCCGCCCTTCGAGGGCAACACGCCAAAGACATCTCCCGGCCTGGTTTCGGCAAAAGCGGGAGCCGGCTTCAGCAACACGCCATCGGGCGTCTCCTCGACCGTCAGGCGCGTGCCAGCGTTCCACTCGCGCCGCTGGCGGATGGCGCTCGGCAAAATGACTTGCCCCTTGGTGGAGACTGTCGTGGTGAGCTTTTCCGCACTGGCCATCGCGCTGGACCCGAAATAATGTAAGACGAAGGTAAGATAGTCGGAATCGTCCCGAATTTCAAGGCTCCAGCCCTGCGCGGAAAGGCTCACCAGGGCGAGCGCCAGTCCGACAGGATTCCGGAAGCAACAGCCGAGTGAGAGGAAGGGGATGCCGGGACGGGTTTGAGCCCGTGCGGTTCGAGAGAGAGCGGCCATGGGCTTTCCCGTCCAGCTCTCCCGAGGATCTCCCATGAACGCCCTGTTCCCCGCGGCCGAAGCCGTTCCGGCGGCTCCCGTTTCCGCGTCCGTCGATCCCGCGGCCTGCATCCATGCCGCCGCGCTCCTTCTTCCGCATATCGAGCGAGGAACGCGAGTGGACGCCGCCATCCTGCGCGGCGTCATGACGACGGCGTTCGGCGCGTCGGACGCCACCGGCGCCTGGGACTGGAAGCGCGCCTATGACGCGTGCGAGGCGGCAATCGTCCTGTTCCTGCGCAAATACGGCAAGGCGCTGTTGCGCAAGGCTGGTTCTCCGGCGCGTGCCCTGCCGCTTCTCGACAAGATCTCCGACCTCCTTCCAACCCATACGCGCCGCTCCGAAGAGAGCCAGGCATTGCAGCAGTTCTCGACGCCGGCCCCGCTCAGCCTCGCCGTCGCGATTGCCGCCGCGATCACACCGGCCGACCGCGTTCTGGAACCGTCCGCGGGCACCGGCCTTCTCGCCATCCTCGCCGAAGTCGCCGGCGGCGCGCTCGTCCTCAACGAACTGGCCGAGATGCGTGCCGCGCTGCTCTCTTTCCTCTTTCCGGCCATTTCCGTCACCCGCTTTGATGCCGCGCAGATCGACGATCATCTGGACGCGGCCGTTGTACCCACCGTTGTGCTGATGAACCCGCCATTCTCCGTCATGGCGCACGTCGAGGGCCGGGTAGCGGACGCCACATTCCGCCATGTCGCTTCCGCGCTCGCTCGCCTCGCCCCCGGCGGCCGTCTTGTCACGATCACCGGCGCGGGCTTCTCTCAGGACAATACGGTCTGGGCGCCCGCCTTCACGTGCCTGCAAGAGCGCGGCCGCGTCGTCTTCTCCGCCGCGATCGACGGTTCGGTCTATGCCAAGCACGGCACCACCTTCGCGACGCGGCTCACCGTCATCGACAAGCTGCCCGCCGATGATCCCTCCGTCTTCCCGGACGCGCCCGGAGTCGCGCCCGACGTCGCCACGCTGCACGGCTGGCTAACCGAGCATCTGCCCGCGAGGCTTCCTGTCGATTCATCCATCGCCGTGCCGATCGCTGCGCCGGTCGCACCCCGCACCGTGCGCGGCTATCTGAACCGGGCAGCGAAGCTCGCTCTAGCCGCATCGCCCGCCGCGCCCGATGGCGTTCCGCTCGCCTACGACACCGTTGAATGGAAGCCGACCGAGAACGGTCGCCTCTCCGATTCCATCTATGAAGATTACGGATTACAGACGATCCGTATCGCCGGCGCTCAGGCGCACCCGATGCTCCGCAACGATGCGCCCGTCCTGACGGATTACGATACGGTCGGCATAGGCCTGAACCTCGACCGGGCGTCCGACGGCGCTGGCCGCGACCGAGTATTTGTTGTTGTCGAAGCGTACCAAACAGGTCTTGGAGACAGACGCCGGCACCGCGTGGAAGCCGTCGAACCGGCCGGCATAGGGAACGAGCTTGGGGCGCTCGGCTTCGAACACGTCCCAGATCGTCTGATCGGCCAGTTCCGGATGGCGATGCGCCTTGGCGTAAGTGATGCATTTGTCGAGCAGCCAGGCGTTTAGCTCGTCGATCCCCCGGCTTAGAGGGTCAATATTGCAGGCCGAATGACAACGGAGCGCAGCACCGCCACCTCGTCGCGCAGCCAGGCGAGGAAGCGGCGACGATTATAATCGCTTCGGCGCGGTTGCGGCTCCGATCGACGTTTGAGCGGCGTCAGGAGTTGGTGATCCGATATATCCTTTGCCAACGTCAGCATTGACATGTCCTCACATGAGAGGGGCCATTCTCTTGATCGGGCTCTGCTATCCCGTTCCGCTTCCTGCTTCTACGGCCTTGCCGACATCAGCCGCTATTGTCATCAGATGAGGAAAGCGCCGAATCGACGCGTTTTGTACTCGCGGCGCTCTGAACTCCTGTGTGTTGCGGCAGCACTGTGGATCTTCTCCGCAAATGACACCATCAGCTACCAGCGATAGCTCACTTTGCCGAGCACGGTACGAAAACGCCCGACGTTACACTGATTGAGACTGGCGCACGCTGCCACGTACTGCGTGTCAAACAGGTTGCTGACGTTGACCGTAAAAAGCCAGTTGTCGATCTCATAACGGACCAGGGCATCCACCAGCGTGTAAGCTGGCGCGTAAAAACTGTTGAGCATGTCACCGGGCGTAGCCCCGACATAACGCACGCCGGCACCGAAGCCGAGCCCGTTCAGCGCGCCCTCCCGAATGGTGTAGTCGGCCCACACCGACGCCATATGCGCCGGTGTGGTCACTGGCCGCTTACCGAGATTGACATCGTTGCTCTTGGTCACGCGTGCATGATTATAGGCATAAGCGGCAGTCAGATTTAGATTGTTGGTCAGGCTAGCGACCGCCTCGAACTCGAAACCACGTGAGCTAATTTCACCGGTCTGTATAGAGTATCCGGGATGGGCGACATCCCGCGTCAAGGCATTCTGCTTTATTAAATCATACACGGCTGTCGTGATCCGCCATCTTGCATCTTTCGGCTGATACTTGATGCCAGCCTCATACTGTCTCCCGGTTTCCGGCTTGTACGGCACCAAATCAAATGTTGTCCCGGAAAGAGGCACGAACGAGTCAGCGTAGCTGATGTAGGGGACAAAGCCGCTATCGAACTCGTAACCGAGCCCGGCCCGCTTGGTGAAGGCTTGATCATCCTGAGTCGTCGCCGAACTGCTGAGGACATTAACAGTCTTGGATTCCGCCCAATTGTAGCGGCCGCCAAGTGTCAGAATCCATTGGTCGAACTTGATCTGATCCTGAAGATAGATACCGGTGACATTTTGTGTCTGTGGCGGGATGAAGTTGGCGTGGTCGACCAAATAACAGGCAAGCCATAAACGGGGGCGTAGATATCGAGCAGAGGAACGACACTGTCCCATCCGATACCTTGATTACTCCTCCCTCGCCATCGATAGTCCACGCCAAACAGAAGGGTGTGTTGCAGGCTGCCAGTGGTGGCTTTCAACTCAGCCTGATTGTCGATCGCAAACGTATCAAACGTATAGTGGGTTAGGAGACCAATACGGTTTATCCTACGCAAATCACTTGCAAGGGCGGACGTACTAATGTCACGCTCGTCGTAAGTATCCCGTGAGTACTGAAGATTCTGCCTGAAAGTCAGGCCGTCGGTGGCGCGATGTTGGAGGCTATACCCGACAGTGGTTTTCTCTGTATTGTAGTAATCGAGGCTTGGCTCGCCAGGGTAGCGAGTGAGCGGGATTGGTCCATTTGGATTTGGCAGTACCGTACCCCGTGCTGGAAGACCGAAGTTCCATCGTCCCTTGTCTTTTTGATAAAGGCTGTAGGCCATGATTTCCGTCGCAGCGGTGGGACGCCAGGTCAACGAGCCCGACAAAAACGTGCGGTTCTCTTTTGAGAAGTCTATGCCATTGCCGCCGTCGCGCCATAAGCCAGTGAAACGATAAAGCAGCGACTTGTCCTCCGTGACTGGACCACTGAAATCGAAGGCGCCACTTTTTCGATCAAAGCTGCCGCCTTGAAGCTGCACTTCCCGGAGGGGCTGTTCGGTCGGACGCTTGGTGACAAGAGCGATCACGCCGCTGGGCTGGCCCTGACCGTAAAGAACCGAAGCAGGCCCGCGCATCACCTCGACACGTTCCAACCCGTAGGTCTCGATGTCGGCGGCTCCGAAGGTAGGCAGCCCGTTCAGATAGATCGGCCCATCCCAACCTTCAGAATAAAAACCGCGTATCTGGAACCTGGGATTAAATTGTTGCTGACCGCTAAATCCGGCGAAGACACCCGATGTGTATTGCAGCGTCTCGTGCAGAGACTGGACTTGCCGCGTTTTCATCTGATCACGCGTCACCACCGAGACCGACTGCGGCACCTCAAGGATCGGAATGTCGGTCTTGGTGGCGGTGGCGCTGCGGCTAGCGACAAAACCGTTCACCGGCCCCCACGCGGTCTCGCCCTGCACGTCAATCGTATCGAGCGCGATCGCGCCTGCCGGCGCGCCGCCGCCGCTCCCTGCATTGGCTGTACTCGAAACCAACGCGGCGCTCGCCGGGCCTGTGATGCTGACCTTGACGCCCGTTCCGGCCACCATGGTCTGCAGCGCCTGAGCAGGCGTCATGGCGCCCGAGACAGCACGCGTGGTCGTCGAGCGAGCAATGTCGGATGAATATCCGACCTGCCAGCCAGTGACACGGCTAAATGCATCTATCGCGGAGGAAAGCGGCTGGGCGGGGATCGAGAATTGAACAGTGCGGACCGCCTGCTGCGCCTGGGCGGGCGCGATGACGGGCGCATTCGCGATGCCACAGGCGAGGATCGTCGAACCGAGCAGAACAACGCCGAGACGTTTCGTTCGTCCGTCCTTGCTCGATGCCGAAGTATTATTCCGATCTGCGATCCCCCGATCGTTCATCGCTCGCTGCCCTCAACCAGATGCAGAGGGCTGCTGTCACACCTTGTGAAAACTCGGCCCTCATAACAGGGACGATGAGGGGTCGACCCGTCACAAAAAAAGTTTGGTCGCTAGAGCATGATCCGATCAAGTTGAATCGGACCATGCTCTAGATTATTGTCTGGTCGCATTTTCTTCCGGCTAACCGGTATCCACTTCGCCGAAAAATGCTTTAACGCAAGATCAAGATTCCACCCGGAAGCCGCGTGACGTCGGCACCGGCCGATCGCGCGAGCGTCCTGATCGCCGCGTCAGGATCATCGATGCGATAATGTCCGCTCACCAGGCGATCCGAGGCCACGCTGCCTATAACCACGACCCGTCCGTCGAAATAGCGCTCGAGGTCGGCCAATGCGGCGCGGAATGGCCGGTCGCGAAACACGATCCGGCCGTCGCGCCATGCAAGCGATTTATCGATGTCCGCTGCCTCCACCGCAGATAAGCCGGACGCGCTGGCGACAATCATCTGCCCCGGCGCAAGGAACTCGTGACCGGCCTGGCTGCTCACCTCAACGCGGCCACGTTCGAGCACGACAGTGTCCTGATCATTTTCGGTCCTGACGCTGAAAGCAGTCCCCTTGACCTCGACCTGCGCGAAATGGCCTGCGACAACAAATGGGCGCGACGGGTCATGCTGGACGTCGAAATAGGCTTCACCGTCGAGCAATGTAACCCGGCGGCGACCGCCAGAAAAATCAACGGCTATGGCGGTCGAGGTGTTGAGCGTCGCGGTCGAGCCGTCCGGAAGCGTGATGGTATCCCGCTGGCCGGTTGCTGTCATATAGTCAGATTGCCACCGCAGCATGACGCCCGGCAACTGCTGCCAGCCTATCAGCAGCAGGAGAACGGCCGCGGCAACAGCCGGGATCCAGCTTCGTGGTGCCTTCCGTTCCCGCACCGAAACCGCGGACGCGGGCACGTCCAGCCCGAGCCGGCGGGCGTCGGTCTCGGTTGCCTTGCGCAAGGAAGCCATGCCGTGCATCGCGGAGATACGCGCAAATGCCTGGCCGCAGCGCATGTCCGATCGCCGCCACGCCTCAAACTCCGCCAGCGTCGCGGAATCACGCTCTTCTTGGAGTCGAATGAACCAGTCGAGGGCCTGATCCGTCACGGGATCCGGATGCATGTATTCTCCATCCGATTCGTAATCCCCTGTCAGTTTCTGTCTCACCTAGCTGATCCGCCATTCGATTGTTCGGACGCTCATATGAGTGAGACGTTTGACAGGAAGACCCGTCACAAATTTCTCCTTGCGATACCAATGATGGCAGCTTGAGCGATTCCGACAGGTTGCTCAGAGCGTGTTGCCAGAGTTTTTCTGTACACGTCACCGGCTTCAATCCTCAAGCCGCGCAAGCACATCCTGGCAATGCCCCATGACAAGTTTGATGTCATTATAGACGGTATTGCGGGAAACGCCGAGATGTTCCGCGATCTCAGCGCACGTACGTCCTTGCAGGTGAATCATGGACCATACGGTTCTTGCTCGCACCGGGAGTTCCGCCAGTGCGTCCTCGAACGCCCGCCACCGCTGCTGCTGAATCAAATCGTCTTCGATCGAGGGCTCCGCGGCGGCGACATTCTCTATGTCTTCCCTTGCTGCGTCGGACGCCTCGTACCGATTGCGAACCGCCTTACGCCGCTGATGGTCGATCGCCAGATTCCGAGCAGTTTGAAACAGGAAGCTCTCAACGTGCTCGATCGGCCTTGTCTCAAGTGCCTTTCGGACCTTCAAATAGGTTTCCTGCGCGAGGTCCTCGGCCGTTTGCGGATCGCGCACGATCCTCATGACGGTCCAAAGGAGGGAGCGGCGGTGCGACTGGAAAATCGCGTTCAACGCAGCCGACATGATCGCCTCCGGCCGGCCTGAGGAGGAAGCGCTTCCGGGGCTACCCTGACCCGGTCAGCCGACAAAGATGCGAAGCTGCACCCTGCCGCAGGGCGAAGCATATCTGCTTCAGCAATCCTTTTGGTTGGACCGTTTCCCAAGGTTCACGCACTTTCACACGACCGCGCAAGGATCGCTATCGTTGATCCCGCTTCACTATCAGATGAAAATTCGCGTGCAACAGCAATGATTTAGACCTGTTCTAGAAATCTGGTCGGCTTGCAGATGTTTTACGGGACCCGAGTCTGCAGGAATCGTGAGGTTTTTCGAAGCGATAGCGATCTCGGACGCTTTCCTGAAACTCTTCCGGGCGACCTATCCAGGCCTCGTTTATGCGTCGTTGTGGCAGTGCAATCACATCAGGCTGGATATCTTCAAGGATTGGCTTGATCGCCCGCGCCGCTCAAGCGCCCATCTTCCTGAAACCCCTGCCGCAACTCGCTCCAATGATCACAGTCGGCGGCAACGCTTCGACGCGCAGAGCTTTACGCACGTTTCGCCGAGACGAGGCTGCGAACACTGGCGCGACAATAAGTAGAGTATGCGGTCATAGAGTGTGCCACGGCGAAAACCGTTTCAAAAACCGTTTCAAATCGTGTTTTTGAAACGGTTAGATTGTATTAAGTATTTGATTTTATTGGCGCGCCCGAAAGGATTCGAACCTCTGACCCCCAGATTCGTAGTCTGGTGCTCTATCCAGCTGAGCTACGGGCGCGTTTGTCGGCGGAAATCAAAATCATCGCATTTCGGAACAGGCATCCCGAAGCGGGCCATTGCTAACGGCTCCCGGGCGGCTTTGCAAGCGGCGCGGCGCTACCAACGGCGGATGACACGAAATCCCATAGGATGAACCGAGAACGGTGCGACGGAAGGGTGATTATCAACCTTATGGCAGACAACCGAAATCCGGTGATACGGAGCGGCGGCAATCCCTGAATCGATCAGGCCCGCGCGCGTTCGTTACGGATGGTTTGCAACTCCACGGGACGGTCCGGGATCGTAATCCGGAACGTGGCGCCTATGGTGCCTTCCACCAGGTGGATATCGCCGCCATGCGCACGCACCAGTTCCGCCGCGATCGCAAGGCCGAGGCCGCTGCCGCCTGGGCGTCCTGAGCTCTGGAACGCCTCGAACAGGTGGCTGCGCGCCTGTTCCGGAACGCCCGGTCCGGTGTCGGAAACCTCGATGATCGCCACCGCGCCTTCGCGGCGGCCGGCGACCCGGATTTGCCGGGTCGCCGCTTCGTTTCGCGGCTGGGTTTCCAAAGCCTGTGCGGCGTTGCGCACCAGATTGAGCAGAATACGGAAAAGCTGATCCGGATCCGCGTCGATCGTAAGGCCGCGCTCGATCGCATCGATCCAGGTTATGGACCCCTCCGGCGTCAGCCCGGCTGATTCCCGCACCTCGTTGACGATGGGCTCGATCGCCATCAGCCGCCGGTCGGGGGTAGCCTCCTGCGCCCGTCCATAAGACAGCGTTGACTGGCAGAACGCGATGGCGCGCTCCAGCGAGCGCATCAGCTTCGGCGCGAACCGCTGCACCCGTGGATCGGGTACGCTGGCCAGCTGGTCGGAAAGCAGCTGGGAGGACGCCAATAGATTGCGAAGGTCGTGATTGATCTTCGAAACGGCGAGACCGAGCGCGGCCAGCCGGCTCTTCTGATGCAACATGGACACCAGGTCGCGCTGCATGTCGGAGAGTTCACGCTCGGCGACGCCGATCTCGTCGCCGCGCTGCGACGGCACGATGATTCGCGCGGGGCTTTCGGGGTTCTGGTGGAAACCCACGAGATTGGCGGTCAGTCGCCGCATCGGGCGGACGAACAGGTAGTGCAGCGCCAGATAAACCAATGCGGCCGTCAGAACAGCTATCGCCAGCGAGACCAGCAACAGGTTGCGTGAAAAGCGGTACATCGATTGGCGTAGCGGCTCCTCGTCGGTGACGACTTCGATGAACTGGGCACCGCGTGGCCCGGGCCCGATGATGCGGATCGCCTGGTTGCCGCTTTCCAGCATGGTTTCGAATGAGCCGACAATGGCTGACCACGGCGTCATGGTGCGCATGTCGATGTCATGGTCGATCGACGCCGGCAGATCCGCGCTGGCGAGCAGTCGCCGCTGCTGACCCATCTTGATGGCGACCGCCCGCGCGCCGATGCTGCCGAGGATCTGCCGCGCGAGCGACTCGGGCACCATGCCCGAGGGGGCCGCGTCGAGCACCAGGGCGGCTGTGTTCGCGGCCGCCAGCCGATCATTGAGCCGGTTTACCCGGAAGTTCGCGATCGACGGGACGTAGATCAGGACTTCAGCGATCATGACCAGCGGGATCGTGAGTAGCAGGAGCTTGCCGGACAGGCCGAGCCGGCCGCGCAACGACAGACGCGCGGCGCGAATCCGGAGCTGTTCGATCGCCTGAGACACGGGTTTTCCTCTGCGGGCCCTGCGGCAAACTGACCATGATCCGCGCTCCTGAAACGGACGACGGGACCTCAGGAAATACTGCCGAACACCTGTGTAATATAGGCCGGCGCGACAGGTTGGCCAGTTTGACGGGACCAGGAAACGATAGAGGGCAAGATTGACGAAAAGAGGTCGCTCCCGTATAAGCCGCGCCAATTGTCCGTGACGGCCCGGTTTCGGCCGGGGCGGCTTGTCCGAGCCGAAAAACGGCTCGGTTCGGGCGGCCTTGCCGGACTCAACCTCAACATCAGGCGACGCGCCCGGTCAGCGGAGACTCCCGTGAAACGGACTTATCAACCCAGTAAATTGGTACGCAAGCGGCGTCATGGCTTTCGTGCCCGCCTCGCGACCACCGGCGGCCGGAAGGTTCTCGCAGCGCGGCGCGCGCGGGGCCGCAAGCGCCTGAGCGCCTGAGCGGATCGTTCCGGGAATCATCATGGACCGGTTGCGGCAGCGGGCGGACTTCCTCGCCGCTGCCCATGGGCCGCGGGTGAGCACCCCAGCCTTCGTGGTGCAAAATCGCCGCCGCAGCGATGACGGTGCGATCAGGATCGGCTTCACGGTGACCAAGAAAAATGGCACCGCGACCGAACGAAATCGCATCCGCCGCAGACTTCGCGAATTGGTGAAGCGCGTGGACGCCGTATCCATGCGACCGCACAGCGATTATGTGATAATCGGCCGCCGTGCCGCGCTGAACCGCCGTTTCGCAGTGATGCTCGATGATTTGCGTTCGGCGCTTCAGCGTCTCGACCGCCGGCATCCAGGATGAACGCGGCGTCAAATCGGCGGCATCAACGGTGCATCCAGCCGCAACCCGAACCGAGTGACGAGACCCTGAACGATGTCTGAGAACCGCAATACCATCATCGCTATCGTTCTGTCGGCTCTCGTGCTGATCGCCTGGCAGTATTTCTACAACATCCCGCAGATGGAGAAGGACCGCGCCGCCCACCAGGCGCAAAGCGAGCTTGCCAAGTCCCAGAGCAAGTCACAGGGCGAGGCTGCGCCCAATACCGCCGCGCCCGGTCAATCCGCGGCCGGATCGGCGGTGGTTGCCCGTGATGTTGCCATCGCGTCCAAGCCGCGCGTCCAGATCAACACCCCTCGCCTCAGCGGAAGCATCTCGCTGACCGGCGCGCGCATCGATGATCTTCTGCTGACCAAGTACCGCGAGACGGTCAATCCCGCTTCTCCCGCGATCGAACTGTTCTCGCCGTCCGGCACGGCCTCTCCTTATTACGCCGAGTTCGGATGGGTTCCGGGCACCGGATCGACCGTCCGGGTTCCGGACCGGAGCACCCTGTGGCAACAGGAGGGGGCGGGCGCCCTGACCCCGTCCACCCCTGTCACGCTGAAATACGACAACGGCGAAGGGTTGACGTTCCGTCGTACCGTCTCGGTGGATGATCAGTATCTGTTCACCATCAAAGACGAGGTCACAAACACCGGCAGCGCTCCGGTGACGCTGTACCCGTTCGCGCTGATTTCGCGTCATGGCACGCCCGAGATCTCGGGCTACTACATCCTGCACGAAGGCCTTATCGGCTATCTCGGCGATCAGAAGCTGCAGGAATACTCCTACAAGAATATCGACGAAGCCGGGTCGGTCACCTTCAATGTCACCAACGGCTGGCTCGGCATCACCGACAAATACTGGGCCGCGGCGTTGCTTCCCGATACCAGCGCGCGATTGCAGGCGCGCTTCTCCTCCGATCAGGCGGGTGCGGTCAGGACCTACCAGACCGACTATCTGGAGGATGCGCGGACCATCCCGGCCGGCGGCACGGGCGCAGTCAGCACGCGCCTCTTTGCCGGCGCAAAGGAGGCGGGCGTTGTCGGCCTCAATTTTCCGTTGGCGGAGCTTGGCGGCTACAACAAGCAACTCGGCCTGAACCATTTCGACCTGCTGATCGATTGGGGCTGGTTCTATTTCATCACCAAGCCGATGTTCCTCGCGCTGGACTTCTTCTTTCACGTGTTCGGTAACTTCGGCGTTTCCATTCTGGTCGTAACCGTTCTGATCAAGCTGGTGTTCTTCCCGCTTGCCAACAGATCCTACGCGTCGATGGCGAAGATGAAGGCGATCCAGCCGCAGATCAACGCGCTGAGAGAGCTTTATCCCGACGACAGGATGAAGCTGCAGCAGGAGATGATGGAAATCTACAAGAAGGAGAAGATCAACCCGATCTCGGGCTGTCTTCCGGTCCTTCTGCAGATTCCCGTGTTCTTCTCGCTCTACAAGGTGCTGTTCGTGACCATCGAAATGCGTCACGCGCCTTTCTTCGCCTGGATCAAGGACCTGTCGGCGCCCGATCCGACCCACATCTTCAACCTGTTCGGACTGCTGCCCTACGATCCCTCCGTGGTGCCGCTGATCGGGCCCTATCTCGCGATCGGCGCGTGGCCGATCATCATGGGCGTCACGATGTGGTTCCAGATGAAGCTGAACCCGACGCCGCCGGATCCGACCCAGAAGATCATCTTCGACTGGATGCCGGTGATCTTCACCTTCATGCTCGCGGCCTTCCCGGCGGGTCTTGTGATCTACTGGGCGTGGAACAACACGTTGTCGGTGATTCAGCAGAGCTACATCATGCGTCGCAACGGCGTGAAGGTGGAGTTGTTCGATAACGTGAAGTCGACCTTCCGCCGCAAATCCTCCGACAAGCCGGCGAAGACCACATAGGCGGAGCTCCGCCTTGCGATCGTTGCGGGGGAGCATGACGGACGAAGCCATCCAATGCCCGGCGAGCACGTTCTCGAATCCAGCCGTTCTGCGGACGACCGGCCAGTCTTGTCGCGAACGCGCAACGCCATGCCGGGAAGGCCTGTTCGCATGACAACCGGCCTTGATGCGGAATTGATCGAGCAGGGCCGGAAGCTGTTTGCCGGGGAATGGCAATTCATCTGGGCGTCGCCGTCGATCGAGACGCTGCCGCCGATGTCGGGCCTCGAGGTCGCATTCGCCGGACGCTCCAATGTCGGCAAGTCGAGCCTGATCAATGCGCTGACCGGCCGCAGCGCGCTGGCGCGGACGTCACGCACTCCGGGACGAACCCAGGAACTGATCTTCTTCGAGGGTCCCAAAGGGGTCGATGTCCGGCTGGTCGACATGCCGGGCTATGGCTTTGCGTCGGCCCCGAAGGCCAGAATCGCGTCGTGGACGTCGTTGATCCACCAGTTCCTGCTCGGTCGGGCGACGCTTGCGCGCGTCTATGTCCTGATCGATGCGCGCCACGGCATCAAGGACATCGACAAGACCGTTCTTGGCGCCCTCGACCGATCCGCCGTGAGCTACCAGGTCGTGCTGACCAAGGCCGACGAGGTCAAGGTGACCGAGATGGCGGAACGTATCGATATCACCAGGACGCAGCTTGCCAGCCACCCTGCGGCGTTTCCGGATGTGCTGGTGACTTCGTCACGGACGGGGAACGGAATCCCGGAGTTGCGTGCCGCCATGGCCCGCCTGATAGGAGATCATCGTCGATGACGCACCTCGGCTGGTTTCGGATCATCGTCATTGCGGCGGGACTGATGGGCGCCGCCGGCGTCATCCTGGGGGCGGTCGCCGCCCACACGGCTGATGGCGGCAGGCTTGCGCTTTCGGCTTCATCGATGCTGTCGCTGCACGCTCCGGCCGCGATGCTGGCTGTTCTTCTGGCGGACCGGCAGATCGTTCGTCCGCGCATCGGCCTCCTGGCGGCCGGCGGCTTTGTCGCGGGCGCGACCCTGTTCGGCGCGGACATGATGGTGCGCCAGTTTCTCGGACATCACCTTTTCCCGAGAGCCGCTCCGACCGGAGGAACGCTGATGATCCTGAGCTGGTTCTTGCTCGCGATCGCCGCGGTCCTGCCTCGCGCGGCCTCCCGTTCCGACCGGTCCGGATCCTGATCCGAAGCGGCTTTGCGGCCCTGCCGCCGATCGGTTATAGCGTTTTCGAGCGAAGCGGATTCCGGTTCGCGTTATGAAAACGCGTCAAAATAACATCTACAGTCCGGTTCAACTGCGTTGAATCAGACTCGTCGCTTATCTTTTTGAGCATGATCTTATCCGAAAACCGGTTTCCACTTTTCGGGATCATGCTCTAGAACCCGTTCTCCCGCCGGCCAAGAGATCAGTTCGAGGGATCAGCTTCATGCCCGATGACTCCCGCATCAGCCCGCTCGATCAGGCGCGCATCCTGTCCGAGGCGCTGCCGCACATGCAGCGATATGACGAGGAGACCATCGTCATCAAGTATGGCGGCCATGCCATGGGCTCGGAAAACGTCGCCCGCCAATTCGCCAGCGACATCGTGCTGCTCGAGCAGACCGCGATCAATCCGGTCGTGGTGCATGGCGGAGGCCCACAGATCGCCGCCATGCTGCAACGGCTCGGGATCAAATCCGAATTCGCGGCCGGTCTGCGCATTACCGACGCCGCGACCATCGAAATCGTCGAGATGGTGCTTGCCGGCTCGATCAACAAGCAACTGGTCGGCTACATCAACGAGGCCGGGGGCAAGGCTGTCGGACTTTGCGGCAAGGACGGCAACATGGTCACCGCCGCGAAGGCCACGCGGATGCTGGCGGACCCGGATTCCAACATCGAGAAGGTGGTCGATCTCGGCTTTGTCGGCGAGCCCGAAAAGGTCGATCTGACGCTTCTGAATCAGTTGATCGGTCATGAGCTGATTCCGGTTTTGGCGCCGCTGGCCACCTCGAAAGGCGGCCAGACCTTCAACGTCAACGCCGACATCTTCGCCGGCGCGGTGGCCGGTGCGTTGAAGGCCAAGCGTCTTCTGCTTCTCACCGACGTTCCCGGCGTGCTCGACAAGTCGAAGAAGCTGATTCCGGAGCTATCGATCAGCGACGCGCGCAAGCTGATCGCCGACGGGACGATTTCGGGCGGCATGATCCCGAAGGTCGAAACCTGCATTTACGCGCTGGAGCAGGGCGTCAGCGGCGTCGTCATCATCGACGGGAAGACTCCTCACGCGGTGCTGCTGGAGCTCTTCACCAATCAGGGCACGGGAACGCTGATTCACAAGTGACCTGCGCGCAGCGACATCCCCACCGCGGTTTCAGTCATATCGACACATGGGTGTTCGATCTCGACAACACGCTCTATCCGCATCACGTCAATCTCTGGCAGCAGGTCGACGCCCGGATCGGTGAATATATCGGCCAGTTTCTCAACGTCGATCCGGTCGAGGCGAGGCGTATCCAGAAGGATTACTACAAGCGCTTCGGCACCAGCATGCGCGGCATGATGACCGAGCATGGCGTCTCGCCCGACGACTATCTCGCTTACGTCCATCAGATCGATCACTCGCCGCTCGATCCCAACCCGGCGATGGGCGCGGCGATCGAAAGGCTTCCGGGCCGCAAGCTGATCCTGACCAACGGCTCGACCGCCCATGCCGGCAAGGTGCTGGAGCGGCTCGGTTTCGGTCATCACTTCGAGGCCGTGTTCGACATCATCGCTGCGGGGATGGAGCCGAAGCCTTCACCGCGGACCTATCGTCGCTTTCTCGAACGTCATCATGTCGATGCCGCGAGAAGCGCGATGTTCGAGGATCTGGCGCGCAATCTCGTCGTCCCGCATGAACTGGGGATGACGACCGTGCTGGTGGTGCCGGACGGGACGCGCGAGGTCGTGCGTGAGGATTGGGAAATGGAAGGCCGCGGCGGTGCGCCGCACGTCGATCACGTCACCGACGATCTCTCCGGTTTTCTGGCGGGACTGACGGCGCGATCGGCTTGACAGGGCTGCCTGCGTCCAAGAGAACAGCCACGGTTGACAAACTGCATTCGCGTAGTAGAGGCGCAGAAACCCTATGCCTACCGCATCGCTCGAAACCACCATCAACGGCGCGTTCGACGCGCGCGAGACCATCACCCCCGCGACAAGGGGCGAAGTGCGCGATGCCGTCGATCAGGCGCTCGGCCTGCTCGACAAGGGCGAGGCGCGCGTCGCCGAGCGCGCGGCCGACGGCAAGTGGCAGGTCAATCAGTGGCTGAAGAAGGCCGTGCTGCTCTCGTTCCGCCTCAACGACATGAGCGTCATCCCCGGCGGTCCCGGCAACGCCGCGTGGTGGGACAAGGTGCCGTCGAAGTTCGAGGGCTGGGACGAGAACAGATTTCGTGACGCCGGCTTTCGCGCCGTGCCGGGCGCGATCGTGCGCCGCTCCGCCTTCATCGCAAGGAACGTCGTGTTGATGCCGTCGTTCGTCAATCTTGGCGCTTATGTCGACGAGAGCACCATGGTCGACACCTGGTGCACGGTGGGCTCCTGTGCCCAGATCGGCAAGCGGGTCCACATCTCCGGCGGCGCGGGCATCGGCGGCGTATTGGAGCCGCTGCAAGCCGGGCCCGTGATCATTGAGGACGATTGCTTCATCGGCGCGCGCTCGGAAGTGGCGGAGGGTGTGATCGTGCGCAAGGGGGCGGTGCTGTCGATGGGCGTTTTCCTCGGCGCTTCGACCAAGATCGTCGATCGCACGACCGGCGAGATCTTCATGGGCGAAGTGCCGGAATACGCGGTGGTGGTGCCGGGCGCGCTGCCGGGCAAGCCGCTGAGCAACGGCCAGCTCGGTCCGTCCACCGCCTGCGCGGTCATCGTCAAGCGCGTCGACGAACGCACGCGCTCCAAGACCGGGATCAACGAACTACTGAGGGACTGAGACGGCGATGGGAAACGACGCGCTTTCCATCGCTCGCGATCTCATCCGCTGCCCTTCGGTGACGCCGGCGGACGCCGGTGCGCTCGGCGTGCTCGAGCCGCTGCTCAAGAACGCCGGCTTTGATGTTCACCGGATCACCTTCAGCGAGCCGGGCGTCGCCGACATCGACAATCTCTATGCCCGCATCGGCTCCGGCCGCCCTCACATCGCTTTCGCCGGTCATACCGACGTCGTACCTCCAGGCGACGAAGCCGCGTGGACCCGTGGCGCGTTCTCGGGCGATGTGGTTGATGGTTTTCTCTATGGGCGCGGCGCGGTGGATATGAAGGGCGGGGTCGCCTGCGGCGTCGCGGCCGCGCTGGACTATCTCGCGGCGCATGGCGGCCGGCCGGGGAAAGACGGCAGCGGCTCGATTTCGTTCCTGATCACAGGCGACGAGGAGGACATCGCCGTCAACGGCACCGTCAAGCTGCTGCAATGGGCCGCCGCGCGCGGCGAGAAATTCGATCACTGCGTGCTCGGCGAGCCCAGCAATGTCGAGGAACTCGGCGACTGCATCAAGATCGGCCGCCGCGGCTCACAGTCCGGCACGCTGTATGTCGACGGCGTGCAGGGTCACGTCGCTTACCCGCACCGCGCCTCGAATCCGATTCCGGAGATCGCCGCGCTGATCACCGCGCTTGTGAGCGAGCCGCTGGATCAGGGCAGCTCTCAGTTCCAGCCTTCCAATCTGGAATTCACCTCGGTCGATGTCGGAAATCCGGCAGCCAATGTGATTCCGGGACAGGCGCGCGCGAGGTTCAACATCCGCTTCAACGATCATCACGATCAGCAATCGCTCCGTGCGCTGGTCGAGGCGCGTGTCGCGGGAGCCTCGGGCAATCGTGTCCGAACCCGCATCGTGTGGGAGCCTTCGAATGCCGACGTGTTCCTGACCGAGCCCGGCCCGTTCACCGATCTCGTGGCCGCGGCCGTTGAGGATGTCACCGGCCGCAGGCCGGAGTTGAGCACCGGCGGCGGCACGTCGGACGCGCGTTTCATCAAGGACTATTGCCCGGTGATCGAGTTTGGTCTGGTCGGGCGGACCATGCACCAGATCGACGAGCGCGTTCCGATCGCTGATCTCGAAAAGCTGACGCGGGTCTATCGCGGCGTGCTGGACCGTTACTTCGCATGAGCAGGATTCTCGTTCTCACCGCCATTGAAGATGAACTCGGCAGGGCGCGGCTCCCTGACGGCGTCAGGGTGATCTACACCGGCGTCGGCAAGATCAATGCCGCCAGCGCGGCCACGCTGGCGCTGCTGACGCTGCACCCGGATCTCGTCATCAACTACGGGACAGCGGGAAAGATCAACGAGACGCTCCGGGGCCTCGTGGAAGTATCAACCGTCGTCCAGCGCGACATGATGGCGATGCCGCTGGCTCCGCGCGGACGCACGCCGTTTGCTCCCGAGCTTGATCTTCTGACGTCGGGCCAGTCTGGCGTCGTCTGCGGCACCGGCGACAGCTTTGTCACAAGCTCCGATCCATGGCTGATCGAGAACAACGTTGACATCGTCGACATGGAGTTGTTCGCGGTTGCGCAGGTGTGCCGGCGTCACGGCCTGCCGTGGCGTGCGTTCAAGTTCATCACCGACGACGCCAACGACCTCGCGCATCAGGACTGGACCGCCAATGTGAAGGACGGCGAGGGCCTGTTCTGGGATACGCTGGACCGGATTCGGTGAAGGACGGAGCGCGTAAAATTCGCGCATGACAGCGATCATCGATCTTGCCTGAGGGGGATACTCCCCTCGTAATCGACCCGCGCGAGGTACAATCCGTCGGGTGGCGCCACCGGCCCGCAGGCTTCGCGCCGCCGCGCCGCCAGCGCGCCGGACAGATCGTCGGCATTCCAGCGGCCATGCCCGACCCACACCAACGAACCCACCATGGAGCGCACCTGGCTGTGCAGGTAGGAGCGCGCCGAAGTGATGATGCTGACATTGTCGCCGTTCCTGATCACGTCGAGCTGATCGAGCGTTTTTTCCGGCGATTTGGCCTGACATTCGGTGTCGCGAAAGGTCGTGAAATCGTGCTTGCCGAGCAGCCGTTGCGCGGCAGCGTGCATCGCTTCGGTATCGAGCGGCCGGGGCACGCGCCAGACCCGCCCCACATCGATGGCGAGATTGGCGCGGCGATTGGCGATGCGATAAATGTAATGTCGCCTGCGTGCCGAAAAGCGCGCCTCGAAGCTGTCTGGCACGATCTCGGCTTCGAGCACGCCGATTGGATGCGGCCGCAGATGAGCGTTGAGTCCGTCGCGCAGCCGGTCCGGCATGAAATGCCTGGCGATATCGCAATGCGCCACCTGCGCCAGCGCATGAACGCCGGCATCCGTGCGGCCCGCGCCGTGCACGCGGACGTCATCACCGCAAATCGCCTTGACCGCCGCTTCCAGCGCGCCCTGCACCGACGGCCCGTTGGTCTGGTACTGCCAGCCGCAGAAGGGACCACCGTCATACTCGATGGTGAGCTTGTAGCGGGGCATCAGTCGAGCCGCAGCGGCGGCGTCAGCGGCGTGCCGTTCAGGAAAGCGGCGGCCTTCATCGGCGGCTTTCCCGCGCGCTGCAATTCGAGAACGCGGATCGCGCCATCCTTGCACGCAATGGTCAGGCGATCGTCGAGAAGGTCTCCCGGTGATCCCGCGCCTTCCGCCAGCTCGCATCGCAGGATCTTGATGCGTACCGCCTCGCCATCGACCGGCATCTCGCACCAGGCGCCCGGAAACGGTGACAGGCCATGAATGTGGCGCAGCACCTCGCGCGCAGGGTTGCTCCAAACGATGTGCGCTTCGGCCTTGTCGATCTTGGCGGCGTAGGTGACGGTAGAGGCGACGCCTTGTTCGCTTTGCTTCGTCAGGCGCAACTCGCCGCGCTCCAGCGCGTCCATCGCCCGCGCCATCAGATCAGCCCCCAGCGGCGCCAGCGTGTCATGTAGATCGGAGGCCGTCATCGCATCGGTAATGGGGACCCGCTCGGCCATGGCGACGTCGCCGGTGTCGAGGCCGGCATCTATCTTCATGACCATGACGCCGCTTTCAGCGTCGCCGGCCATGACGGCGCGGTTGATCGGCGCGGCGCCGCGCCAGCGCGGCAGCAGCGATGCGTGCAGATTGTAGCAGCCGTATCGCGGGGCATCGAGGATCGCCTGCGGCAGGATCAGACCGTAGGCGACGACGACCGCGGCATCGGCTCCGTACGAACGAAGCTGGTCCTGCGATTCCTGCGTCTTCAGCGTTTTCGGCGTCAGCACGGGGAGGCCGAGCCGCTGCGCTTCCCGCGCCACGGGTGTCGGCTGCAGCTTCATGCCGCGGCCGGCGGGTCTTGCCTCGCGGGTGTAGACGGCCGCGATCTCGTGGCCGTGGGCTACGAGTTGCTGCAGGGTCGGCACCGCGAAATCGGGCGTGCCCATGAAGATCAGGCGAAGCGGCATCTTATTGATTGTCTGCGCGGCACAAGCCGCTTTTATTTCGCGGCGAACTTGGCGGCCTTGGTGAATTTCTTCATCACGCGGTCGCGCTTCAGTTTCGAAAGGTGATCGACAAACAGCACGCCGTTGAGATGGTCGATCTCGTGCTGGATGCAGGTGGCGAAAAGGCCCTCGGCATCCTCCTCGTGCACCTTGCCGTCGAGGTCGGTGAAGCGAATCCGTACCCGCGAGGGCCGCTCGACCGCCTCGTAATATTCGGGGATCGACAGGCAGCCTTCTTCGTAGACCGAGAGTTCCTCCGACGCCGACAGGATTTCCGGATTGATGAAAACCCTCGGCCGCGGCGTCAGTTCACCTTCCTCGTCGCGTCTGGCGAGGTCCATGGTGACGATGCGCAACGGCTGCGCGATCTGGATGCCGGCCAGCCCGATGCCGGGGGCGTCGTACATGGTCTCGAACATGTCGTCGGCGAGCTTGCGGATCTCCGGCGTCACCGTCTCGATCGGCCTGGATACGAGGCGCAACTGCTTGTCCGGAAGGATGATTATTTCGCGAATAGCCATGCAGGGCGATGTAATCCCCGGGCCTGCCGGGGTCAATCCGCGAGCCGCTCCGATCGCTTAAGAGCATGATCCCGACCCTAAGGGCCGCGCCGGCGCGAAGTGGAAACCGGTTCTCGAAAAAGATCATGCTCGATCAAAAAGAAAAGGCCGCGCGTCGAGCTTTCGTTAACTTTCAGATGTTCTCGCTTGGTTCGCGCGTTAGCATTTGCCGCGACGCGGCGGATTGTCAGATCGGGCGATCCGGAACTGTTTTTGCCTCTACTGTCGCGCCAACTCCAGGCCGGGAGAGCAATCATGGAATGTCGGGCCTCGCGAATCTGCTAACACCACCAGATGACCGCTCCGGACGCCGCCGCCCCGATCGTATCCGACGTTGCTCCCCGCGCGTCATGGCGCGAGAGCATGGCGGTCTATCTGCAGCCGCGCGTTCTCATCGTGATGATGCTCGGCTTCTCTTCCGGTCTGCCGTTGGCGCTGTCGGGCTCGACGCTGCAGATATGGATGACCGAATCTGGCATCGATCTGCGCGCGATCGGCCTGTTCGTCCTGGTCGGCACGCCCTATACGCTGAAGTTCCTGTGGGCGCCGCTGGTCGACGCCCTGCACATCCCGTTGCTGACGCGCCGGTTCGGCCGCCGGCGCGGCTGGCTTGTGTTCTCGCAACTGCTTCTGATCGCTGCGATCCTGCTGCTGGCCTCAACCGATCCGGCGAAGGCGCCGTGGTTCGTCGCGCTCGGCGCGCTGCTGGTGGCGGCGACATCGGCGACGCAGGACATCGTGGTCGACGCCTTCCGCGTCGAGAGCCTGCCGGAAAGCGAGCAGGCCGCCGGCATGGCCGCCTACGTCGCCGCCTATCGCATCGGCATGCTGGTCTCGACCGCCGGGGCTCTTTTCTTCGTCAGCGCGCTCGAAGGGACGGGTCTCGTCCGCGCCTCCGCCTGGGCGTGGGGCTATGTCGGCATGGCGACGATGGTTCTGATCGGCACCGTCACCGCGCTCATCGCCACCGAGCCCGAGCAATCCGTGCGCGCCGAACTGGCGACACGCGCCAAGGGCGGTTTCGCGCGCATCGTGAACGCCGCGGTCGGCGCATTCTCCGAGTTCATCGCCAGGAAGGATGCGCTCGCAATCCTGGTTTTCATCGTGCTGTTCAAGTTCACCGACGCGTTTTCCGGCAGCATGACCGCGCCGTTCGTTATTGACCTCGGCTTCACCCGCAACGACTACGCTGCCATCGTGAAGGGGGTCGGTCTTGCAGCGACGTTGATCGGCGGCTTTGCCGGCGGCTTCGTGGCGCGGCGCTATCCGCTGGCGGCGAGCCTGTGGATCGGCGGCATTTTGCAGGCGGTGGCCAACCTGTCGTTTTCATGGCTGGCGATGGTCGGCGTCGATCAGTGGGCGCTGGCTCTTGCGATTACAGCGGAGAATTTCACCAGCGCCATCGGCACGGTGATCTTCGTCGCCTATCTGTCCGCGCTGTGTCGCAATCCGCTGCACACCGCCACCCAGTATGCGTTGCTGACGGCGCTGGCCGCGGTCGGCCGGACCTATCTGTCCGCCAGCGCCGGATTCGTGGCCGAGGCCACCGGATGGCCGCTGTTCTTTGTGATCTGCACGCTGGTGGCGCTGCCGAGCCTGATCCTGCTGGCATGGCTGCAGCGGCGCGGTCACTTTGCCGCGCTGCAGGCGTAGGGCGGCGGTTCAACAAGCTGGCTTTAGGTTTATTTTTCGACGCGTTTTCTTTACGCGAACCGGTACCCACTTCGCTCGAAAACGCTATTTCCGGATCATGTCCTTCGCCGCGATCAAGCCGCCTCCCGCGATCAGCGCGGCGGCGACCGCGAGCGCCGCGGTCGGCTTCGCGAAGCCTGCCAGTATCAGGAAGGAGGTCGAAAGCAGCGGCGTCGCATAGGCGGCCGCGCCGAGCACGCGAATGTCGCCTCGCTTCACGCCGATGTCCCAGACATAGAAGGCAAGGCCCACGGGACCGATGCCGAGCGCGACGATCGCGAGCCACTGTGCCGCATTGTCGGGCCAAACCGTCTGTTCCACGAGCAGATGCGCGACCGCCGCCAGCGCGGCCGTCGCCAGGCAAAATCCCGCGACCACGTCGGTCGGAACCGAGGCGAGGCGGCGCGACAGCACCGAATACGCGGCCCAGACGAACGCGGCCATGAACGCCGCCGCGAGACCGGACATCTGAGCGCGTTCGAACACGATCGAGGTGTTACCCGCAAACAGCAGAACCGTCCCGAAAAGCCCGAGGGTCGAGCCGATCAGATGATGCGGCGCCAGCCGCTCACCCGGCAGCATCGCGGAGAACAGCACGATCAGCAGCGGCCAGAGATAATTCAGGAGCCCTGCTTCGGCCGGCGGCGCCTGCCGCAGCGCGATGAAATACAGCGCATGATAGCCGAACAGCCCGCCGACTCCCACGAGCCAGACGGCCGCCGGTTGTCGCAACGCGCGGAAGCCTTTGGGACGAAACAGCCAGCTCACGCAGCCGGCGAGACCGCCGATCGCGAACGTCATGGCCGCGAGTTGAAACGCGGGGATGCGTCCGGTCGCGACCGTCATGACCGCAAGCAGCGACCACATCAGAATGGCCGCGAGGCCGATGAGCGTGGCGGTGCGCGAGGTCATGGACCAGCAGCTTGTCCCCCGTCATGCCCGGCCCTGTGCCGGGCATCCACGTCTTTCAATCGTTGCAACGTCAAAGACGTGGATGGCCGGGTCACGCCCGGCCATGACGGCCTTTGTTGGGAGCAAGTCAATCGCCGCCCGCGGCGATGCCGACCGCTTCCTACGCCAGATACTGCCCGCCATTGACGGAAAGCGTCGAGCCGGTGATGAAGCCGGCGTCGTCGGCGGCGAGGAAGACCACCGCGCGCGCGATCTCCTCGGGCTCGCCGAGGCGCGTCACCGGAATTTGCGGCAGGATGCTTTTCTCGATGACATCCTTCGGCACCGCCTGCACCATCTCGGTGTTGATGTAACCCGGGCAGATCGCGTTCACGGTGATTCCGGTCTTGGCGTTCTCCAGCGCTAAGGCCTTGGTGAAGCCGATCTCACCGGCCTTCGCCGCCGAATAGTTCACCTGGCCGAACTGGCCTTTCTGGCCATTGATCGACGAGATGTTGATGATGCGGCCGAACTTGCGCGCCCGCATCCCCTCGATCAGCGGGCGCGTCATGTTGAACAGCGAGCCGAGATTGGTGTTGATGACGGCGCTCCACTGCTCGAACGTCATTTTGTGGAAGGCCGTGTCCTTGGTGATGCCGGCATTGTTCACGAGCACCTCGACGGGCCCGAGGTCCGCTTCGACCTGCTTGATGCCGCCGGCGCAGGCCTCGAACGAGGCGACGTCCCATTTGTGGACGGGAATCCCGGTTTCCGCCTTGAACTTCTCCGCCGCCGCGTCGTTGCCGGCGTAGCTCGCCGCGACGTTGTAGCCGGCCGCTTTCAGCGCTTTGCTGATCGCCCCGCCGATTCCGCGAGTCCCTCCGGTTACCAGCGCCACTCGTGCCATTGCGTCATCCTCCTGAAGAGCAAGTCGAAATCGTCATGACCGTCCAAAGACCTTGGAGATTGAAAATGCCCGGCGGGTGACCGGGCATTTCATCCTCAGTACGAACCGCGGTGACTTCACCGTCATCTGAAACGTCCGCTGCCGCTCAGCCGCGCTCGACGCACATCGCGATGCCCATGCCGCCACCGATGCATAGCGTGGCAAGGCCCTTCCTGGCGTCTCGCTTCTGCATTTCGTGAAGCAGCGTCACCAGCACGCGCGCGCCCGAGGCGCCGACCGGATGACCGAGGGCGATCGCGCCGCCATTGACGTTGACCCTGGAGGTATCCCAGCCGAGATCCTTGTTGACGGCGCAGGCCTGCGCCGCGAAGGCTTCGTTGGCTTCGATGAGGTCGAGGTCTCCGATCGCCCAGCCTGCTTTTTTCAGCGCGGCGCGGGACGCCGGAATCGGGCCGGTGCCCATGATCTTGGGGTCGACGCCGGCATGGGCCCAGGAGACGATGCGGGCGAGGGGAGTCTTGCCCTCTTTCGAAGCCTGCGCGGCCGACATCAGCACCACGGCCGCCGCGCCGTCATTGATTCCCGACGCATTCGCCGCGGTCACGGTGCCGTCCTTTTCAAAAGCGGGCCGCAGCTTGGCGATGGAGTCGGCCGTCACGCCGGCCTTCGGATACTCGTCCGTGTCGACCACGATATCGCCTTTGCGGTTCTTGACGGTGACGGGCACGATCTCGTCCTTGAAGCGGCCTGCCTTCTGCGCGACCTCCGCCTTGTTCTGCGAGGCGGCGGCGAACTCGTCCTGCTGCTGGCGGGTGATCTGGTACTGGCGCGCGACATTCTCGGCGGTGTTGCCCATGTGGTAGCCGTTGAACGCGTCCCATAGCCCGTCCCTGATCATGGTGTCGATCAGTTCGAGGTTGCCCATCTTCACGCCGCCGCGCAGATGCTGCGCGTGCGGCGCCATGCTCATTGATTCCTGTCCCCCGGCGACGACGATCTCCGAATCCCCGTTCAGGATGGCCTGATAACCGAGCGCGACGGTGCGAAGGCCGGAACCGCAAAGCTGGTTGACGCCCCAGGCCGGGCTTTCCACCGGAACGCCAGCGCCGATCGACGCTTGACGCGCCGGATTCTGGCCCTGCGCCGCGGTCAGAATCTGGCCCATGATGACCTCGGAAACCCGTCCGGGCTCGACTCCCGCCCGCTCCAGCGCGGCCTTGATGGCGATAGCGCCGAGCGCGTGGGCTGGCGTCGTGGCCAGCGCGCCGTTGAAACTTCCCACCGGAGTGCGGGCGGCGCTGACGATGACGACATCGTCCGACATGGAGACCTCCTGGAACTTGAGTGACTTGGATTCGATGCTGACACGCCCGCGCCGGCGGTTCGTGATCGCCTGGATGTATGTATCCTGTTGGCCTCATGAGAGTGTGTCAATCACGCCGATGGCCGGAAGTTGCGCCCGTACATGATCGTGAGCACCTCCAATGTTTGGGAATTAACTGTTTTTTATAAAACGGTAGCCGAAGCGGGCTGAAAATGCTTACTTTGCTGCAATGCGCTACGTGTAAACCCCATCGTGGACGCCGGCGGGGTCCTCGGCAGGGATGTGTGGACCGATGGTGAAATCAGAGACACCAACGACGATCAAGAAATATGCGAACCGGCGACTCTATAACACCGGCACCAGCACCTATGTGACGCTGGAGGATCTCGCGGCGATGGTCAAGCAGGGCGAGGATTTCCTTGTGTTCGATGCAAAGACCGGGGACGATATCACCCGCTCGGTGCTGGCGCAGATCATTTTCGAACAGGAGAACAAGACGGGGCAGAACCTGCTCCCGACCACGTTCCTTCGGCAATTGATCCGTTTCTACGGAGACAGCATGCAGATGGTGGTGCCGAAATATCTCGAACGATCGATCGACCTGCTGACTCGCGAGCAGGAGAAGTTCCGCAAGCAGTTGACGAGCAGCTTCAGCGGCACGCCTTTCGCGCCGCTTGAAGAGCATGTCCGCCGCAACATGGAGCTTTTCGAGCGCACCTTCTCGATGTTCAAGCCATTCGTGCCGCCGCGCGGCGGTGCCGCGCCCGAGCCGGAGAAAACGCCCGATGCCCCCGATCCCGGCGACAACATCGAAGATCTTCGCCGGCAGATGAAGGAGATGCAAGATCGCCTGGAGCGGATGTCGAAAGAGCCGAAGAAGGAGTAGGCGTCGGGTTCGTGGTCGTGATCGACCGGCCGGCGCTTCCATTCTCGGATAAGATCAGTTCGCGGCGGCTGCAATTCACGACCGGGCAAGGATGAACAGACGGCGGGGACAGTACGATGGCCGACCAGGATGACGTCCTCGACCTGATCGACGATTCAGGGGCTGATCGTCCGGACGCATCGACGGTGCGCAAATGGAAGGTCGCCGTGATCGACGACGATCGGGCCGTGCATGAAGGTACGCGCTTTGCGCTGAGCGACTACAGCCTCAACGGACAGACGCTGGATATTCTTTCCGCCTATTCCGCGGCGGAGGGGCGTGAATTGATGCGCGCGCACCCTGACATCGCCGCGGTGCTTCTCGATGTGATCATGGAAACCGACGAAGCGGGCCTCGATCTCGTCGAGTTCATCCGCAACGACCTGCGGAACGAAACGGTGCGCGTCATCCTGCGCACCGGGCAGCCGGGACAGGCCCCGGAGCGTCGCGTTATCGTCGACTACGACATCAACGATTACAAGGCCAAAACGGAACTCACCGCCGACAAGCTGTTCACCTCGCTGACCGCGGCGCTGCGCAGCTATCAGCAGCTCGAGCGGATGGTGCAGACCCGCCGCGGCCTCGAAATCATCATCGATGCCGCCTCGACGCTCTATGATTTCAAGTCGATGCAGCGCCTCGCCGAGGGAGTCCTGACGCAGCTTGCGTCACTTTTGAACGTCGACTGCGCCGGCATTCTGGTGCTGCGCGACGGCGGCGCTGATGATGACGACTTTTCGGTGCTCGCAGGATCCGGCTGCTACAGGCGCTTTAGCGGGGCGGAGGGGCAGGCATCGCTCGATTGCGATCTCAAGCAGACGGTCGAAGACGCGTTCAGGCGTCGCAGGCACGAATTCGTCGATCACCGCTCCATTCTTTATATTCGCACTGGCAGCGGTCGCGAGGTCGTGATCCTGCTGCAGGCCGAGTGCGATCTGTCGGATACCGACCGCTCGCTGGTCGAAATCTTCGGCAGCCGGCTGTCGATCGCCTTCGACAACGTGATCCTTTATCAGCAACTGCAGGACGCCAACGCACAGCTCGAAGATCGCGTCGCGCAACGCACGCGCGCGTTGATGCAGGCCAATCGCAGGCTTTCCGCGCAATGGCTGCGGTTGCAGCGGGCCAACGGGTTTAAGAACGAGATTCTGGGGACGGTGGCGCACGACCTGAAGAATCCGCTCGGGGTTATCCTGGGGAGAGCCGAAATGCTCGCCGAGCTTATCGGCGCGGGCTCGTCCGGAGACACCGTCACCGTGCAGATCAATCATATCCGCGACGCCACCAAGCGCCTGATCGCGATGGTCGATGACCTGATTTCAGACGCCATGGCGGACGCCTTCGATATCACGATCAGGCGCGAGCCGGTCGATGTCGCGGCGCTGGTCGCCGAGGTCGCCGAGGCCAACCAGCCTCCCGCGCTCAACAAGCAGCAGACCATCACCGTGTCGGCTCCCGCCGGCCATGTCACGATGTGCGATCAGGACCGGATGCGCGAGGCGATCGACAATCTCGTCAGCAACGCGATCAAGTACAGCCCGGTGGGAGGAAGGATCACCCTGCTGGTCGACCACGACGCGGGGAACACCATCATTCGCATCACGGACGAAGGCGCCGGCCTTTCGCCGGAGGACCTGGGGCGGCTGTTCGGCCGCTTCCAGCGATTATCCGCGAAACCTACCGCCGGTGAAAGCTCCACCGGTCTGGGCCTGTCGATCGTGAAACGGATCGTCGACATGCATGATGGCGAGATCAAAGCCGATAGCGGTGGTCCCGGACAGGGATCGGCCTTCACCATCATCCTGCCTGCTGCGACCTGACATGAACCGGAATCCGCATATCATTGTCGTTGACGATGAGGCGCCCGCCCGCGAGATGGTCGGCGACTATCTCAAGATGCATGGCTTCGCCATCACGCTGTGCGACGGCGGCCGCAGCTTGCGGGAGGCGATCGGCAGGACGGCCCCTGATCTCGTGGTGCTCGACCTGAACATGCCGGAGGAGGACGGCCTCTCGATCATTCGTGATCTCAAAAGCCGCACCAACATCCCTGTAATCATGCTGACGGCGACGGCCAGCCCGATCGATCGCGTCGTCGGCCTCGAACTCGGCGCCGACGACTACGTGGCGAAACCGTGCGAATTGCGCGAACTGATGGCGCCGCCGCCGAGCCGGCGGGTCAGCTCGTCCGATTCGGCACCAAATGGCTCGATCTGGAAGCGCAGGCCTTGCGGGACGACGAAGGCAATGAACATCCGCTCACGGCGTCGGAATTCGGTCTGTTGAAGGTTTTCGCCGCCAATCCGAAGCGGGTTCTGTCGCGCGAGCGGCTGCTGGAGTTGGCCAATGCACGCGACAGCGAAGCCTTCGATCGGGCGATTGATCTGCGGATCATGCGGATCCGCCGCAAGATCGAGCCCGACCCCGCAAAACCGGCGGTGATCCGGACCATCCGTGGCGGCGGTTATCTGTTTTCGCCCTCCGGCGACAAGGCCTGAATCGCCGGCAGCCGCTGGGTATCTCCCTGAAGTGACGTATAATCAATAACTTATGTGCATTCTGATGGCTCGGACGAGAACCGCTTTTCGCGGGAGTCTCGCCATGGCTCGCCGGCCGTCGAGGTTGTTCGGTTCGCTTGAGAAAACCTGTGAGCCGAAAACATGGCCTGCTTCTGATCTGCTTCGCCACTGATTTGTTTCATCGCCGGCGAGGGGACGAAACAAATTCCTCCTCCGCGAAACCATTTTTCGCTTTCTGCGCAGACGTTCTGAAACGCGGGACGGCTAACAATTTTCCCAACAATAAGGGGAAGCCGTCATGCAAAACGTCATCGCGATCAGCGCCGCCGCTTGCCAGGGTATTGTCGCCGCTCAGACAACTACAGACGAGATGCTTCTTAAGCGGATTGCCCATGGGGACTGCTCGGCGATGCATACGCTGTATTTGCGGCATAACGTTCGGGTCTACCGTTTCGTGCTGCGCAGCCTGCGCGACGCGACGGCGGCCGAGGATATTGTAAGCCAGGTATTTCTCGATGTCTGGCGTACCGCCGACCAGTTCGAGGGCCGTTCACGCGTATCCACGTGGCTGCTGTCGATCGCCCGGTTCAAGACGCTGACAGCGATGCGCCAGCGCCGCCATGAAGATATCGACCAGGAGAATGTCCGGGAGATCGCTGATGGCGCTGATACGCCCGAAACATCGCTCGATCGCAGCAATGTCAGCGCCATTCTGCGCGCCTGCATCGCCAAGCTGTCCCCGGCGCATCGCGAGATCATCCATCTCGTCTATTATCACGAGAAGACGGTCGAGGAAGCCGGTGAGATCATCGGCATTCCGCCGAGCACCGTGAAGACCCGTATGTTTTATGCCCGCAAGCAACTCGCGACGCTTTTGAAAGGCGCGGGCCTCGAGACGCTGGCGGCCTGACCGGGCGCTTGTTTGGCGGCCACAACGCGGGACGGCATGTTGTCCTTACTGCTCAAGCTTCGCTTCTGATTGGATCAAAGGCGAAGCTTGAGATTGTTATTTTGGCGCGTTGTCCTTGCCGCGAACCGTATTTCATCGTCGGATCAAGCCCGAGGATATGCTTCGCTCGAAAACGCTATCATTCAGCCTTCTCCAGTCATCAATGCCGCGTTGCCGCCGGCCGCGGCGGTATTCACCGTCACGGTCTGTTCGGTGGCGAACCGGGTGAGATAGTGCGGGCCGCCGGCCTTCGGCCCGGTTCCCGACAGGCCATGGCCGCCGAACGGCTGCACCCCGACCACGGCGCCGATCATGTTGCGGTTGACGTAGACGTTGCCGACCTGAAGTCGGTCGACGACCGCTTCCACCGTATCGTCGATGCGCGAGTGGATTCCGAGCGTCAGGCCATAGCCGCTATCGGCAATGGCCTCCAGAACGCCATCGAGCGCGGAGGAACTGTAGCGCACGATGTGAAGGATCGGTCCGAACACCTCTTCGGTCAGGTGCCGCGCGTCGTCCAGTTCGAAAATATGAGGCGCGACGAAACTGCCGGATGACGGCGCAGGCCCTGCGAAATGGACGCGGGCCTCGCGCGTCATGCGCGCGATGTGGGCATCCAGCCGTTTCCTGGCGTCGTCGTCGATCACCCAGCCGACATGCGTGGCGGGATCCGACGGATCGCCGATCTTCAGCTCGCGCGCCGCGCCAACGATCATCTCGATGATGCGATCAGCCACGTCCTCCTGAACGAACAGAAGCCGCAGCGCGGAGCAGCGCTGCCCGGCCGAGCGGAATGCCGACGTCGCGACATCGTCGGCGACCTGCTCGGGCAGCGCGGTGGCGTCGGCGATCATGGCGTTGATGCCGCCGGTCTCGGCGATCAGCGGCACGATGGGGCCGTCCTTTCCGGCGAGCACGCGATTGATGGACCGCGCCACCTCCGTCGAACCGGTGAAGACCACGCCCGCGATGTCGCGGTGCGCGACGAGCGCGGCTCCGATGTGTCCGTCGCCCTGAATCAGGTGAAGCGCCTTCACCGGGATCCCGGCTTCATGCAACAGGCGCACGGCCTCCACCGCGATCCGCGGCGTCTGCTCGGCCGGTTTTGCGACCACGGCATTTCCGGCCATCAGCGCCGCCGTCACTTGACCCATGAAGATCGCCAGCGGAAAATTCCACGGCGAGATCGCGGCAAAAACGCCGCGTCCGCGTAGCCGCAGCGTGTTGCGTTCGCCGGTCGGACCGGGCAACGGTTGCGCGTCGCCGAACAGCTTGCGGCCTTCCGCGGCGTAGTAGCGGCAGAAGTCGGCGGCCTCGCGGACTTCCGACACGCAATCATCCAGCGTCTTGCCGCCTTCTCTTTGCAGCCACGCGATGAAACGCGCCGATCGCTGCTCCAGCAAATCCGCCGCGCGCTCCAGGGCGGCCGCCCGCTCCGTCGCCGGTGCGCGGCTCCATGTGGAGAAGCCGTCACGCGCCGTAGTAACGGCACGGTTCACGTCGTTCGGCCCGCTATAGTTTACGGGGACGGCTGAGACGCGTTCAGTCGCGACATCAGTGACCAGCCGGTTGACGGCGGCACGCTCGCCGAATTCGATTCCACGCGAGTTGATGCGCTCCGGCTGGAAAAGATCGCGCGGCAATGGAATCCTGGCGTGCCCGGCATTGTCGGCGCTTCCTATGATATCGGCCGGCCTGCGCAGCAGCGTCTCCGGCGGCACATCGGGATCGGAGGCTGTGGCGACGAAGGAGGAGTTGGCTCCGTTCTCGATCAGGCGGCGCACCAGATAGGCGAGCAGGTCGCGGTGACTGCCGACCGGCGCGTAGATGCGGCAAGCGATCGCGTGACGATCCTTGCACAGTGCGGCGTAGAGCGCTTCGCCCATGCCGTGCAGGCGCTGGAATTCGAATCCGCTTTCTCCACCCGTCAGTTCGAGCAGCGTCGCGACGGTGAGGGCATTGTGGGTCGCGAATTGCGGAAAGAGGCGCGGGCGTAGCGCCAGCAGTTTTCGTGCGCAGGCGAGGTAATTCAGGTCCGTCATCGCCTTGCGGGTGAACACGGGATAACCTTCGAGCCCGCGCTCCTGCGCGCGCTTGATCTCGGTGTCCCAGTATGCGCCCTTCACGAGGCGAACCATCATCCGCCGGTTCAGGGCTTGTGCGAGATCGTCGATATAGTCGATCACCGCGCCGGCGCGTTTCTGATAGGCCTGGACGGCGAGGCCGAAGCCGCTCCATCCTGCAAGCGAGCGGTCGACGGCAATAGCGGCCACCACGTCGAGCGAAAGCTCCAGCCGGTCGGCTTCCTCCGCATCGACCGTGAAGGCGAGATCGAGCGCCCTGGCGCGCCTGGCGAGGTCGATGGCGCGCGGCACCAGCTCCGCCATCACCCGTCCCCGGCTGACCGCCTCATAGCGCGGATGTAGCGCCGACAGCTTGACCGAAATGCCGGGGCGGTCGGGCAGCGGATTGTCGCCGGCGCCGCGGCCGATCGCCTCGATGGCCGCGGCGTAGGAATCGAAATAGCGGTCCGCATCCGCCGCCGTGCGCGCGCCCTCGCCGAGCATGTCGAAGGAGTAGCGGGAACATCCCGCTGAATGAGTGTGCGTCCGCTCCAGCGCCGCCTCGATGGTCTCGCCCAGTACGAAGTGGCTTCCCATCAGCCGCATCGCCTGCCGGGTCGCCGCGCGGATCGCCGGAACGCCGAGCCGCTTGGCGAGCCGCCCGATGGTTCCCTGCGGCGTCTCGCCCGGCTGGATGACCCGCGCCGACAATCCAAGCGCCCAGGCGGATGCGTTGACGAGGAAGGCGCTGGATCGGGTCTCGTGGTGGATGAAGTCACCCTGCCCGAGCCGGTCCTCGATGAACCTGTCCGCGGTCTCGGCATCGGGCACCCGCAGCAGCGCCTCGGCGAGCACCATCAGTGCGAGCCCCTCTTTGGTAGAGAGGGCAAATTCGCGCAGCATGTCCTCGACGCCGCCCAGCGGGTCGTCGTTTTGCCTGATCGCGTCGATCAGGCGTCGCGCCGTCTGATCGATCCGCGTTTCCTGTTCAGGCGCCAGCCGCGCCCCGGTGAGCAACTGCTTCGCGATCGTCCGGTCATCCGGAGCGTAGGGGACCGAGAACGGTGGCGGAGGCTGGGGCGACATCGGCGATCCCCGGATCACGATGATTCTGGATTGAACCGATACAGGCTGAGAAAGGTGATCTGTTCCCGATTGGAGAGGAAGCGTGTGCGAAGATCCCCGGCCGCTTCCTGCGCGACCTTGCTATGGGGACCCCTGTAATCGTCGCCGGCGGGTTCAGTCTGCGCGGTGAGCGAAGACCTGATGGCGTCGGCGGAGCCGATGTCGTTCGCACCGGAATGCATCACGTTGCGAGGGCGCGCTTCTATCCGGGTCTGATGGATAGCGTGGTCGCGTCAAACCTTCAGGTTTTCGGCCGACGTCTTTCCCCGGTTGGCAACTTCCTCGAATTCAACGGTCTGGCCTTCATTCAGCGTTGAAAGACCTGCTCTTTCGACGGCTGAAATATGGACGAACACATCCTTGCCGCCTCCGGCAGGCTGGATGAAACCATAACCTTTGGTCGGGTTGAACCACTTCACAGTACCCTTAGCCATTCGCAAGTCTCCGCAGGATTGAAACAGTCGCCGGCTCCCGGGAAACCCGGCTTGTCCGACGGCGCACGCACGATACGCGGTCTCGGGGCGGCTTGATAGATCAAACACACAGGCTGCAATACTTGGGGAGAGTTCTGCCGGGAATCGGTAGAATTTTGCCACAATTCGGAACCTTCGAAGCAACATCCTGAACTCCCGGTGCCTCGGCGAGTCCGTCAAGCGAGCTTCTGGACCCAAACCATACGAGAATCATAAAGTTGGTAGTGTCCCTTTGATTCCGAAGTTCGCATCAAAGGTTGCTCGCGAGGGTGTGCGAACTTCGGAATCGGGACACTAGCTGCGCGCTGGATTCGGCTTCAGAGGAACCGGCCCGCCAGGGCTGCGAACAAGACTAGTCGATGCCGCGCCGATCAGGAGCAGAATCGCGGCTGACCAGAAGGCCGCCGCGTAACTTCCGGTCTCGACCCGCAAATAGCCGCCTAGATATACGGCGATGGCTGCGAGGATCTGATGCAGGAACCATACGGTCCCGAGTATGCTGCCCATGGCGTTTGCCCCGAAGAGGTCCCCGATCAGTCCGGTCTTCAACGGAATGATGGGCATGGACGACAGGCCGTAGACAAGAGCGAACGCATAGAGTTGCCAAACCTCCGTTGAGACGGCGAGGAAGGCAAGCGAGAGCGCGCGGACCAGATAGAGGCCGATCAGCAGGTTCTTCTTGCCGGCCCGTCCGGCCAGTTGGCCGCACGTCCACATCGAAATCGCGCTTGCGCCAGCGGCAAGGCCGAGAACCTGTCCGCCCGTGGCAAGGTTCGCCCCGAGATCGACGGCGAAACGCGGTAGATGGATCACGACGAGATAAAGCGAGTATCCGCAGGTCACGAAGCCGCAGGTCGCTGCCCAAAAATCCGGGCTTCTGACGGCTTGTGAAAGCGAGGCGGATTTCGGCGCCGTAAAGGTGGAAAGCTCGTCGCCGTCCGGCGCCTGGTTGATCTTGTCCGGCGAACTGTGCGCAACGAACAGAACGAGCGGGACAATCACCACGATCATCAAAACGCCGAGCCCAAGAAACGCCCCGCGAAAACCAGAGACGATGATAAGCCATCCCGTCAGCGGAAGGAAAACAAGCTGGCCGATGTTCATGCCCATTGCGCTTCGAGCCAGCATCCTTGCTCGTCCCCGGACATACCATCGCGCAACGAGGACGGAATTGGCCATCGATCCGCAGCCGGCGAAGCCAATGGCGGCAAGCACTCCGTAGTAGAGATAGAACTCCCAAACCGTTGAAATCGTCGAGGACAGCAAAAAGGCCGCTCCCATCAAGGCGGCGCTTCCGACGATGACCGGCTTGGGACCGAAACGGTCGATCATCCGTCCCGTGAGCGGCTGGAAGATCCCCCATACAATCATGTTGAGCGCAGCCGCTGAACTCAACGCGGCGAGTCCCCACCCGAACTCCTGCGCCAACGGCGCGAAAAACTGGCCGCCGCTCAGGTTGAGGCCGAATGCCCCCATGAGGGTCACGAAGGCGACGGCGACGATCCATGGACCGTGGAAATGCTGCTGCGCTTTCTGCATGTTGTTTCCATTCACTACCGGCCATACGGTAGGTTTTGAGGGAAAAATTTAGGGGAGCATCCTGATGCTTGTCTCAAGCGCCCGGCGGAGATGTTGGGGTTGGTGGTAGAGGCGCATCATCATGATCGCCCCCTGGATGTGCGCAACTGAATCGAAAGCCAGATCGCGAGCCCTGGACTCTCCGTGCTCCGCGGTGAGCAGATGAGCGATGGCTTTTGTCCAATCGTCGAAATAAGAGCGTAACGGCTCCTGAAAGCGCGGCGCGCGTTCCGTCAGCGCCAGCGCGAAATTTCCCAGGAGGCATCCGCCGTCCCGGCCGTTGAAGTAGCTGAACGTCGCTTCGCAGAGCGCATGGAGCCTTTGTCTGGCGTCGGCATTGTTGCGGTAGGCGATAGCAAAGATGTGCTTCCGAAAATGCTCGTGGATGTGCTCGATCGCCGCCAGAACCAGCCCATCCTTCTCCGGAAAGTGGTGATAGAGGCTAGCCTTGCGGATTCCGCAGGCATCCGCGATCTGCGCCATCGACGTGTCGTCGTAGCCGCCGATCCGGAACAGTTCGGCGGCGCGGGTTATAATTTCATTGCGCTCGATCTTCGCCATCCAAAATCCTACCGTACGACAGGTAGCCTATCAGTTTATTCGCTGACGGCAAGATGAGATTTGCGGGCCTGAAGCCTTATCGTCCCTGATCTTCGTCGCCGCATTCCATGCCGATCCGCATTCTTTCGCTGCTCAGGAGGCCGTGGCTGGCGGTCGATGATCGGTCGCAGGTTTCCTTGGACAGGTCGTGAACGCGTGGGTTCTCTACAGCGTTTCCGAGCGGAGCATGTCCTCGGGCTTGAGCCGAGGATGGAAACCGCTTCGCGTAAAGATAACGCGTTAGATCAAGATTAGAGCCTCGCCTCTGATTCCATCAAAAGCGAGGCTCTAGAACTTGACGGACGCAAATAAACGAATGTTGCGTCCAGGCTGCAGGACCTCGTCCTTCTTGTACGATTGGTGGAAACGAATGCTGTCGTTCAGCAGGTTCTCTCCCCTCAGGCCGATCGTCAGTTCCGTCGGGAATGTCGGAGTGGGCAGTTTCGCCATATAGCTTACCTCCGCGTTGAGCAGATTGTATCCGGGGGTGGGAGTCTCGAATGCGCCCAGATTGTTCTGGGCAAACGCATGCAGGAGGTTGATGCGCGCGCTCCAGCTCGGATCGCGGTAGAACAGTCCGCCGCCGAGGCGATAGGGCGGTATCTTGGGCACGTAGCTGCCATCCGCGAACGTGGCGCGCACCACGTCATATTGCGCCTCCACCCCCCATATTCCATCCCACAGACGTGCCACGTCGTGTTCGATCTGGAGTTCACCGCCCGTGAAGGTGGCGTCGCGCTGCGAATAGATGATCTGATCGAAGCTCGCGCCCGGCGCCCCGCAGGTTGCGAAACTGTCGTTGCACATCAACCCCGTAAAATTCTTGTAGATGAAGTTTTGGTATTTTGTGTAGTAGGCGGAGATCTCGAACCGCGTATCGCCGCGCCCGCGCTTCAATCCGATTTCCAGCGTGTCTGCCTTTTCCAGCGTCATCGTCGGGTCGCCGATTTCGAATGTGCGCGGCGTGTCGTGGGGGCCCTTGTAGAAAAGTTCGACAGGGTCCGGAGCACGCTCGACATGCTGCGCCGTGACGCGCGCAACCATGCCATATGGCAGGTCGTACAGCAGTCCGGCGCTTGCGCTGACGGGCAGGAAGCTGCGATTGACCGCGAAGAGGCTCGGTTGGTCGGGGGGCGGAAGATACGACGACGGAAAGCTCGCACCGGTGCCGGCGATGGCGGTGCGTTCCATTCGAATGGCGCCCTGCATGCGCAAGGCGGGCATAAGTTGCAGTTCCTCGAAGATGAACGCCGCGAGGTTCTCCGCGCGCGCCGGGGACAGCAATTCCTCTTGCGCACCTTTGACGGAGAGTTGGCGGCGTCCCCATTGGACGCCTGCCGCACCCGTCAGTTCGCCGAATGCCGTACTGAACGGTAGATGCGACACCTCGACTCGTGATTCGAGCTCTCTGTTCCGGAACGTCGAGCCGATATTGGTCGCCGCGCCCAGACCGTCGATCTCGTCGTGCTTGTAGTCGGTAAATCCGAGCCAGTAGCGAAGCGTATCGATCCCGCTTTCTCTGAGCCGCCATTCGCCCCGGCTGCTCCATTTCGACTGACGCAGGTCGATATGATTTTTCTCGCGGGCGGAATCGATGCCCGGAATAAAGTATGTCGTGGCCATGCTTTGGTAGGACACGCCGACAAAGCCATCCTTGAAAAGATGGGAGCCGCCGATGCTATATCCTTGCGACGAGTAACTGGAGTTTTCTTGGATTCCCCCCGGAATCCGATAGTCGCCCGCGGCTCGTTTGAAGGTGTCGACATGGAGAGCGAAATCGCCGCCTCCGGCGTCGAGAAGCAGCGCGCCATCCTTGCCGCCGCTGACGCTGTTCAAACCACCACGCGCCTCGAACGCAACTCCGTTCGGCGGAATCACCGTTGGAATGCGTCCGTTATTGGCGCTGACCACGCCGCCTATCGCCTGCGAACCATACCGCAATGTGCCCGGACCCCGGATAACCTCCACGCGGCCGGCAACAAGCGGGTCGATGGTAACAGCGTGATCTTCTCCGAGATTGCCCATGTCATGAGAGCCGATCCCGTTCTCCTGTGTTCGCACGCGGAAGCCGCCCAGTCCGCGAATGACGGGTCGGCTGGCTACCGGTGAAAAGGTGGTGGATGAGACGCCCGGCGTTGTGCTCAGCGCGTCGCCCAGCGAGGCGGCGCCTCGGGTCAGCCCCTGCTGGGATGTCATGACGGATACCGACGTAAACGACGATGCCGCGGCAATGGACTGAGAGGTCGCTCCTGGGTAGCCCGCCTCGTCGCTGTTCGGCGCTGTCTGTATCGGGTTCGGGGATGTGACGACCACTTCCGGAAGATCGATCGTCTGCGCCGCGGCAGCGCTTGAAAAGGCCATCACGCACGTCTGCAAAAACCACCTGGAAAATCTCACGCTCACCACCTTAGATCGCGAATAGGTCGCAATTGCATTACGATAGTTGCGAATGCCTCGCAAGAGCGAAAGTGCGAAATCGCGAGAGTGCTGCGCCGGTCCGCTCCTCCTGCTCCGGGGAGGGGAGGTGCGGTGTCACGATGACCGTTGCGGCGGATGCCGGACCGGCTGCGCGCAAGCTGATGTGCGTATGGTGAGAACGGTGGATATTTATGGAGAGCCAGGCTGTGCGCGGTTCAAGACGGCCGGCCTTTGAAGACTCGCGGCAACGGCGATCCCGTCACCCGGTGGTCTGCGAGCGCTCCCGTCTCGCCGCCGAGGGCATCGAGACCCTCCCGGAGCGGTGAAGAAAGCTCCAGACTGTCGTTCTGACGGGCTTTCCTCACGCGAACCGGGGTCCGTCCCCGGATCAAGCCTGAAGCCATGGCGCGCGAAACGCGAGAGTCTGGTTCAACTGCGTTGAATCCGATTCAACCCCGTTGAATCAGACCCGTCGCTTATCTTTCTATTTGAGCATGATCATTTCCGAAAACCGGTTACCACTTTGCGCTGGCGCGGCCCTTCGGGTCGGGATCATGCTCTACAGGCCACCGATGCGTTCAAGCTCCGCGACCAGCCGCTCCAATGCATCGGCAAGCATCGGGCCCCCGCACACCGTGAGATCTTCAGGAACGATGATCCGCCGCGATGGGGGATACATCTTTTCCAGCGCGGGGTGCAGGAGCAGCGCGCTGCCCTGGTCCTCGGCGATATTGCCGCCGTCCGATATCAGGATGAGATCCGGCCGGGCGGCGACGATGGTTTCAAGCTTGGCGAATCCGCCGTACCGAATGCCGAGGCGGTTTGCCGCGTTCGAGAGTCCGGCGACCGAGAGCAATGCGCTGGCGAGGCTGTCGGCGCCGGACACCCAGCCGCGCCGCGACAGCGCCAGCACCTGATAGCGCTTGCGCGCCGTTGCCTTCCTCGCGCGGGCGATCGCGGCGTCGAGCCGCGAGATCTGCATTTCCGCGCGATCCGGATGGCGGACGAGATCGCCCATCCGGCGAATCTGGTCCTTCACGTCCTCGACCGAATTCGCGACGTCGAATTCGTCCACGCGCATCCCTTGCTGTTTCAAGAGCTCCCGCGTCGCATGCTTGGTGTAAGGGGTGGCGACGACAACGTCGGGTCCGAGCATCAGCACGTCCTCGACCTCGCCGGAGAGCCGCCGATAGTTCCTCGCCTCGTCCGCGGCGTAGGAGCGCGCGGCATCGCGCGAATAAGGGCTGAGGCCGACGATCTGTGCGGGGTCGGCAAGCGTCATCAGAAGCTGATCGGTGCATAGATTGATCGAGGCAATGCGCGGCAGATCGGCGGCGTGCGCGGGCGCGACCATCGCGATCGCGAAGCCTAAGGCGACGGCGGCAAGATCGCCGCTTCGTGCGGCGATGCCCGCGCGGATCGCGTTGCGAAAGAGGTGCAGCCGCGAAAGCCACGACATCGCGATTACGCCTCCGCCCACGGCACCAGAACGATTTCGTGTTCATGGTCGGCACGATAGGTTCTGATGCGAAAGACCTCGGCCATGATTGCTTCCGACAGCGCGCTGGCGGGCGGTCCCTGCGACACCAGACGTCCCTCCGACATCACCAGAACAGTATCGGCGAAACGTGCCGCCAGTCCGAGATCATGCGTCACCACGATAACCAGCGTTCCGTTGTCGGCCGTTGCCCGCAGCTTGATAAGGACCTCGATCTGATAACGCGGATCGAGCGATGCGGTCGGCTCGTCGGCCAGAAGCACCGGCGCTTCCACCGCCAGCACCCGCGCCAGCGCGACCCGGCTGCGCTCGCCGCCCGACAATTCCGTCACGCGGCGATCGCTCAGATTTAGCACGTCGGCCATTTGCATCGCCCGCGCCACGGCGTCGGCGTCGTGGCCGGTCAGCCTTCCGGGATCGTATGCGCCGTGCGGGTAACGCCCGAGCGCCACCACATCCCTGGCCGGCAACGGCCAATGCACCTGGTGACCCTGCGGCAGATAGGCGAAACGGCGAGCGCGTTCTTGAAGGCTGAGGGATGAAAGCGCGTCGCCGCGGATCTCGATCCTGCCTTCGGACGGCAGCAGTCCCGCCAGCGCCCGGAGCAACGTGGTCTTGCCGGCGCCGTTCGGTCCCACCAGCGCGACAAGGCGCCTGCCCGGCAGCGTCAGCGAAATGTCGCTCAGGACAAGCCTCTTTCCGAGATGCACGGACAGCGACGACGCGACGAGAACAGCGTCCTCGCTCATGCCACCCCTCCACCCAGAGCCCGCCGCTCGCGCACGATCAAATAGAGGAAGAACGGTACGCCGATCAACGCGGTCAGGACGCCGACCTTGATATCCGAGGTCGAAGGAATGACACGCACCGCGATATCGGCTGCGAGCAGGAGCACAGCGCCGGTCAGCGCGCTCGGCACCAGCAGCCGTGAGGGGTCGTAGCCAATCAGAGGACGCATCAGATGCGGGGCCACCAGCCCGATGAAGCCGATGGCGCCTGACACCGCAACCGCGCCGCCAATCCCAAGCGCAACGCCGAGGATCGTCCATAGCCGAAGCCGGCCGACATTGACTCCCAGGCTGAGCGCGGCCTCCTCACCGAGGCTGAGCGTGCGAAACGCATGACGCTGGCTCATCAGCGTCGCAGCTCCCGCGGCGATGAACGGCAGCGCCAGCGCCACATGCCGAAAGCTGCGGTCTTCCAGCGACCCCAGCAGCCAGAATGCAATCTCCAGCGCCGCGAAAGGGTTGCTTGAAAGGTTCATGGTCAGCGACGTCGCCGCGCCGGCAAGAGCGGAGATCGCCAGCCCGGCGAGGATCAGGATCAAGAGGCTGGTGTCACGCCCCGCGATCACGAGCAGCACGAACACTGAAGTGAACGCCGCCAGGATCGCCGCCACCGGCAAGGCGAAGGAATGAATGTCGGCCCATCCCAGCGCGATCAGCAGCACCGCGCCGAACGCGGCCGCCTGCGGCGCGCCGAACAACGACGGCGACGCCAGGGGATTGCGCACGAGTCCCTGCAGGGCGGCGCCCGATAAACCGAGAATTCCGCCGATGACGATCGCGAGGATCGCGCGCGGCAAACGGATCTCCAGCACGATGATCCGCTGAACGTCGCCGCCGCCACCAAACAAGGCATGGAGGATCGTTGTCGGTGACAGCGCCACGGGTCCTATTCCCAGTGACACCAGCGTCAAGGCCGCGACACCCGCACACAACGCCAGCGTCACGATCATGCGCTGGCGGCCGGCGGCGGGCGCGATCACCATGTGACCTCGAAAGCAGGGCGAACCGCCGGTCCGGCCTGTCCGGCGGCCCATTTCAGAGAACTCATGACGCCCCCCTTTTTCCTGACCGGCTGTCTTCCTGACCCGCCGAGAGATAGCCGGGCAGCTCCTGCTCGAATTCGGGGAAGTAGCGGGAAATCACGGAAATGTCGAAGCGGGCGAGGATCGACTCCTTGGGCTCCCGGTCGAGCAGGAAGCGAAAGGCGGCCTCGATGCATCGCTCCGGCGTGTGCTTGCCGGCCGTCAGTTGCCGGCTACCGGCTTCAGACATTGTAACGCGGTGGCGGGTTTCGCCCTTTCCCTCCCGCACCACGACCTCGAAACCGAGGGGGTTGCCGTCGTCAATCCGCTGAACCTCGATCATATCCTGCTCCTGTCCCGGAGACCGCTGCTCGTTTCCTTTTCATCGTTTCGATATCGCGTCGGATCCCATCTGTCTTGAATCCTCCGAGAGATGATGCCGGAACGATAGAACTGTCGCAAAAGGCTAAATACTAAATAGCGAGATTGGCTGGTATCATTCGATAAATCAGCAGAGTCTATTTTTACGATTTTCGTTCTCGATTTCCACTTCGGGATTGAACCTCGTTGTATCAGCAGAACACGAAAGGACATCATAGGCGAAGGACACATCGGTCTCATGCCGCAAGCCGAGCAACAGCCCGAAACGCCTTCGCCGTTTGCGGCCCCGCAGGTGAGTGTTCCAAAGGGCGGCGGGGGCTATTCGCGGGCTGGGCGAGAAGTTTCGAACCAATCCGGCCAATGGCACGGCAACCCTCACCATTCCCGTTCCTCTGAGCAAGAGTCGCAGCGGATTTCAACCGGCGCTTGCTTTGTCTTACAACTCCGGCTCGGGCAACGGCCCTTTCGGGCTCGGCTGGACTCTCGGCCTTCCCTCTATTTCCAGGCGGACCGATAAGGGCGTTCCGCGCTACGTGCCTTTCGCGCGACATGCCGACAATGTCGCGGCAGCCGATGCCGCGGCGGATATCTTCCTGTTGTCGGGATCGGAAGATCTCGTTCCGGTCACCGCGGATGATGCGCCGTGGGCAGCATATCGGGAGGTGAACGGCTACTTCGTGCGAGCTTTCCGGCCTCGCATCGAAGGGACCTTTTCGCGGATCGAAAGCTGGACCCGCATCGCGGATGGCGACACTCACTGGCGCACCATATCCCCGGACAACATTCTCACGGTGTATGGTGAAACGCTGGCGTCGCGCATTGCGGATCCGGAGGATACGCAGCGGATATTCGAGTGGCTCATCTGCCGAAGCTACGATGATCGCGGAAACGCCATCGCGTACGACTACGCGGCGGAAGGTGGTGACGGCGTCGATGTCACCCGTTCGAGCGAGCGGCTCCGAGTCCGGAGCGCGAACCGGTACCTCAAACGTATCCGGTATGGAAACCGCAGGCCGGTTCTGCTCGATGTTTCATGCGACTCGGCGCGCCGCGATCATCTTCCGCAGCCGCAGATCGATCAGCAAACCGGGTGGCTGTTCGAAGTCGTGCTCGACTATGGCGACGAACCATTCGCGCATGAACCCGAGGCGGAAGGATCTGGACGGGTGCGCTGGACGGAAGCCCGGCCGCTGCCCAGGCATTTGCGTCCCGATTCATTCTCAAGAACGCGCGCCGGCTTTGAGATTCGCACGCATCGATTATGCCAGCGGATTCTGATGGCGCATCGCATGCCGGAGCGGCTCGGGACTGCGCGGACGCTCGTGCGCGACATTCAGCTCGATTACGATGCCAGATCGCTCGGCACGCGCCTGGCGCGCGTCACGCAATCCGGATACCGGCTGCTTGACGAGGGGTCGTACCGGCGCCGCTCCCTGCCTGCGCTGCTGCTGGACTATACGCCCAGTCCGCTCGCGATGCGGCGCCTCAGAAGTGGAAGGTCGAGCATCTTCCACGCGAAAGTCTCGAGAATCTTCCCGCGGGCGTCGCCGGCCATGGCTATCAGTGGACGGACCTTGATGGCGAGGGAATCGCCGGCGTGCTCGCCGAGGAATCGGGCGCCTGGTACTACAGGCCGAATCGCGGACAGGGCCGGTTCGGCCCCGTTCAGGCGGTTCGCTCCAGGCCCATCGGCGAGAGCGGCCGATCGCAACTCATCGATCTCGACTCGGACGGCCGCCTGGAGCTTGCGACGCTCGTGCAGGGCGCCGGCGGATATTTCGATCGTACCGAGGAGGGCGGCTGGACACCGTTTCGGCCGTTCCGCGCCTTTCCGCTCGTCGATTTCAGCAGTCCGAACGTTCGTCTGACCGATCTGTCGGGTGACGGGCTCGCGGACATTCTGATCCTGGATGATCAGGCGATCTCCTGGCACCCTTCTCTTGGCGATGCCGGTTTCGGCGAAGCGGTGCGCGTGCGGGTGCCGTGGAACGAGGAGCGCGGTCCGCGCGTGCTGTTCGGGCAGGCGGATCAGGCCGTGTTTCTCGCCGGCATGTCGGGCGACGGGCTGGCCGACCTCGTTCGTGTTCGCAACGGCGAGGTCTGTTACTGGCCCAATCTCGGTCATGGCCGATTCGGGGCCAAGGTCACGATGGAGGGCTCGCCCTGCTTCGACGAGGACGGCATCTTCGATGCGCGCCGGCTTCGCTTCGCCGATGTCGATGGCTCCGGGCCAACCGACATCATCTATGCCGGGCGCAAGGGCGTCCAGATCTTCCTCAATGAAAGCGGCAACGGACTGAGCGAGCCGCGCACGATTTCAGAGATGGTGCTGACCGAAGGCGTGTCGCTCGACGTCTTCGATCTCCTTGGCCACGGGACGGCTTGCCTTGTGTGGTCAACCGCGCTTGCGGGCATCGCATGGCGTCCGGTCGAGTTCATCGATCTTGCGCGCGGCGTCAAACCGCATCTGCTGGCGCGTTACGACAACCAGCTCGGTGCGGAAACCCGGCTGACTTACAAATCCTCCACGGAGTTCTATCTCGCCGATCGGGAGGCAGGGCAGCCCTGGATCACGCGCCTGCCGTTTCCGGTGCATGTCCTTGAACGGGTCGAATCGATCGACCACGTCAGCCGGAATAGATTCGTGACGCGCTTCGCATACCATCATGGTCACTACGATGGCGATGAGCGCGAGTTCCGCGGCTTCGGCATGGTCGAGCAGTGGGATACGGAACGGCTTGCGGCGTTCGATGGCGGCGGCGTGCCGACGGACAACCTCGCCGCCGGCTCGCACCTGCCCCCGGTGCACACCAGGAGCTGGTTCCACACCGGCATCCAGCTTGGGGCTTCACGCGTCTCCCGTCTGTTCGAGCGCGAGTATTTTCGCGAGCCTGGATTGACGCTCGCGGCGGCTCGCGCCGAGCTTCTCGACAACACTATAGTGCCGCCCGGATTGACGCCGGAAGAAGAGCGGGGGGCGTGCCGGTCGCTGAAAGGCGCTATGCTTCGCCAGGAGGTCTATGCGGACGATGCCGAGGGGCCGCTGGCGACGCCTGAAAGGGTCCGGCGCGCACGCACGCCTTACACCGTTACAGAACAGAGCTTCAGCATTCGGATGCTTCAGCGTCGGGGTCGCAATCGCTACGCGGTATTCTTCACGCACGAGCGTGAATCGATCACCCATCATTACGAACGCGATCCGAACGATCCGCGCCTTCAGCACAAGCTGACGCTGGAAGTGGACGACTATGGAAATGTGCTCAAGCAGGTTGCGATCGCCTATGGCCGCCGTGCCTCTCCGCTGCCGACGCCATGGGATCGCGCGCGGCAAACCTCCCCGCTGTTGACCTATGTCGAAACGCGCTTCACCAACGCCGTCACGCTGCCTGATGCCCAGCGCAATCCGCTCCCCTTTGAGACGATCACCTTCGAACTGACCGGCTATGCGCCGACGGGGGAGGAGGGTGGCCGATTCCAGGCGTCGGATTTCATCGAGCCAGATCCGGTGCGCGAAGGCCGTCTGCGCCACAAGCGGTCGGGTCCCGATCTTGCTTATGAAGCGACAGCCTCGGGAGATCAGCGGCGGCGGCCAATTGAATGGACGCGAACGCTCTATCGCCGCAACGACCTGGACGGTTTGCTGCCGCCCGGCGAAATTCAATCGCTGTGTCTGTCAGGCGAAAGTTACAAGCTCGCATTCACGCCGGGTCTTCTTGATCAAATGTTCCAGCGCCGCCTTCCGGGGCAGCGCCCTGAAGCTCTGTTGCCTGATCCCGCGGCCGTGCTGGGCGGGCGGGATGCGTCGAGCGGGGGCTACGTCGACCTCGACGGCAACGGCCACTGGTGGGCGCCCTCCGGACGCTCGTTCTTTCATGCTCAAGATGCCTCCGCCACCGATGAACTCGCGGAAGCGGCGGCTCACTTCTTCATGCCGCGTCGTTATCGCGGTCCGTTCGGCGAGGACTCGCTCGTCGATTTCGATGACTACGATCTGCTGATCACGGAGACTCGCGACGCGCTCGGCAATCGCGTGACGGTCGATAATTATGACTACCGCGTCATGCAGCCGTCCGCCGTCAGCGATGCCAACCGTAACCGGACGGAAGTCATCTTCGACACGCTCGGCATGGTCGCGGGTACCGCGGTCATGGGCAAACCGCAGCCCGCGCCGGCGGAAGGCGACACGCTGGCCGGATTCGTCGCCGATCTCGATCAAGCGCAGCTCGACGGCCTGTTCGGCGACGGCGATCCTCATGCGATCGCGGAGACGCTCCTCGCAGGAGCCACCACGCGCGTCGTCTATGACGTGGATCGTTTCAGACGCACGCGAGCGGCCTGTCCGGACGATCCGGCACGATGGGAGCCGAACTGTAGCGCGACGCTCGCTCGCGAGACCCATGGCAGCGCGCCGTTGCCGCCACAGGGCCTGAAGTGCGCACGTTCGGCGCCGAACTGCTTGCGGCGTTCGAAAAGGGAGATGCCGAGTTCCTCGCGGCGATGCGGGCGAGGCATGAGCGCCAGCTCCAGAACCTGACCGAAGACATCCGCCGCATGGAGTTTCGCGAAGCGGACTGGCAGGTTCAGGCGCTGCAAAAGTCGAAACAGTCCGCGCAGGCGAAGCGGCAATACTACGCCGACCTCATCGCGAACGGTCTCATTCCGAAAGAGCAGGGTTATCAGAACCTGACCGGCGTTTCGATGACCACGCGCGCGGCCGGCAACAGCGTGGAAGCGGTCGGTCAGGTCATGAACCTCATTCCCGACAACACCACGGGCGTCGCGGGCACCGCGTCCACGCCGGTATCGGTGTTCAAGATGCCGATCGGCACCAAGCTCGCACACGCGTTCGCCGCCGGGGCGCGCATCCTTGCCACAGCAGGGGGACGACACCTACGCGCTGATGCAACTGTCGAATGGCGACAAGCTTGATCTCACACGCGAGGAGTTCATGGCGGTCACCGGCAACGATCCGCGCCCCCCGGCGCGGTTCCGCCAGAAGTCGTCCCGGTCATGAACAACCGGAGTGGCGGCGGGCGCGATACTATCGTCACCCACCAGCTTAGAACCAATCCAGACAACTGATATTGCGAGGGAATTGTTCATTCGATAAAGCCGGGCCATGATCGCGCGAAACCTGCGCGATCGAGGGGACAAGGCTCGGCCCGTGACGTTCGATGTCCATGATCTTTTCCGGCGACACAGCAAGGAGCTGACCCGTTTCCTGCGCCGGCGCGTGCCGTCCGCGGACGTTGCCGCGGATCTGACCCAGGAAGCGTTTCTCGCGCTCTGGGCGGCGCGATCCCGCACATCCATCGCCGATGGTCATGCCTATCTGTTTCGCACGGCGACCAATCTGGCGATCAACCACAATCGCCGCCAGCGCATCCTGTCTTTTGTCGATGACCCGGACACCGCGCTTGCGACGCTCGCGGACGAAACTCCGTCGGCCGAGCAGGTTCTGTTGTCCCGGCAGGAACTGATGATCGTTTACGCGACGCTGAAGGAATTCCCGCCGGCCCATCGCGCGGTTTTCATTCTGTCACGCATCGACGGCAGGACGTTCGCTGAGATTGGCCGGATGCTCGACATCCAGCCCAGGACGGCGTTTGGTCATATGGTGCGCATCCTCGCCCGGATGAAACTGCGGCTCGATGAGGCGCGGCGTTAATTTTCCTCGAAAATCCGCCTCTCCCGATTGTCATATAAGAGAACGAGCAGGCATAGCCTCCGGCTGTCTGCGCCGTCCGGGAGATTGTTCGCATGGAACGAGGGGCAGATAGTCAGATGGCCGACGATCCCGATCATGTCCGGATTGTCGAGGAGGCGGCCGTCTGGTTCGCCACGATGCACGACGGCAAGCCTTCCGCTGCCGACACGAAGGCGTTGAAGGCGTGGCTCGCGGCCGATCCGCGCCACGTCAGGGCCTATGCGGATATCGACAGGCTGTGGACGGGCGCGATCGAGCTTCCGGGCATGAAGGACCGCCACCGCGCCGCGCGCAAGGCAGTAACGCGCCGCAGGTTCGGCGAGGCGGTCGTCATCGGCGCTGTCGGCCTCGGGGCGTGGCGATACCTCGCGAGCCATCCGTTCGCCGACTACCGGACCGCGACCGGCGAACGGCGCACCGTGAATCTCGCCGACGGATCGACCGTCGATCTTGCGGCCGAAACCAAGCTTTCACTGGCTTTCACGCGCGAGCGGCGAGGCCTCACGCTCCACGAAGGCGAGGCCTTTTTCACGGTGGCGAAAGACGCGGGGCGGCCGTTCGTCGTCGAGGCCGGTGAGGGGCGCACGACCGCGCTCGGCACGGCGTTCGGCGTTGATTATCGGGATGACAGCGCGACCGTGATCGTGACGGACAGCACCGTCGATGTCGCGCTTGGCGAGGAGTCCGCCCGGGTTTCCGCCGGCTCGCTGGTCACCTATGACAGCCGCCATATCGGAGAACTCCGGCAGTCGGAAACCGGCACCGAACTCGCGTGGCGGGAGGGACGGCTGGTGTTCACGCAGGCGCCCCTCGGACAGGCCGTGCAGGCGCTCAACCGCTGGCGCTCGGGGCGCATTGTCGTCATGAGCACCTCGCTCGCGCAGCGCCCCATTACGCTCATCGTCAACCTCAACCGCACCGAGACGATCGTGGCGCAACTCGCCGAGGAGGTGCCGATCCGGATTGTGGCCGCCACGCCATACCTGACGCTGTTGTTTCCGGCCGGCTGATTTTTTTCACGTCATGTCGCAAAATTCCGGAGCCCCGATTGTCTGACTCTGTAACCGCGCTCCGGCGTCTCTGCCGGGGCCTGTGTATGGGGGCTTAAAGGGTATGAGAAGCGGGGCGGAGAGAAGGCTGGTCACGGAAGCATGGGCTGACGCCTCGAACGGGTGCGCGATTGTTCTGCTTCTATCGACGGTCCTGACGACAGGCATGGTCGGCGTCGCGAACGCGCAGACGCCGGGATCGAGCGCGCCTGTCGCGGCCCCGGCGGCGCGTAGTGCAAGTTATAGCTTCTCCATTCCTCCCCAGCCGCTCGCCGGCGCGATCTCGGCTTTCTCCCGTGTCACCGGCATCGATGTCGTCGGCGACGGCGGCATCGGGCGCGGCGTCGGGTCGCCCGGCGTAGCCGGCAATCTCACGCCCCATCAGGCGCTGACCCGCCTTCTGGCGGGAACGGGTCTCAGCTACCGTTTTACCAATGCCTCAACCGTTGCAATCCAGCGGCCGAATGCGGGCGGCGGTATCGGCGCGGCTCCATCAGGCTCGATCTCGCTCGATACGATCGATGTGCAGGGCGAGACCGCCTGGGGTCCGGTGAACGGTTTTGTCGCCAGCCGCAGCGCCACCGCTACTAAAACCGATACGCCGATCATCGAGGTGCCGCAGTCGATTTCGGTGGTGACGCAAGACCAGATGCAAACCCGGCAAGCTCAGTCCGTGAACGAGACGCTCAACTATACGCCGGGCGTTCTTGCCGGGAGCAACGGAAATCAGTTCAATTCTACCGGTGCCCAGATCCGTGGTTTCAATGCTAGCCCGACGTCAGGATCGCTCTACTTAAACGGGCTGCGCTCCATCAACGTCGGCGACATTGATCCCTACGCGCTGGAGCGCGTCGAGGTGATGCGCGGGCCTGCCTCGGTTCTCTATGGGCAGAATGAACCGGGCGGTGTAATCGGTCTCGTCACCAAGCGTCCGACTGAACGACCCTTTCACGAAGTAAGGCTTCAGGGCGGGAGCTTCGGTCAGAGGGGTGGCGGTTTCGACTTCGGCGGCCCGGTGACGGAGGACAGATCGCTGCTCTATCGCTTCACCGGCCTGATGCGCGAAGGCGGCAACGGCATCGACTTTTCGAATGACCGGCGCGCGCTTCTTTCAGGCGCCGTGACGTGGCGTCCGACGGACGTGACCGAGCTTAACGCTTTCGCCATGCATCAAAGAGACGACAGCAAATGGAACTATGGCCTTCCTGCGCGGGGTACGGCGCTGCCGAATCCGAACGGGCGAATCCCGATCACACGTTACATCGGAGAGCCTGCCTTCGACTACAGCAACACGGAGACGACCGCCATCGGGTACAATTTTCAGCATCGCGCCACCGACAGCCTCGTCTTCAGGCAAAATCTTCAATACTCGCATGAGATTTGGGATTATCGTGACGTCGCGCCGGTGGGCCTGCAGGCCGATTTGCGCACGCTTGACCGTAGTGCTTCCAGAGTCCGCTATGGTTGGGACACGTTCGCGGTCGACAACCACGCCGAGTTGAAAGCGACCACCGGCGTGCTGCACCACACCGTGCTGTTCGGTGTTGACTATCGAATGCGCAAAAGCACCCAGCAAGGCACATGGGACGGCGTCGTCGGTCCGATCGATGTCTTTGCTCCCGTCTACGGGTCGCCTGTTTTCATGCCGGCTGACAATTTTGGTTCTGTGCAAACCCAAAATCTCACCGGTATCTACCTTCAGGATCAGATCAAGCTCGAGAGATGGATCCTGACTCTCGGCGGTCGCCACGACTGGGTGGACACCAGAACCGTTGGCATTTTTAATAACGCAGTCAACAATCAGAACAGTAGCGCTTTCACCAAGCGGGCCGGGCTCGGCTACGAGTTCGACAGCGGCATGGTCCCTTACATCAGCTACTCCGAGTCCTTCGTGCCCACGTCCGGAACGACGTTCGACGGGACACCGTTCAAGCCGACCACCGGTATACAGCACGAGGCCGGTATCAAGTTCCAGCCAAAGGACACGAACTTGCGGATGACCGCCGCTGTTTACGATCTTCGGCGTCAGAATGTAACGACGATAGACCCGGCGCATCCGGGTTTTTCAATCCAGATCGGCGAGGTCACCTCACGTGGCTTCGAGTTCGAAGCGGTCGCCAGTCTGACCAGCAATCTCAACCTGACCGCGGCCTATGCCTATAACGACGCGCGGGTCACCAGGAGTAACGGCGCCGACCTCGGCAAGCGACCGTTTCGATCGCCGCCGCATCTCGCCTCGCTCTGGGCCGACTACACCATCCGCGAGGGTGCGCTAAACGGCCTCGGCTTCGGCGGCGGCATACACTATGTCTCGGCCAGCGTCGGCGACGCTCTCAACACGTTCTATGCACCGGCCTATACGGTGGTGGATGCGATGATCCGCTACGACATCGACAACTGGCGTTTCTCCGTCAACGCAACCAACCTGTTTGACACGCAGTATGTCGCGGCATGTTTCTTTATCGATCAATGCAACGTCGGGCGCGTGCGCACCGTGCTCGGCAGGGTGAGCTATCGCTGGTAGCTCGCCGTCATTGCCGGACTTGATCCGGCAATCCATACTTCTTCCAAAAGATGGACCCGCGTCTCCGGCCATCCACGATAAGCCTGCGATAAACCCGCCAGCACAGGTGCTCAACGATCTCTCGGGGAACCAGCGGCCGCTCGCCGCGGTTCCCTCATGTCCGCATTCTCGCCGCGATTGCCGTGCACCACGCTCCCATCGTGGGGACACCTGCACATTGCCGCATCACATTCACCAGCCGCCACTCGCCTGCCGCCGCGCCGTGTTGCGCGCGTTCGCGGGCGCGGCCTGTACATTGACTCTCGGCGCGTCCGTCGGCGGCTGCACCAGCGCGGCTCTCTCCTCCGGCGGGGCGAGCTTCGATGCCGCCGAACTCACCGCCAATCCGACGCTTCTGGTCGCCACCACACGCAAGCCCGTGGACGGCGCGCGCGCCAAGCCCTGGTATGGGTCCGAGCGAGCCGGGCGGCTGCACGTCGCACGCGCCAGGCTCACACCGCCAGGCGAGGGACGATTCTCACTCAGCGCCGTCGGGCTCGGCGACTGGCGTCTGGACGCGATCGAGCCGACCAGCCAGATCGGCGACCTCTATGCCGAGCCGGGCGGAACCCGTGACGTGCTGATCTACGTTCACGGCTTCAACCAGACCTTTGAAAGCGCGGCGCTCGACGCCGCCCGGATCTCCGAAGGCATCCGCTTTCGCGGCGAGACCATGGTGTTCTCCTGGCCGTCGAGGGCGAGCCTGCTCGACTACGTCTACGACCGGGAGAGCGCGATGTGGTCGCGCGACGCGCTTGATCAGGTCGTGACCGGTCTGATGGCGAGCCCGATCACCGGCCGCATCCACATCGTCGCGCATTCGGTCGGCACCATGCTGACGATGGAGGCGCTGCGCCAGATCTGCGCGCGGCAGCCGGCGGCAGGCGATCGCATCGGGGCCGTCATTTTCGCCTCGCCCGACATCGACATCGATGTCTTCACCTCCTCGGTTGCGCGCGTCGGTCCGCTCGCCAGGAAGATCACGGTCGTCACCGCGACCAACGATCGCGCATTGGCCCTCTCCGGTTTCCTGGCCGGCGGCGTCACGCGCGTCGGCGCCGCCGAAAAAGCCAAGCTTGAGCGGCTTGGGCTGCGCGTCATCGACGCCTCGGCGCAGGGATGGGGCATTATCAACCACGACCTGTTCCTGTCCAACGCGAAGGTTCGCCAGGTGATCCGACGCTCCATTGACGGCCAGCCGGTCGACGGGGCCTGAAGGCGCAATCCTGACCGCTTGCAACAGCGCATGAACATCGTCGCCGGGCGACAGCGGCTTGCGGTCTTTCGAAGCTCGTGAGTTCATTGCATCCGAAACGGAGACGAAGACGGTTAAGTCAAGAGCTTTACGTTGAAGAGCTCGCGCCATAGCGTTGCGAAGCGGAATCCGGTTCGCGTGAAGAAGACGCGTCAAGACACAAAGACTCTGGCGATCACTTCATCATTCATCCGATCCATAAGTCGACGAGTTGACACTTTGCATGCGTAATGCGCAGGGGTGCCCTGAAGCGAGCGTGGGAAGTCAATCAGGCGATGTATTGTAAGATATACATTCCCTTTGACGGAAGGAAACTCGCTGGAAGGCTGGCGGCTTGCGTCATGACTCGTCGTTCGGGCGATTGTCTGTCCGGATGATCGATGCATGGGGAAAGGGAAGTCAGGAAGAAAAGAAAATGATGACAGATGCCGATAAGGTAGAGTTCGGAAATCGCCTTGCGAAACTTGTCGCCGACAAGCATTGGACCGATGTGGAGTTCGCCCGCGAAGCATCGAAGCGGTTTCGCGGCCCCCATGATTTCCGCCGCTGCGATATCTCGCTCTACATGCGCGGAATCCGGTTTCCGGATCCTTCACGCCTGAAGGCGATCTGTGAAACACTCGGCGTCGAGGAGAAGGCGCTGAAGGGCGACGCTCACGTCGGCGTCAAGCACTAAGATCGCGCTCGCTTCTGATTGAATCAGAAGCGAAGCTCTTGAGTGTTGTTCTGAGACGTTTTCTTTCGGCGGACCGCGCTCGTCCCGGATCGACTCCGAGGACACGCTTCGCTTGATCGCGCTATAGCCTGAATCACAACCCCGCTTCGGCGGGGTTTTTCTTTGGGCATGATCCAAGTTGAATCGGATCATGCGGAAGCTGGAGCAGGATCCCGACCCGAAGGGCCGCGCCAGCGCAAAGTGGAAACCGGCTTTCGGAAAAGATCATGCTCGAACATTCTCTAGCGACTGGCCGCATTTTCTCGCGGCGAAGCGGAATCCGCTTTGCCGGAAATGCTCCAGACGCTGTTCGCAAGAAGTTCGCGCTCTCCCGCAAGGAGGCGGAACGCATCGTCGGACCCGCCGGAGCGTGATTCCGGCTCGCCGCGGCACGGCGGAACTGTGCTAAGGATCACCGGTCGCCGCGAAGGGCGAGGGACGGCTCCAGCCCCGCGGGAGAGGGGGATGGAGGGTAACGAGGAGAGGGGGAGCGCTTTCGTCCACATCTTTCGGCTCAAGACATTGAAATCGATCATCTTTTTTTGGGCGTATTCGATCGGGATCGTGAGCGTGATCTAAAGGGTGCCATCGGCGAGGCCGTCGACCGCGGCCGCCGAGCGGAGACATGGATGAACGAGGCAGAGAACAACAGCCGGTCACCTCGCAGGGGGCTTTTCGTCAAGTACGTCATGTCGCTTGTCGGCCTGGTGCTGTTCGTCCTCGCCGTCAACGGCGCGCTCGAGATCTGGATCAGCTACAATCAGACCAAAACCGCGCTTGTTCAGGCGATGTCGGAGAAGGCCGATGCGGCGGCGCACCGCATCTCGCAGGCGATGGTGGATCTGGAGCGTCAGGTCAGCTGGGTCACGCGCGCCAGCGTCGTCACAGTCGAGCAACGACGCGCCGATTACGCCGAACTACTGAACCAGGTCCCGGCCGTCGATCGTATCTTTCAGCTCGACGGATCGGGCCGCGAGCAACTCCGTCTGTCTCGCCGCTCCGTTCTGGTCGGCAGCGGGGCTGATTTCTCCCGCGACGCGAGGTTCACCCGGACCATAGCGCAGGGCGTGACATACGCGCCGGTGTTCTTCCGCGATCGACGGCCATTCATGTCGATCGCCGTCGCTCATGCGGGACGGGACGCGGGCGCATCGGTGGCGGAAGTCGATCTTCGCTTTCTGTCCGGATATGTCGACGATGCGCAGGGCGGCAAGGCGGGCTCTGCCTACGTCGTGGACGCGAGCGGCATCCTGCTCGCCTCGTCCGACAAGACAACACATCCCGGCGAGAATCTTTCTTCACGGCCGCAGGTCGCGTCCTTGCTGAATGCCGGACACGGGTCTTCGGCATCGGGCACGAACAATCAAGGTCAGGCGGTGCTGACTGCATCGAGCCCGGTCTCCACGCTTCGCTGGTTTGTGGTGCTTGAACAACCCGCAAGTCTCGCTTTCGCGCCGATCCTCGATCTCCTGATACGCATCGGAATCCTTGTCGCGTTCGGACTCGTGGTCGCGATCATCGCCGGCATGCTGCTGGCGCGCCGGATGCTGGTCCCGATCCAGGCGCTCAGCGGGGGCGCGCGGCGCCTCGGCGCCGGCGACTTCGGGCACCGCATCGACATCAAGACTGGCGACGAGCTTGAGCAGCTCGCGGAGCGGTTCAACAGCATGGCCGGGCAGCTTCAGGAGACCTATTCGGACCTCGAGCTGAAGGTCAAGGAACGCACGCGCGATCTGGCGCAGTCCGTGAACGAACTCAAGGTGCTCGAGGAAGTCGGCCGCGCCGTCGTATCGTCGCTGGATCTCGAGGCGGTTCTCTCGACCGTCGCCGCCCGTGCCCTGGAGATCACGAAAGCGGACGCCGTGCTGATCTACGGTTTCGATGCCGGTAGCCGGCGTTTCGATCTTGTCCAGGCCAGCGGCATCGAGAAATCGGCGCCCGGCGACCACCTCGTCATCGGTTCGGACGACAGCTTGTTGGGCGCGGCCGCGGCGAACGGCCAGTCGATCGCGATTGAGGATCTTGCATCGGCCGAGGCGAATCCGCTCAACGAGGTCGCCGCCTCGGCCGGCTTCCGTTCCGTTCTGGTGGTCCCGCTCGTGGACCAGCAGGGCGTCCTTGGCTCGCTCATCATGCTGCGACGGAGCGCGGGCGCGTTCTCGCCGAACCTGGTCGGACTGATGCAGACGTTCGCCCATCAGGCGGCATCGGCGATGCGCAATGCCAGGCTGTTTCATGAGGTCGATCGAAAGGGTAAGGAGCTTGCCATTGCGCACGGCGTGGTCCAGCAACAGGCCGACAAGCTCCAGGAGCAGACCTATCGGCTGCTCAACTGGAACAGGTCGCTTGAGGAGCGGGTCGAGGCGCAACTCGGCGAGATCGAACGGATCCGCAGGCTGGAACGCTTCCTCGCGCCACAGGTCGCGCAGATCGTCGCCTCGTCCGATGGACAGAATTCGCTGCTCGACAGCCATCGCGGCGAAGTGACGGTGGTGTTCTGCGATCTGCGCGGTTTCACGGCCTTCACCGAAAGCTCGGAACCGGAAGAAGCGATGAACGTGCTGCGGGAATATCACGCGGCGCTCGGTGAACTGATCTTCAAGTATGAAGGCACGCTGGACCGCTACGCGGGCGACGGCGTGATGGTCCTGTTCAACGCTCCGGTTCCGGTTCCGGATCACACCCCCCGCGCCATCAGGATGGCGGTCGAAATGCGCGATGCCATCGGCTTGCTGTCGCAGAAATGGCGAAGCCGCGGTCACAGTCTCGGCTTCAGCGTCGGGATCGCCGTCGGCTACGCCACGCTGGGCCAGGTCGGGTTCGAGCGCCGGCTTGAATATGCGGCGATCGGCAGCGTGACCAATCTCGCCTCGCGCCTTTGCGATGAAGCCAAAGCGGGCCAGATCGTGGTCAATCAGCGCGCCTATGGCATGGTCGAACACCTCGTCGAGGCGGCTGAACTGGCGCCGATGGTCCTGAAAGGCTTTCACCATCCGATTGTGGCGGTTGAGATTCATCGCTGGCGCGATCCCGCCGAGGGCGGGTCCGTCCGCTCCGCCGCGGGCCGCACGGCATGAACCATCCTTGCTTTAATCCTTGTGAAGCGTTCGATCGTGCCGGTTGTTGAAACGCGGTTCGGGCTTGACTATAGCGTTCTCAAGCGAAGCGGATCGCGTTCTCGCCGCGATCTTCCCGGAAAGAGTGTTGTCAATGTCCACGAAATTGCTGGGAGGTCGCCACATTGCAACGCGGGGTCTCGCGCTCGCCGCTGTATGGGTGACAGCCCTCGTCGCTCCTGCGGGGGTGTTGGCGGACGAACAGGATATCCCGAACGCCGCCGCTGTCAGCGTCCTGAAAGCCACAAGGTTCTGCTTCTCGGCGAGCGTTCAGGTCACGGGGATACTGATCCCGAGGAACGAGACGGCGGTGCGGCCGGAGCGGCCGGGCTTGAAGGTCGCCGAGATCCTCGCGGAGCCGGGACAGAGCGTGACCGCCGGGCAGGCGCTTGCCCGACTGACGCGCCCCGAAGGCGGAACGACCCAGATTTCGTCCCCGGTGGCCGGGTTGGTCAGCCGCTCGTCCGCCGGGATCGGAGCGGTGGCGTCGGGCAAGGGCGAGGCGCTGTTCAGTATCGTCACCGGCAACGAGTTCGATCTGGTGGGGCAGGTGCCGAGCGGCGATCTGGCGAAACTCGCGGTCGGTCAGGCCGCTAAAGTCATGGCGGTCGGGGCCGATGAAATGGACGGCAAGGTCCGGCTGATCGCGCCGACGGTCGAACCGAACAGCCAGCTCGGGCAGGTCTTCATCTCCGTCGATCCCAGCAAGCACCTGTTGGTCAATGCGTTTGGCCGCGCCATCATCAAGACCGGCGAAAGCTGCGGCATCGCGGTGCCGTTGACGGCGATCCTGTATGGGAGCGCGGGCGCGGTGGTTCAGGTGGTCCGGCGCCAGCGGGTTGAAACGCGGCACGTCGAGGTCGGATTGCTGTCAGGAGGACAGGTTGAGATCCGGGAGGGGCTGTCGGAAGGCGACGTCGTGGTGGCGCGTGCCGGCGCCTTGCTGCGCGAAGGCGATCCGGTCAGGCCGATCGCCCTGGAAGAGAGCGCGGCCCGTTAGGTCGGATCGACATTCAGGATTCCCAGGCGGTCTGATCGCTGATTCATAGGGTTCCGTGATTCTGACACGGAGCTGCACGATGGGGATCAAGCGGTATGAGCTGAGCGATCATCAGTGGGCGAAGATTGCACCGTTGCTGCCAGGCAAGGCCTCTGATCCGGGACGGACGGGATCGGATAATCGGTTGTTTGTGAACGGCTGCCTGTGGGTGCTGCGATCCGGCGCGCACTGGTGTGACCTGCCGGAGCGCTATGGTCGCTGGAAGACGGTGCATCGGCGGTTCAGCAGGTGGTGCCATGCCGGTGTGTGGGAACGGGTGTTCTCCACCCTGACAGCCGATCGCGACAACCAGTATCTGATGCTCGACTCAACCATCGTTCGAGCCCATCAGCAGGCGGCTACCGGAAAAGGGGGGCCAAGGATCAGGCGCTGGGGCGTTCCCGAGGTGGACTGACCACCAAGGTCCACATGCTCGCCGATGCGCTGGGCCGACCCTTGCGTTTCATCGTCACCGCCGGGCAGGTCGGAGACATCACACAAGCCCCCGCGCTGCTCGAAGCCCAGGCCGGGGACGCCGTGCTGGCCGACAAGGCTTATGACAGCAACGCCTTGCGTGCACTCATCGCCGGCATGGGCGCCGAAGCGGTGATCCCCTCAAACAGGACGCGCAAAATCATCATCCCGCATGACGCCGGTCTCTACAAGCACCGCAACCGCATCGAGCGCTGCTTCAACCGTCTCAAGCACTTCCGCCGTTTCGCCACCCGCTACGACAGGCGAACCGTTCACTTCACGGGCTTCGTTCACCTGGCCGCAGCCCTGATCTGGCTGCCGTGAATGTCGATCCGGCCTAGAGCGTTTTCAAGCGAAGTGGAAACGGTTCCCACTTCGCGCTGGCGCGGTCCTTCGGGTCGGGATCATGCTTTAGAGCATGATCCGATCAAGCTGAATCGGACCATGCTCTAGAAATGGTTGTCTGGTCGCATTTTCTTGCGGCGAACAGGTCATCCACTTCGCCGGAAAATGCTCTAATCGATAGCCGCCGTGTCCTTGCGGGAGGCCGCTGCCGTATCAGGCTTGAACGGCACATCCTGAACCAGCGAGGACGACACGGTCGGGACCTGCTTCCCTTCGCTCGCCCGCGAAACCGCCGCGCGCGTCCTGCTGAAAACCGTTTCGGCATCCCTGTCCGGCTGACCGAAACTCTTGAGCAGTTCAACCATCAACGGGCTGTATTGTCCGCCTGACTCATCGACGACCCGTCCCGGCGTCGCCGATGACAGGATCAGCGCGTTATCCGGTACGTTGATCGGCGCAAGACCGTGTGAGTAGGAGCGAAAGCGCCGCTCATACGGGTTGCGCCGCGAGGCGTCGATCACGGCGAGCTTGACCTTGGCGGCGTGCTCCTTCATCGCGCGGAGGACGGTTTCGATGGAGAGCCCGTCGCGCCGAACGTCGGATTCCCTCCAGATCCGCGCGTCGACCGGGATCATGTAGCTCTCGCGGCCCGACTGAATGCCGAAACCGCTGAAGAACAGCAGCGCCGTCGTATCCGGACCGATCTTCGCTTGAAGCCGGCGGACCGCGCGATGCATATCCTCCTTGTCGGCGTCCTCGACCATGATGACGTCAAAGCCGTCGCGCCGCAGAACCGCTGCGAATGCCCGAGCATCATTGATGGACTGCCTCAACGGCTGGTTTGCATCGGGATAGTGCCCATTGCCGATGACCAGCGCGACCCGCGCGCGCTTGACCGCGATGCTGCCGGTCGTGTCCTCGGCTTCCAGGGCCTTCGCGACCTCCAGGCTGCGCTTGTTGAGGGCCGCATGGGCCCCGATCGCCAGCGAGACCATCCCGACGAGGACAGCGGCTAACATGACCGACCGGTGGGAAACGCGAAACTGACCCAACGTCATCCTGATCGATTCCTGGTCCGGTTCGAGAGCGCGACAGGAGCCGCGCCACCGTCCGTTTGGTTTGAGAGAGCGCCCGCTTGTCGCGGTCAAATGCGCTGGTTTTGCGGCGCCGCAGCATAAAGACGATTTTGCACCGCTGATGGCCCAATGAGCAACATGAAACCTTTATTTATCGGTAACACAATTGGTTAAGCGTATGCACGGGAACCGGGGCGGTCGCCGAAAGAAGTGCGAAATTGTGGAGAGGGAGTAGCGCCGGCGAGCCCACGGTAGGCTCAGGTCTGGCGCGGTGACTATCACATTGGCCTTTCGCGCGGAGCCTTCATCGCTTCCGGTTGATCAGAAGCGAAGCCCTGGATTGTTGTTCTGGCGCGTTTTCTTCACGCGAACCGGTATCCCCTTTGCTCGAAAACGCTATAATCGTATGCGTCTCAACGGCTTGACCGGCCAATCGTTGAGTGAGACGCCACAATAGGCGCGATAGCGCGGGCGGAAAGAACTAACATGCGCTATGGCGCGGAAAGAAATCATGACTGCTCGCCATCTAGCCGGCGCTGTCTACCGCGCGCTGACGAACCGCAAGGACGGCCCGACGCTCTATGAGGTGTGCGATCCTGTGCTGTTGCGCCATCGGGGCGGCGACGGCCATCTGGCCAAATTCTATAAAACCGCGCTGGCGAACCCGGCCCTGCGCCCGCTGTTGCGGCGCGCCGGCCTGCCGGAACTGCGGGATCCGACCCGTTTTCAGGAATTGCAGGACGCGCTGCGGCAGGCGCGGGATGAAGAGACGCCGGACTGGGCCGCGATCGGCCGACCGGTGGCCGCGTTGCTGGATACGGTGACCTTGCACCATCCCCGGCCCGGCGCGACGACCTGCTCGGGGATGGAGCCGGGCCTTGCTGATATCGAGCGGGTGATCCGGACGTGTGGCGCGCATCTGCTTCGATCGTTCCGAAACAACGGGTTCATCCCCACCTTCGCGGCGTTCAACCTGATCGGCGATCCTGATCTGCGCGGCCGGGATTTTCTCGTCGCCCTCACCGGCCTCGACGCGCGCGGCTACAAGAATTCGACGCTGCTCTTTAACCTGGCACGGGTTTTCATCGCACGATCGCCGGCGCGCGAGGTGATCAACCCGCCATGGCGCGGCGTCGCCGAACCGATGTGGGAGCCGGTGCAGATCCGCCATCGCTCGGCCTATTACGACGCTTTCTTCACCGAAGCGCTGTTGAGTTTTGCCGAAACCGGTCTTGCCACGCCCGCCGAAACCGATGCGATCCGTCGTGCCAACTGCGAAATGGTCGATTTCTGCCTGAGAACCAGCAGGGAGGAGGTTTTCTCGCGGGACGGGAGCCGGGTCGGCGTGATCACGGCGCTGGCGCCCAATCCCCATCCGCGGTTCAACCGGTTTTTCACGCATATCAAGCAGAACCTCGGCTTCGGCATTTACGTTCCGGACTGCGACACCACGGCCTGTTCGTTTTCGGCCGCGACGCAGGCCGGCTCGAACGATCCGATCCTCGATCAGCCGTTGCTCGATTTCTACGCCGGCTATCAGGTCGGCGGCGGCGCCAACGAGCCGCTCGTGACCGTACCGCTGAACGACAACATCGATTACGACGGCGGCATCGTCACCTGGATCGACAGTCTCGCGGGTGATCGCCCTTACGGCAACGATCTCGATCCCACCCTCAATCTCGATGTTCTCGAGGTCAGCTTCCGCAACTGCTCGCGGTGGCGTGTCCTTCAGACGCCGCAGCGCCTGCAAACGGTGCAACGAATCATCCGTTTCCAGAGACGTCTGGTCGAGAGCGGCGCGTTCACCGATCCGAGGTCCCATATCTACTATCTGCCTGAGCTTTACTGCGCCTACTTCGGACGCTGCTACGCGGCATTTTCGATGCTGCCTTCCGCCGCCCGGCGGGCGATCGATCCCGACGACAGTTTCAGCTACATGCGCGGCCGCATCCTTGGCTACGTGCAGGACACGCTGATCTCCGCCGAGATGAACGTGTTCGACGCGGCGCTGGCGCTCATCGCCTTGGGCCATCTCGGCGCGGACAGGGCGGCTTTGTGGCCGGCGCTGAACTGCATCGTCAATCACGCCGGCGAAGGCGGGCGGCGCAGTCCCTTCAGGGCTTACGAATGGAACAAGATGAAAACGCCGACCCGCATCGTGGTGGGTGGCCCGGAAGTGACCTCCGCCTTCGTCCTGATGGGGTTGGCCCTGGCGCGCAAGGCGATGCAGCGGGTGGTATAATAGCGGGGCGGCCCGGACCCCTTATTCTTCTGGACGGGCTTCGGGGGCACGATTCCCACAGACGTGCGCCGGGCTGGTATAGGATTGACAATCCGTCCGGGGCCATCAACGGCGGAAGATGCGACGCAAGGAGATGAAATCGTGGTGACCGCCATCGAGACGGTCGAGCAGCTCGAGGCCATTTATGGCCAGCCCGGCGAGGCCGCGACGATCAAGGTGGCCTATCGGATCACGCCGGCCTATCGCGCGCTGATCGAAAGCTCTCCATTCGCGATACTGGCGACCTGCGGCGAGGAAGGGCTCGATTGCTCGCCGCGTGGCGATCTGCCTGGCTTCGTTCGCGTTCAGGACGACCTGACGCTGATATTGCCGGATCGGCGCGGCAATAACCGCATCGATTCGCTGCGTAATCTCATCCGCGATCCAAGGGCCGCGCTGCTGTTTCTGATTCCGGGATCTGGCACCACCGTGCGCGTCAACGGCCGCGCGCTGGTGTCGGCCGACCCCGAACTGCTCGCATCGTTCGGTGTGGAAGGCAAAACGCCCCGTTCGGTCATCGTGATGACGGTTCAGGAGATCTACTTCCAGTGCGCGCGGGCGATCATCCGATCGCACCTCTGGGATCCTTCGAGGCACGTTGACCTCAAGAGCTTGCCGACACCCGGTGAAATTCTCGCCGAGATGAGCAAGGATCGGGTCGGCGGCGAGGAATATGACAAAGCCTGGCTCGAGCGCGCCCGGCAGACGATGTGGTAAGGCTTGAGAGCCGGCTCGCTATTGCGAAGAGTATTTTGGGGCATGGTCGCTTCAACTTGATCGGATCATGATCTAGAGCCTTTCCGCTTCTGATGGAATCAGAAGCGAGGCTCTATGATTTTGATTTGACGCGTTTTCTTCACGCGAACCGGTGTCCACTTCGCTTGAAAACGCTCTAACGCCCGAACATCTGCTTCATGATCTCGTCGATGGGCGGCGGCTTGTCCGGGGACGGCGCCTCCCGGCGTGGCGGTCCTTCAGGAGGCTTGCCCGCGGCAGGCGATTCCGCGGGAGCGGGATAGGCTCCCGCGCCGAGACCTTGCCGGATCAAGGTATCAAGGGTCTCTCCGATATGGGGGACGGACGTGCCGGAGTTGCCGGTCCCGCTGCTGCCGAACAATCCCTGTCCCCATTCCCTGAGCTTGGCATAGGCCGCGCCGGGGTCATCGAGGATGCCCGCGACATCAGGATAGATGCGCGGCTCGCTCCATGATCCCTGCACGACGACCGGAATGCCAAGGCCGATCGGGTCGGCGCGCCCTCCCTGGCCCTCGGTTGTCATGACGAGCTTCGGCTCGACCCGGAGCGCCAGCATCTTCGCGCCGAGATCGACGGAGCCCGCGCCGGTCATCCGCACAAGCGGACCGGCGAGATACAGATCATTCGTGGTCGCTTGCCCTTTAACGATGGTCGCGGTGGCGCTGAGTTGCGACAGGTCGGTGGTCTGGTCAGGACGCTCCTGCCATCCCGACAGGGTGCCGGACGTCAACGCGCGGATCATTTTCGCGATATTGAGATTGCGGATCGCCCCGTCGCGGACGTCGATCGAAGCTGTTCCCGCAAGGCTCGACATGACCGCGCGCAAGCTGGCGCCCGCGCCCCGGACATCGGCTGTCGCCCGCATCCTGCCGTCGACATTGTCGAAACCGGCGAGACTCGACAACAGCGGCAGCGCGCGAACACCGGTCACCTCGGCCTTGAGCGCGTAGGAAGGGCTGTCGCCGGTGGACGTGTCGATCGACAGGCTGCCATTGGCTCGCCCGTCATAGACGCCGAGGTTCGGAAAGGAAGCCTTCAAGACGCCTCTGGCGAGGGCGGCCTCGACCTGGGCCGGCGCGAAGCGCGCCCCGCCGATCGTCAGTTCCGCGGCTGAAATCGTCCCCTGCGCGTCGACATAGTTGAGCCCGCCGACATCGATCGGCGCGTCGCTCCATGACTGCTCGCTGGAGGGCTGCGCGCCCGAGCGTGGCGCGGAAGCTTCGCTTGGTGCTGCGCTCAGGTCGAGCTTCTGAAAATCGAGATCGACCTTCACCAGCGGCTTGCTCGCAAGATCGACCGACGCCCAGCCGTTGAACTTGCCGTCGTCGAGCGATCCGGACAGGCCATTGATAAGAAGCGTCTGCCTGTTGATCCGAACCTCGGCCCTGGCGGTCAGTTGACGGGTCGGCGCGCCCGAAACTTCAAGCGTCAGCTCGGTCGGGATATTCCGGCGTCCGAGCGGACCCGCGGGAGGGGTCGCAGCGATGGCGAATGTCAGCGATCGGCCGCCGGGACGCGCGTCGCCCGTGATGTTGATTCGCCGGTCGGCGCCAAGCCTCACGCTGGCGTTCACGTCATCGATGCGGTCCTCCCACCCGGTTTGCGGATCGAAGAAAACGATCGCGCCGTTGGAAACCGTCACCCTTCCGATCGGGAACGCCGTATCGTCTCCCGCTGTCTCCTCGGAGCGATCCGGCCGGGACGGCACGCCACCGCCGGTGCGTTCACGAAGCAGCGGCGCCCGCAGCGTGGGGTGGTCGATGGTCAATTCCGAGATCTTCAAGGTCCCCGACAGCAGGCCCGCAAGCTCGAGCGTCGCGCGGACTTCCCCCACGGCGAGTTGAGCATCCGTGGCGGCGCTCCCCGGACGATCAAACGTCACATGGTGCAGCGCGAATCCGGGCGAGGGCCATAGCTCAATTCCGGTCGTGCCGTTGATCGCAATCCGGTACCCGGTGTCGCGCTCGATCCGGTCCTGCACCAGCGACGTGACGAAACGGGAAGGGATTCCGGTGACGAGAAGCATGAGGACGACCGCGACCAGGCTGGCTGCGACGGCGCTCACGATTTTCAATGCTTTTGCCATCTCGGAATAGCACGTCCTTGGGTTGCCGACCGTCAGAGCATTTTCCGGCTAAGTGGAATCCGGTCAGCGTGAAGAAAATGCCCTCAATCATTAACTTGCGCGTACTCTGATCGCAAAACCGGTATCCACTTTTGCGGAATACGCGCCTATGACACACTTTGCTCGATTTTCGATCGGGCGCACATTGAAAAATGTGGCGTTCGGCGCCTGTCGGCGAGACCCGGTCAGGCGCGCCGGCCAGGGGCCTGATGATCTCGTCGGGCTGTTGGTCTCAGGATGAAGGCGATGAGCAGGCAGTCGGAATTCGCGGTTATTCTCAAGATGAATCCGTTGTTCTCGGATCTTGAGCCCGATGATCTGCAACGCATGGCGGCGCTCTGTCACACCGTGCAGGTCAATGCCGGCGAGGTCCTGTTTCAGAAGGGCGATGACGGTGACGCGCTCTATGGCGTTCGCCGCGGTCAGGTCCGCATCGAGACCGGTGATTCCGACGGCGGCCGGTTGACCCTGAACTTTCAGGGGCCGGGAGACCTGTTCGGCGAAATCGCGGTGCTGGACGGTCAGTCTCGCACCGCTGACGCGGTGGCGGGCGAGCCGGCCGAACTGTTCGTGCTGCGCCGGGGCGATCTTCTGGCGTTCCTTGAGCGGGAGCCGCGGATCGCCATCCGCCTGATCGAACTGCTATGCCAGCGCATCCGCTGGATCAGCGAGCGCATGGAGGAGTCGGTGCTGCAACCGCTGCCGGTTCGAATGGCGCGCCGGCTGTGCGCGCTGGCCGATGATTACGGCTCGGAGGTTCACATTTCGCAGGAGCAACTCGGCGTTTACGTCGGCGCGGCGCGTGAAAGCGTCAATCGCCAGCTCCAGCAATGGCGCAAGGACGGCATTCTCGATCTTCAACGTGGCCGCATCCTGCTCAAGAACATCAGCCGGCTGAACGCCGTGGCGCGCAACGCTTAGCCACAGTATTTTCGAGCGAAGCATGTCCTCGGGCTTGACCCGAGATCACGATGGTTTGGATCGAAGCGATCCAAACCATCAACGTGATAGATCCTCAATATTTTGAAACGCGGGATGCGGGCGGAAAACCGCTACACGCTTTTCCTCATCCCGCTCCAGGATGGAATCCGGTTAGAGTCCTTCACCGCTTCCATGAAGCAGTGAAAGTCTCCAGCGCTTACTCGGCGCCGGGAAGCGGTACGGCACTCGTTGGCTTTTTGTGTTCGGCCGTTTCAGGCTGGGCGATCTCCGCGCCCGAGGTCAACACCCGTTTGCTGTGGCGCCAGATGAACTTGCCGACATCGTCCATCAGCAGGAACATCGCGGGCACGAACACCAGCGACAGTATCGTCGAAAACAACAGGCCGCCGATCACCGCGAGCGCCATCGGCGAACGGAATTCACCGCCGGCCCCGAATGCAAGCGCACTCGGCATCATGCCTGCGACCATCGCGACGGTGGTCATGACGATCGGGCGCGCGCGCTTCATGCCGGCGTCGATCATCGCCTCTTCCCGTGCGCGGCCTTCGCGGATCGATTCGATGGCGAACTCCACCAGCATGATGGCGTTCTTGGTGACGATGCCCATCAGCATCAGGATGCCGATCCAGACCGGAGTCGTGAGCTGCTTGCCGGTGAGCAGCAGCGCCATGATCGCGCCGCCTATCGAGAGCGGCAGCGAGAACAGGATGGTGATCGGTTGCAGGAACGTGCCGAACAGCAGCACCAGAACCGCATAAACCATCATCAGCCCGGCGGTGATCGCCGTCGCGAATCCCTCGGACAGTTCGTTCAGGCTCTCGGCGTCGCCCGACGGATTGACCCGCACGCCCTTCGGCAAGCTCTTCATCACCGGCAGATCGTTGATCATGTCGGTCGCATCGCCGAGCGCGGCCGTGCCGACGAGGTCGGCCGCGACGGTGGCCTGCCGCTCGCGGTCGTAGCGGTTGATGCTGGTGGGGCCTTGATCCAATCTGATGTCGGCAACGACGGAAAGCGGGACATGGCCGCGTCCGCCGCCGATCGGCACCCGCATCTGCTCCAGCACCTTCAGGTCGGCGCGTGCGCCGTCCTCCAACTGCACGCGGATCGGAACCTGGCGGTCGCCGGCGTCGAACTTCGCCAGCGCGGGACCGACGTCGCCGATCGTCGCCACGCGGATGGTTTGCGAGAGCTGCTCGGTCGAAACGCCAAGGCGCGCGGCCAGATCAGCCCGCGGCCGGATGCGCAGTTCGGGACGGTCGAGCGATGTCTCCGGCGTGACGTTGGCGATCAGCGGAATGCGTTTCATCTGTGTCGCCAGTTCGTTCGCGACATTGCTGACGATGCCGATGTCGGGCCCGGTCACCACCAGCGCGACGGCGCGCAGGCCGTTCTCGTCGAGGAACCAGTAACGAACGTCGGGAACGCTTTCGAGATCCTGCCCGATCTGGAGTTCAAGCTCGCGCTGGGTGATGCCGCGGTCCTGCTTGGGGGTATAGTTGATGATCAGGGACGCGCGGCGCACCTCCTGAAGTCCGGGCGGCACCCGTCCGCCGTCGACGAAGACGCTCGTCACCTCCGGCCGTTTGCGCAATCGCGCCGCGATGCCTTCCGTGACCTTTTCGGTATGGGCGAGCTGTGATCCGGGCGGCAGCTCGATCGCCAGCAGCGAGCGCGCGGTGTCCTGCGCCGGCAGGAAGCCCTGCGGCAGCAGCTTGATGCTCCAGATCGAGGCGGCAAAGACGGCAAACCCGATCAGAACGGTGATGATGTAATGCCGCACCGACCAGGTCACGAGCCGGGTATAGGCGCGTAGCACGCGCCCCGGCGGCGGCGCCTCGTGCGGATGGTCCTTCATGAAGTAAGCGGCGAGCACGGGCGTCACCAAACGCGCGGCCAGCAACGAGAAGAACACCTGTACCGACACGGTGATGCCGAACTGTTTGAAGAACTGCCCCGCGATGCCCGACATGAAACTGGCCGGCGCGAAGATCGCGATGATGGTGAGACTGATCGCGATCACGGCGAGGCCGATCTCGTCGGCGGCTTCCAGCGCGGCGCGGTAGGGCGACTTGCCCATCCGCATGTGGCGCACGATGTTCTCGATTTCGACGATGGCGTCGTCGACAAGGATGCCGGTGGAGAGCGTGATGGCCAGGAAGCTGACCAGGTTCAGCGAGAAGCCGAGAATGTCCATCGCCCAGAAGGCGGGGAAAATCGACAGCGGCAGCGAGATCGCGGCGATGATGGTGGCGCGGATGTCGCGCAGGAACAGGAAAACGATGATGACGGCGAGGGTCGCGCCTTCGAACAGGGTCGAGATCGCCGCCTCGTAGTTGCCTTTGGTGAACTCGACGGAGGTGTCGATAAGCTTCAGATCGACCTCGGGATATTGCTCCTTGAGCGCGTTGATCCGCTCCTGCACGGCCTCCGCCACCACGACATCGCTCGCTCCCTTGGAGCGTTTGATGCCAAGCGCGACCACCGGCTCGCCGTTGAAGCGGGCGAAGGTCCGGCGGTCGGCGATGGTATCGGTCACCGTGCCGAGATCGTCGAGCCGGATTTCACTGCCGCCCGGCAGGGAAATCATCGTGCCTGCCAGTTCGTTGAGGGTCTTGGCGCCGGCAAGGGTCCGGATCGCCTGATCGTTCTGCCCGATCTCCGCCCGCCCGCCGGCGACATCGACGTTGATGCCGCGCAGCCGCTGGCTGACATCGACCGCCGTCAGCCCCACGGCGTGCAGCCGGTCCGGGTCGAGCGACACCAGGATTTCGCGCTCGACGCCGCCGATGCGCTCGACCTGGGCGACGCCGCGCACGCCCTGCAATGTCCGCTTCACCACGTCGTCGACGAAATAGGACAATTGTTCGGGCGTTTTGCCGGGCGAAATCGCGGCATAGGTGACGATCGGCAATCCGATGACGTCGACGCGCTGGATCAGCGGTTCGTTGACGTTCTGCGGGAGATTGGCGCGGACCCGCGTCACGGCGTCCTTGACGTCGTTCAGCGCACGATCGGTGTTGGTCTCCAGCGCGAACTGGATGGTGGTCAGCGACAGCCCGTCGGTGATCGAGGACGAGATATGCCGGACGCCCTCGACGCCCGAAACGCCATCCTCGATGGTCTTGGTGACCTGGGCTTCAAGTTCGGCTGGCGCGGCGCCGAACTGCGAGACTGCCACCGAGATCACCGGGATATCCGCGCTCGGCAGCCGCGTGATCGCGAGGTTGGTGAAGCTGACCCAGCCCAGAATCAGCAGAATGATCGAGAAGAGGACGGACGGAAGCGGATTCCGGATCGACCAGGCGGAAATATTGGAGGCCATCAATGTACTCGCGATCGATCGAGGTCATCTGTGAATATGGCCTTGACCCGATCGCCGTCATGCAGCGAGGTGCCGGCGTCGGCCACGACGGTTTCTCCGGCTTTCAGTCCTTCGAGGATTTCGACGGCGGTGTCGGAGGTCAATCCGATGCGGACGCGCCGCTTCTCCACGATATCTCCTTTCACCACCTGAACCGTCAGGTGGTCGATCGCGGAGCGGGGAATTGCCACGCCGCAACTGCGCTTGGCGTCGATGCTGGCGCGGGCGAACATGCCGATCCTCAAGCTCGGGTCCGCGCTCAGGGACAGCCGGACATGGCCCATCTGGGTCTTGCGATCGATCTCGGGCGAGACCAGCCGGACGCGCCCGACCAGATCGGGGCCGTCCTCACGACTGACCCGCGCGCTCGCGCCTGGATTGAGCTTGAGCACATGGATCGAAGGAACCTCGGCGTCCAGCTCGATCTCATTGTTGACGGCGATCCGAAACATCGGTCCGGCCTGCGGCGAGGCCGGCGCTCCGACGGCGGTGCGGACCTGGGTGACAAGGCCGGCGGCGGGCGCGCGCAGGGTCGATCCCGATTTGCCGCCGGGCGGAGGCGTCAGCCGGGCGAGTTCCTGATTCAGCGCGACAGTGTCGCCCTCGCGGACCAGCACGTCGGTGACAAGCGATCCTTCCGAGTCGGGGCCGGCCACCGCCTCCTGGCGCGCGACAATAAAACCGGTCACACGAACCATCTCGGAAAAGCAGGCATTGGTGGCGCGGGCGACGGTTACGAGGGCGCCGGCGGACGGCTCGGTGTCATCGGCGGCGAGCGAAGGGCCCATCACCCCAAGGGCCGCCACCGCCACGCCAAGAAGCAGGCCGGAGACGAGCTTACGCGCGCATCGCGGCCCAAAAGTATCCGAAAGTCGCCTCACTCTGAAATTCTCACATTGAAACGCGCCGCGCTCCGATGCGGAGACCTGTGAGGTGCATCCGCAATCGCAAACAAACCGGTCGAAAATCACGCAGTATTGTCCATGACGTCAACGCACGCCGTAGCCGGCAAACTCCTTCGCGATGTCGGGATCCATTGCCTTGGCGTTGGCGATGTCCAGGCTGCCCTCCGCGACGGCGCCGCTGCGCTGCCTGGCAAGTCCCCGTCCGTAGAGCGAGGAGGTCAGCCTGGGGTTGATCTTGAGCGCCGCGTCGAAGTCCGCGATCGCTTTCTTGTTCGCGCCGCTTTTCAGATTGAGCAGGCCGCGGCTGTCCAGCGCGTCCACGAAATTCCGCCTCAGCCTGAGGGCCTCGTCGCAATCTCGGCGCGCCGCCTGTAACTCGCCGATCACGGTCCGGACCCAGCAGCGATTGTTGTAGGCTTCCACATCCTTCGGATTCAGCCGGATCGTCGCATCGAAGTCCTTTATGGCGAGAGCGTAAGCGCCTTTGCTGGCATAGACCTGCCCACGCCGATACAGCGCGCTGGCGTCGTCTGTCTTGGCGGCGATCCTGGCCGTCAGCGATTTGATCGTTGGGTCCTCGGCCAGAGCAAGTTCGGTCTTGTGGTCATCCCGCGCTTGCGGCCGAGGCTCCGCCGCAGGTTCCGGGACCTGGGCCGGCGAGGGAGCGGGCTCCGAAGGCGCGGACGCAACGGCAGGCGTCTGTGATGGGGCGGGCGTATGTGGTGGCGCCATCGACTCGGCGGGCGTAGTGGCCGGCGCGGGTGCGGGCGCAGCCGATGCCGCCGGGTCGGATGCGGGCGGGGCAGATGCGGACGGAGGCGGCGCAACCGGTGCGGATGGGGCCTGGGCCTGCGGACGGTGAGGCGTTGATGGCATAAGAGCGGCGTCAGCCTGGCCGCCCTGACCCGGAACAAAGTAAAAATCCTCCGCCAGTGATGATGAAATCCACGGCACCTGCTCGGCGCGCGAGGCGCGCGTCACGCCGACGCGGGTGCGATTCAGCGTTTGCTCGGCTGTCAGGCCGGGGACCCGGATCTCCTTCAGCAACTCGCTTACGAACAGGCTGTGATCGGCGCTCACGTCACCCACCACCGAACTGAGCGCGGCGGAATACATCACCAGCGATCCGCTCGGCGCGATCACCGGAGCCAGACCGGCCGAAAAGCTGCGAAAACGGCGCTCGAACGGATTGCGGCGGGAGGCGTCGAGCAGCGCGATCTTGACTCCCGCGCCGCGATTGTTGATCTCGCCCAGAATGGTCTCGAGGCTGAAGCCGTCGCGGCGCACATCCGCTTCGGTCCACAGCTGTGCGTCGACCGGGATCAGATAGCTCTGGCGTCCGGACTGGATGCCGTATCCGCTGAAGAAGATCAGCGCGACGCTGCCGGGCTTGATGCGGGTGTACAGACGCTTGAGCGCGAGGCGCATGGCGTCGCCGGTCATATTTTCTCCGGTTTCGACGTCGAACCCGTTGCGCTTGAGTTCGGCGGCGACATCGCGGGCATCGTTGATCGGCTCCTTGAGCGGCGCTTCACTGTCCGGATAGACGGCGTTGCCGATCACGAGCGCGACCCGCGCGCTGCCGTCCGTCGCGGCTGATGCGGCCGGCCCCATCGCGAGCGCCATCGTCAGCGTCAATACCGCCAGCACCGCGACCCGAATGTTCATGCGACGACAGTCCCAAGGCAACAGTCCCAAGGCGGACGCCGTTCAGCCTGCGCCGTGGCGACCCCTATCTTACGCGATCGGTATTTTCAAACAGGCGGCGCAGCCCCTGTCAATGGCGCCAGAGCGGGCCACCCGCGATCCACCGCGCGGGAAGCATCTGCATTCGATGGCGGAGGCGCACGGGACGGCTCCGGTGCGCCTGTCTGCGGTGCATTCACTGGCTATTCGCGGCCTGGTCCTTGGTGGCCATGTTGACGACCTCGACGCGACGGTTTTCAGCAGCGAACGGGTCTGCAGGATTTTTGTATCCTTCTTTTCCGTATCCGGCCGCGACCAGATTCGCCGCCGGAATCTTGTACGTCTCGACAAGGAAGCGCTTCACGGCTTCAGCCCGGCGTTCGGAGAGGTTTTGATTGTAGGCGTCGGATCCCTTGCCGTCGGTGTGCCCGCCGAGCATGATGACGGAGCCTGCCAGTTCGTCGCTGGTCAGCGCCTTCCCAAGGCTGTGCAACTGCGGTTCAGTGCGCGGGGTCACGGCGGCGGAATCGAAATCGAAATTGATGTCCAGATCGATCTTCGGGCGCTTCGCGGCAATCTCCGCCAGTTGACTGCGGTCGCCCATGGACAGCGAGCGTGTCTTGCCGCGGACCTTCTGGACGAAGTTGAGGTCGTTCGGATCGAGCGTCGGCCGCGGTGACGCGCTCAGGCTTCGCGTTTTCGAGACTTTCAGCCCGTCGATGATCTGCTGGGCGGAAAGGTCGTCCGCCGAGACGCCCTGCGGCGCCGCGATCGCCATCAGGCTGGCCGCCAGAATGGCTGCTCCGAGGCTTTTCCCGGAAATCCTCTGAATCAACATGATTATCTCCCTGTATCTCTATAAGTCCGCCACGCGATGGGTCGTCAGCGTAGCATTCTCTATGCATGACCTGCGACATCATTACCGTGACCGGCATCACAAAGGCGGGTTTAAAGTATTGCCCACCCCCCCGATTTGACGTCGCTCGGGGGAAGTTTGTTCAAAATACCACAGCCCAGGATGACGTTACCCATGAACCGGCGGGCGTTGCGGGACGGAACCGGGGAGCGGAGTTGCGCGTTTGCTGGTCAAACTGACAGGGGCGCAGGTCCGCCGGGAGCGAACGCCAACAGATCCTCAGGCAGATCTTCATCCTGACGCATTCCGTGGGGATCGCCCGGCGTCCCTTGTGCCCTGCATTCCAGCCAGCCGTGAGCGTCGCTGCGAACGGCCGGGAGTGGCCCGACGATTCGCGGTTTTGACAACTGATAAGGTGATCATTGCAGGAACGGAACGACCGGATCGTCGAGACAGATATTCCCGCCCGTCTCGATAGTCTCCGCTGGAGCCCGTTCCATACACGGGTCGTAACGGCTCTCGGGATCACCTGGATACTGGACGGGCTGGAGGTGACGCTGGCAGGCGCGCTGTCCGGCGCGCTCAAGGACAGTCCCACGCTTCAATTCAGCAATCTCGATATCGGCATCGCCGGCAGCGCCTATCTGATCGGGGCCGTGCTCGGCGCGCTGGGTTTCGGCTGGCTGACGGACCGCATCGGACGCAAGAAGCTTTTCTTCGCCACGTTGACACTTTATCTGGTCGCGACCGCGGCGACGGCGCTGTCCTGGGATCTCGCCAGCTTCGCGCTGTTCCGGTTTTTCACGGGCGCAGGCATCGGGGGCGAATATACCGCGATCAACTCGACGATCCAGGAATTGGTGCCGGCGCGGTATCGCGGCTGGACCGATCTGACCATAAATGGCAGTTTCTGGATCGGCGCGGCCCTGGGCGCGGCGGGTTCGATCGTCCTGCTCGATCCACAAGTCATCGATCCCGAATTGGGCTGGCGGCTTGCATTTCTCACTGGCGCGGTTCTCGGACTTGTGGTGTTTGTGATGCGGCTCTGGATTCCGGAAAGCCCCCGCTGGCTGATGGTTCATGGCCGGCCGGAGGAAGCGGCGCGCATCGTCGCCGGCATCGAACGGAGGGCGGTTCGCGATCCGGATGAGCCTGCCGGCGGGGTCTGGCCGGTGATTGAGCTTCGGATGCGCAGCCACACACCGCTGCGCGAGGTAGCCAGGACGCTGTTTAAAGTATATCGGAAACGCTCGCTGGTCGGCCTCGCGCTGATGACAGCGCAGGCGTTCTTCTACAACGCGATCTTCTTTACCTATGCGCTGGTGCTGTCGACCTTCTTCAACATTCCGGCGGATCAGATCGGCTGGTACCTCCTGCCGTTCGCGGCGAGCAATTTTCTCGGGCCGTTGCTGCTCGGCCGGCTGTTCGATACGGTCGGACGCCGCGCGATGATCGCGTTCACCTACGGGATCTCCGGCATCCTGCTCGCCATAACAGGCTATCTCTTCGCCGCCGGCGTTCTGACCGCGCAGACCCAGATGATTGCTTGGATGGTGATCTTTTTCTTTGCCTCGCCGGCGGCCAGCGCGGCTTACCTGACCGTGAGCGAGACCTTTCCGCTTGAAGTGCGGGCACTGGCGATCGCGGTGTTCTATTGTGTGGGGACCGCAATCGGGGGCGTCGCCGGCCCCGCGCTGTTCGGCGCCTTGATCGACAGCGGCTCGCGTGACAGCGTATTCATCGGATATTGTTTCGGATCGGCGTTAATGGTCGCGGCCGCGCTGATCGGCTGGCGATTCGGAATCGCCGCCGAGCGGCGACCGCTGGAATCGGTAGCGTCGCCGCTCGCCGCTGTGGAGTCACGATGAATCAGGGTGTAACAGGAACCGTGCCGAACAAAACCGCTTCAGTGGCCGACGACGTTGAGCCTCGCACGCTGCCGCTCGGGACGTCCGCGCTGCTGCTCGATATCGACGGCACGCTGCTCGATCTCGCGCCGTCGCCGAGCGAGGTTCGCGTGCCGCCAAGGCTCGCTTCGTCGCTGCCGAGGCTGTTGTCGCGGACCGGCGGCGCGCTGGCGCTGGTCAGCGGCCGATCGCTCCGCGATATCGACCGGATCTTCGCGCCGACGCTGTTTCCCGCGGTCGGTGGCCACGGTGCGGAGATGCGGATCTCGGTTGAAAGCGAGGCCGTGGCTGCCCATGCGCCGCCGATGAATCCGGATCTGATGCGGCGTTTCGCGGCCATCTCCGACCTGCATCCCGGCATCCTGGTCGAAAACAAGGGGTATTCGCTGGCGCTGCACTTCAGAAAGGCGCCCGACGTCGAGCTTGCGATCTATGACCGGGTATCGGCCATACGCGCCGAGTTGCCGAACGCGCCCATAGAGGTGCTGCCGGGCAAGTTCGTCTGCGAGATCAAGCATTCGGGATTCACCAAGGCGACCGGAGTGGCCGAACTGATGTCGCATGAGCCGTTCAAGGGGCGGCGGCCTGTCTTCATCGGCGACGACGTGACCGATGAAACCGTTTTCGCCATCATGCCGGACATGGACGGCCTGTCGTTCTCGGTCGGACGGCGCGCCCAGGGCGTCGATGGGCACTTTCAAGCGCCCTGTAATGTCAGGGCCTGGCTGGCCCGTCTTCTGGACGACGAGCGAGCGATCGCTGAATGATCGATCATGGGCTCGATCTTGCCGTCATCGGCAACTGCCGCACGGCGGCTCTTGTCGATCCGACCGCGCGACTCGTATGGTGGTGCTTCCCGCGCTTCGACTCGGACCCGGTATTCTCGCGCCTGCTCGCGGGCAACGAAGAAAAGGGCTTCAGCGATGTCGTGCTGGATGGCATGGCCGACTTTCAGTCGGACTATGTTCGTAACACCGCGATTGTCTCCACCGTCCTGACCGACACGCACGGCAATGCCGTGCGCATCACCGACTTCGCGCCCCGTTTCCGGCAGTACGGCCGCATATTCCGGCCGCCGCAGTTGTTTCGCATCATCGAGCCCGTCGCGGGCCTGCCCCGGATCACCATCCGCATCCGGCCGACGCACGCCTACGGCAAGCCGCTGGCCCGGCACTCGATGGGCAGCAACCACATTCGCTACTTCGAGGAAGACGGCACCGCGCTCCGCGTCACCACCGATGCGCCGCTCGCCCTGATCGAAAACGAAACGCCGTTCGTTCTGACGCGGCCGATGTATCTCGTGTTCGGAAACGACGAAGCGTTTCCCGGCGATCTCGCATCGACCGCCCAGCGCTTCGCGGAGGAAACCAAAACCTACTGGCTCAGCTGGGTGCGGCGCCTCTACATCTCCTATGAATGGCAGGAAGCCATTATCCGCGCGGCCATCACGCTCAAGCTGTCCAACTTCGAGGAAACCGGCGGCATCATCGCCGCGCACACCACCTCGATTCCGGAGGCGCCCGGCTCGGGCCGCACCTGGGACTATCGTTATTGCTGGCTGCGCGATGCCTATTTCGTCGTGAAGGCGCTCAATCGCGTCGGAGCGACGCGGACGATGGAGGACTTCATCGGCTTCACGCTCTCGCTCGCATCCAACGCCGAGGAGGATCTCAAGCCGGTCTACGGCGTGGTTCCGAATTTGCCGCTGAACGAGTGGATCGCCGCCGACCTTCAAGGCTATCATGGCGATGGGCCGGTGCGCGTCGGCAATGCCGCGGTCGATCAGAAGCAGCACGACACATACGGAAGCGCCATCCTCGCCGCGCTGCCCATGTTCTTCGACCGACGATTGCCGCGGCCAGGTGACGAAAGCCTGTTCAGGCTGCTTGAATCGCTGGGCGACAAGGCGGCCCGGGTCGCGATGACGAGCGACGCCGGCATATGGGAATATCGCGGCCGTCAGCGCATCCATACTCATTCCGCGGCGATGTGCTGGGCCGGGATCAACCGGCTCGCGGCCATCGCGGAGCGGCTTGGCCTGTCGGACCGCGCGGCGCACTGGAACGCAATTGCCGACCCCCTGCATGCGGAACTGATCGAGCGCGCCTGGAATCCGAAGCGCGAGGCGTTCACGGCGGCGTTCGGGTCCGATGATCTCGATGCGAGCGTGCTGTTGCTGCCTGAACTCGGGGTGTGCGAGGTCGACGATCCCCGGTTCGTCAAAACCGTCGCCGCCATGGAGCGCGAGCTGCTGCGTGAAAAGCATGTGATGCGCTACGCGGCGGAAGACGACTTCGGTCTTCCGGTGACCGCCTTCCTGATCTGCCGGTTCTGGCTGATCGATGCCTGGTGGGCGCTCGGTCGGCGCGAGGAAGCGCGGGAGGCGTTCACGGATGCGTTGGCGCATCGCAATCGCTTCGGGCTGCTGTCGGAGGATGTCGATCCCAAGACCGGCGCGCTGTTCGGAAACTTCCCGCAAACCTATTCGATGGCCGGATTGATCCTGACCGGCATGAAACTGTCGCGGAACTGGGAAGATCGCTACTGGCGTAGTTGATTCAATGGAAGACACTTCCCATTAAAAGTATTGTGGCAACTGTTTCATTTCCAATTCACGAAGAACTTGAGTTTCGTTCTAGACTGCCTGAATTTGGCGTCATTTTGGTGGGAAGGAGGCAGGAACCATATTGATGAACGAGCGTTTATCTAACGGGTGCAAAACCAGGAGGGGACCCTTGTGAGCCTCGTTGTCGTTTCTAATCGCGTGGCGCGTGCGCGGGCCAATGAGCCCCTGACAGGCGGCCTCGCGGCGGCTTTGTTACCAGTTATCGAAAAATCAGGCGCAATTTGGGTAGGTTCCAGCGGTCGGGTGCGCGACGGGTCGCATAAGGAGCCCTTTGCTGAAGTTGAAGCGCTCGGTGCGGGAGCGCTTGCATTGCTCGATCTGCCAGCCGCGCACTACGGCGGCTACTATGAAGGCTTCGCCAACTCGGCCTTGTGGCCTGCGCTGCACTCCCGGTCCGATCTCATTCGCGTGTCACACCACGACTATCAGTCGTATCGCGAGGTCAATGCTTTCATGGCGAGAGCCTTGATGCGCTTTCGCAAGCCGGACACCGCGTTCTGGATTCAGGATTACCATTTCCTCTCGCTTGGCGCGGAATTGCGCGATCTCGGTGTCCGCAATCCCATCGGCTTCTTCCTGCACACGCCCTGGCCGGCGCGCGCCATCATGGGCGCGGTGCCGCATCATCGCGAACTGATCGAGGCGATGCTGGCCTATGATCTGATCGGGTTCCAGACCGACGACGACTGCGAAAATTTTCTCAGCTACGTTCAATCGGAGCTTGGCCTCAAGATTCAGGACAGCGTCGTGACCTCGCGTTACGGCAAGTCGCGATGCGCGGTATTTCCGATCGGTATCGATGTCGAGAAATTTGCGCTGCAGGCCGCCAAGGCGTCATCGCATCCGGACGTATCGCGATTGCGCCGCAGCCTGAACGGAGAGCAACTGGCGATCGGCGTCGATCGCCTCGACTATTCGAAGGGCCTTGTGAACCGGATCAATGCATTCGATCGGATGCTGGTCTTGAATCCCGCGCTGAAGCGCACCGTGTCGTTGCTGCAAATCGCGACGCCCTCTCGCGGCACGATCGAAGCCTACAGCAACCTCAAGAGCGAGCTTGCCAGACTGGTGACCGAGGTCAACGGCCGCCACGGCGAAACCGACTGGATGCCGATCCGCTACCTTAACCGGGGATACAGCCAGACCGTGCTGGCCGGCCTCTATCGTACGGCGCGCGTGGGCGTGGTGACGCCGCTGCATGATGGGATGAATCTCGTCGCGAAGGAATATGTGGCCGCGCAGAATCCCGCCGATCCCGGCGTCCTGGTCCTGTCCAAATTCGCGGGCGCGGCGAATGAGTTGCAGACAGCGCTCCTCGTCAACCCGCACGAAATCGACGGAATGGCCCGCGCCATCGCCGCCGCATTCGCGATGCCTCTGACGGAACGCAGGACGCGCTGGGAGGCGATGATGCGGAAGCTGCGCGCCGGCACCGCCCAGCAATGGTTCACGGACTTTTCCGAAGCGCTGGAGGATGCGCGCGCGTCCAACGAAAAGACCGCAAGCAATTGTCCTGCCGCGGCCGCGGCGGTGACGTCGAAATCATGGCCTCTGCATTTGGTGGGATCGCGTAGCGGCGCCGGCGTTCATTAGAACATTCTCGCTTCTGTTTGAATCAGGAGCAAGAATGCTGAACGTTCGCACGAGGTCGCGCCCGCCGGGGCTTCGCGCGTGTGAGGCACGATCCGTCCCGCGCCCGTTGGTGAAATCTAGAGCGTTTTCAAGCGAAGTGGATACCGGTTCGCGTGAAGAATACGCGTCAAAACAACAATATAGAGCCTCGCTTCTGATTACATCAGAAGCGAAAAGGCTCTAGAGCGTTTTCCGGCGAAGTGGATGCCGGTTCGCGTGAAGAAAACGCGTCAAAATAATACTGCAGAACCCCGCTTCTGATTCAATCAGAAGCGGAAAGGCTCTTAAGCCTTGCGTGAAATGTAAGCCTTGCGCCGTCAATACGTAGCAGCCAGATAATCCACGATCTTGCCGATATCGGCCTCGTCGATCTGCGCGCCGTACGCCCCGATCATCTTGTTGACTTCCGCCTGCCAGAAATCCTTCCCGAACTTCGGGCCGCGTGGCTGGGTTGCGATGTAATCCGCTGAATGACAGGCCAGGCAGTTGTTCTTCACGACGTCGAGATTTGGTCCCGGCTTGAATTCGATCGTCTCGCGCGGCAGTTCGTAGGAAAGCGGCCCTGCGGTAGCCGTCGTCGAGGCGCAGGTGTACAGGCTCGCCGCAAGCCCGATGCCGGTTGCGAGGGCAAGAGCAACGGAACGCGTCATGGGAGCCTCCCTCAAGAGACGGTCACGCGGACGGTCTCGATGACATTGCGCATGTAACCGGCCGGATTCCACCTGGCCTCAGCCGGCTGCACGTCGCCGCCATTGCTGGTGGCGCGCACCTTCAATTCATGCGGCCCGGGAGCAAGCCTGACCGGGGTCTTCCATTCACGGAACGCGTATCGCCCATAGTCCCGTCCGAGCCGTGTGCCTTTCCAGGTCTTGCCGCCGTCGACCGAAACCTCGACATTTCTGATACCTGTGCCGCCATCGAACGCGATCCCCTTCAAGATCTTTCCACCGCGCCTGAGTTGCGCGCCCTCGGGAATGTTGGTGATGAAGGAACGGACATTGAGCCTGCCGATGGGCACCGTCGCTGTCGGCGTCGTGCCCGGCTCGACGCAGGCGCAGGCATTGTCGGGAATGCGATAGGCCTTCTTCATCCAGAAATTGTCATAGGTGTTGTCGATGACGGTGATCTCATTGAGGTGCTTGATCCAGTAGGTGCCGTAGTATCCGGGAACGACGAGCCGAAGCGGAAAGCCGTTCAGAAACGGCAGGTCTCTTCCGTTCATCAGATGGGCCAGCATGACCTCGCCGTCGCGCGCGTGATCCACGTCGAGCGCCTTGGCGAAATCCGGCGTCGTGTCGCTGACGGGGCCGTCCATGCCTCCGAAAACCACCTGCTTCGCGCCGTGCTGCACGCCGGCCCGATCGAGCACGGTCTTGAGTGAAACGCCGCGCCAGCGTGCGTTACCCATCGCGCCGTGTCCGAGCTGGCCACCGGCGACCCGGGGATCGACGAACCCGCGGCTGTTGCCCGAGCACTGATTGACCGCGACGATCTCCGTCTGGGCCATCGCTTTGATGTCCTCGAGCGACAGCCTGAGCGGGTGATCCACCTTGCCCTTGATCTCGAGCGTGAAGGTGGCGGGATCGATGTCGAGCGGGATGTCGGCAAGATGATAGCGGACAAAGAAGGCGTCGTTCGGCGTGATGGGGCCTTCGTTGAAAACCGGGAACGGTGTTTCGAGCTGGGGTGGCCGGCTGGTGATCCCGATCATCGGGCGCTTCTGGGGATATTTGACCAGCGGGCGTTCGCCATTGTCGAAAGGCATCGTCACGCGGTCGAGCGCCAGGACTTTAAGAGGAGCCAGGCCGACGCCGAGCGCCAGTCCCGCGCCGATGCGTTTCATCATGTCCCGTCGGTCGAGCATGGCGTTCTCCCAGCCTTCTTACCTTTTACAAGGCTTCCATTCGAGGCGGTCGCGGGCTATTTCATCCGGCAAGTCTCGCACCGCCAGCCCGCAAGTCAATCAATGCCTTCGCGTGAGGGAAGCGGGTGACGATCTATGGAGATTTCCGTTCGGGATTCCGGCTCCGGCGGAATAACGTTGCTGCCGCTTGTTCTACCCGGAACCCACGAGCCCGCTTTGATTGACAGCGGAGACGGAGTGGTCGAGAAAGCGCGACCTATAGCGTTTTCGACCGAAGCGTGTCCTCGGGGCTTGAGCCCTAAGGATGGATGACCTGTTCGCGTGAAGAAAACGCGTCAAAACAATAATCCAGAGCTTCGCTTCTGATTCAATCAGGAGCGAACATGCTCGAAGCCACCGGAGCGAGGATGCGCGACGGGCGCAACCTCGGCATCCAGATGATCATCGCTGATCCCGACCACCCCCCGCTGCATCATGAACGTCCGGCGCGTTCGTCGCTGCTTTGGTTCGCGGCGTTGATCGCCGCCATGACCGCGATGCGCTGTGTTTTTGCCGGCGTCCTCGAACTGCGCACGGACGAGGCCTATTACTGGACATGGTCGAAGGAAAGCGCGTTGTCCTTTCTTGATCATCCCCCGATGATCGCGTGGTTCATTCGTTTCGGCACCGCGATTTTCGGCGATACGAATTTCGGCGTCAGGTTCGCCGGGCTGCTGGCGATGCCGGTATCGCAATTGCTGTTGGCCGACATCGTCCGCCGGGTCACGCATGACATCCGCGCCGCCATGCTGGCGGTTCTGATGATGGAGGCCGCGCTGTATTACGGCCTGCTGATGGCGAAGGTCGCGCCCGATATCGCGCTCATTCCTTTTGTTCTGGCGATGGTCTGGTCGCTGGTGAGGCTTGCGGAGAGCGGCGATGCGCGCTGGTGGCTTGCCGCCGGTGTTTTCGGAGGCCTCTCGCTGCTATCGAAGCTGACCGCCGTGATGCTGGTTCCCGCTATTGCCGCTTTCATCCTGGTGCCGGACTGGCGGCTGCGCTGGCTGCGCAGTCCGTATCCATGGGCCGCGGTATTGATCGCCGTCGCGGTGTTCTCACCGGTGCTGATCTGGAACGGGATGCACGACTGGGCCTCGTTCAGGTTTCAGTTTGTTCGCGCGACAGCGGCGCATGATTTCAACCTTCGCACCCTCGGTGATTACATCGGCCTTCAGTTCGGCCAGGTCGGGCCGATCCTGCTGCCAGTGGTGTTGTTCGCCGTAGGCCTCACGGCGTGGCGCGGCTACCGGCATCGCGATCCCGTCGCCGTGCTGCTGTCGACCGCCGTGTTGGTCCCGTTCGGGTATTTCCTCTGGAAATCGCTCACTCTTCGGGTCGGCGACACCTGGCCGATGTTCATGTGGCCGCTTGGCTTCGCGGCGGCCGCAATCGACATCGCGATACGGCCGCGCGAGAAATGGCCGGCATGGATGGTGAAATGGTCAACGTTCTGGGCCAGCGCCGCGATCGCGTCGGGTCTCTGTCTCATCGTCGTGATCTTCCTCTACTACATCGTCAGTCCGTGGAATTTCATCGGCAAGAACGATCCGATCGGCGGCGAGGCGGGATTCGCGCAGGTCGCGAGCCGTGCTGAAAGCGAGATGCGTAACTCCGGGGCGACCTGGATCGCGACGGTCGATTACCGCGTATACGCAATGCTGCGCTGGCATCTCAGGGACCGCGTGCCGGTGATCCAGATCAACGAGCGCGGCCGCTTCCTGGGGTTTCGGGATCCGGGCTTCGACAGGATTGCCGGGCATGCCGGGCTCTATGTCGCCCGGAAGCCGGATGACTCTTCGATTCTGGCCTCGACTACGGCGGTGCTCACGCCGCTCGGCCAGGTCCAGCGGATCTGGCGCGGGCGGGTCATGGACAGCTATGTGCTGGAGAAGCTGACCGGCTGGACGCCGGAGCTATCCCCGCCGCCGGAATCGCCGTTTTACACATGGCGAAAACTGGCGGAGAACGGGGCGGCTTTTCGCCCGGCTAGAGCATTTTCCGGCAAAGTGGATGACCTGTTCGTCGCAAGAAATGCGACCAGAAAACCATTTCTAGAGCATGGTCCGATTCAGCTTGATCGGATCATGCTCTAGGGCGTTTTCGAGCGAAGTGGATATCGGTTCGCGTGAAGAAAACGCGTTAAATCAAGGTTATAGAGCCTCGCTTCTGATTCCGTCAGAAGCGAAAAGGCTCTAGTCTGTCCCGACGGAGTCGAATCAGACTGCGGCCTCATCCTTTTGACTGAGCATGATCCTATCCGGAAACCGGATCCCGCTTTTCGGGATCATGCTCTGGCTCTTGCGGACTCTACGCGCTCGGTCAATTGCCGCCGTCGCGCTTGCGCAACAGATCTTTGACCAGATCGCCGAGCGCGGGACGTGGCAGCGCCGTGAACGGCATCGGCCGGGTGACGTCGATCGCCGCAAGCCCGAGACGGGCGGTCAGCAATCCGTTGAGCACGCCTTCGCCCAGACGCGTCGACAGTTTCGCGGCGATGCCCTGACCGACCATCTGCTGGATCAGCGTGTCACTGGCCGCGATGCCGCCGGTGATCGCGAGATGCGCGATGACGTGGCGCATCAGCCGGATCATCCCGAGCGTGCCCGGCCTTCCGCCATAGAGGCGCGCGAGCTGCCGCACCAGCCGCATCGCGGCGGCGAATACGAACAGCACGTCCACGACGGCGCGGGGGCTGATCGCGGTGACGATCGACACGCGCTGCGCCGCCACCGACACCAGCCGGCGGGCCTCCTGATCCAGCGGAGCCATCAGTTCGCGCTCCGCCAGCCGCACCAGATCGGCGCCGTCGATGATGTCGGTGCTGTGGCTCCGCAACGTGGCCCGCGCCCGCGCCAGATGCGGATCGTTGTGGGCGAGCTTCACCAGATCGCGCACCACCGCATCCGCCTCCTTGCGATCGTCAGCCGCGATCGCGGCCAGCGCGCGCCGGTGCAGGTTCTCGATGGTGGCGAGACGGGCAAGGCCAAGAATCTCGCGTGCCGCGATGACGATCGATGCCACGACGAACAGCGCCGCCAGCGTCAGCCCGAGAAAACCAAGTCCTTCGCTGCGCGCGAACAGGTCCCCGATCAAGTTGATCGCGCCGAGGACGGTGCCGAGCAGGATGAGCCCGGCCAGCGACGACCAGAACAGCACCCCCCAGCGAAATCCCTTCCGCGCCGGCACCGGAGGCGTATCCGGCGATTCCGGCAGCAGCACCGGCTCCGGCTCGGGTTCCGCTTCCGGCGTGATGCTGATGCTGCCGCGAGCGGGCCGGGCAGCGGCCTCGTCGCGTTCCAGGACCACGACGTGCGGATCGTCGAGCTTGAAGGTGACGGGACGGCGCTGGCCGGTACGCTCACTCATTGCAGTCGGTCTCCGATAAGGAACTGGAGCGCCCTGTCGAGGCGGATATGGGGCAGCGACGGCTCGCCGGTTCCTTCGTTTTGGAGGCGCGGGGGACGGAAGCGCAGAAAACGGAAGTCGGCCTGATCCATAGCGGATGTCGACAGCCCGCGAAATGCGCCGTTTCCGCTGAAAAGGCTCGTGACATCCTCGGGCAGGTCGCCCGGAAACGTCGCGACTTCGGTATTGCCGTCGAAGGTCTCGCCATTGGCGGCTTCGCCGGCAAGGGGAGTGCCGAGAATGGACGGCAGTTTCTCGCGGCCGCATCGCACCTGGGCTTCGCGGGTGGCGCGGACCGCCGCCAGGGCGACGACATCGATGGTTGCGCCGGCGACTTCGGCCCGCGAGGCGGCGCGCTCCACGATGCGCCGGAGGATCGCTTCAAGCCGATCATGACTGACATGATGCAAATGGTCTGCCTTGGTGGCGGCGAACAGAATGCGATCGATCCGCGGCCGGAACAATGTGCTCAGCAACGTGCTGCGGCCCACACGATAGCAATCGAGAATTCCCGCGAGCGCCGCTTCGAGGTCATATAAGGCTTCCGGCCCCGCATTGAAGGCGGCGAGCGTGTCGACCAGCACGATCTGCCGGTCGAGCCGCGAAAAGTGATCGCGGAAGAACGGCCGCACCACGAGGTCCTTGTAGGCCTCATAGCGCCGTCGCATCATCGCCCAGAGCGATCCGTCAAGCGGGATTCCGCCCGCCGGCAGGTCGAGCGGCGCGAAGGTCAGCGCGGGCGAGCCCGCGAGGTTGCCCGGCATCAGGAAACGGCCCGGCGGCAACAGGCTCATGGCGAAGCGTTCGTCCCGGCACCCGCGAAGATAGTCCGTGAACAGCCGGGCGGCGGTGAGTGTCGCCTGTTCATCCTCGCGCGCCGAGGGTCGCATGGTTGCGAGATGCGCGTGCCAGGCTTGCGCGAGGCGCGCGCGCGGCTGCTGCCGCGACAGCGCGAGGCTCTCGGCCGACCATTGTTCATAGCTCTTGTCGAGCAGCGGCAGGTCGAGCAGCCATTCGCCAGGATAGTCGACGATATCCAGCGTCAGCGTCTGATCCGAACCGTTCTGCCGCTGATAGCCGATCACGAGCCGCAACTCGCTGATGTCGACAGTCGAACTCGGCCAGCGCCGCTCCGCGATCAGGGTGTTGACGTGATGTTCATAGTTGAATCGCGGTATAGCGTCGTCCGGCTGCGGGGCAAGCTGCGCGCGTGCGATACGGCCGCTGGCGAGAGATTCAAAAACCGGAAACCGGCCGCCGCGCGACAGACCATGCACCAGCGCTGTGATGAACACGGTTTTGCCGGCGCGGGACAGGCCGGTCACGCCGAGCCTTATCGTCGGGTTGAAGAAGTTTTCGCCGTAGTCCAGCAGCGCGCGCGCCGACAGGCGCGCTTCTTCAACGATATCGGAAAAGCTGGCGGCCATGTTGATGTGATGTCGGTGATGAAGCCTGCAATGGCGCACATAGGGTTCGTGGGCAATCGGAAAGCGGCGATTGCCGGGCCTGGGTTTCGTTATTCAAGTGAGTCGTACATCAATTAGGTTGAGGTTTCGTTGCCCCCGATCGGACATCATTATATGGCCTTTTCCGCGGCCACAGGACACCGAAAATAAACCCTGACGATTCGTTCACGACCTGAATGCAAACGTGATGCTGCAGGTGCGATGGGCCGCGAGATGCCGTGCGCCGGCTCTTCTCTCCGTCATCTCGCCATGGCATGGTCGTTTCGGCGCAAAACCGCGACTGGCTCTGGTTGCACCTGGGGGAGTTTCGCGTGTCCATCTCCAATGCTTTCAATTTCGATCTCGGCGAGACCGCCGATGCGATCCGCGAGACGGTCCGCGATTTCGCCGCCAATGAGATCGCGCCGCGCGCCGCCGAAATCGACACGTCCAACCAGTTCCCGCGTGATCTCTGGCCGAGGCTCGGCGCGCTCGGACTTCACGGCATCACGGTCGAGGAAGATTATGGCGGCGCTGGCCTGGGTTACCTCGAGCACTGCATCGCGATGGAGGAAATCTCGCGCGGTTCGGCATCGGTCGGACTATCCTATGGCGCGCACTCCAATCTCTGCATCAATCAGTTGCGCCGCAACGGCAGCGACGCACAGAAGCGCAAATATCTGCCGAAGCTGATATCCGGCGAGAATGTCGGCGCGCTGGCGATGTCCGAACCGGGCGCCGGTTCCGACGTGATCTCGATGAGGACGCGTGCCGACAGGAAAGGCGACCGCTACATTCTCAACGGCAGCAAGATGTGGATCACCAACGGGACGATCGCGGATACGCTGGTGATCTATGCCAAGACCGATGCCGCCGCGGGCGCGCGTGGCATCACCGCTTTTATCCTCGAGAAAGGCATGAATGGATTCTCAACCGCGCAGAAGCTCGACAAGCTCGGCATGCGCGGCTCCGACACCTGTGAACTGGTGTTCGAGGATTGCGAGATCCCTGAGGACAACGTGCTCGGGGACGCCGGCCGCGGCGTCAACGTTTTGATGTCCGGTCTCGATTACGAGCGCGCCGTGCTCGCCGCCGGTCCGCTCGGCATCATGCAGGCCTGCATGGATATGGTGATGCCGTATGTGCGCGAGCGCAAGCAGTTCGGACAGCCGATCGGCAGCTTCCAGCTCGTGCAGGCCAAGGTCGCCGACATGTATGTCACCATGAACGCATGCCGTGCTTATGTGTATGCGGTGGCGAAGGCGTGCGATCGCGGCGAGATCACGCGCGAGGACGCGGCGGGGGCGATCCTTTACTCTGCCGAGAAGGCAACGCAATGCGCGCTGGATGCGATCCAGTTGTTGGGCGGGAACGGTTACATCAACGACTACCCGGCCGGCCGTCTGCTGCGCGACGCCAAGCTCTACGAGATCGGCGCGGGCACAAGCGAAATCCGCCGCATGCTGATCGGTCGCGAACTGTTCGAGAAGAGCGCATAGAGCATTTCCGCTTCTGATAAAATCAGAAGCGGGCTCCATGATTTTGATTTAACGCGTTTTCTTCACGCGAACCGGCGTCCACTTCGCTTGAAAGCGCTTTAATTCTTGACGACGACCGTGGTGCCGACCGACACGCGGTTATAAAGGTCCACCACGTCATCGTTGGTCATGCGAAAGCAGCCGGAGGATACCGCCTGACCGATCGTCTCCGGCTCGTTGGAGCCGTGAATCCGATAGAGCGTCGAGCCCAGATACATCGCGCGCGCACCAAGCGGGTTTTCAAGGCCGCCTCTCATGAAGCGCGGCAGATCCGGGCGACGGCGCAGCATCTGCGCGGGCGGCGTCCAGCTCGGCCATTCCTTCTTGGCGCTGATTCGGTGGACGCCGCTCCAGCGGAAGCCGTCGCGGCCAACGCCGATCCCGTATCTCAGTGCCTGGCCCCCAGGGAGGACGAGATAGAGCCGCCGTTCGCCGGTTCTTATGACAACGGTGCCTGGCGCATACCGGCTCTGGAAATAGACAAGCTGCCGGGGGATCGGACTTGCGGATGTATAACCGGAGCCAAAATTCATGAAGTCGCCGGTATCAAGGAATTGGGCGAGAGCCGGCTTCGCACTGAAAACAAAGGCGGTGGCAATCAAAAGAGCCAAAACGCGCGTCATTATTTCCTCGCATCAATCGATTTGACTGTGAGTCAGGCCATAATTCGCCTGATTTCGCAAGTCGCGCTCATGCAGGGATGCTTCTTCCCTGTTGACGTTGGGAAAAAACATCAGCTTTCCCGCCCAGAGTCATGCGGAACGCCACGGTGGTCACCGGCAGGGCCGGTGAGGACGCGGCGGGAGCGATGTTGACAGGAACACCGAAAATTGAACAGCGGAGTACAAGATGAACGGCGCTGAAAGCCTGGTCCGGACGCTGATCAAAAGCGGCGTGGATACATGCTTCGCCAATCCAGGCACATCAGAAATGCATTTTGTCGCAGCGCTCGACCGCGTGGAGGGCATGCGTTGCGTGCTCGGGTTGTTCGAAGGCGTGGTGACCGGCGCTGCGGACGGCTATTTCCGCATGAAGGGTACGCCGGCTTGCACCCTGCTTCATCTCGGACCGGGCCTCGCCAACGGCATTGCCAATCTTCACAACGCTAGGAAGGCCGGCTCGGGCATCGTCAATATCGTTGGCCAGCATGCGATTCCCCACATCGAATGCAACGCGCCGCTGACATCGGATATCGAGGCGCTGGCCCGGCCGATGTCGGCCTGGATCCGCACCTCGCCGGATTCGAGATCGGTCGCTCGTGACGGCGCGGCCGCCGTCGCAGCGGCCAAAAGTTCGCCGCCGCAGATCGCAACGCTGATATTGCCCGCCGACGCGGCATGGAGCGAAGCCGATGGCGTCGCCGAAGTCACCGGGGCGTCGCAGCGCCCGGATTATTCACCGCAGGCGATCGACGGCGCGGCGAGGATCCTGCGCAGCGGCGGCGGGACATTGCTTCTGCTCGGCGGGCGCGCGCTGACCGAAAGGGGGCTGGCGCTGGCCGCCGGCATCGCCGGCAACACGGGCTGCCAGGTGATGGCAGAGACCTATAACGCGCGCATGGCGCGCGGCCGCGGCCGCTTTTTCGTGGAGCGTATTCCCTATCCGATCGATCAGGCGTTGCGCGCTCTGAAGCCCTTCAGCAACATCATCCTGGTTGAAGCCGACGATCCCGTCGCTTTCTTCGCCTATCCGGACAAGCCGAGCCGCTTGAAGCCCGAGGGCTGCGAGGTGCATCGCATGACGGCGAAGGACGAGAATACGATAGCAGCGCTGGAGGTATTGGCCGGTGCCGTCGGCGCCAGGCCGCGGGATGCGAAGCCGCAGCAGCCGATGGAATTGGCGTGGCCGACGGGGCCCCTCAACCCGGCGTCCATCGCGCGGGCGATCGCGATGGCCATTCCCGAGAACGCCGTCGTCGTCGACGAGTCGATCTCGACCGGCCGTGGATTTTTTCCACCGACCGCCTGCGCCGCGCCCCATGACTGGCTACAGAACATGGGCGGTTCGATCGGATTTTCGACGCCGGTGGCGATCGGCGCTGCGATAGCTTGTCCGGATCGCAAAGTGATCTGCATGGTCGGCGACGGCAGCGCGATGTATACGCTGCAATCGCTGTGGACGCAGGCCCGCGAAAGCCTCGACGTCATTACGGTCGTTTTCTCGAATCGCATCTATCAGATTTTGCGCGGCGAGTTCGACGGTGTCGGCGCCGGCGAGCCCGGCAGGAAGGCCATGGACATGCTGAGCCTCGACCGCCCCCCGCTCGACTGGGTCGCGCTAGGCAAAGGCATGGGCGTGCCGGGCCGCGCCGTGACCACGGCCGATGAGTTCAGCATGGCGCTTGCGGAGGCCTCGGCCGAGCAGGGGCCGCGCCTGATCGAAGTCCAGATGTGACGACGATGCGGGATGCAGCCGTGAACGACAGCCGATGCACGGAGCGTGACGGAATGGCGCACCGGTGGCGGGAGTTTTGATGAGCCTGACCTATGTCATTCCCGACATTCACGGCCGTTTCGATCTGCTGAGCGAGGCCTTGCACGGGATTCATGCCCACGCCGCCGGCAACGGGGGCACCCTCGTTATGCTCGGCGATTACGTCGACAAGGGACCGGACAGCGACAAGGTCATCGCCCGCTTGCGGCGCGGAATGCCGGCAGGCTGGACCTTCGTTCCACTCAAAGGCAATCACGACGCGATGATGATTTCGGCGTGTCGCGATCCCGCGACGATGACGCGTTGGCTGAAGCGCGGGGGTGATGCGGTCGTCGAATCCTATGGAGGCGATCCCCTAGGTCGGATCGACATTCAGGATTCCCAGGCGGTCTGATCGCTGATTCATAGGGTTCCGTGATTCTGACACGGAGCTGCACGATGGGGATCAAGCGGTATGAGCTGAGCGATCATCAGTGGGCGAAGATTGCACCGTTGCTGCCAGGCAAGGCCTCTGATCCGGGACGGACGGGATCGGATAATCGGTTGTTTGTGAACGGCTGCCTGTGGGTGCTGCGATCCGGCGCGCACTGGTGTGACCTGCCGGAGCGCTATGGTCGCTGGAAGACGGTGCATCGGCGGTTCAGCAGGTGGTGCCATGCCGGTGTGTGGGAACGGGTGTTCTCCACCCTGACAGCCGATCGCGACAACCAGTATCTGATGCTCGACTCAACCATCGTTCGAGCCCATCAGCAGGCGGCTACCGGAAAAGGGGGGCCAAGGATCAGGCGCTGGGGCGTTCCCGAGGTGGACTGACCACCAAGGTCCACATGCTCGCCGATGCGCTGGGCCGACCCTTGCGTTTCATCGTCACCGCCGGGCAGGTCGGAGACATCACACAAGCCCCCGCGCTGCTCGAAGCCCAGGCCGGGGACGCCGTGCTGGCCGACAAGGCTTATGACAGCAACGCCTTGCGTGCACTCATCGCCGGCATGGGCGCCGAAGCGGTGATCCCCTCAAACAGGACGCGCAAAATCATCATCCCGCATGACGCCGGTCTCTACAAGCACCGCAACCGCATCGAGCGCTGCTTCAACCGTCTCAAGCACTTCCGCCGTTTCGCCACCCGCTACGACAGGCGAACCGTTCACTTCACGGGCTTCGTTCACCTGGCCGCAGCCCTGATCTGGCTGCCGTGAATGTCGATCCGGCCTAGGCATTCCCGAGGCTGACATCGCCTGGCTTGCGACGCTGCCGCTCATGCATATCGACGCGCACCGGATTTATGTTCACGCAGGACTCGACCGCGGCATTGCGCGCGATGCGCAGTCCGAAATCACATTGCTCTGGAAACGCTATCCCAAGGGAGATGCCTCTGGCTTTGAAGGCCGTCACGTCGTGCATGGACACAACTCGGTCGCCCAGGGGCCGGAACTGTACCAGGGCCGGACCAATCTCGACACCGGAGCATGGCGAACAGGCCGTCTCGTGACCGGCGTGTTCGATGACGCAACGCCGGGCGGGCCGGTCGATTTCATCGTCGTTCATGGCCCGGCTCAGGGCGGTTAGAGCAGGATCCCGAAAAAGGGGAAACCGCGGCGCCGCGTTGGATTATGCGTGTGCCTTGGATAAGGAGACGGCCGGGTTCTTTCGTGGGATAATCCCGATGGTTTATCTTGACGGCCGCGCGCGGCGCAGGTCTTCGTGTGGCAATGGACAAGGTCTCGGACTCGATCACGAAACTGCAGGCGACGTTCCGCATCACGGTGAACGGCGAGTCTATTGCTATCGCCACCGTGGGACAGGCCTATGACTTCATCACCCGCCTGAGCACCGCCGAGTGGGCGGAGTTTCGCACACTGCATGAGGACGCGTGCGCGGCGCTCGAGGCCGCGGCCGGCAACGCGATGCTTAGCCGCAAGGCGACCGATGCGTTGCGCGCGTTGCTCGCGCGCACAAAGCTGCTGTGAATGATCGGGCGGAGCGGGAAGGCGCGCGCCTCAAAGCCGGATCCAGTGGTGGGCGCACAAGGGATCGAACCTTGGACCTCTCCCGTGTGAAGGGAACGCTCTCCCGCTGAGCTATGCGCCCGGGATCATCATCTGCCGGAAGAATTCCCAAACTTCGGGATCGAGCCCGACCCGGCGCGGCGACGAAGTCGCGATTTAGGGAATGCGGGGCAGGAGTGTCAAGCGGACTTCCACCGGCCGCTCGCGTCAATGATACCGTATCATCTGCCGTTGACGCTCCGGAATGTTGTTCTGACGTGTTTTCAAGCGATGGCGGGGTGGTTTTTAATCGTTCCATCTCAGGAGTGAATATCGGACTCGCTTTTCGATGGCGGACGGCGCATACTTTTGCTTACCACCATGAGGGTTGTGGCTTCTAAACAGAGTTCCGGAGAACGCTGCTCGCGATCCGTTCCGTTTCAAACAGGGAGCAACGCCATGAGGGTGCAACGTGGTTTGCGCGAGCTAAAGTCCTTGAAAGATCGGTTGGCCGAGTTTGCTGCGGGCGTCAACAAGGCGGCCGGCGAACCTTCTCCGAATGCGCGCAACGATGAAGCGTTGAGAAAGCGTCGTCTGTCGGACATCGCGGCCCATATCGACCGCTGGGCGAATTCGCCGGGGTTGCAGACGCCGAAGTGAAGCTGGTACGGCGCGTCTGGCGTCAAGCCCGCGTTTGGTGTCAAGCCAGCCTGCTTTTGACATAGCCTGCTTTTGATATAGCCAGCTTTTGACATGGACAGTCGCGCGTAGGTGCTTGCCGGCATCCGGTCCTGGTTTCGGGCGGCTGTGCCGCTTTCCCCCGGATGGCACGAGAGCGGTCTCATGTACCTTAATCAAAGAAAAAGCCATTCTTGTTCAAGAATGCTTGTTCAAGAATGGCTTGAGGCGAGCCATGGAAATCGATCCAGCCCTGTGTACTGCCGTTACCTTGTTTGCAGCCATACCCCGTCAGAATGCCCGATATCGGTTGATTCGTCTGTGACCTGATTAACACAGCCGGTTCCGGTCTTATGTCAGGGGCAGGATAGGTTCCGCGGCGTCAGTTGATGCTGTTGAGCTGGCGATCACCGCCGACGGTGAGAACCTGCCGGTGTCCCCGGCGCATTCCGTGCGCTGCGGCAGATGTTCGACTTGGAGGGCCTAAGCGTTCGCTGGCGCGGGAACCGACCTGTCGTCCCCGAGGTTGGCAGAGCATAGCGTTGTCGAGCGAGGTGGATGATCCCCGTTCGCGTAGAAAAACGCGTCAAATCAGATTCGAGGTTTCGCTTCAGATCCCGTCAGAAGCGAAAGGCTGAATAATCAGGAGGGATGCCCATGCTTTACGCGCTGTTCGATCGCGACAGACGCATCGGCGAGCCGGCGTCGACGGAGTTGGGCGCCTGGGAGAACGCGCTGCGGGCGGGTCTCGTTTCAGACATTCCCGTCGCCGACGAGCAGGGTGGTCAGGTTTTGCCGCCCGGCCTCCGCGTCAGACGAGTGGACAAGAATTCTCCCTCGCAACCGGAGTGAGGGGCGGGCTCTAGGACGGCTTTTGTGATCGCCAGAGTAATAGCTTGTCCGATTGCCACCGACGCCGATCGTCCTCACTTCAATGTGGCTCCATCGTAGCCCAAGGAGGTTCGCCTCCGTTTGCAGCGGCGCGGCCGAGGAGTACTGGAACCGGCGAGACCGCCATGGCATGGCGCAGGCAGGACGGCCAGATCGTTTCCGAACGACGACATCCGGCTCGCGGGAAGAAAACGCGTCAAAACAACCATCTAGAGTTTTGCTTCCGACTGAATCAGAAGCAAATGCTCCAGGAAATATGTCTTGCGTTACAGCATAATATGGGTTTCTTTCGAGCAAAGAGACATCTTCACGGAGAACAGAAATGACGGCTCCATCATCAAAAGGTGTGGCCGAAGGCGATCTGCGTCTCGTTGCGCTCTCACTCATTTCCGAGGCGCCCCGTCACGGCTACGACATTATCCAGACGGTCGAGAAAATGACGGCTGACTGGTTTTTACCCAGCCCCAATGTCGTCCATCCGATGTTGGCCAAGCTCGTCGAAGAGCGTTGTCTGACAGCTTCTGCTGATCCTCCCAGACTTTTCAGCATTACTGACGAAGGCCGCGCTTATCTTGAGCAGCATCGCGATCGCGCCGACGCCGTCCTCAACCGGCTGAAGGCTCTTGGCGAACGCGTCACCCGCTGGCGCCAGGCTCTTGGAGTTGCTGAACGGCAGAAGGAGGCCGACGCGGATTCCACGGAAGGACTGCTGGATGTCCTTGCCCGCGCAGCCATGCCGAGAAAATAGCCTTGCGCCAAACGCCAGGTGGCCGATGGCCATCGCGTTTTCGGATTGATGAACGGTCGGTAAGACATTGATTGCGTTCCCTGAACCGCTGCTTCTGAAGTAGAGGGGGCGTCAGCCCCCTGCGACTCCGAAATGGGTCGGTCGCTTAGAACCTTGAGAAAGGCACGACAGCCTGATTGGAGATGGCGCCGTCGCCGGACGGCGGCTCATTTTCTGCGGGTTTTGGCGCAGCCAGCGCCTCGCCGTCACATCGATTGATGTGCTTGGGTGCATTCTCAAACAGGTTCTTAGGTCTACGTGGACTCTTGGGCTTCCCTTCGCGGAGTGATTCAAGGTTACTTTCTAGCAGTCAACCATGGGGTGCCGTCCGGTCCTGAGCGACGGGGTAACAGGCGCGGACGTTGCCCCTGTATCATCGGTGGTGAGCGCACGCGCGGCTAGAGCATGATGAGTTTAGATTTGGTTGTATCCTGCATTGACGAAGTAGTTGGCGCATTCAGCCGGTGCAACGGTTTCGAGGATCGGAGGGATAGCATTGTAGACGGCCTCGGTGGTCCGCTGCGTGGCTTTGCGTAGCCAGTGTTTGAACTTGGCAAAGAACTGCTCGATCGGGTTCAGATCAGGCGAGTATTTCGGCAGGTAGAAGAGCCGGGCACCGGCGGCACGGATGACGCGACGCACGGCGCTGGCCTTGTGCGAGCCGAGGTTGTCCATAATGACGATGTCGCCGTGCCGCAGGGTCGGGACCAGAACCTTCTCGATGTAGAGAAGGAAGGCTTCGCCGTTGATCGGCCCCTCGATGAACCACGGCGCGGTGATGCGATCGTGGCGCAGAGCGGCCATAAAGGTCATGGTCTGCCAGCGGCCATGCGGCACCTTGGCTCTGATGCGTTGACCGCGCGGCGCCCAGCCCCGCAGCGGCGCCATATTGGTTTTGGTCCAGGTCTCATCGATGAACACCAGCCGAGTGGGATCAATCCGATCTCGATACTTGGTCCATTGCGCTCGCCGACGGGCGACATCGGGACGATCCTGCTCTGCAGCAATCAGCGTCTTTTTTTGTAACTGAGCTTCACAGCGTGAACGAACTCCCACATCGTGCGGTAATCGACCTTAAGGCCACGCTCGGCAAGTTCGGCCACCAGCCCGCGCACGGTAAAGTCCTTTCGGCACCGTTGCAGCAGCCATTCGCGGTGCGGCCCCGCAATCTTCTTTGGCCTATAGCCGCCGATCTGGCTTGGCGCGACGCTGCCGGTCTCGTGGAAGCGTTGTACCCAGTTGATCGCCGTGCTGATGCCCACCCCAAACTGGGCCGCAGCCTGATGCCGCGACAGGCCGCCTTTAACGACAGCACGCACTACCCGCTCACGAAGGTCGTTCGAATAGGCTCGTCCCATCCATGCTGGCCTCCTTCCCAGTCAGCATGTTGAATCAGATGAATTCTGATTTGGGAATCTCAATCGATTCAAAATAAACCCATCCCGCTCTAGAGCCATTTCGCTTCTGATGGAATCAGAAGCGAGGCTCTATGATCTTGTTTTGACGCGTTTTCTTCACGCGAACAGGTCATCCACTCCGCTCGAAAACGCTATAGAGCATGATCTCGACCCGAAGGGCCGCGCCGGAAAGTGGAAACCGGTTTCCGGATGGGACCATGTTCCATCAAAAGTTAAGGCCAGTGTCTGATTCAACGGAATTGAACCAGACGATCGCGACAACCCGCATGTTTGTGAAGCCTGTCCTCTGGATTGTATGACCGGCTTGCCGGGGCGCGATCTGCCCGTGGTGCTCGGCGAAGGGAATAGCGTTTTGCGCCGCGTCAGCCGAAGCTGCATGGTGGCGCATCTTTGACTGTGATGTCAGACGGTCCCGACTTTGAGTGTCTGATCGCCGATCCTTCGATTATCCGCGACCACCATCATCCACGCCATCAGGCACGAAAAGGAGGCTGAAGATCAAAACCCCGCAGGCGCTCGCGTTGTGGCCTGAGCGCCAAACCCCACATGGCCGCCCCACATGGCTGCGCCATCAGGCATTGTCATGGCCGACGCGGCCTGGAGTATTTTCCGGCGAGGTAGACGAACTATTGGTCGCAAGATCAAGAGATACGCTCGGCAAGAGATGCGACCGGACAATAATCTCTGGAGCGTGGTTCGCTTCAACTTGATCGGATCATGTTCCAGAGCTTCGCGACAGATGAAACCAGAAGCGAAGCTCCGGATTTTGTTCGTCGCGCCCTTCCGCACATATCCTCGGATCGAGCCCGAGGATATGCTTCGTTCGAACGCGTTAGAGTCTTGGGTGACTTAGGATCCTCATTCGAGGTCGAGGAACCTAAGCGAATGCTTTAGTCTTTCTGCAGGGTGTGCGTGAAGTACCACAGCGTGCCGTTGAGGACCATCGCTCCCAGAATATTGCCGATCGTGACCGGGATCTGATTCCACACCCACCACTCGTAGATGGACACGTTGGCGCCCGAGAGAATGGCGGTCGGGAACAACCACATGTTGACCACGGTGTGCTCGAATCCCAGCGCAAAGAACATTCCGATCGGTATCCACATCAGCACGACCCGGCCGACTGTGCTGCGGGTGGCTTTGGACATCACGGACCCGAGGCTGACAAGCCAGTTACAAAGGACGCCCTTGCCGATCGCTGCGCACCAACCAATGAGACCGTAATGAATATACTCGACCTTGTGCTCGGCGGTGCGTGCGATGACCTGGAGCATCTTGTCCGGCTCGATGGCGCCACCCTTGGTTAGTGAGAACCACAGCAGCCAGCCGAAGAATATGCCTCCGAGCAGGTTGCCGCCGAGGGTCCAGAACCAGTTGCGAACGAGCTGAAGCGGAGTGATCGTTCCGGCGTACATGCCGATCGGCATCGTGGCGAAGCTGCCGGTCGCCATCTCCAGGCCGAGGAAGCTCAGCGTGATGTATCCCGCCGGGAAGACAAGTCCGGCTACCGCGAGCGGTATGCCCGCCGCAACCATGGCGAAGACGACGCTGGCGCCATAAGCCAGAAAGGGTGTGCACAAGAAGCCGCGAATGAGTAGGTGAATGGTGCCGTACTTGGCTTTTTTTGCGGCGTCCGCCGCGATCGCCGCGCCCATATCGGACGGCGGCACCGTTTCGATCACAACGCTGGCGTTCGCATAATCGGCCATTGCGTTCCCCCCTGCATTTGATTTTTCCGGTCGCCGCCGAGCAGGCAGCGCCGTTATCGCTCAAATGCATATCAGATATCTGAATATCGTGCAACGTCGAGACGAAGTGTCACATGCGAATCGAACTTGACGCGCGCGAAAAAAAATCATCGGGCGTTCATGCCCGCCGCGCGCAGCCGATCGCAAGCGCAACTGCAAGGCGCCGGGCTGCGGATATCCGTTTACCGAGGAAGGCGAATCTTGGGCATGGTCCGATCAAGATGAATCGGATCATGCTCAAGAACATTATTGTCCGGTCGCATTTTCTTGCGGCGAGCAGGTCATCCCGCTTCGCCGGAAAATGCTCTAATCCGTCAAGGTCGAGATCTGTTCGGTGAACCAGTCCAGATCTTTTTTCCAGCCGGCATTCTCAGGTGCGCGCATGACGACGCGCTCCATGGCGGCCTGTCCCTGCCGCAATGCGGCCAGCGCGCTGTTGTGATCGTTGGACCGGCGGTACATTTCGGCCAGGTGTCCCTGGCTCACGGCCACGCCGCGCTGCAGATCGACGTTGCCGGGGTCGGCAAGCGACAGCCGCTCCATGATCGCCAGCCCTTCGCGGAAGGACTTTTCGGCCGCTTCCAGGTCGCCCTTCGATTCCAACACCTCGCCGAGACGATCGTAAGATACGGTCAGGTCGCGCTGCCATCCGACGTTGGACGGATCACGCTGCGCTAGCCGTTTCCTGATCTCAAGCCCTTCGTGGAAGGCTTTCAACGCCTCGTCCACCTCGCCCTGAGCTTCCAGCACGTCGCCGATGCAATCGTGCGACACCGACAGGCTGCGCTGCCAGTTGATGTTATCGGGCTCGGTGCGCGCCAGCCGCTCTCTGATCGCGAGCCCCCCGCGATAGGATTTCAACGCGTCGGGCAGATTGCCCTGCGCCATCTGGACGTCGCCGACTTTCTCGTAGGATACGGACAGATCGCGCTGCCAGCCGGTGTTGTTCGGATCGATCCGCGCCAGCTTCTCGGCGATCGCGAACTGATCCTGGAAGGCGCTCAGCGCATCGCCCATGTTGTCCTGCGCCATCAGCACGTCGCCGATGCGATCGTAGGACACCGCCAGACCGCGCTGCCAATCGACATTGTCGGGATCGGCGTTCGCCAGGCGCTGCCTGATCGTCAAACCTTCATGGAAGGCTTTCAATGCGTCGGGCAGACTGCTCTGCGCCACCAGCACATCGCCGATCTTGGCGTGCGACACCGACAGGTCGCGCTGCCAGCCGACATTCTCGGGCTCGGTGCGCGCCAGTTTCTGGGCGATCTCAAGTCCGGTGCGATAAGAGGTCAACGCGTCAGGCAGTTTGCCCTGCGTCACCAGCGCGTCGCCGATGCGATCATGGGAGATCGACAGGCTGCGTTGCCAGCTCGTGTTCTCGGGGTGAGCCTTTGCGACCCGCTCCTTGATCGTCAGTCCGTTGCGGAAAAATTCGAGCGCCTCCGGCAGCTTGCCTTGCGCCATCAGCACGTCGCCGACGCGATCGTAAGCGAGCGTTCGCTCGCGCTGCCATTTGCTGTCGTCGGTGTCCGCGCCGCGCGCCAGCCGCTCGCTGATCTCGAGCTGGTTCTGGAACGCGCCCAGCGCTCCCGGAAGATCGCCTCGCGCCATCAGCGCTTCGCCGATCTTTTCATGGCACAGCGAGATCTCGCTCTGCAGGTCTGCGTTGTCGGGATCGCTGTTCGCCAGCCGCTCGACAACCGCGAGCTGCTTGCGGATCGAGTCCAGCGCCTCGTCGAGCTTGCCTTGCACCGCAAGCAGATCGCCGATCTTCTCGTACGAGATCGATAGATCGTGCTGGAGCCCGGCATTGTCCGGGTCCGTGCCCGTCAATTTCTCCCGGATCGCAAGTCCCTCACGGAACGACGCAAGCGCCTCAGGCAGCTTGCCCTGCGCCACCAGCACGTCGCCGACGCGATCGTGGGCAACCGACAGATTGCGCTGCCAGCCGGCATTGCCGGGTTCGTCGCGCAGCAGTTGCCGGAACGCTTGTTCGATCGCGTTCAAAACGATCAGGCGGACATCGGAAGCAATGTGCCGGCCCGCCACATCGTCAAAACTGACGAGCAGCCGCTCGGCCACGCGGGCGCGGACGGAGTGATCCGGGTTCTCAAGCAAACGGCACATCTCGCGCGCCGCGCTCGCCGGAGTGCCGGTCGCCGGCGAAATGACCGCATCGGCGAGCGCCAGCGTGGCGGCTCCCAGCTCCTTTTCGCCGAGCGATGGATCGCCATAGTGCCGGGCCGCGCGGACGTCGTCCTTGCTTGCCAGAAGATGGACCATGGTTTCAGTCACCCGCAGCCGGTCGTCCGGTGCAAGCGTCAGAAGGTGATCCGCGATCAGCAGGTGCAGTTCGGGATTCGTAACGCGCAACGCGGCAAGGCGCGAACGGGCGGCGGCGCGCGCCTGGGAATGGTTGAAATCCAGTTGCGCAAGGTCGCCATGCTGATGAACCTGACCGCGGAACAGGTTGCGCAGCGTAGCAAAGCGCTTCTGGTCCCATGCCTCGCCACCGACCTGCGGCAGCAATTGACGGAAGTCACTCTCTCGCCATCCTGTCCGGCCCGCGGAAAGGAGGCCGATGAACGCCGCCGCGATCGCGGGGCTCAACAGCTGGGCCGCGCTATCGAACGTCGCGCGGCAGAGAAGCGGAATGTCGGTCGGCATCGCGCCGACCGCATCCAGCATCGCACTCTGCAGGCGCTGCTCCGGAGAGCCGGCATACTCACGCTGCATGTCGGCGAAATCACTGCTGTCGAGCAGTTCGAGTTCCTCGAGCGCCAGCACCAGCCATAACGGATTGCCCCAGGCCGGCCCGCCCGCATGCTTCTTCGCGAGCAGTGCATCGATCACCGGTGAAGCCAGCTTGCGCTGGTTGCGCTTGCAGACCGCTTCGATGATGCCCTCCGCCTCGGACGACTCCAGCGGCGGCAGAGCCAACGCCTCCACACTGGAGCGCTCGGACAGCGCCTTGGAGGCGCCTCCGGCAACGCCGGTCGCGACCAGGCGCGCATTGATCGGCCACAGCCGCGGCAGCCAGCTCGTAAACTTCCCGCGAGAGGTTTTCCTGAACTGGTCGATCGCGTCGATCAGGACCACCACGCGCCGTTTCGAAGCCATCCGCACCAGCAGCGAGGCGAAGGCCCGTTCGACAATCTCCGGATCGATATTGGCGGCGAGGTCGATATCGCCGGCGCCGAGGGCGCTGCCAAGCTCGGTAATCCAGCGGCGCAGCATGGCATCGATCGACGTGGCCTGCGGGGTCGCTTCCGCGGCATGCGCGAGGATGAAGGCATCGGTTTCCTTCAGGCGGCGGAGAAGTTCGCCGAACAGGGCGCTCTTGCCCGAACCCGGATCGCCGGTGATGCAGATCCCCCATGGCGGGCCCTCCTTCGTGGGAGAAAGCTCCTTGGCGGGGGAGAGACAGAGGTCGGTGACACGCGCAAGCACCGACTGCCTGCCGACGAAGTCGCGGGCGCGATCGTCGGCAAAGCTTTGAAGCGCGTTACGCTCCGCCTGCATCTCCTCGATCGTGCTGCTAACGGATACCGACATCGTGAAACCTCACTGAACAACTCGTTTATATCATCGTCGTGGGCCGGACAAAAAACCGACCGGCCGCGACATCAGCCACAAGACGTTCGCCGAATTCGCGCCGAGGCGTCGCGTCGCCGGCGCGGAAGGGTCCTGTTGGCACCTCGTGAAAAGCTCTCCGCATGGTCCGCAGTCGAACGATCGCCGGGAGCATGCATCGTGCGAAGGCGGCGGCCGCAGGAGCCGCAGGACAGGTGTTCAAGTCCGGACCGGCGGCGCTCCAGCGTCTGTACGGGCTTGAAACCATGGCGTCAACGTACCCGGCCAGACTGGAAATCAGAACGGAGAGGGGAAGAGGGCGCGATTGCTGCGATCTCCCAGCGGGCCGCGAGCCGGCCGGCCAGGAGCCGTTTTCGAGCCATGCGGGGCTCCTCCATGCGGGGCTCATCAATGTAATGGAGGTCGAACACGGCAGCGGATGCTAGATGTCCCGCCCCCTGGTGATCGCCGCGTCGAGCAGCTTCTCCGCGTTCTCGACCGCCTGCCTGAAGATTTCCGCCTCGTCATCCAACGGCAATCCGGTGATCGTGGAATTCTTGAGATCGCGGATGCAGTTGTCCCGGAGGGTCATGAGAGACGTATCATCAAGGAGATACCCGCTGAGAACATATCGGATCAGTTGGGCGGTAAAATTCTCGAACACAAGCGTGATCATGCCCGCCTGGGCGGCACTGCGAGTGGCATTCTGGAGGATCTGCTTATCATCCATCGCGTCGTTTCATCTGTTTGCGCCAGAGAATGAAGTGGTTGCTGATTTGTCTGGTGCCGTTCGAAGCCATGGGTGCAGGCCAGCGGCGGCATCACGCGGTTCGTTCTCTACCGAACCGACGCCGAACGAAAGACTAGCCTTTTCCGGTTCATCCAGCCAGCGGCCTTTATGCCGGTCGGTTATGCGCCCACCGGCGGCAGCCCCGGCTCGCACTGATCTTGAGCGCGCCGTTTGATCGCGTTGCGGCACCAGGCCGTCATGGTCTCGATGTCGGGGCTCAAACGCGTTGCGGATTCTCCGGCGAACGCCAGGAAATCGGCGAGGTTCTGCGAGGAAACGCCGATGATGACCGGAATATCGGCGATCAAGGCTTCGGCGATGACCGCGCGCAGGCCCCGGCCCTGGGCTTCTTCCCTGCCGAACTTGTTGATGATCAGCAGATCGACATGTTCGAGCACGGCACGCTCGATCCAGGCGTCGATGCGCGCGAACGCATCCTGGTCGAGCCGGCATCCCCTCGCCTCGTTGCCGCGGTCCTGCGAGATCTTGACTTCATCGCCGCCCAGCAGATCCTTGACGTACATATCGCATCGCCGCCGGCCTTCACGGTGCGGATTTGACTGGACGATACCCCCGAGCCTGTAGCCTGAGGTCGCCAGGTCGGCCGCGCATTGGGCCATGAGGGCATCTCTGACAAGCCCGTCGTCATAGGCCACGACCCCGATCGGATTCGTGTCGGGGCCGGACCCGGCGGAAATGTGGGGAGCACGGCGTTGCTCCATCGTTTCCTCTTCTGCGTCAGCCATGTCCTGGGTTCTTGTCCTGATCGCCGTCCGGGTTTTCGTCGTCGCTCGTTTTCCGGCCCGCAGCCTTTGATATATTCGGCATGTATTCGGCGCGGAGAAAGCCGCAGCTTGCTGCTTCAGAGCGGCCTCGCGATCAGCAATGGACGCTGCCTCACTGGCGACAGGCAGGTCGTGGAACAATATGAAAGCAAGTGAAACCGACCTATGGCAACCTGTCAAGTGATCGGAGTATCCGCTTGCCGTTGCATCAATCCGGAAACGCCTAAACCAGCTTGCCGGATCGACGGTGGGGTGTGAGCATGCTGAAAGCATCCGCCACCGCCAGCGAATCGGGAGCTTCACGTGAAAACGGCCATTACGGAATTGTTTGGCATCGAGCATCCGATCATCCAGGGCGGCATGCATTATGTTGGTTTCGCGGAGTTGGCCGCCGCCGTCTCCAACGCGGGCGGGCTCGGAATCATCACCGGGTTGACCCAGAAGACGCCGGAGTTGCTGGCGAAGGAGATCGCGCGCTGCCAGGACATGACAGGCAGGCCGTTCGGCGTGAACCTGACGTTTCTGCCCGCCTTCACCGCGCCGCCCTATCCTGAGTATATCCGCGCAATCGTGGAAAGCGGCGTCAGGATCGTTGAAACGGCGGGCCGTAATCCGGAAGCCTACATGGCGGCGCTCAAGGCCGCCGGCGTCAAGGTGATCCACAAATGCACCTCGGTGCGGCACGCGCTGAAAGCGGAACAGATCGGCTGTGATGCGGTCAGCGTCGACGGATTCGAGTGCGGCGGTCATCCCGGCGAGGACGACATCCCCAACATGATCCTGCTGCCGCGCGCGGCCGACGAACTCAGGATTCCCTTCGTGGCGTCGGGCGGCATGGCGGATGCGCGCAGCCTGGTCGCCGCCCTGGCGCTCGGCGCCGAGGGCATGAACATGGGCACCCGCTTCATCGCGACGAAGGAAGCGCCGGTGCATGATAACGTGAAGCAGGCGCTGGTCGCGGCCTCCGAGCGCGATACCCGGCTGATCATGCGCGCGCTGCGCAATACCGAGCGCGTGCTGAACAACCGCAAGGTCGAGAGGCTGATGGAGATCGAACGCGAGAAAGGCGACAGCCTAAGGATCGACGATATCATGGAGCAGGTCGCCGGCGTCTATCCGCGGGTCATGATCGAAGGCGACGTGAATGCCGGCGCCTGGAGCTGCGGCATGACGGCGGGCTTGATCCATGATGTGCCGAGCTGCAAGGATCTGATCGAGCGCATCGTGAGCGGTGCGGAGCGCATCATCCGCCAGCGCCTGACCGGCCTGCTTGAGGGTAGGGCGGCGTAGTGCGGATACAGGAGCGAAATGCGCCGGAAGTTCAGCCGTCGTGGCCGATGTGCTTGTGGCGAATGCGGCGTACGATCGACCAGATCGTGAACGCCGCCACCGGAATGAAGGCCGCGGTCAGATGGCCCGGCTTGATCGCGAGCGTTCCGGACTCGTGCAGCGCCTTGGCGATATAGCCGAACAGGCTGACGACATAATAGGTGATCGCCGCGACCGACAGCCCCTCGACCGTGGTTTGCAGCCGGAGCTGCATCCGAGTGCGGGCGTTCATCGATTTCAGGAGCTCCTGGTTCTGCTGCTCGAGTTCGACGTCGACGCGTGTGCGCAGCAGGTTGGCGGTGCGCGAGAGCTTGAGCGAGAGGCTCTCCTGGCGGGCCTCGGTGGTGACGCAGGTCCGCATCGCCGGCGCCATCCGGCGCGCCAGGAACGAGGTCCACGTCGGCAGTCCGGCGACCTTGCGCTCGCCGACGGTGGCCAGCCGCTGCTGCACGATCTCATAATAGGCGCGGCTGGCGCCGAAGCGGAAGACGCTCGCCGCGGCGCCGGCCTCGACCTCGGCGGCCAGCGCCGTGAGTTCATCGAGCAGGTGGCGATTGTCCGCGAGATTGCCGTTATTGCGCATCTTGTCGGTCACTTCGGCGAGGCGCTGCTCGACGGCGCTGATCGAAGGCGCGAGGCGCTGCGCTTCGGGCAGGCCGAGCAAGGCGAGCGTGCGGTAAGTCTCGATCTCGATCACGCGCTGGGCCAGCGCGCCGGCGCGGTCGGGATTGAGCTTGCGGTCGACCACCAGGATTCGCACGAAGCCGGACGGATCGGGCTGGAAGTCCGTGGCGTAGATCGCCGCGCCGTCATTGTTTTCGGCGAGCGCAAGGCTGGTTCGCTCGAACAGCCGCTCCGGTGGCTGGACGGCGGGCCCGTCGGCGAGCACATGCATATCGATGGCGACGAGCAGCGGCCCGGGCTGCGGCACGAGCTGCATCGGGGTTGCCAGCGCGGCGGCGGGTGGATGAAACGGAATGCCATTGGCGGGAGAGGGCAGCTCCCAGGTGTAGGTCGTGAACTCGGAGTGCTGCTCCCACCGTAGCGCGGTGGTGCCGAAGGCGACGCGATAGTGTCGTTCGGAGAAGGTCGGCACGGGAAGGCCGCGCGCCGCGCAGAATTTCGCGAGGTTGACGCGGTCGGCGTGCCCGCGCTCGCCGGCGGTATCGAACGCGAAATGCAGGATCCGGGCCGGGACGGTCAGCGCCGTGAAGGGCCGCGCGTGGAGTTCGCCCAGAATCGCGTTGCGGAGCGGGTGCGGAGCAAGCCGGGCGGCCTCCGCGTCCCCAATCGAGACTTCCGCGCTCATGCGATCCTTTCCGGCGTGCGTCGCTTTTACTGTTGACGGCTGCGTGAGAAACGACCGCGGCGGCGATGCGCGGTGTCGCCTTCTGATAATCCCAGAACGGCTGCCGATCAACGGCGATGCGGGAGAAAACGGGTTGCGTCCGCTTCAATAATGCGGTGGCGGCTCATTGGCCGGGGCGGGCCGCGCGGCTTCAGCCTCCCGCAGGCGCTCGCCGATTTCAGCGATCTGTCGCATCAGCGCGTCGATCTGCTTCCACTGCGTGGTGACGACCTGGTTCAGCGTCTCTATCGCCTCTTCCTGATACGTTGCGCGCATTTCCAGCGCGTCGATGCGGTCCGCGAAAGTCTCGTCAGTCATCGTGCGGCGCTCCGTCCATCACCGGGCTCGCCTGCCGGGATTCCTTCAGTCCGTGACCGAGCGCGATTCTGTCGTCGAATACAAAACATTCGCCTCGCCAGCGACTCTCGCTTTCAGGAATCTGTTCAAGATACTTCAGAATGCCGCCCTTGAGGTGATAGACTTCCTTGAATCCGCGCGACAGCAGATAGGAGCTTGCCTTCTCGCAACGAATCCCGCCGGTGCAATACATTGCGATTCGACGATGCTTTCGATGATCGAGTTCTTGCGCGGCGAAATCCTTGAACTGTCCGAAACGGGCGAGTTGCGGATCGATCGCGCCTTCGAAGCTGCCCATGACAACCTCGAAGTCATTGCGGACATCAAGGAGAATCGTGTCGGGCGTGGCGATCAGTTCGTTCCAATCCTGAGGGTCGACATAGATGCCGACCGCGCGGGTCGGATCGGTCGCGGGATCGCCCAGCGTCACGATCTCCTTCTTCAGACGGACCTTGAGCCGAGCAAACGGCATCGCCGACGCTTGCGAGAATTTCAGCTCGAGATCATTCAGCCGTCCGGAAAACAGTGCGCCCGTCTGTAGTTCCGACACCAGCGCATCGATCGCGCGCGGCGTTCCGGCGACGGTGCCGTTGATGCCCTCGGCGGCAAGCAGAATCGAGCCCTTGATGGCGTGTGCCGCGCACAGTTCGCGCAGCGGCTCGCGCAACGCGCGAAAATCCGGCAGCGGCGTGAACTGATACAAAGCGGCGACCTTGAGCATGCGGCGTGTTTAGCAGCCCCCGTCGCGTCGCGAAACCCGTTCAGTTTATAGGGACCGGAGTTGTTATCTTTAACTTCGCCGCACAGACGAGCCGGCCCGCAAAGGGCCGGCCCATTTCACATCCGAAACCTGATTGATCAGAGATTCTTGTTGATGGTGGCGGCCGCCTTGTCGGCGGCGTCCTTGGTCGCTTGCTTGGCGTCGCCAAGCGCGTTCTGGCCCTTGCCTTTCAGTTCCTGAATCGCGCCTTCGCCCTGAAGCTTCTCCGAACCGGTGGCTTCGCCGATAACCTGCTTGGCCTTGCCGATTGCTTCGTTGGCGGTGCCCTTGATCTTGTCGGTCGTGGAACCCATGAGTTTTTCTCCTTAACGTCAGCCTGCGGAAACATAACGTGCGGCGCGTTGAAGGGTTCCAGCGAAGGACAGCAGGTGGCGTGCCGTATTTAGAGGATTGCGAGGAGGAGAGAATGTTCATGAGCGGATTGGTAATCCGCTCATGATTCACGTCAGCGTCGAGATACAGCCGCGGACCAGGAAGGTCTTGCGCCGCCGGGTGTCAGGCGGCTCTGATAGTTGCGAGAAATTTCTCGACCTCCTGCTTGAGGCGATCAGTGTCTCCGGCCAGAGACTTCGCCGCGGCGAGGGCCTGCGTGGAGGCGCTGCCCGTCACGGAAGCTCCGTTGCTCACCTCGATAATGTTGGAGGACACTTCCGAGGTTCCGGTCGCGGCCTGCTGCACGTTGCGGGATATTTCCTGAGTGGCGGACGCCTGCTCTTCGACGGCCGAAGCGATCGTGGCGGAGATCTCCGCGATCCTGCCGATGACGATGCCGATCTCCTTCATGTTATCGACGGAGTCGTTGGTCGCGGACTGGATACTTGTGATCTGCTGGCCGATTTCAGCGGTGGCTTTCGCGGTCTGCTCGGCCAGCGCCTTCACTTCGGACGCCACGACGGCAAAGCCACGGCCGGCTTCACCTGCGCGAGCGGCCTCGATGGTTGCGTTGAGGGCCAGGAGATTGGTCTGGCTCGCGATCGTGTTGATCAGTTCAACCACGTCTCCGATCTTCGTGGACGCCTGCGACAGCGAATTGATGCGCTGGTCGGCGCGATGGGCCTTCTGCGCCGCGTCGCTTGCGATCCTCGATGCTTCCTGCACCTGCCGGCTGATCTCGTTCACGGAAGCCGCCATTTCCTCGCTTGCTGAAGCCACGGACTGAACGTTGACCGTCGCTTCCTCGGACGCCGCCGCCACGGCGGAGGAGAGCTGGTGGGTTTGCTCGGCCGTCTGGGTCAGGGCGGTCGCCGAATCCTCTAACTGGGTCGCCGCCGAGGATACGGTCTGGATCACCGCGCCGACCGCCGCTTCGAAACCGTCGGCGAGACGGTGCATGTCCGCCTTGCGCTGCTGCGCGGCCAACTGATCCTGCTTCATCTTGGCCTCCGCTTCATCTCGCGCCTTCTGCTCGGCCTTGATCTTGAAGGTTTCGACCGCGCGCGCCATGTCGCCCATCTCGTCCTTGCGCTCCAGTCCGGGCAGGACGACGGCGAAGTTGCCTTTCGCGAGTTCACCCATGGCTGTCGTCAGCGCCGCCATCGGCCGCAGGATGCGCGAGAACGCGATCCAGAAGCTGATAAGGGCGAGAGCGAGACAGCCCAGCAATATCAGTGCGGAGCTGAGCAGTTGGGACCGGCTGCCCGCGGCTACCCTGGCCGCCTCCTGGTCGGCGGCCTCCCCAACCGCATCGGCCAGCCGGAGTATTGAATTGATCGCGGTCGTCGCCTGCGCGACATAGTCGTTGCCGCTGATCTTGTATTCACCTGTCTCGGATGCCGCGAATACGGCGTCGCGAGTCTGGCCGTAGCGCTGGAAATAATCCTTCTCGACGCCGGAGATTGCATCCGCGACTTTTGGCGGCAGGTCGGCGCGCATCCGGATTGGCGAGATGGTTTCCCATGCCAGCTCCACATAGCCGCGTGAACGCGCGATGGTCCGCAAGCTGCTTGTGGAAAGCCTGGCGCGGGAGCTGACAATTCCTCCGAAGAGCGCGCGCTCCCTTCCGGCGTTTTCCGCCATCTGCGCAGTCAGATGCCGCAAGCTGACCAGTTGCGTCAGAGCCGCGGTGGGCGGACGCGTCAGTGTTTCCAGCGTGAGCCGCAGCGTGTTGCCGGAAACCTCGATCAGCCTGGTGATGGTCGGCGCGAAGCTCTCCACGACCTCCGCGCTCCGTTCCGGTCCTCGCCTGGCGAGATTCTCGTCGAGGCGCGCGCGAAACCCGACGAACGCCTGAAAAGCGCTCTCGGCTTCCGAGATCCGGGATTCCGCGGATTTCATCGCCGTATGTTCGCGCAGAAGTCGAGCAGCCTCGGAAAATGCGCGATCGGCGGTTTGCCGTGCTTCAAGAATCTGAGGGCGGCGTTCAGCGGGCAGGGCATCGGGCGACATGAGAGGAGCGTTGGTCAATCCGCGCTCCACAGCCCATTGTCCCGCGCTTCGCAACAGCAATTGCGAGATGTGGTTCACTTCGAGGAACGCCTCGGATTGCTGTCGCTGTTCGTATGCCTGATAGGCCATGATTCCGGCGGAAAGGGCGCCTATCATGACGAGTGCGGAGACGATCGCGGGCAATATAACGCTTATCTTCGCCTTCATTATTCGGATCCTTCCGATGCAGGTAAAACGCCGATCAACCGTTCTCTGTTGATCGAGAGCCAGTCGTTGATTTGGTCTCTCAGTAAAGATTGAGTCAGAACGTCGTGCTTCGATGCGCGGCGGGGTGGCGAGAAGGCCTCGCGGGCGCGAACACAGGAACCGTTCGAATCTGCGGAATCTTCGCAAATCTGCGGTATCTTCGGAGGACAGGATTAAAATTTTACCAATAGACGCGAGCGGAAAATGTCTCGCAACCAGGCCTTGCGCTCGGCTCTTCAGGCTCGGCGGGCCATTTTTCGTTTAATTTTAGATGAAACATGAAATGAAGCCGGCCTTTCCCTATTCTAAAGATATTCCCCTTATGGGTGTAGGATCATTGCCTGTAGCGATCCCGAACCAGCTCGACGGCGTCGATTACCCGAACAAGAGGACATTGCGATGAGTTTTCGCCGTGACGTGATCTCCAAGCTGATCTTCTCCTGGGCGCGCCGTGTGTTGCCCTCGATGTCCGATACCGAGCGCGAGGCGCTGGAAGCGGGGGATGTCTGGTGGGATGCCGACCTGTTCACCGGCAATCCGGACTGGTCGAAGCTTCTTGATACGCCGCCTGCGACGCTGACGGCGGAAGAGCAGGCATTTCTCGACGGTCCCGTGGACGAACTGTGCGCCATGCTCGACGAATGGAAGATCAACTGGGAATTGCGCGATCTGCCGCCGGAAGTCTGGGATTTCATCAAGCAGAAAAAATTCTTCGGCATGATCATTCCGACAGAGCATGGCGGCCTCGGATTTTCGCCTTACGCGCATTCGGAAGTCGTGCGGAAGATTTCATCGCGTTCGCTGGTCGCCGCAGTCACGGTGATGGTGCCGAATTCCCTCGGCCCCGGCGAATTGCTGATGCGTTTCGGCACCAGGGATCAACAGAACAAATGGCTGCCGCGCCTGGCCGACGGACGCGACGTCCCGTGCTTCGGCCTCACCAGCCCGGAAGCCGGCTCCGACGCGGCGGCGATGACCGACACCGGCATCATCTGCAAAGGCATGTTCGAGGGGCGCGAGGTGCTTGGGCTCAGGCTCAACTGGCACAAGCGCTACATCACGCTGGGGCCGGTGGCGACGCTGCTCGGCCTCGCCTTCAAGGCCTTTGATCCGGATCATCTGATCGGCACGCAGGAGGACCTCGGCATCAGCGTGGCGTTGATCCCGACCGATCTGCCGGGTGTGTCGATCGGCCGCCGCCATCTGCCGGCGATGCAGGTATTCCAGAACGGTCCGAACTGGGGAAAAGACGTTTTCATCCCACTGGACTATGTCATCGGCGGCAAGGAACGCCTGGGGCAGGGCTGGAAGATGCTGATGACGGCGCTGGCCGCCGGGCGCGGCATCTCGCTGCCCTCGTTGTCGGCCGCGGGCGCGGCGTTTGCCGCGCGCACCGCCGGTGCTTATGCGCGCATCCGCGAACAGTTCGGCATTCCGATCGGGAAGTTCGAGGGCGTCGAGGAGCCGCTGGCCCGGATCGCCGCCACGGCCTATCTGATCGATGCGGCGCGGCGGCTGACCTGCGCTGCGCTCAATGAGGGCCACCATCCCGCCGTCATCTCCGGCATCATGAAGCTGCACGCCACCGAGCGGCTGCGCACCGTGATCGACGATGCGATGGATATCCATGGCGGCAAGGCGGTGATCGACGGGCCCCAAAACTATCTCGGCAATCTCTATCGGGGGGTGCCGGTCTCGATCACCGTGGAAGGCGCCAACATCCTGACTCGCAATCTCATCATCTTCGGGCAGGGCGCGATCCGGGCGCATCCCTACCTGCTGCACGAGATGAATGCGCTCGGCGACACGGATAAGGCCAGAGGTCTCGACACCTTTGACAAGACCTTCTGGGATCACATCGTCCACAGCTTCAGAACGCTGTTCCGCGCCTGGGGCCGAAGCTGGAGCGGCGGGGCCTTCGCGCCCGCGCCGGATGACGCCGGCGCGGTGACCGGATTCTATCGCCAGCTCTCGCGCTATTCGGCGGCTTTCGCGCTCTGCGCCGACATGGCGCTGCTGACGCTCGGCGGCAAATTGAAGCGCAAGGAGATGCTGTCCGCACGTTTCGGCGACATTCTTTCCGAACTGTATCTCCTGTCGGCGGTGCTCAAGCGCTGGCACGAGGAGGGCCGTCAGCAGGCTGATCTCGCTTTGGTCGAATGGTGCATGGCGACCGGTTTCCGCACCATCGAGCAGCGGTTCGCCGACATCCTGGCGAACCTGCCGAACCGCGTTGTCGCGATCATGCTCAAATTCATGATCCAGCCGCTCGGCGCGCAGGCGCGTGGTCCGAGCGACAAGGTCATCCACGCCTGCGCCCAATTGGTGCTGGAGCCCTCCGTCGCGCGCGATCGGCTGACGCAGGGACTGTCGAATGTCGATGATGACAGCGGGCCGGCCCGGCTGGAAAAGGCATTCCTGCTGGTTACCGCCGCCGAGGATGTGTTCAAGCGGATGCGCGGGGCGCGCCTGCGCGACGCGGATGCCGCCGTCAGGCAGCGCGTCATCACCCAGGCCGAAGCCGAGCAGCACAACGCGGCGCAGGAGGCGGTGGCCCGTGTCATCGAGGTCGACGATTTCGCGCCGGAAGCATTGTCGCCCCAGAAGGAGGAGCCCGTCAGCGTGCAGGTCGTGCACGAGCAGACTGAGGCGAGGGCGGCAGGCTGATGGTGCGCCCGGTCTATATCATCGACGGCAGCCGAACCCCGTTCCTGAAGGCGCGGGGCGGTCCGGGACCGTTCACGCCGGTCGATCTGGCGGTGCAATGCGGGCGGCCGCTCCTGGCGCGGCAGCCGTTCGCGCCCGAGGCGTTCGATCAAGTCATCCTCGGCTGCGTCAACGTCATCGCCGATGAGATGAACCCGGCCCGCGTCGCCGCGTTGCGACTCGGCATGGGCGAGGCGATGGTGGCGTTCACGGTGCAGATCAACTGCGGCTCGGGCATGCAGTCGATGGACACCGGCTACCGCTACATCCGCGACGGTGACGCCAACCTGATTCTGACCGGCGGCGCGGAGGCGCTGAGCCATGCGCCGCTGGTGTGGCCGCAGCAGGGCGTACGCTGGTTTGCCGGCGTCGCCGCCGCCAAGGGTATTGTCGAGAAGGTAAAGGCGATCGCCAAGGCGCGGCCGCCCTACTTCAAGCCGGTCATCGGACTTGAGCGCGGGCTGACCGATCCGATCACCGAACTCAACATGGGCCAGACCGCCGAGGTGGTCGGTCATCTTTTCGGGATCACGCGCGAGCAGTCCGACGCCTACGCCGTCGAGAGCCACAAGCGCCTGGCGAAGGCGCAGGCCGAAGGCTGGCTGAAAGGCGAACTGGAAACCGCCTTCGCGCGCGACGGCAGATTCTACGATCACGACGATGGCGTGCGCCCTGATTCATCGATGGAATCGCTGGCGAAGCTGAAGCCGGTGTTCGAGCGGCCGTGGGGCCAGGTCACCGCCGGCAACTCGTCGCAGATCACCGACGGCGCTTGCTGGACGATTCTCGCATCAGAGGACGCCGTCATCAAACACGGCCTTGAGCCGAAGGCGATGATCATCGACAGCCAGTGGTCGGGGTTGGATCCTTCAGTCATGGGATTGGGGCCGGTGCTGTCGGCGACCGAACTGTTGAATCGCAACAAGCTGTCGCTGCAGGACATCGAGACCTGGGAGCTCAATGAAGCATTCGCGACGCAGGTGCTCGGCTGCCTCGCCGCGTGGGAGGACGAGAAGTTCTGCCGCGACGTGCTCGGGCTCGAAGGGGCCGCCGGCGCGATTGATCGCGCCAGACTCAATGTCGATGGCGGCGCGGTCAGCCTTGGTCATCCCGTCGGCACTTCGGGTAACCGCATCGTGCTGCACCTTGTCAATGCCATGAAGCGGCTCGGCACGAAGCGCGGGATTGCCACGGAGTGCATCGGCGGCGGGCTGGGCGGCGCCATGCTGGTCGAGATGGTGTGAGGGCGTCATGAATTCGAAAGTATTGGACGTTCTTCAGGATCGCGTGCTGGAACTCGGGCCGAAACCCGGCGCAGGCGGTCCCTATCGCCATTTCAAGCTGACCCGTGACAGCGATGGCGTGGCCTGGGTTCTGTTTGATCGCAAGGATTCCAGCGCCAACACGCTGTCGGCGGAGGTGATGGAGGAATTCGCCGCGATTCTGACCGTGCTGGAAAACCAGACTCCCGCCGGAGTGGTGATCCGTTCGGCAAAGACCTCCGGCTTCATCGCGGGCGCCGACGTGAACGAGTTTCGCGGCGCCGCCGATCCCGGCGAGGTCGAGACGACGATCGGCCGCGCCCACGCAATCATCGATCGGCTGGAAGCCCTGAAGATTCCGACCGTCGCCGTGATTCACGGCTTCTGCCTCGGCGGCGGGCTTGAGGTGGCGCTGGCGTGCCGGACCCGGATCGCCATCGACAATGCGCGGTTCGGTTTCCCCGAAGTGATGCTCGGTCTGCATCCCGGGCTCGGCGGGACGGTGCGCTTTACCCGGCTGGTCAACCCGATGCAGGCGATGACGCTGATGCTGACCGGCAAGACCATCGACGCGCGGAAAGCGAAATCGCTCGGGCTTGCCGATGCGGTGACGCAGGAGCGCCACGTCCGCAACGCGGTGAAGGATGCGGTGGCCGGCCGGCTCAAGCGTGGCCGGCCGAGCGTGCTCAACGGGCTGCTGAATCTCGGTCCCGTTCGCGGCTTTCTAGGCACGCGAATGCGCCGTGAGGCCGCGAAGGCGGCCCCGCAGGAGCATTACCCCGCTCCCTACGCGCTGATCGATCTCTGGGAAAAGCACGGCGGCAGCAAGGCTGCGATGCTGGCGGCCGAGAAGCGATCCTTCGCCGAGTTGATGGTGACGTCGACGGCGCAGAACCTGATCCGGGTGTTCTTCCTCCGCGAGCAGATGAAGAAGCTCGCGGGCAGCGGCAACACGGTGAAGCATCTGCACGTCATCGGCGCGGGCGCCATGGGCGGCGACATCGCCGCGTGGTGCGCGCATCAGGATATCCGGGTGACGCTCGCGGACATGAAGCCGGAACCGATCGCCGCCGCGATCAAGCGCGCGGCCGGTCTTTACGGCAAGATCGTCCGCAAGCGGACCGGTATCCGCGACAGGCTTGATCGGTTGGTGCCCGACCTGAGCGGCGACGGCGTGCGTCAGGCGGATCTGATCATCGAGGCGGTGTCCGAGAAGCTCGAGCTGAAGCAGAAGGTCTATGCCGCGATCGAGCCAAAAATGAAGCCGGGCGCGATCCTCGCCACCAACACCTCGAGCATTCCGCTGCAGGAGTTGCGCGCCACGTTGCAACGCCCTGAGCGCCTGGTGGGCCTGCATTTCTTCAATCCGGTGTCGCGGCTGCAACTGGTCGAGGTGGTCAGCCATGATGCCGCCGACCTGCAGGTGCTGAAACAGGCCATGGCGTTCGTCGGGGCGATCGACCGGCTGCCGTTGCCGGTGCAGAGCTCGTCGGGCTTCCTCGTCAACCGCGCGCTGACGCCGTACATGCTCGAAGCCATGGTCATGCTGGATGAGAAGATCGACAAGACGGTGATCGATGCGGCGGCGGAGAAATTCGGCATGCCGATGGGACCGATCGAGCTTGCCGACCAGGTGGGGCTGGATATCTGCCTTGCCGTCGGCGACGAACTGCGTTCGAAGTTCGGCGACGCTCTCCCCCAGCCGCCGGACTGGCTGCGCGAGAAGGTTGCGAAGGGCGAGCTTGGCCGCAAGACCGGCAAGGGCTTTTATGACTGGCGCGAAGGCAAGGCCGACAAGGGCGAGGCCGGTGATGTGCAGGTTCAGCCCGAGATCATCGATCGCCTGATGCTGCCGATATCGAACGTCTGCGTCGCGTGCCTGCGCGAAGGCATCGTCGATGATCCCGACCTGGTCGACGGAGCCATGATCTTCGGCACCGGCTACGCTCCGTTCCGCGGCGGTCCGCTGAAATATGCGCGGACCCGGGGCGCGGAGAATGTCGCCGCCAATCTGCGCGGGCTCGCGGAGAAGTTCGGCGTTCGCTTTGCGCCGGACCCCGGCTGGGACTCATTCAAGTAAGACGACGCGTGCAAGTAAGACGACGCGTGACCTTGTTTCGGATCAACGGATGACAGACACGGCCATGACCGACCCGACAGCCGCTCACGCGCGGCCGATCGCCGACACCGCGCCGCTCGGCGAACTTTGCATCCGCACGCTGGCGATGCCCGCCGACACCAATCAGAACGGCGACATTTTCGGCGGCTGGCTATTGAGCCAGATGGACATCGGCGGCGGCGTCTTCGCTTCCAAGCTCGCGAAGTCCCGCACCGTGACCGTGGCGATCGAGGCCATGAATTTTCGCAAGCCTGTCTATGTCGGGGATCTGGTCTCCGTACACGCCACACTGATCCGGGTCGGCAGGACCTCCATCGCGGTGCATCTGGAAGCCTGGGTGATGCGCCGCAAGGAGAAGCAGTTCATCCTCGTTACCGACGGCAAATTCACCTACGTCGCGATCGACGATAACGGCCGGCCACGGGAAATCCCCCAGACCGGCCTGCCGAATCCGGCGTAGTCGAACCGGCGTTTTTCGATTCGCTCGTTTCAGTCGGCCTGGCCGTGGCTTGCCGCCACGAAGTACAACCTGCCATCAGCTTGCCGCGTTTTGAACGAAATATCCTGTCACGCCCGGCACCAGGATAAAAAACCGGTTCGCCTGAAGAATGCCCAAGGAATCAGAAACATGGGCCTGTTCACGTTTCCGTGAGGTGGCGGCTCACTCTAGACATATTCCAGGTTGTATTGCCCAGAATCATGCTCATATGACCCACTGAACGACAGGGAACGTTTCACCCAGTTGCCCGTTATCGGCGCGGCCTTGAGGCCGAAAAAATGCGAGTGGGACATGTCGAAAAGCTACATCATCGAAGTCGGTTCAGAGTCCGCAGGCATCGTGGTGCGTGATCGCGCCGGGTTCCGGTTCTTCTCGGCCTCGCAGCGGTTCAGCTCCCTCGACGGCAGGTTGTTTCGCAGTGCCCGTGACGCGGAGCGAGCGGCGAAGAATCGCGCGTTGTCCAAGAAGCCCGCCTGTCCCGAGTTCGTGAAATCGCTGCGACGCGCTCTGCCCAAGCTTCCTTTTTGACGGGGCATAGGCCGACGCAGAAACTGCGTTGACCGCTTGGGCAAACATCAGCACCATGGCATATGTCAGGCGTGGGGTGTCCCGCGCCTTCGGTGCTGCTGCCTCACGATTGTCGCTATCCTCGCAATCGAGACGATCGTCGTTGGGCACAAACCGGTTCGATGACGCTTTCATATAAGATGATGGAGGAGGGTGCGCCCGTGGGTCAGGTTTACGACCTCGCTATCATCGGCGGCGGCATCAACGGCTGCGGGATCGCGCGCGACGCGGCCGGGCGTGGCAACTCGGTCTTCCTGTGTGAAATGAACGACCTCGCGAGTGGCACCTCGTCAGGATCGACCAAGCTGGTGCATGGCGGACTGCGTTATCTGGAATATTACGAGTTCCGCCTGGTTCGCGAAGCCCTGATCGAGCGCGAGATCCTCTGGCGGATCGCGCCTCACATCATTCATCCGGCGCGCTTCGTGCTGCCGCATCACGCCGGCCTGAGGCCGGCATGGCTGCTGCGGTTCGGCCTCTTCCTTTACGATCATATCGGAGGCCGAAAGCTGTTGCCACCGACGCGCTCGGTTGACCTTGCGCGCGATCGGGTCGGAAAGCCGCTGAGTCCGGGCCGCTACCATAAGGGTTTCGAATATTCCGACTGCGTGGTCGACGATGCCCGTCTCGTCATTCTGACAGCGCGCGATGCGGCCGATCGCGGAGCCGATATCCGGACCCGGACGCGCGCGGTCGAGACCCGTCCGTCCGACGGCTTCTGGCGCGTCACGGTCGAGGATACACGAAGCGGCGAACGCAGCACGATCGCCGCGCGAGTGCTGGTCAACGCGGGCGGGCCCTGGATCGAACAGGTGCTGCGGCTGGGCGCCGGCGTCAACAGCCGCGCGCGGGTGCGGCTGGTGCAGGGGTCGCATATCGTGGTCGGCAAGCTCTACGATCACGACCGCGCCTACATCTTCCAGAACAGCGACGGCCGGATCGTGTTCGCCATTCCCTATCAGGATGACTTCACCCTGATCGGGACCACGGATCGCGACTATGAGGGGGACCCCGCCAGGGTGAAGGCGTCGGATGAGGAAATCGCCTATCTCTGCGCCTCGGTCAGCGAGTATCTGGCGAAACAGGTCGCGCCGCGGGATGTCGTTTGGTCCTATGCCGGGGTGCGGCCTCTCTATGATGACGGCGCGAGCGAGGCCAAGGCCGCTACCCGTGAATACGCTTTTGAACTCGATACGCCTGAAGGCGCGCCGCTGCTGTCGGTCTATGGCGGCAAGATCACGACCTATCGCCGGCTTGCCGAAGAGGCGCTGGAAAAGCTGTCACCCTATCTGAAGGGGACAAAGGCGCGCGAGGGCTGGACGTCGAAGGCGGCGCTGCCCGGCGGAGACATGGAGGTCTCCGCGGTTGAGGGGATCCCGGCCGATCTAATGCGAGGCTATCCTTTTCTGACGCTGGCGCACGCGCGCCGTCTTGCGCGCGCATATGGCTCCCGCGCCGCCGCGATGCTGGGGACGGCGAAAACGATGGCGGATCTGGGCCGCGAATTCGGGGCCACGCTCACGGAACGCGAGGTCCGCTATCTCATGACCAACGAATGGGCTTGCACCGCGGAGGATGTTATCTGGCGACGCTCCAAGCTTGGCTTGCGGATGTCGGTGGCAGACGTCGCCGCGCTTGAGACCTGGTTCGCGGAGCAGACGGAGGGACGCTTGAGGGAGGCGGAAGCGCGCCCATGAGCATCATTGCAAGGTGATGCGAAACAAACGCGCGCGAAACCGGAAGCATTCCCGCCATTCAAATGCCCGAGCCAGCCTTCCTATTTCACGCCCATGAAATCCCGCTTGCCGAGTTCGACGCCGTTGTGACGCAGGATGTCGTATGCGGTGGTCGCGTGGAAATAGAAATTCGGCAAGGCGAAGTGGCTGAGATACTGCTGACCCTTCAGAGTCATGGTCTGGTCGCGCCCCGCCGGAAAGGTGATTTCGCGATCTTCCGCGCCGTCGAATTTATCGGGCGGCAGTTTCCTGACGTAATCCGTTGCCTTCGCGATCCTCTGCTGTAACTCGTCAAAGGTCTTTTCCGTATCCGGCGTGCTCGGTACTTCCGAGCCGCTCAGTCGCGCGCAGGTCTTCACGGCGAAATCGCAGGCGATTTGAATCTGGCGCGTCAGCGGCAGCATATCCGGATAGAGCCGCGCGGTGAGCAGCGTTTCGGGTGCGATCTTCCGGGCGCTGGCATGGGCTTCGGCTTTCCTGAGGATGTCGGAGAGAGCGCCTAGCATTTGCAGAAAGGCCGGCGAAGCGGAATCATGGAATGACATGGAATGCCTTTGTGTGTTCGGTAATGCGGAAACCGACGGCGAAACAGTGGAATGTGCTTCTGTGGATGGGAGATTATTATATCGCAACCTCCACCATGGACGGAAATCCTAACCTCTCGATCGCATGATCTGCGCCGCTTTCACAGCAAAAAAACACGCTTGAGGAGAGCGGCTTGAAGAGCAACAAAGCGAAGTCTAGCGTGACGCTCCCTTGATCGTGAAATCTCTCAAGGAGGGCGACTTGAACGGCAACAAAAAGGTCGTCTATGACGACAAGGCTCGCCGGATGGCTGAGCAGTTGGTCTTGACCGAACAGCGTCATATTGCAGATCGGCTCCGGGAAGATTGCGAGTGCAGGGATGGAATGTTCCCGCGTCGGACGACATCGAGCCGGCGCGGCTTTTTGTTCGCGGCGGGCTCACTCGTCGGCGCAGCCGGAGCAGCCACGATCGCCCATGCCGAGGTGCTGAAAGCGCCGACCGGTGCAGTTCTTTACGATGTGCCTGACGATCCGACCAAAGTGCAAGGACGGCCGGTCGTCGACGGAAGCTATGGAACGAGGTCCCAGTTCGAGACTGAAGCCCGCATGCGCTATCCGACGCCGAACGAGAACACCTCATGGAGTCTCACTCCGCTCGGCAGGGGAGTTGGCAACATCACGCCATCAGGACTCCACTTCGAACGCCATCACGGCGGAATCCCGACGATCGATCCGGCGAAGCACAACTTGCTGATCCATGGCATGGTGGAACGCTCGATGACGTTCTCGATGGCCGACATCAAGCGGCTGCCTTCGGTGACGCGCAAGCATTTCATCGAGTGCTCTGGCAACGGTCTGACGGAGTGGAACAAGCCGACCATGAAGACCGTGCAAGGAACGCACGGACTGCTCAGCACATCCGAGTGGACCGGTGTTCAGTTCGCGACTTTCGCGCGCGAGACGGGACTGAAGGAAGGTGCGGCCTGGGTTCTGGCCGAAGGCGCCGATGCCGCCGTCATGACACGCAGCATTCCCTTGGAGAAAATGCTTAAGGACGCCCTCATCGTTTACGGACAGAACGGCGAAGCTATTCGTCCCGAACAAGGTTATCCTTTGCGGCTTCTTCTTCCTGGTTATGAAGGAAACACTCACATCAAATGGCTTCGGAGACTGCAAGTCAGCGACAAGCCATTCATGACGCGAGAGGAGACGGCGAAGTATACCGACCTTCTAGGAAGCGGTAAGGCGCGCATCTTCAGCCTGGACATGGAGGCCAAGTCGGTCATCACGTTTCCATCGGGAGAGATGAAGCTGCCGGGTCCGGGTTTCTACAACATCACAGGCCTTGCATGGACAGGGCGCGGGCGGGTCCAGTCTGTCGATGTCTCGCTGGATTCGGGAAGGACCTGGTACCCGGCGCGGCTTGAATCGCCGCCCGAGCCGATGTGCACGGTGCGCTTCAGCTTCCCGTGGATGTGGGACGGCAAGGGTGCGGTGCTGCAGAGCCGCTGCATTGACGAGACCGGTTATGTCCAGCCCACTCTCGAGCAACTCATCGCAATCCGTGGGAATAACGGATCGTTCGGTTCGATCTATCACCTCAATGCGATTCAGAGCTGGGCTGTCAGCGAGGCGGGGGATGTGACCAATGTCCATGCGTAACTCATGGTTCGGCTGCGTGATCGGCGTCTGCCTGTTCTCCGGCAGCGCTGGCGCTCAATCGATGGTCGGTCACTTCGGTGTCGGCCAGACCGCGACGGCGGACGAGGCCGCCAAGTATTTCTCGATCCCGCCTTCGGGCGATGGACTTCCTGCGGGGAGCGGAACGGCAAAAGCCGGTGTGGAAGTTTTTGCCAGCACTTGCGCAGCTTGTCATAGCGACAAATTGCAAGGCAATCCCGCCGCGGGCATTGGTGGTGATCGTCTGCTTGGCGGGCGGGGCTCGCTTGCGGGCAAAACGCCGGTCAAGACCGTCGAGAGCTACTGGCCGTATGCAACGACGCTATTCGATTACATCAAGCGTACGATGCCGTTCAGCGCGCCCGGTTCGCTCAAGGATGACGAAGTATATTCGCTGGTCGCTTACATCCTTTCGGAAGCCAGGATCATCAAACCGTCCGAGACCATTGACGCGAAGAGCCTGCCCAAAGTGCAGATGCCTAACAAGGATGGTTTTATCCCAGACGCCCGGCCTGAGCTTGAACTTTACAGATGAACTCACGCGACAGTGCTCTATGGAAGTTTGGTAGAACGCCAGAGTATTACAGCGTGATAGCGAGACAGGGAACACGCCGCCGATCACACCTCCCGCGCATTCGAAAACGCAAAGCTTGTCATGCGGCGGGTATTTTCGTCTAGGATCAGCGTGCGCGTGAGCGGGGGGTCGGCCCGCTGCGCGCAGTTTTCCCGCTCGCAGAGGCGGCAGTTGATGCCGATCGGCGTGCCCTCGGCATTGTCCAGGTTCATCCCGGAAGCATAGACAAGCCTTGCGGCGTGGCGGATTTCGCAACCCAGGCCGATAGCGAAGCGTGGTTGCGCCAGCGGATGCGGCGCGACCGGCCGGCGCACCATCTGTGCGACCGAGAAGTAGCGGGTGCCGTCGGGCAATTCGATCACCTGCTTCAACAGACGGTCCGGGGTGTCGAACGTGGAGTGGACGTTCCACAGCGGACAGGTGCCGCCGAACTTCGAGAACGGAAACGTGCCGGACGAAAATCGCTTGGAGACATTGCCGGCGTTGTCGACGCGCAGCATGAAGAACGGTACGCCGCGGGCGTTCGGCCGCTGCAGCGTGGTCAGGCGGTGGCATACCTGCTCGAAGCCGGTGCTGAAGCGTTGCGCCAGCACATGGAGGTCGTAGCCGAGCGATTCCGCCGCGGCAAGGAAGGGCTGATAAGGCATCAGCGCGCATCCCGCGAAGTAGTTCGCGAGCGTGATGCGATAGAGCTGGCGCGAGGTGTCGTCGAGCGCGCCGGCGCGGGCGATGATCGCATCAAGAACGGGCGTGCATTCGGCGAGCGCGATATGGAATGCAAGCTGGAAGGCGCGTCCGGGACCGTCCACGAGTTCGGAGATCAGGAGTTGCCGGCGGTGGCGGTCGAAGCGGCGCAGCGTCTCGCGCATGATATCCACCGGCATGATGCGCGTCTGAATCGAATGTTTCTCTCGCAGTCGCGCGCTCAGCGCGGCGAACAGGTCCTGTGCGGGAACGTCGATTTCGTCGCGCAGCGCCTCCGCGGCCTGCTCAAGCTCGGGGAAATAGTTGCGGTTGGCTTCGATCAGGTCGCGAACCCGCTCGATCGGGTCGGCCTCGAAGCGTGCGCCCGTGCTGTCGTCGCGGCCGGCGAACTGCGCCGCCGCCAGCGTTTCGCCGCGCCGCGCCTCGGTATAGGCGGCGTAGAGGCGCTGCAGCGCATGGGTCACGCCGGGGCAGAGTTCGGCCAGATCGCGCAACTCCTGCCTGGGAATGTCGATCTGGCGAAACAAGGGATCGGAAAAGACCTCGTTCAACTCGGCGAAGAAGCGGTCCTCGTCGGCGGTAGCGAGATCGCGCAGGTCGAGATCGTAGGTCTCCGCGAGGCGGAGAAGGATTTGCGCGGTGACCGGGCGCTGGTTGCGCTCGATCAGGTTGACGTAGCTCGGAGAAATGCCGAGCCCTTCCGCGAACTGGGTCTGCGACAACCCGAGCTGCTGGCGGACACGGCGAAACCGGGGACCGACGAAGAGTTTCTTGCCTGGATCGCTGGCCATGCCGATGCTCGCATGTGACAATTTTTACAAAATAACATACATTACATAGCAAGGTGTTACACAACATCATGATTTGAAATCAAGACATCTATACGATCAATCCGATTTGGCGTTTATCTATCCCAAGCATCTTGCGATGCAATGTCATTAAAGTGAACTGGAGATAGGGATGTCCCGGACCTTTGAGCAGATCGTTCTCGCCCCCAAGGGGCGGTTTGAGGGGATCAGCCGTCCCTATGCTCCGGAGGACGTCGAACGGCTGCGCGGCTCGGTCCAGATCGAGCATACCCTGGCGGAGAGGGGCGCGAACCGGCTTTGGAAGCAACTCAACGAAATGCCTTATGTGAATTCGCTCGGCGCCGTCACCGGCAATCAGGCGATGCAGCAGGCGCGCGCCGGTTTGCCCGCCATCTATCTCTCCGGCTGGCAGGTCGCCGCCGACGCCAACACCGCGGGCGCGATGTATCCGGATCAGAGCCTCTATCCGGCTAACGCCGGTCCTGAACTCTGTCGCCGCATCAACCGCACCTTCCAGCGCGCCGACCAGATCGAGCACGCCGAGGGTGGGGCGAAGATCGACTGGTTCGTACCTATCGTCGCCGACGCCGAAGCGGGTTTCGGCGGGCCGCTCAACGCGTTCGAGATCATGAAAGCCTATATCGAGGCGGGCGCGGCCGGCGTCCACTTCGAGGACCAGCTCGCATCGGAAAAGAAGTGCGGGCACTTGGGCGGCAAGGTGCTGATCCCGACCGCGGAGCATGAGCGCAATCTGATCGCGGCGCGGCTTGCGGCCGACGTCTGCGGGGTGCCGACTCTCGTGCTGGCGCGCACCGATGCGGAGAGCGCGAAGCTGATCACGTCGGACATTGACGAGCGCGATCACGAGTTCATCACCGGCGAACGCACGGCGGAAGGCTTCTATCGCCTGAAGCCTGGCACCGGCCTTGACCATTGCATCAAGCGCGGGCTGTCGTTCGCGAAATACGCCGATCTTTTGTGGTGGGAGACCTCCAAGCCCGACCTGGAAGGCGCGCGCGCGTTCGCGGAAGCCGTCAGGAAGGTCTATCCGGACAAGATGCTGGCTTACAACTGCTCGCCCTCGTTCAACTGGGAAGCCAACCTCGACAAGGCCGCGATCGCGCACTTCCAGAAGGAAATCGCGGCGATGGGCTACAAGTTTCAGTTTGTCACGCTGGCGGGCTTCCACTCGCTCAACCATGGCATGTTCGAACTGGCGCGCGGTTACAAGGCCGAAGGCATGGCCGCCTATTCCCGTCTCCAGCAGGCCGAGTTCGCCTCGGAGAAGTTCGGATATTCGGCGACCCGCCATCAGCGCGAGGTCGGCACCGGCTACTTCGATCTGGTTTCGGCCACGATCACGGGAGGCCAGTCGTCGACCACTGCGCTTCACGATTCCACGGAAGCCGCGCAGTTCAAGTCTCAGGGCTCACCGATCAACGTTCAGGCCGCTGAGTAAAGCGGTTGAACACGCGAGGAGGTTCTCATGACCCGTAGCAATTTCTGGGTGATTGGCGGCGAATTTGGTTCAATGAACTTCCACAAGCTGGTGGAAGGCTCGGCTCAGGTGCAGGGACCGTTCAAGACGCGGCAGGAAGCGGAGGATGCCTGGAAGGTCGTGTCCGAGGAGAACCGCTACCGCGCCGGCGTGCGCTTCTCCATCGTGGAAGAGCCGAACCGCATGGCGGGCTGAAGCTCGTCCATCTAGAGTCTGCTTCAACTGCGTTGAACCAGACCCAAGCTAATTTTTTGATCGAGCATGATCTTATCCGAACACCGGTTTCCACTTTTCGGGATCATGCTCTAAAAAGAAGAGAAGCGTCCAAGGAAGCAGCGGCCCTGCCCGGCAGATCGGGCGGGGCCGTTGTTCATCCAGCAGGCGGAGTCCCCCGCTGAAGTAGTCGCCAACCCGTAAATGTTTGAATATAAATGGCATTTTTTCCGACCGGAGTTGCTGCTAGAGCCGTTCCGCTTCCGATTCAATCAGTAGCGGAGCTCTCGGATTTGATTTGACGCGATTTCTTCACGCGAACCGGTAGCCACTTCCCTCGAAAACGCTCTAAGTTACATGGTTACCGTCTGGTTAAAAGGCGGCAGCATCTGCGGGAAAGGCGACCGATGTCGGACTCACCGATCATTGGAAGGGGCGTGGCGGAAACGGCGAAGCCGCGGCGGTTGCGCGACGCGCTGTGGCAGGCCCGGATCGAGGCCGCCGATCGCACGGGCGTCGTCGTGGATCTGCGCGACGCGGAAGCGGCCCGGCTTGAAATCCTGAACGAGGCGCTGGACCCGCTGTTCGCGCAGGTGCCGGATCAGATCGATCTGTTCGATCGGGGTATCAGCAAGGGAGACACCCCGCGGCTGTGGATCGACATCGTCGCCCATGTCGTGATGGGACGTGACAAGCGCCTGTACCGCTTTGTTCAGGATACCCGGTACGGCCGGATCGTGCTCACGGAATCCCATGACGCGGCCGCGATCGTCAAGGCCGTCACGGATTATGTCGCGCGACGCATGATCGAGCGTGAGCGTGCGCTGTCGGCGACGCCGCTGTGGGAGCCGGCGGAGACGAGGAAGCCGCGCCGCGGATACCTGACATTCGCGTTCGGATTCATCGCAGGCGTCGCCGTGCTTTTCGGCTTTGCGCTGCTCGCCGCGCTCAGAACGCCGTGAGACGGTGAGGGACGCGCGGTGCGGGGATCCCTGCGCGGCCGTTATTTCCCGGATGGCGATACCCGCAACAGGCGTCCCGCCTTGCTGTCGGTCAGGAGCCAAAGCGCGCCGTCGGGCGCCTGGCGGACGTCGCGGATGCGCTCATTGAGGTCTTGCAGCAGGCGTTCCTCGCCGATGACCTCATCGCCCCGGAGCGAAAGGCGCACCAGCATCCGCCCCGAGAGCGCGCCGATGAAAAGGCTTCCTTTCCACGACGGAAACAATGTGCCGGTATAGAAGGCCATGCTGGAAGGCGAGATCGACGGCGCCCAGTATTTCACCGGCTGCTCCATGCCTTCCCTTGACGCGCCGGCATGGATCTTCGCGCCGTTGTAATCGACGCCGTAGCCGATCACCGGCCAGCCGTAGTTCCTGCCCTTGCCGATGATGTTGACCTCGTCGCCGCCGCGCGGGCCGTGCTCGACCTCCCATAACCCGCCGGTCACGGGATGGATGGCGAGCCCCTGTTCGTTGCGGTGGCCGTAGCTCCAGATTTCGGGCCTGGCGTCGGCGCGGCCGACGAACGGATTGTCGGAGGGCGCCGAGCCGTCCGGCGCGATGCGGATCACTTTGCCGAGGTGGTTGGCGAGATTCTGCGCTTCGTCACGATGACTGAAGTGATCGCCGAGCGTCACGAACAGGTTGCCATCGTCAGCTTGTGCGATGCGGCAGCCATAGTGATTGCCTGACGATAGCGGGCCCTCCTGACGAAAGATGATCCGGACGTCCTGAAGACGATCCTCACCCAACCGGGCGCGTGCGACGGCGGTTCGTCCGCCGCCGTCCACCCGCTCCGCGAAGCAGAAATAGAGGGTCTTGTTGTCCGCGAACGACCTGTCCAGGACAACGTCGAGCAGGCCGCCCTGGCCGGACGCCCAAACACCCGGCACATTCTTCAGCGGCGGCGACAGATCGCCGTCGCGGCTGACGATACGAAAGCGTCCGGGCCGTTCCGTGACCAGTATCCGCCCGTCCGGCAGCAAGGCGAGCCCCCAGGGGTGGACGAGGCCGCTGGCGACGGTCGAGACCTCGATTGGTCCGGCTGAAGACCGGAACGACCTGCTTTCGCTGCGCGCGCCGGTGGTGAAGAAAGCCGAGAGAATCGTGGTTGCACTCAGAATGGCCGTAGCCCGCGTGAAGGGTGTTTTCATCGGCCGCTCCTGGCTAGAGCATCGGACCCGAAAGTGGGAACCGGTTTCGGGATAAATCCGATGCTCAATCAATTAACTGGAGCGGCGGAGCTGATTCCATTTGACCGGCGGCCGCTCTAATGAGCTACGGTTCACGACAGGGGCCCACGGCAGAGATCGGATTCCCAAGACATGGGTAGCCGCATCCAATCGCGGGGCGGCTGATGTAAACTGCAAGGAATGGTTCAGGTTCCGATTGGCGTGGCCATCGCGACGTTGATCGACAACATTGCGAAAGCGACGGAAAGGAAGACCGCAAGAGCGGCGATTGCCAGTGAAGCCGCAACCGCGTTGATCAGGCGCGCGGATGCGACGGGCGCGAAGCGTCCTCCAAACCATCCGCTCGACCCCGGCGAGCGCCTCATTGTCGAATCTCCACGAGCATGCGCGAATCACCCCCGCCCTCGACCATCTTTCACCAGTCGCGGGCAGCATTGGGGCGAGCCGCGTGAGGAGAAGCGGTTCCCGCACCTGCCATTCCGTACCTGTCATGTCGAAGCTGGCTCTGGGATTGATGCCGGCCGCGCCGATCAGGCTCTTGCGATTCCGACCGCGGCGTTGCCTGAAGAAGCCGCGCTGCCGTCCATGGTTATAAAGCCTGGCTGCTGTTCGATTCGCCGCAACCAGGCGCGGACAGAGGGGAACGTGGTGAGGTCGAAATCACATTGGTCGGCGAGGTGGGTGTAGGCATAAAGCGCGATGTCGGCGATGGTCAGTTGTCCGGCGGCGAAAAAGTCATGGGTTCTGAGATGATTCTCCATGACCTGGAGGGCCGCATAGCCACGCTCCATCCAGTCGTCCAGGGCGTGAGTCTGCAGATCACGACCTCCCTTGACCAGCGACAGCCAGAAATACGCCGCGCCGATATTGGGCTCCAGCGCGTGCTGTTCGAAGAACATCCACTGCAACGCTTCGGCGCGCTCGATCGGTGAATCCGGCGCCAGCCTGGTTCCGATCGCGACATACCACAGGATCGCGTTGGACTCCGCGAGGTAACGCCCCTCCGCGACCTCCAGCAACGGCACCTGTCCGCTCGGGTTCTTCGCCAGAAAATCCGGCGTGCGGCTTTCACCACGCAGGATGTCGATTTCGATGGCATGATAAGGCACGTCAAGGACAGTCAGCGCGAGGCGAACCTTGTAGCTGTTTCCCGAGCGCTGCATCGAATAAAGCTTGTACATTCGCGTGGCCCCGATGTCGCGCCGTGAAGCTGCCGACTTCGCATCTGATAATTTCCGCATCTGAGAATGAGGATGGCATCGAACCGACGCAAGACCTGAACTCTGAAACATATTGAGGGGGACGACAAGCTGCGCCGCGCGAAGAGCCGGGAGTTGCCGTTATCCGGGATTTTTTGGAAAGTTCATTCGCCATGAAAGCGATCGCGGGTGCCGGGGGCATCAGGTGGTTGTGATCCGGGGAGGCGGGACGAGGCCAATAATTTCCATCCGAGCGAAAGGCTCCGGGTGTCCGGCTCGATTTTCCCTGAAACGGCATCGCCGCGGAAACGTTGATCGCAAGCTTCTTGCGGCGCAACGTGACGCACACTAATGTGCCGCGATCCCAATCAATGAGGTAGCGTGGAAGGGGTGACCGGCCACGCTTGCTAGGAGATGACGATGTCGTTCCTGTCCGCCGCGCTCGATCGTGTGAAGCCGTCCGCGACCATCGCGGTCACGGATAAGGCACGTCAGCTCAAAGCGGAGGGACGAAATGTCATCGGCCTCGGCGCGGGCGAACCGGACTTCGATACGCCGGCCAATATCAAGTTGGCCGCTGTTCATGCCATCGAGGCGGGCAAGACCAAATATACGGCGGTCGATGGCATTGCGGAATTGAAGCAGGCGATTATCGCCAAGTTTCAGCGCGACAACGAACTGACCTACCAGCCGAACCAGATCATCGTCGGCACCGGCGGCAAGCAGGTCCTCTACAACGCGCTGATGGCGACCATCAATCCCGGTGACGAGGTGGTCATCCCCGCGCCTTACTGGGTCAGCTATCCCGAGATGGTGGCGCTGGCGGGAGGCGAGCCCGTGCCGGTGATCTGCACGGCGGAGTTCGGATTCAAGCTGCAGCCCGAGGCTCTGGAAAGAGCGATCACGCCGAAGACCAAGTGGATCATTCTCAATTCGCCGTCGAACCCGACCGGCGCGGCCTACACGCGGGCCGAATTGAAGGCGCTGACCGATGTGCTGGTGAAGCATCCCCACGTCTGGGTCATGACCGACGATATGTACGAGCATCTGATCTATGACGAGTTTGAATTCACCACTCCGGCGCAGGTCGAGCCGAAACTGTTCGATCGCACCCTGACGGTCAACGGCGTGTCGAAGGCCTACTGCATGACCGGCTGGCGCATCGGCTATGCGGGGGGGCCCGCGCAACTGATCAAGGCGATGGCGACGATCCAGTCGCAATCGACATCGAACCCGTCGTCCATTTCACAATGGGCGGCGGTGGAAGCCCTGAACGGTCCGCAAGGGTTCATCGAAGCGAACAACAAGGTATTCAAGCAGCGCCGCGACCTTGTGGTGGCGATGCTGAACCAGGCCAGCGGCATAGATTGTCCCCGGCCGGAAGGCGCGTTCTACGTCTATCCGTCCTGCGCCGGCGCCATCGGCAAGACCACGCCGTCTGGCAAGACGCTCGAGACGGACGAGGATTTTGTCACCGAACTGCTGGAGGCCGAGGGCGTCGCGGTGGTGCATGGGTCGGCGTTTGGCTTAGGGCCGGCGTTTCGTATCTCCTATGCGACCAAGACGGCGGATCTTGAAGAAGCCTGCAAACGGATTCAGCGGTTCTGTGGCAGTCTGCGCTGATCGCCTGCGAAGGTTTCGCGCGATCGGCCGACGCCCGAGCAGGCTTTCGGCGTTCGCGGCAAGCCAACGCCTGCATCCGGCCCCGAAAGGTTTTGTCAGGATGTTCATCTAAGGTTTAGCAAGGTGCAGGCATGTTGATGTATTGAATGTGGCGTTCGCCTTGTTTTGGACACGCCGGTTCCATCAATGTCCCAAACCTTTACCGATTCCCAACCGATTCCAAGCGGAGATCATTCATGAACTTCCCAAAACTTCTCGCTGCGGCCGCCGTGACCCTCGTCGCGTCGGTTGCGGGCGCCCAGGCCCAGTATCAACATCATGGGGTCCAGGCCGGCGTCCTCGAATGCGAAGGCGGCCAGCACGTAGGCTATATCGTTGGTTCGACAACGGAACTTCAGTGCATCTTCCGCAGCAGCACCGGAGCGCCGCCTGAACCGTACATCGCGCGCATCCAGCGCTTTGGCCTTGACCTTGGCGTCACTCAGCAGACCGGCCTGGCATGGATGGTCCATGCGCCGGGCGGCCGGCTGGGCCGCGGCGCGCTGGCGGGCCATTTCGGCGGGGTCGGAGCGAACGCGACGGTCGGCGTCGGGATCGGTGCGAACCTGCTGGTCGGCGGTTCCGGTAATTCGATTTCTCTGCAGCCGCTGAGCCTGCAGGGCCAGACCGGCTTCAGCGCCGCGGCTGGCGTGGTCGATGTCGACCTGCGTCCGGCGGATGTTCGTGGGGCGCCACGCTACAAGCGGCATCGTCATCACCATCGCCGTCATCGGCACCATCGCTGATCGGATCGGACGATCACCATAAGGCCCGCGAAAGCGGGCCTTATTAGAGCGTTTTCAAGCGAAGTGGATACCGGTTCGCGTGAAGAAAACGCGTCAAAACAACAAACTAGAGCCTCTTCTGATTCCATCAGAAGCGAGGCTCTAGTTTCAGGCAAAGCTTTCGAACCCATCCTCCCCGACCGGGACCCTGCGTTTTCGGCGCCATCGGTCCGGTCACCCGACGCGTTTTCCCGCTTGCCAAATTCCGCTCGCGGGAGGAGCATCGCTATCGCCGACCCAATCATGGGCCGACTTCCAGACAGGAGGCGGCGATGGGACAAGACCTCAGAAGTCCCCAAGGGGTTTCTCAAGAAAGGGGTTCTCAAGGCACTCAGGCGTCGGGTCCCCGGTGCATTGCGCTGGTGGGCCCGTTCCAGAGCGGTAAAACCACCCTTCTCGAAGCCATCCTTGCCCGAACGGGCGCAATTCCCAAAGCAGGCAGCGTCGATCAGGCAACCAGCGTCGGCGACGCCAGCGCCGAGGCCCGCCAGCACAGAATGGGGGTCGCCCTTACGCCGGCCACCACCTGCTTCATGGATGAAAACTACACTTTTATCGACTGTCCGGGATCGATCGAATTCGCGCACGACATGCGCGCGGCGATTCCCGCGGTCGATGCGGCGGTGGTAGTGTGCGAGGCGGATGAGCGCAAGCTGCCGCAGTTGCAGATCATCCTGCGCGAACTGGAAGACCTGAATATTCCCCGTTTTTTGTTCCTCAACAAGATCGACAAGGCGAACAAGGGCGTTCGCGAAACCCTGGCGACGTTGCAGCAGGCGTCGCGAACGCCGCTGCTGCTGCGGCAGATTCCGGTCTGGAACGGCGATTCGATCTCGGGATTTGTCGATCTCGCGCTGGAACGCGCCTTCGTTTACCGCGAGCACATGGCCTCCGAGGTCGTCCAACTGGACGGCGGCGATCTCGACCGCGAGAAGGAGGCGCGGTTCTCGATGCTGGAGAAACTCGCCGATCACGACGACGCGCTGATGGAGCAACTGCTCGAGGATATTGCGCCGCCACAGGATGCGGTGTTCGACGACCTCGCCCGCGAACTGCGGGAAGGCCGGATCTGCCCTGTGCTGCTCGGCTCGGCCGCGCGCGAAAACGGCGTGATGCGGCTGATGAAAGCGTTGCGCCACGAAGCGCCCGGCATCGGCGAGACCGTCAAGCGCATGGGCGTGGCTGGCAGCAAGGAGGCCTTGGCCTGCGTGTTCAAGACCGTGCACCTCCAGCATGGCGGCAAGCTGTCGCTGGCGCGGGTGCTCACCGGACGTTTCGACGATGGCGCGGCGGTGCAGGCGTCCTCGGGCGAAGCAGGAAAGATATCCGGCATTTTCGCCGCCACCGGCGCGCAAGAGACCAAGCGCGCATCGGCGGGCGCGGGTGAGGTTGTGGCGTTGGGCAAGCTCGAGGCCGTCAGGACCGGCGATACGCTGACGACCGCCAGGGCCGCGCCGCCCTCGCTGGTCAGCATCGCGCCGTCCCCGCCCGTTCTTGCGATGGCGCTCGCCGCAGGCGACCGCAAGGATGACGTCAAGCTCGGACAGGCTTTGAGCAAGCTCAACGAGGAAGATCCCTCGCTCGGCGTCGTTCACAACCCGCAGACCCACGACACCGTGCTGTGGGGGCAAGGCGAGATGCATTTGCGCGTTGCGCTGGAACGGCTGCGCGACCGTTTCGGCGTCAATGTTTCCTCGCATCCGCCAGCGATCGGCTACCAGGAAGCGATCCGCAAGCCGGTCAGCCAGCGAGGACGTCATAAGAAGCAGTCCGGGGGGCACGGCCAGTTCGGCGACGTGTTGCTGGAAATTCAACCGCTGTCACGAGGCGCTGGCTTCGTCTTTGTCGACAGGATTGTCGGCGGCGCGGTGCCGCGCAATTATATCGGCGCGGTCGAGGACGGCGTGGTGGACGGACTAGCGCGCGGTCCGCTCGGCTTTCCGGTGACCGATGTACAGGTGACGCTGACCGACGGATCCTACCATAGCGTCGATTCCTCGGACCAGGCGTTCCGCACCGCCGCCCGCATCGGGATCGCCGAGGCATTGCCGAAATGCCAGCCGGTTCTGCTGGAGCCCATTGATGTGGTCGAGATCGTCTGCCCGAGTGAGGCGACGGCAAAGGTCAACGCGATCCTGTCGGCTCGCCGCGGCCAGATTCTTGGCTTCGACAGCCGCGAGGGCTGGCCCGGCTGGGACTGCGTGCGCGCGACGATGCCGGAAGCCGAGATCGGCGATCTCATCATCGAGCTGAGATCGGCGACGGCGGGAGCGGGCGGTTTTACCCGGCAATTCGATCGCATGGCCGAAGTCACCGGGCGGACCGCGGACCAGATCATCGCCTCGCGTCGCGTGGCGGCTTAGAGAGCAGGATCCCGACCCGAAGGGCCGCGCCAGCGGAAAGTGGAAACCGGCTTTCGGATAAGATCGCGGCCCGCGCCATGAGCGCGGGGCGGGAATTTTGCGTGTTGCAGTGCGGCCGGCGGCGGCATTGACAGGCGGCGCGGCTTGAATGATTCCATCCCGGCGGGCCGACCCGATGGTCGGGCGCGTCACGCGACGGGATTCCATGATGACAGCCGAGACAACAGGCCGGGCCGCCTGCCTGATCGGATGGCCCGCGGCGCATTCGCGCTCGCCGCTGATCCATCACTATTGGCTGCGCTTGCACGGAATAACGGGGGGCTACAGCATCGAGGCGATTCCGCCCGAGGGATTCGCTGAATTCGTCATGCATCTTTCAACGCACGGCTTCGCGGGCGCCAATGTCACCATTCCGCATAAGGAGCGGGCGCTGCAACTCACGGAGCCGGATGACCGCGCGCGAGCCGTCGGCGCGGCCAACACGCTCTATTATGAGGGCGCCGTTCTGCGGTCCACCAATACCGACGTCGAGGGTTTTATCAGCAATCTGGACGTTGCGGCGCCGAGCTGGGATCGCACCGGGGACGCGCTGGTGCTGGGCGCCGGCGGGGCGTCGCGGGCCGTGGTTTTCGGCCTGGTCGAGCGCGGCATCGGGCGCATCCATCTCGCCAACCGCACGGTGGAAAGGGCGCGGGTGCTCGCGGACCAGTTTGGGGCGACCGTTATCCCGGCGGCCTGGAATACGCTTGGCGACTTGCTGCCGCGCGTCGGCCTGCTCGTCAACACCACCTCGCTCGGCATGAAAGGGCAGCCGCCGCTGGACATCGAACTGGCGCTGCTGCCGCGGGATGCGGTGGTCGCCGATCTGGTCTATGTTCCCCTGGAAACGCCATTGCTGTCCGCGGCGCGGGCGCGGGGCCTCAGGACCGCGGACGGGCTCGGGATGCTGCTGCATCAGGCGGTGCGCGGGTTCGAACTGTGGTTCGGACTGCGTCCCGCGGTGACGCAGGAGTTGCGCGCGCTGGTCGAAGCCGATCTTCTATAGCGTTTCGGGCGAAACACGTCCTCGAGCCTGACCCGGAGATGGATGTTCGCATGAAAAAACGCGTCAGAACAGCGATCCCGAGCTTCGCCCCTGATCCAAGTCAGAAGCCAAAATGCTCCAGCGCCTCATCCCGCGACTGAGATGTCCTCACTTTTTAATCATTCCAGCAAACTTCAATCAATGCTCTGTGTCTTGACCCCTACGAGAGGTTGATCCACTGGATAGAGGCGTCACCCCTTCAATCAGCGAGCATCATGTCAGATCCCGATACCCGAACCCTTGAAGCAACGCAGGCCACGCCGCTCGGCCTCGCGCGCCGCGGCTTTTGCGGCCGGGTCAGCGCCATCATGGTCGGAGGCGACCACCTTGGCGTGTCGGCGAACGAGATCGAACGGCGTCTTCTCGAATTCGGCATCGTCGAGGGCGCGTCGGTTCAGATCCTGCATGAAGGACCAGTTGGGCGGGATCCGATCGCGGTCCGGGTCAACGGCACGACGATCGCGCTGCGTCGGCGCGAAGCGATGGCGATCATGGTCGGCGATCATGACCAGGCCGCGAAAACCGTCACATGACCGCAATCGAGGTGAATGACTGGCGCATCGCCCTGGTTGGAACGCCCAACTGCGGCAAGACCGCCTTGTTCAATGCGCTGACCGGCAGCCGGCAGAAGGTGGCCAACTACGCCGGCGTCACGGTGGAGCGTAAGTCGGGAGTTTTGCGCACCGCATCCGGCCATCGCGTCGATCTGATCGATCTGCCGGGGACTTATTCATTGCGGGGACGCAGCCCGGACGAGGACATCACCCGCGACGTCATTCTCGGCAAGCTCGCGAGCGAAAGCCCGCCGGACTTTCTGCTCTGCGTAGCCGACGCCACCAACCTTCGCGTGGCGCTGCGCCTCGTGATCGAACTGAAGCGCGTCCACCGGCCGATGCTTCTGGTGCTGAACATGATCGACATCGCGCGGCGTCGCGGCGTCGATATCGATCTCGACAAGCTCTCCGCCGAACTTGGGGTGCCGGTCGTCACATCGACGGCCGTGCGGCGTGGCGGCATCGACGACCTGCTGTGCCGGATCGATGAGATCGCCGGCAAGCCGACCACGGAAATCATCGCGAGCGACTGGACCGCGCCGGCGGCATCCGATTTGCGGGCGGCGCAGCGCGAGGCCGATCGCGTGATCCGCGCCGCGGTCAGCGAGCCGGCCAGGCCCGATACATGGACCACGCGGGTGGATGCCGTTCTGCTGCATCCGGTGTGGGGGATGGTCGCGCTGCTTCTTTTGTTGTTCGTGATGTTCCAGGCGGTCTTCGCCTGGGCCGAACCGGCGATGGAACTCATCAGTCAGGGGTTTGACGCGCTTGGCGCGCTCGCGGCGACGGTGCTGCCGGAAGGACTGTTGCAGAGCTTCATTCAGAACGGCGTGATCTCCGGTGTCGGCAGCGTCATCGTGTTCCTGCCGCAGATCCTCATTTTGTTTCTGTTCATTCTGCTGCTCGAAGATCTCGGCTACATGGCGCGCGCGGCTTTCCTGATGGACCGCATCATGGGCGGGGCGGGGCTGCACGGACGCGCTTTCATCCCGCTGCTGTCGAGCTTCGCCTGCGCGATTCCGGGGATCATGGCGACGCGGGTGATCGACAACAAGCGTGATCGGCTGACCACCATCATGGTCGCGCCGCTGATGACCTGCTCGGCGCGCATCCCGGTCTATACCTTGATCATCGCGGCCTTCGTCCCGAACCAGCCGGTTCTCGGCGTGCTCGGATTGCAGGGGCTCGTGATGTTCGGGCTCTATGCGCTGGGGATATTCAGCGCGCTCGCCGTGTCGTTCGTGGCCAACCGCTTGTTCTGGCGTGACAGCGCGACTCCGCCGTTCATGCTGGAACTGCCGGATTACAAGCTGCCGCAACTGCGCAGCGTGCTGATGAACCTCTACCAGCGGGCGATGGCGTTTTTGAAGCGCGCCGGCACGACGATCTTTTCGATGATGGTCCTGATCTGGTTCCTGGCGTCGTTCCCGCGTCCGCCGGAGGGCGCCACCGAGCCCGCGATCGATTTCAGCCTTGCAGCGATGATCGGCCGCTGGATCGAACCGGTGCTCGCGCCGATCGGCTTCAACTGGCAGATCAGCGTTGCGCTGATTCCCGGCATGGCGGCGCGCGAGGTGGCGGTCGCTTCGCTTGGCACCGTCTATGCGATCGAGGGGGGCAACGAGGCGGCGGAGCAGGTCGGGCAGATGCTCGCCGGGCAATGGAGCTTCGCCACGGCGCTGGCTTTTCTCGCGTGGTATGTGTTTGCTCCGCAATGCGCTTCGACGCTTGCCGTCATCAAGCGCGAGACCGGCGGGTGGCGCTGGGTGCTGATCACATTCTTCTACATGCTGTCGATGGCTTATCTGGCGGCTTTCGTCACCTATCGCATCGCGCTGGCGTTGGGCTGGGGCTGATCGCCGGTTTCCGGTCGTGCGGGGAGCCTTTGCTAACTTTTAGGGCTCGGCCAACTTCAAGGGTTCGGGGCCGGTCGCCGCCGCAGGAGCCCGAGCCTGAATGACGACTTTCACCGGAACTCAGGCGTACACGATGGCGTTACCTAAGCAGGTTACCTGAGGTGCTTGTGTTCTGACGGATTGGAAGTCGCGCTGATGTTTTCTTCACGCGAACCGGATTCCACTTAGCTGGAAAATGCTTCAGGACAGCATGCTCCGCTCGAAAACGCTATGGGAGAGACTTATGGCGAGCAATGGCGGCGAGACGGACGACCGGAGGCGGAAAACCAAGAAGGAGCTGGATGAGGAACTCGATCGCGGCCTTGAGGAATCGTTCCCCGGGTCGGATCCGTTGAGTGTGACCCAGCCGGCTCCCGCGAAACCTCCCGAGGAAAACCATCCCAAGGAAAAGCCCACCAAAGAAGAATCCACCAGGGATTAAGGCAGGTGGCTGTCCTTAGGGCAGTTTCGCTTCTGATGGAGTCAGAAGCGAAGTCCAGATTAGTTCTGACGCCTTTTTCTTCACGCGAACCGGTACTGCGTCTCGGGATCAATCCCCGGAGAACTGGGTGCTCACGCTGATCATGGTCTTTCCCAAGTTCCGGTAACCGTTCATTATATTTTTTGAAGTCGTTTTATCGTTTAGGACGATATAAGCGCGCCGTGCGATATACCGGACGTTCAGGGATTTGATGACCGAACTCGAGCGCGGTGGCGAATTAGAGCGCCTTCGAGCGAAGTGGATGCCGGTTCGCCGCGGGAAAATGCGACCAGACAGTAATTACCGGAGCATGGTCCGCTTTTATTGATCGGATCATGATCCAGGGCACGTCGTGGGGGAAAAATGAGCCGCAGATATTTTGGAACGGACGGAATTCGCGGCCGAGCCAACGGCTTGATCACGCCGGAACTGGCGATGAAGGTTGGACAGGCGGCCGGGCTGGTATTTCAGCGCGGCGAGCATCGCCATCGCGTCGTGATCGGCAAGGATACCCGGCTATCGGGCTACATGATCGAATACGCGCTGGTCGCGGGCTTTACCTCCGTTGGTATGGATGTGCTCTTGCTTGGTCCGATGCCGACGCCGGCCGTCGCGATGCTGACCAAGTCCATGCGTGCCGATCTCGGCGTCATGATTTCAGCCTCGCACAACCTGTTCGAGGACAACGGCATCAAGATGTTCGGCCCGCGTGGCTTCAAGCTGTCCGACGAGGTCGAAAAGAAGATCGAAAAGCTGCTCGATGAAAACCTCGACAAGAAGCTCGCGCAGAGCAGGAACCTGGGCCGCGCCCGCCGTATCGACGGCGTGCACGACCGCTATATCGAATTCGCCAAGCGCACGCTGCCACGCGAACTGAGCCTCGAAGGGTTGCGGGTCGTGGTCGATTGCGCCCACGGCGCCGCCTACAAGGTGGTGCCGGAGGCGTTATGGGAACTGGGCGCGGATGTGGTTCCGATCGGCGTCGAACCCGATGGTCTCAATATCAATAAGGAATGCGGCTCCACCGCGCCGGAAGCGCTGTGTCGCAAGGTGCGTGAAATGCGCGGCGATATCGGCATCGCGCTCGACGGCGATGCCGACCGCGTCATCATCGTCGACGAACGCGGTCATGTCGTCGATGGCGATCAGCTTCTCGCCGTGATCGCCGAGAGCTGGAAGGAAGACGGCCGGTTGACCAAACCGGGGATTGTCGCGACCGTGATGTCGAATCTCGGTCTTGAGCGATTCCTGAAGGATCGCGATCTGTCGCTGGTGCGGACACCCGTCGGCGACCGCTATGTGCTCGAGCAGATGCTGAAGCAGGGCTACAATCTCGGCGGCGAGCAGTCAGGACACATCATCCTGTCCGACTATGCGACCACCGGAGACGGCTTCGTGTCCGCGCTTCAGGTTCTTGCCGTGGTGCAGAAGCTGGGACGTCCGGTCTCGCAGGTCTGCCATAAGTTCGAGCCGCTGCCGCAGATACTGAAGAACTTCCGTTACCGCAACGGCAAGCCGCTGGACCGCGCGGAGGTGAAGTCGGCCATTACAGCGGGCGAGAAACGCCTCAATGGCCATGGGCGGCTGTTGGTCCGCTCTTCGGGGACCGAGCCCGTCATTCGCGTCATGGGCGAGGGCGACGATCGTATCCTGGTCGAGGAGGTTGTTGACACCATCGTTTCTGCGCTGGGCAATCCGGCGGTGGCGTGAAAGCCGGGGAACCGGAACCTTGGCCGTTAAGCTCTCTGGCGGACATTTTCGGATGCGTATGCGTCCCTGCTATTATAACCAGTCTGGGTTGGCCGGGCCGGTATCTCATCGTGAAGATTTTCCACTGCTGACGGAATCAGAAGCGGGCTCCATGATTCGGGGCTCGCTGATTTGATCTGACGCTTCATGCTCACGCGAACCGGTCCCCCTCTCCGGGTCAAGCCCGGGGACATGCTTCGCTGGAAAGCGCTATAACAGGCGCCGGTTGCAACAATCGGAAAAACTGCCCGTGGACAAGCCTGTCATCTCCGAGGAAACGCTGGTCGCACCGGTCGTGATTCCCGGGATCACCGAAAAATCCGCCACGGGGCCAGCCTATCTCGTGCTCGGCGGCATCAGCTTCTCGCATTTTCTCAACGACACCATGCAGTCGCTGATCCCATCGGTCTATCCGATCCTGAAGGAGAATTACGCGCTCGACTTCGCGCAGATCGGAATGATCACGCTGGCGTTTCAGGTGACGGCGTCGCTGCTGCAACCCGTGGTCGGCTACGTTACGGACAGCAAGCCTCAGCCGTTCTCGCTCGCGGTCGGCATGGGATTTACGTTCGTGGGATTGCTGCTGCTGAGCGGCGCTCATTCCTACGCCATGATTCTTGTGGCCGCTGCGCTGATCGGCCTTGGCTCCGCCGTGTTCCACCCGGAGTCCGCGCGCATCGCGCGGATGGCGTCCGGCGGCCGTTATGGCTTCGCGCAATCGGTTTTTCAGGTCGGAGGAAATTTCGGCGCGGCGATGGGGCCGCTCCTGGCGGCTCTCATCATCGTGCCGTTCGGGCAGCCGAGCATCGCGTGGTTTTCGTCGATCGCCTTTGTCGCGATCGTACTGCTGGTTCAGATCGGCCGCTGGTACAGGCCGAGGATCGTGCCGCGCAAGAGTGCGGCGCAGATCCGGTCGCCGGAGGCGCCGACGCGCGCACGAACCATGGTCGCACTGGCGGTCCTGATCGTGCTGGTGTTCTCGAAGTTCATCTACATGTCGAGCCTGACGAGCTATTACACTTTCTATCTGATCGAGAAGTTTCATGTCTCGACGCAGACATCACAGCTTTTGCTGTTCGTGTTTCTCGGCGCCGTCGCCATTGGCGTGTATTTCGGTGGTCCGATCGGCGATCGCTTCGGACGCCGCTATGTGATCTGGCTGTCGATTCTCGGGGTGTTGCCGTTCACGTTGCTGCTGCCGTTTGCGAATCTCGCCGGCACGGTGGCGCTGACGGTTGTTATCGGCGTCATCCTTTCGTCCGCGATGCCCGCGATCATCGTTTTCGCGCAGGAGTTGATGCCGCACCGTCTCGGCATGATCTCAGGCATGTTTTTCGGCTTTGCGTTCGGTGCGGCGGGACTCGGCGCCGCGCTGCTGGGCGAGGTCGCGGATGCGAAGGGCATCGAGTTTGTTTATCGGGTCTGTGCGTTCCTGCCGGCGATCGGGCTGCTGGCGATGTTCCTGCCGAAGATGCCGAAAAACCAACACGTATAGCGTCACGCATGAGCGCCAAAAGAAACTCACCAAAAATCAACCTTAAAAATTAGGGTTAAGCAGCTCTTAAGTATTCGGTGTCATCGTCTCTCCTAAATCGGATTGGGGCAGCGTTGCCTCACGGCACAAAGGGACGAAACCGATGCGTAGTGTAAAATTGCTCGTCGCCGCCGGAGCGGCATCACTGTTCTCATCGGCCGCGTTCGCCGCCGACCTGCCCATCGCGCCGCCGCCTCCGCCATACTTCGTCCCGCCGATCGTTGATTTCGGCGGCTGGTATCTGCGAGGCGATATCGGGTTCAGCAACCAGCGTGTGCGGAACATTGCGATGGCGGATGGCCGCAACGCGCAACTCCTGTCGCATGAACAGACGACCGCTTTTGACGCCGCCGGTATCTACGGCGTCGGCGTTGGCTATCAGTTCAACAACTGGCTCCGTGGCGATATCACCGGGCAGTATCGCGGCAACGCGAACTTCAAGGGTACCGATCTTCTGACTTATCCGGTTGGCGGCGGCGTGGTCGGAACCGGTGTGAACAACTACAATGCCGCCAAGTCGGAATGGCTCGTGCTGGCGAACGCCTACGTCGATCTCGGCACCTGGTGGGGTATCACGCCGTTCATCGGCGCCGGCGTTGGCGCGGCGCGTGTAACCATCGCGAACTACACTGACGTCGGCATGGTCAACAATATCGGATTTGGTTGGGGCACGTATCCGAGTGCTGCAGTCGCGCCGGCGGCCTCGACATGGAACTTCGCATGGGCGGCGCATGCCGGTCTGGCCTACCAGGTCAATCCGGGTCTCGCGATCGAACTGGGCTACAGCTACGTCAACCTCGGCAGCGGCACGACCGGTCCGGTCTCGACCTATACCGGGTTCACCCGTGGCGTTCCGATGCAGTTCAACGATATCACCTCGCATGACTTGAGACTCGGCGTGCGCTGGTATCTCAACAGCCCGCCGGCCTATGCGCCGCCGCTTGTGACCAAGGGCTGAGCCTCATCCTCATCTTGAGGTTCTTAACGGCGCGGGATTTCCCCGCGCCGTTTTTTTATGCGTCGATTCCGGCTGCCGCGAGAGGTCGCGCACGTCAACATTTTGTCGGCAATGTAAACGCATCAGCCGGCGCAACAACCATTGGTTAAGGTTAACAGGCGATGATCGCCATCACCCAAGTTGTGGTCGATGGAGCGTTCACGATGCGTAGACTTCTGCTGGCGGCGGTCATTTGCGGAGCAGCGCATGGCGCGTACGCGGCCGATATGCCTGATGACTTTCCATTCTTGCGCGGATCGCAGCCGCCAAGCCTCAGCACGGTGCGAACGGTGTGGCAGGGCTTCTATATCGGCGGACAGGCGAGCTACGGTTCAGCCGACATGGATTTCAAGAATTCTGGTAAGGACCTCCTCGAGCGGCTGCTTAACCACGTTGATGTCGAAAGCCAGTTCAATCTTTCCAGTTGGCCGCTGGGCGGGACCTCATCAAACCGCAACAGCGGATTTGGCGGATTCCTGGGCTATAACCTGCAGATGGAGGACGTCGTCTTCGGCGTCGAGGCCAACTATACTCACAGCAAATTCCTTGGGGCATCGAGTGGCAGTCAGGGTCGCTCGTTCAGTTACCCGGCCGATTATCGGACATCGGCGTTCGTACAATCGAACGCCTCTATGCAGATCATGGACTTCGGCTCGCTTCGTGTTCGTGCGGGTTATTCGTTGGGCTCGTTTTTGCCTTACGCGTTTGGCGGCGTCGCGATGGGGCAGGCCAATATACGGCGCAACGCGAGTTACAACCTACATTATCAGTATGTTGGTACGCAGATTCCGCCGCTTCCCAACCTGGCAGGCGGTGGCTCCTTGTCCGATAACGCCAATGCACATTTCATCTATGGCTACGCAGCCGGCCTCGGCATCGACATGATGATCGTCGATGGTCTGTTCCTGCGTGCCGAATGGGAATTCCTGCGGTTTACGGCGCCGGTGGACACCATCGTCAACACCGTGCGCGCCGGCGCGGGCTACAGGTTCTGATCCCGACGTGCTTGGCGGTGCGAGGACGACTCTTCGCGTAACGGGACTTGGCGTAGCAGGTCTTGGCTTTGCAGGCCGAGGCACCGTGATCAGTCTACTACCGAATATTCTTGACGAAATCGCCTGATGCCCATATCCACGGCGGCGGGACACCTCCCCCCAACGGGAGGCTTGCTATCTGGAAGGATAGATCATGACCGTTGCGAAGCCCGCTTCGCGGCCCGATGTGCCGCATTTTTCTTCCGGCCCTTGCGCCAAGCGCCCCGGCTGGACCCCCCAAAATCTCAAGGACGCAGCTCTCGGCCGTTCGCATCGTGCGAAGATAGGCAAGGCGCGCCTGAAACTCGCGATCGATCTGACGCGCGAGGTTCTGGAGATTCCGGCCGACTACAGGATCGGCATCGTTCCGGCGTCCGACACCGGCGCGGTCGAGATGGCCTTATGGTCGCTGCTCGGCGCGCGCCCGGTGACGGCGATCGCCTGGGAGTCTTTCGGCGAGGGCTGGATCACCGATGTCATCAAGCAGCTCAAGCTGAAGGACGTCACCAAGCTCACCGCGGGTTATGGCGAGATTCCCGATCTCGCCAAGGCCGATCCTTCCTCCGATATCGTTTTCACCTGGAACGGAACCACGTCCGGCGTACGCGTGCCGAATGCCGACTGGATCAGCGCCGCGCGTGAGGGTCTTACGATTTGCGACGCGACTTCGGCCGCTTTCGCGCAGCCGCTGGATTGGGCCAAGCTCGACGTCGTGACCTTCTCCTGGCAGAAGGCGCTGGGCGGCGAGGCGGCGCATGGCATGTTAATCCTGAGTCCGCGCGCCGTGGCCCGGCTTGAGAGCTACACGCCGCCGTGGCCGATGCCGAAGATTTTCCGCATGACCAAGGGCGGCAAGCTGATCGACGGCATCTTCGCTGGCGAGACCATCAACACGCCATCGATGCTGTGCGTCGAGGACTATCTTGATGCGCTGAACTGGGCCAGGTCGGTCGGCGGCCTCAAGGGCATGATCGCGCGCGCCGACGCCAACACCAGGGTGTTGAGCGACTGGGTTGCGAAGACGCCGTGGATCGATTTCCTCGCGGCCGATCCGGCGATCCGCTCCAACACATCGGTCTGCCTGAAGGTTGTCGATCCCGCGATCACATCCTTGTCCGCGGACGCGCAAGCTGATTTCGCCAAGAAGCTCGTCGCCGCGATTGAGAAAGAAGGCGCGGGGTACGATTTTGGTTACTACCGCGACGCGCCGCCCGGCCTGCGCATCTGGTGCGGCGCTACGGTGGAAGCCAGCAATGTCGCGCTGCTGACTGAATGGATTGACTGGGCCTTCGCCGAGACCAAGGCCTCGCTTGCGAAAGCGGCGTAGCGTCTTTCTTTTCACTTCTTTTCGTGGGGGAGAGGCCGGCCGCGAAGTGGTCGAGTGAGGGGCTTTGCTCGCTTACCGCCGGACCCCTCGCCCGGTTCAATCTCATGTCACCGGATCGCGCCACCCTGAGAGCGAGCTTTGCTCGTCTCGACTCCTGCAACAGGAGAGGGTTGAAGCGGACAGAATAAAGATCAGGATCATATCCCATGACCAAACCGAAAGTTCTCATCTCTGACGCTCTCAGCCCCGCCGCCGTGCAGATTTTCAAGGATCGCGGCATCGAGGTCGATTTCCAGCCCGCGCTCGGCAAGGACAAGGACAAGCTCGCCGAGATCATCGGCGACTATGACGGCCTCGCCATCCGTTCGGCCACAAAGGTGACCGCGAAGATTCTCGCCAACGCGAGGAAGCTGAAGGTGGTGGGACGTGCGGGCATCGGGGTCGACAACGTCGAGATTCCGGCCGCGACCGCCAAGGGCGTCATCGTGATGAACACGCCTTTCGGAAATTCGATCACGACCGCCGAGCACGCGATTACCTTGATGCTGGCGCTGGCGCGCGAAATCCCGGCCGCTGATGCCTCGACCCAGGCCGGCAAGTGGGAGAAGAACCGCTTCATGGGCGTGGAGATCACGGGCAAAACGCTCGGCGTGATCGGTTGCGGCAACATCGGCTCGATCGTCGCGGACCGCGCGCTCGGTCTGAAGATGAAGGTGGTCGCGTTCGATCCGTTCCTGTCGCCGGAGCGGGCCAGGGATATCGGCGTGGAGAAGGTCGAACTCGATGACCTGTTCAAGCGCGCCGACTTCATCACGCTGCACACGCCGCTCACCGACAAGACCCGCAACATCATCGACGCCGACGCCATCGCCGGGATGAAGAAAGGCGTGCGCATCATCAACTGCGCGCGCGGCGGTCTGGTCGATGAACAGGCGCTGGCCGACGCGCTCAACACCAAGCAGGTGGCGGGCGCGGCGTTCGACGTGTTCGTCGAGGAGCCGGCGACCGGGAACGTGCTGTTCGGCCATCCCAACGTGATCTGCACCCCGCATCTCGGCGCTTCCACCACGGAAGCACAGGAGAATGTCGCGCTTCAGGTTGCCGAACAGATGTCGGACTATCTGCTCACCGGCGCGATCACCAATGCTCTCAACTTCCCCTCGATCACGGCGGAAGAAGCTCCGAAGCTGAAGCCGTTCGTCGAGCTTGCGGAAAAGCTCGGCTCCTTCGCGGGCCAGCTTACCGAGACTGGCATATCCAAGGTGACGATCACCTATGAGGGACAGGTCGCCGAAATGAAAATCAAGGCGCTTACGTCTGCGGCCCTGTCGGGCCTGCTGCGGCCGATGCTGGGCGATGTCAATGTGGTGTCGGCGCCGGTCGTCGCCAAGGAGCGCGGCATGGTGGTGGACGAGGTCGTGCGCGCCGCGCAGAGCGACTACGAAAGCCTGATCACCGTCACCGTCTTTACGGAACGGCAGGAGCGTTCGGTGTCGGGAACGGTATACGCCGATGGCCATCCGCGCCTCGTCGACATCAAGGGCATCCGCGTCGATGCCGAGTTCGGCAAGTCGATGATCTACGTCACCAACGAGGACAGGCCGGGCTTCATCGGCAAGTTCGCCTCGCTGCTGGGCGATGCGGGCGTCAACATCGCGACCTTCAACCTCGGCCGTCACAGCCAGGGTGGCGACGCCATCGCGCTGGTCGAGGTCGACGGCAGCGTGCCGGAGAACGTTCTCGCCAAGGTGCAGGCGTTGCCGCAGGTCAGGCAGGCCAAGGCGCTGACGTTCTGACCGGCCGAGACACGATCATGCCGTATCGCCGGCCCATCCTACCCGCTTCTGATGTTATTATCAGAAGCGGGACTCGATTGACTGTCGCATCACTTCATCAGCGCGCGCGCCTCGTCGCGCAACGACCGACGCGAGAAGTCGTGCGAATAGAACATGTGGCCGCCGGGATAGACCACAAGCCTGATGCGATCGCGCGAGCCGAAGGTCGGCAATTGATCGAGACGGATCTGGGAGGCGAAATAAGGTGTCGCGAGGTCGAATAATCCATGCGCGACGAGTAGCCTGAATTGCGGGTCCGCGGCGAGCAGTTCGCGGATATCGGACATCGACTCCACGGATGACCGGTTCTTGCCGAAATCCCATTTGCGGTTGACGGTACGGCTGAGCAGTTCATAGGAGCCGGTCGGCCGCCAGTTCAGCTTGCGCGCATGGAGCTCGAACGCCGCCGATGTCAGCGAGGTCAGCAGCGGCCCTTCCGAGGGATCGTTGAAATCGCTGGCGCTTGAATCCGGGTAGGGATCGAACCCCAGCACCGAGGCATCATAGCGTCCCGTGACCTTGCCGCCGTCGCGGTCGAAGGCGCGGCGGAATTCGCTGACGTCGAATCGTCCGGCGAGGCGGCGGCTCTCCGCCCGATCGATCCCCGTCAGCGCGGCGAAGCGGTCGGCAAGCCGCCGTGTTGCCGCCGCATCAGCCTGGCCCTTGACGAGATCGGTCAGGAATTCGCCGCGTGCGTAGGCTTCGGCATCGGCCATGTCGGCCCGGGTCAGTGTTCCGCCTTTCTCCTTCCCGCGTGCGGTAGCCGCCATGCTCGGCAGGCTCGCCACGAACCGGGTCAACCCCGTGCCCAGCACGTCGCTGAAATCGAGCGCCGGCGAGATCAGAATCAGACCCTTGACGGCGACGCCCTGCCGGGTCTGCAGATTGCGCGCGATCTTCGGTCCGCGAATGCCGCCGTAGCTTTCGCCGGCGATGAATTTCGGCGACTGCATCCGGTCGGCTTTCTCCAGCCAGCGGCGAATCACCAGCGCTATCGCCGCCACATCGCCGTCGACGGTGAAGAAGCGTTTCTGGGCGTCGTCGCCGCGCGCCACCATGCGGCTGTAGCCGGTGCCCAGCGGATCGATGAAAACGAGATCGGTGAAGTCGAGCCAGGTTTCCGCGTTCGGCTCCAGCGGCAGGGGAACGGAAGGGCTGGCGATCGCGCGGTCCATCGCGATGCGCCAGGGGCCGTTGCTGCCGAATTGCAGCCACGCCGAAGAGGCGCCCGGACCGCCATTAAAAACGAAGGTCACGGGGCGGCTGCGGGGATCGGCGCCGTCGAGCTGATAGGCTGTGGTGGCGATGTCCGCCTGCGGTTCGCCTTTGTCGTCAAAGACGCGAATCGCGCCCGCCGTCGCGGCGAAGGCCAGCGTGCGGTCCGGCAGGACGAGCTTGTGCCGGGTGGTGGACTCCGGCGGCAGCCGGTGATGGTCGGCGGTCGCCGAAGGCTGGTCGCCGTCGTTTCGCGGTCCGGCGGGGGTGGTTTCCGCGGGGTGCGATGGCGCGGCCGGCGCCGCCTCGCGCGCGTAAGCGGCGGCGGGAGCCAGCATCGCCAGCAGCGCGGCTCCGGCGCAGGCCTTGCGTATCATCAGGCGGCGCATCTCTTCTCCACTTTCGCGTGGCTGGTTGGGCGGCAGGTCTTGAAGCGGCAGGTGTTGAACATGGATGTCCGAGCATGCCTGAAAACTGTGGCGGGCGCGGGACCGCACCTGGAGCGGCCAACCGCCGGGTGTGGATTATCTGGATGTATCAACGGCTTGGAGGGGGTGTTCGCGGTCGATCCGGCTTGCGTCAACCGCAGGCATCCTTTATCCGATGAGACGCTTGGCGGGATGGTCCGGAAGATCGCTTCATTTTTGCTGCGTGCCTGCAAGGCGAACCTTCCGAACCCGCACCATTACGACAATCATGAGTATGGTAATCACGGGTTGCCGGCGTCCTGCGGGTTCGAGGTTCGTGACCGAAGGCGTGGTATGGACGCGCTCCACTTTTGCAAGGAATTTCCGCGGAAATGACCAATGTTGTCGTCGTCGGCGCCCAATGGGGCGACGAAGGAAAGGGCAAGATCGTCGACTGGCTGTCGGAGCAGGCGGATATCGTCGTTCGTTTTCAGGGCGGCCATAATGCCGGTCATACGCTCGTGATCGATGGCAATACCTACAAGCTGGCGTTGCTGCCATCGGGGGTCGTCCGCTCGTCGAAGCTGTCGGTCATCGGCAACGGCGTCGTGTTCGATCCGCAAGCCTTCGTCAACGAGGTCGAGAAGCTGAAAGAGCAGGGCGTCAAGGTCGGCCCCGACAACCTGCGCGTTGCCGAGAACGTGACGCTGATCCTGCCGCTTCATCGCGAACTGGACTCCTTGCGCGAGAACGCGAGCGCGGCGACGGCGATCGGCACCACCCAGCGCGGCATCGGTCCGGCCTACGAGGACAAGGTCGGCCGCCGCGCCATCCGCCTGATGGACCTCGCCGACCCGCAGACCCTGCCGCACAAGATCGAGCGGCTGCTCGCCCATCACAACGCGCTGCGCCGTGGCCACGGCATCGCGGAAGTGGATAGCGGCGCGCTGCTCAGGGATCTCGCCGCAATTGCGCCGCGGGTGCTGCCCTATGCTGACAGCGTGTGGAATCTGCTGGATCACAAACGCCGCGAGGGCAAGCGTATCCTGTTTGAAGGCGCGCAAGGCGCTTTGCTCGACGTCGATCACGGCACCTATCCTTACGTTACCTCCTCCAACACCGTCGCAGCCCAGGCCGCCACCGGCACCGGCATGGGACCGAGCGCGCTCGGCTACGTTCTCGGTATCTGCAAGGCCTACACCACGCGTGTCGGTCAGGGGCCGTTTCCGACCGAACTCAACGACGAGATCGGTGAACTGATCGGTCAGCGCGGAAAGGAATTCGGCGTCAACACCGGCCGCAAACGGCGCTGTGGCTGGTTCGACGCCATGCTGGTGCGGCAGACCGTGCGGACCAGCGGCATCCACGGCCTGGCGCTGACCAAGCTCGATATTCTCGACGGTTTTGACACGATCCAGGTTTGCACAGGCTACCGTCTCGACGGCAAGGAGATCGATCATCTGCCGGCGGGAGAAGGGGCGCAGGCGCGCATTGAGCCGGTCTATGAAACGGTCGAGGGCTGGAAGGAGCCGACGGCCAACGCGCGCTCATGGGCGGACCTGCCGGCTCAGGCTATCAAATACGTTCGCCGGATTGAGGAGTTGGTGGGATGCCCGGTCGCCCTGCTGTCCACCAGCCCGGAGCGTGAAGATACTATTCTGGTCCAGAATCCATTCGAGGCTTAACGGGATGTTACGGGAATGCATTCAAGGTTAATGTTCGCGCATTGAGGAGACATGGCTGATTATTACCCGCTGATCGCACGCGCCATCGCCGGACTGGACGTCAACGCGCCCGGCGAGCAGCGGCGTGCGCTCTATGAGCGGGCACGGACCGCGCTGATCGCTCAACTCCGCGGCGTCGAGCCACCCTTGACCGAATCCGAGATCACCCGCGAGCGGTTGGCGCTGGAAGAGGCAGTGCGCAAGGTCGAGTCCGAGGCTGCCCAGCGCGCCCGCGAGGCCTCGCGTAGCAGCGGTTCGCGCTCCGGCGATGCGTTCCGTGCCGCGACGCGCGCTGCGATGAAGTCGCCGGACGTAGCCGCACAGCCGCCGGTCCGCTCGCGCGCCAACGCGACGCCCCAATCGCGCAATCTGCGCGCGGATTCGACTCCGACCTCGGCCCCATCCCCGTCACCGCCTCCATCCGTCAGCCCGACGCCGTCCTGGCGGCCGCCTGGACCGCCGATCCCGTTACCGGATGAACCGCCGCCGCCCGCCCGCGAGCGGTTGGGCCTGGGTCAAAATCAGAATCACAATCATCAGAATCAAAATCAGGGGCAGCCGCGCCGCGGCCCCGAACCCGATCGCCCGCCGCCGCGGCCTCCGGTTCCGGGCTTTCGAGACGTTACGGCGGACGCTGACGATCTCGGCCGCGCCGCTGCGCAGGCCAACCGCTCGGCCCGCCGCACCTATGCCAATGTGCGATCGCCTTCACCCGAATTCGATCGGCTTGAACCGAGCCTTGAGGATCGCGGCGCGTTTGAGGGAGCGTATCCTTCTGATCAATCGTTCTCCGGCGGCGCCGCGGTCGACCAGCCGACGGCGCCCTTGCCGCGATCGTGGCCGCACCCCGATCGCGAAAGGCCGGAGCGCGTGCTTGGCGGCGGCTTTCCGCTCAAGAGTGCGATCGTGGCCGGTCTCCTGCTGATCCTCGCCGGAGCGGGAATCATCTGGGGTTCGAATGTGGTGTCGGCCGTACGCGGGCTGTTCGATTCCTCGAACCAGACCAGCGAGATGACGAAGCCCGTAGCGCCGGGGCTGAAGCCGAAGATCACTGACCGGGTCGGTCAGCCGTCGATGTCGGAAACGATCGCGCCGGTTGCGCAGCGCGTCGTGCTGTATGACGAAGACCCCTCGGACCCCAAGGGCAAGCAGTATGTCGGCTCGGTGGTGTGGCGCACCGAAGAAGTAAAGGGGGCCGCTGGCAGCAAGCCGGAGATCGCCGTGCGCGCCGAGATCGACATTCCCGAACGCAAGTTCAAGATGACGATGTCGTTCCGCCGCAACACCGACACCTCGCTGCCTGCCAGTCACACCGCGGAGCTGACCTTCGTATTGCCGCCGGATTTCGACGGCGGTGGAGTCTCCAACGTCCCCGGCGTCCTGATGAAGTCCAACGAACAGGCCCGCGGCACCCCGCTGGCGGGACTCGCCGTCAAGGTCACCGACGGCTTCTTCCTGGTCGGGCTGTCGAACGTCGAGTCCGATCGCACGCGCAATCTCCAGCTCATGAAAGAGCGCTCATGGCTGGACATCCCGCTGGTCTATACGAATCAACGTCGCGCGATCATCGCTATCGAGAAGGGAGCGCCCGGAGAGCGCGCCTTCAACGAGGCGTTCACCGAGTGGGGCGAGTAACGCTTCGCGGGACGAGCATCAGCGTCGTCCTTCGTATGGAGCGCTTTTGTTGACGTCAGAGCCTTTTCGCTTCTGATGGAATCAGAAGCGAGGCTCTATAATCTTGATTTGACGCGTTTTCTTCACGCGAACCGGTATCCACTTCGCTCGAAAACGCTCTAGCTTCCGTTACGCCGGCCTCGCAATATCAGCGCGTGCCTCCCTCCGGCGGAATTCAGGACATATCGAGCGGGATATGTTCAGCCGGGGCCTGAGCGGTAGACATCGAAGACGTTCCTTTGTGAAGACGTACCTTTATGCGGTGCGGTCCTCACCCGCGGTCGACGCCGCGCTCGTGAAATGTCGTGCCTCGGGAAGGCCATCCTTATTGCGGATGCGAGTCCTGGTGATCTTCGCTTTGGTCGCCGACGCGCGATGTTCGGGCCCGATCTCCTCGGCTGCGATATCGAGCAACTCGCGCAAATGCGCGACATACTCGGCGCCAAACTTCTGCGACGGAACCTGACTCATGCAACGTTCTCCCCTGTCGACATGATCCAGAAAGAAGGTAGGGCGAATTTCTGACGCGATCATGCAAAACGCTTGGGCCGGAAGATGGCGACGCAATGGGGCGGAGTTGAGACTTGGAGAGGGAGGAAGACGTCAGGACCGACATTCGTTTCCGGCAGCACTTCGTCGATGCGAGCTGCTGTTTCGCCGTGATGTTCGCGCGCGCATCACGATCGCGTGGCCGTGTGGCGCAAGCTTGCGAAAGCTGCCAGAGGAGACCATGTGAAAGCCATGAAATCCATGCCGAACGACGACTTGTTTTCGCGTGATAACGCCGGAGCCCGGCGATCCGCGCGTGCAAAGATCATCGATCAGGACGGTCGCGAGGTTCATGGCGACCCTCCGGGTGCCGATGGATTCCAGACCGGACCTTTCGGGGCGTTTCAGCACGGCGCTTCCGGCTTTGAGTTCGCCGCTGCGTTCCAGCCGCTCACCCGCGAGCAGCGGCTGGCGCGGCTGGATGCGATCGCAAAGCTGCTTGATGTTGCCTTCGTCGTGCCGGGAACGAAAGTCCGTTACGGCATCGACGGCCTGATAGGGCTGGTGCCGGTAATCGGCGACCTCATCACCACGGCGTTCTCGCTATGGCTGGTGCGCGAAGCGCGGGCGCTTGGCGCGCCTTGGCACATCACCGCGCGGATGCTGAGCAACGTCGCGGTCGACGGGGTGGTCGGATTAGTGCCTGTGGCCGGCGATGCCTTCGACGTGATGTTCCGGGCTAACATGCGTAACGTGCGGATGTTCAAGCGCTGGCTCGACCGGCAGCCGCGTTAGAGCCTGAGTCGGGCCGCATAAGAATACGCTTGATCAGACGATCGCGGGTAAAAGCCGATCCAATTCCGCGTGAATCAGATACGCGGAATTCTCACGCGGCGTCCTTCGGAACTCTCGTTTCCGCGGATGCCGTGTCGAGTTTGCGGCGGGGCAGCGGAAAGTCGCGGCTCTCGTAGAGAGAGCGGATGCCGTTCTGATCGAAGCGGGCCTCGTCCACCTGAAGATAAGCGCCGTTCAACGAGTCGGCCGGCAGTTCCTCGATGGCGAAGCGTACGGCGTCGGCCGCGGTATCGAAACGTCGGTAGGAAAACCCGGCACGCTTTTTCCTGCGGACCGCGGCAGGAAATAGTTCGGCGGATTTCTGGAAGCTGAACGTCATGGCGGGAACCCCTACAATTACGCTTTTCGAGAACGAGCAAATGCTGATGCAAGGGCCCGCTGGGGCTCTCCCGACACACAGCATGTCCGTGATGCGCTCATTATATAGGGTGGAATGCGGAAATTGCGACCATCCGGGGCCGGAATCATGAATCCGGCGACCGGCCCGGAAATTTCAGCCGCAGGTTCGGTTGATCGAATCCACGCGTCGCTGTCGGATTTCGCCGTTCGTTTACTTGGGCTCGAGCTTAAGGGCCGCCGAATTGATGCAGTAACGCAGACCTGTGGGCTCGGGACCATCATTGAAGACATGGCCGAGGTGGCCGTTGCACCTTGAGCATAGCACCTCGGTGCGGACCATGCCGTGGCTGATGTCGCGCTCCTCATCGATGTGGTTTTCGACCGCGGGCACGGTGAAACTCGGCCAGCCGCATCCTGAATCGAATTTGGCGTCGGATTCGAACAGCGTCTGTCCACAGCCGGCGCAGACATAGGTGCCGCCGCGGCGCTCGTGTTCGTACTCGCCTGAGAATGGCGGCTCGGTGGCTTTTTCGCGCAGGACCGCATATTGCATCGGCGTCAGTTCCTTGCGCCATTCGCTGTCGCTCTTGGTGATTTTGGCCGGGATCGCCTTGCTGTCGCGCATTTGATCTTTCTCTGTGCAGTTCGCGGCCCGGACCTCGGCCGCACCGCCGCCGGCCAGCGTCGGCTTCTCGATATGGTTGGATACGGCAGCTTTCTTCAGGTACCGGATTTTCCGAAGATCATCGTGTCAAATATAGGGCTGTTCGGGGCTATGCGTCAGAGCCCGCTGCTGATTCCAGCTACCTGAAGCGCGGCCGTTTTGCGTCCGCGCGACGGAATCGGACGCCTTCGCCGAGGCGCGTCGCGACATAACCGGCCGCTATGCAGGCTTCGCGTTGCGGCATTCGTTGTTCGGGCGCGCGCGCTGTATCCCACCACGAGGCGCGCTGCGCCGCGCGCGGGAGATCGTCGTCGATGATCTGCTCGATCTGCGCGAAGCTCAGCACGAATTCGGCCTGCGTCTGTTGCTTCAGGTAATCGCGCAATGCATCAAAGTCCGGCACCGTCACGTCCCGAGATACTTCTTCATCTCCGCGCGCAAGCCTTCGCGTAGATCGGGACGCGCCATCCCGAAAGCGAGATTGGCGCGCAGGAAGCCCGCGCGCGATCCGCAATCGTGGCGCTCGCCGGCGAATTCGAGGCCGTGGAAGGCTTGCGATTTCGACAGGCCGATCATGGCGTCGGTGAGCTGGATTTCGCCGCCGGCGCCGCGTTCCTGGTTTGCGAGAATCTCGAATATCTCGGGCTGAAGAATGTAGCGGCCGGTAATCGAAAGATTCGAGGGGGCCGTGCCTTTCGGCGGCTTCTCCACCATGCCGTCGATCTCGAAAGTGCGGTCGCTGCGCTTGCCCACACCGCAGATGCCGTAGTTGTGGGTCATGTCATCGGGCACCGCTTCCACCGCGACAATGTTGGATTTCGGTCCCAGATTCGCAGCCGCCTGCATCATCTGCTTGAGGCAGCCCGGCGTGTTCAGCACCAGTTCGTCCGGCAACACCACCGCGAACGGCTCATGGCCTACGATGTCGCGGGCGCACCATACCGCGTGGCCAAGCCCGAGCGGCGCTTGTTGCCGGGTAAAACTCACCGCGCCGGCCTCGGGCTGGAATTGCGCCAGCAGGTTGATCTCTGCGTGCTTGCCGCGCGTCTTCAGTGTTTCGTCCAGTTCGAACTGGCGGTCGAAGTGATCCTCGATTGCGCTCTTGTTGCGGCCGGTCACGAAAATGAAGTGCTCTATGCCGGCTTCCCTGGCCTCGTCGAACACGTACTGGATCAACGGGCGGTCGACGATCGTAAGCATCTCCTTCGGCATCGCCTTGGTGGCAGGGAGAACGCGGGTGCCGAGCCCCGCGACCGGAAAGACGGCTTTGCGGATTTTCATATCGATTCTGTGGGTTGTTGTGCAGGCGGGATGAAACGGATCAGTTTATGGGTGTTATAGCGTTTTCGAGCGAAGTGGATACCGGTTCGCGTGAAGTAAGCGCATCCAGAACCACAAACCAGTGGAGTGAATCTGACATTCGCGACCCATTGGGCCGAGCATCGCGGATGCGAATGTTAGAATCGGACCACCAGAGCTTCGCCTCTGATTCCGATCAGAAGCGAAAACGCTCTGGCCGGTTTTGCAGCCGGGAAAAAGGCGGATATGTGGTCACGGCCGGATGGCCCTTGTAAGGCACCATAAGAGCCGGATGCGGTGCGGTGAATATGCGCCGGTCCGTGTTCCCTTCTGGCTTTGTCTTGCGGATGCAGAAAGTTCCGTCAGCATATGGACCGATCATGCGGAGGCCCGCGGCCGATTGTCCTCAGGCAGGAAAAAGACCCGCCGTTAAGCCGATGGAAACCGTGACAGGGCCTCCTGAGATCGCAATACTCATCATACACGGTCAGGAATGGTTGCGACAGTGATGCAGGAATGGATGCGCGGAACAGGAATGGCGGCCGTCGTAGCGCTTGCGGTGCTTGCGCCGCCGGGCGAGGCGCGCGCGCAGGCATCGAACGGCAACGGCATCCAGGGCTTCCTGGACAACATCTTCACGGGCTCCATCGCGAATGACGGACAAAGCGCGTCGCTCGCGCCGCGGGGCGGATCGGAGCAGACGCCCTCTCCGCCGAAACGGCCGGCGAGTTCGGCCGCCACGGCCTGGAGCGGCGAGGACGGCGCCTCCGGTCATCCGCTGATGACCGCCGCCGCGATTCGTCAGGCGGCGGCGAATTTCTCGAACTGCGTCGCGGCGATGTGGCCCGATGCGGCGCGGCGGCACATCACCCGCGAGAATTTCGAGCGCTTCACGGCGGGATTGTCGCCTGATCTCCGCATCATGGACCTGATGGATTCGCAGCCGGAGTTCACCAAGGCGATCTGGGATTACCTCGATATTCTGGTCAAGGATGCGCGTCTTGCGCGCGGCCGCGAAATTCTCGCCACCTACAAGCCGCAGTTCGACGCCGTCGAGAAGGCCTATGGCGTCGATCGTTACGCGATCGCGGCGATCTGGGGCATCGAATCAAACTATTCGACGCAGATGGGCGACCGCAGCGTGCTGCAATCGACGGCGACGCTGGCATGTGTCGGACGCCGCCAGAAATACTTCCGGGACGAGTTTCTGGCCGCGCTCGAGATCCTCAATCGTGGCGATCTGCGGCCGGAACAGTTGCGCGGCTCATGGGCGGGCGCGTTCGGCCCGACGCAGTTCATGCCGACGGCGTTCAAGCGTTACGCGGTTGATGGTGACGGCGACGGCCGTCGCGACGTGGTCGACAATCCCGCCGATCTGATCGCATCCACCGCCAACAACCTGAAGAAGGACGGTTGGCAGACCGGCAGGACCTGGGGATACGAGGTGGTCGTGCCCAATGACTTCAACTACATGCTGGCGGACCGCGCCAAGGCGATGACGCTCGCGCAATGGGAGCAGCTCGGCATCCGGCGCGCGGGCAACAAGGCCTTTCCGTATTCCGCCGACCGCGCCTATCTGCTCGCGCCCGCAGGCGCCGGAGGACCGGGTTTCCTGATGTTGCAGAATTTCCGGGTCTTCATGAAGTACAATCCGGCGGAAGCCTATGCGCTGGCGATCGGCCACTTCGCCGACCGGTTGCGCGGCGGGAGCCCCTTCGTGCAGCCATGGCCGCGGCAGGAGCGGGTGCTGTCCCGTGCCGAGCGGCTCGAGTTGCAGCAGCTTCTGGCGCGGCGGGGTTTCTATCGCGGAACTCCGGACGGACAGATCGGCAGCCGGACACGGGAGGCGCTGCGCGGCTTCCAGGCTTCCGTCGGGGCGCCTGCCGATGGTTTCGCATCGTCCGACGTGCTGGAGCGGCTGCGGCGGCGGTAGGTTCGCCCGTCGAAGTTCGCAAGGGAAGGGGCGTCGAAGGGTGATGCCAGAAGGCGCGCTTTTGAGGCCGTAAGCCGCCGCCTCGCTTGTGACGTGAAAATCGCCCGCTTGCGGCCCGATTTCGCTATTATAGGATTGCAAGACTTTCCCCTTGCGATTGAGCGCATGTCCGGACCCAGATCGCTGCTTCGCCGATTGACCCAGCGCGGACCATGGATTGCGCTGGCGATTGTTATCGCCACGCTGGTCGCCGCGCCTGCGTCGGCGCAGCTTTTCGATTTCGGTTTCGACCGTCCCGCGCGCCGCGGCGGAGGTGGGGGAGGCGGAGGCTGGTTCGGCTCGGACAATCCTTTCTTCGCGCCCTTTCAACAACCGCCGCAGAGGCAACCACAACAGCAGCAGCAAAGGCCGGCCGAAAATTACTCCCACGCGCCGCCGCCTGAAAAGCGCGACACCGTGTCTGAGCGCAATGTGCTGGTTCTCGGCGACGCCATGGCCGACTGGCTCGCCTATGGCCTGGAGGATGCTCTCAGCGAAACGTCCGACATGGGCGTGATCCGCAAACACAAGACCGTGTCCGGCCTCATCCGCTATCAGCCGAAGGGTGAGCCGGCGGATTGGGCGGCCGCGGCGAAAGCCATTCTTGCGACCGAAAATCCGGATGCCATCGTGGTCATGCTCGGTCTGCAAGACCGCATGTCGATTCGCGAAGCGCCTGAGAAAGAAAAGAGCGGCAAGCCGGACGACAGGAAGGCTGACGTGGACAAGAAGGAGGGAAGCAATACCGGCAAGGCGGATGAAGCCGCCGCCGACTCTGACGGCAAGCCGGCTGATTCCGAACAATCTCCGGACGAGACCGCGGATCAGCCCGCCGCCTCAAGGACGAAAAGCGCGCGTTCGCCGAACGGGGTTGCCGAGTTCCGCAGCGATCGCTGGGTCGAACTCTACAGCAGGAAGGTCGACAACATGATCACGGTGCTCAAGTCGAAGGGCGTTCCGGTGTTCTGGGTCGCCCTGCCTGCCGTGCGCGGTACAAAATCAACCGCCGATATGCTGTTCCTCAACTCGCTTTATCGGGACGCCGCGGACAAGGCGGGCATCACCTACGTCGATATCTGGGATGGGTTCGTCGACGAGGCCGGCCGTTATATCCAGCAGGGGCCGGATTTCGAAGGCCAGATCCGCCGCCTGCGTTCATATGACGGCGTGTTCTTCACCAAGGCGGGCTCGCGCAAGCTCGCCCATTATGTCGAGCGCGAGATCACCCGCGTGATGGCGGCGCGGTCGGGGCCGATCGCGATCCCCGTCGAGCCTGGCACGCCCGACACCGACGTCAAACCGGGGCAGCCGGCGCCGCGACCGCTCGCTGGACCGATCGTGCCGTTGGTGGCTTCCTCGTTCGGGAGCGACCGGTTGCTCGGCGGTCCCGGCAGTCATCCCGCGGCGATCGACGCGCTGGCGGCGCGTACGCTGGTGAGGGGTGAACCGTTATCCGCGCCAGCCGGACGTGCCGACGATTTCGCCTGGCCGCGGCGGGAGGTCGGCCTTGAGCCGGCCAAGGGCGATCCGCCGGTCGCGGCGGCGCCGGAAGGCGCGGGCGCGGCTTCCGCAGCGAAGCCGAACAGGCCGCGACCTGCTCCTTCCGCTCAGCAAGCGCAGTCGAACGGACCATCGGGGTCTCGCGTTTTTTCGCCAGCGCAGGCGGGACGATCTCAGGCGTCGCCACGTCCACCGGCTGATTTCGGACTGCCGGGATTCTTCTCGGACCTGTTTTCGCGATAGAGCTTTGCTTCGGACTGGATCATAGGCGAGCTCTGGATTGTCGTGGCGCCGCGTTTTTTACGCGAACAGGTCACCGGCTCTGCTCGAAAACGCTATAGTTGCCGACGATAGCGGGGTGAGCGTTGCGATCTCAATGCCCGAGTTGCGCCCGGTAGTCGTCGAGCACGCCCTGCACGCGGTAGCAACTCGTTGCATCGGGCGTGAAGCTCACCCATTTTTTCTCCGACTCAACGAACACCTTGGATATCTTTTTGCCGCGCGCGTCGCCGGCCGCCATGTTCGCCTTGTCGGACTTTGAAAGATAGGGATCGAGCGCTTCCAGAAGATGCCCGGTTTGACCCGGTGCAATCAGGTTCTGTTCTTCGCAGCGTGCGGCGGCCGCGAAGAATGAGCCGGCGCTGACGGCGACGTGACGCGACATCGCCTGTGCCGGAGCGATCGGGACAACAACGATCAAGAAAACCATCCAACGCGATGCCGCCACTTCGCCGCTCCCCACTTTGTCACGACAGTAACGTGCGGAGGACGACGATCAATTCACAGATTGTCTCTATACACGGCTATAGCGCTTTCGAGCGAAGCATGTCCTCGGGCTTGAGCCCTGAGGATGGAAACCGGTTCGCGTGAAGAAGCGCGTCAAAACAACAATCTTGAGCATCGCTTCTGATTCAATCAGAAGCGAACATGCTCCAGGTTAAGCGTGTGGATGAGTGTCGATGCGAGCCTGCAATTGGAGCAATTCCAGAAGCATGATCCGATCGAGTTCAATCGGACCATGCTCTGGAATTCTTGCCTGGACGCATTGTTGCGGCGAACAGGTCATCCACTTCGCAGGCGAACGCTCCAGGACGAGATCGACTGCCTAAGCGTTCCGATGATCACGACCGTAAACGGCGACGCGGCCGCGCACGCCGCGCGGTTTCATAGCGGCAGCGTGGTCGATCCCATCAGCATCTGGTCGATGGCGCGGGCACACAGGCGTCCCTCGCGGATCGCCCACACGACCAGCGACTGGCCGCGCCGCATGTCGCCGGCCGAGAATACTTTCGGGAGCGAGGTTTGGAAATCCTGCGTATTGGCGCGGACATTGCCGCGCTGGTCGAGGTCGAGGCCGAGCGTCTTGAGAAGACCTTCATACACCGGATGCACGAAGCCCATCGCCAGCAGCACGAGATCGGCTTCCAACGCGAATTCGGTGCCTGCGATCGGCTGAAACCGGCCGTCGACACGGACGCAGTGCAGCCTGGTCACCTTGCCGTCGATGCCCGAGAATTTCTGTGTCAGCACCGCATAGTCGCGCCTGGCGCCTTCGGCCTGGCTCGATGACGTGCGCATCTTCAGCGGCCAGTTGGGCCAGGTCAGCGCCTTGTTCTCATGCTCCGGCGGCGCCGGCATGATTTCGAGCTGGGTCACCGATCTGGCGCCCTGCCGGAACGAGGTGCCGATGCAGTCCGAGCCGGTGTCGCCGCCGCCGATCACCACCACGTTCTTGCCGGTCGCGAGGATATCAGGCGTATCGAAGGTTTCGTTGCCGTTGCGGCGGTTCTGCTGCGGCAGGAAATCCATCGCGAAGTGAATGCCGTCGAGATCGCGGCCGGGGATCGGCAGATCACGCGGGGCTTCCGCGCCGCCGGTCAGAGCCACCGCGTCATGGTCTCTGACGAGTTGCACGGGATCGATTGCCCCTGTCGCGTCACCTCCGACCGGCTTGCCGTAGTGGAAGATCACGCCTTCGGCCTGCATTTGCTCCAGGCGGCGGTCGATGATGTGCTTTTCCATCTTGAAGTCGGGAATGCCGTAGCGCAGCAACCCGCCGGCTTTGGCATTCTTCTCATAGACATGCACCTCATGGCCGACGCGCGCGAGTTGCTGCGCGCAGGCGAGCCCGGCGGGACCCGAACCGACCACGGCGATTTTCCTGCCGGTCTTTTGCGCCGCGACCACCGGCTTCAGCCAGCCGTTGTCCCAGGCGCGATCGACGATGGCGCATTCGATCGTCTTGATGGTGACCGGGTTGTCATCGATGTTCAGCGTGCAGGAGGCTTCGCATGGCGCCGGGCAGATGCGGCCGGTGAACTCCGGAAAGTTGTTGGTGGAGTGCAGCGTTCGCGAGGCTTCCTCCCAGTTGCCCTGATAGACGAGATCGTTGAAGTCCGGGATCTGGTTGTTGACCGGGCAGCCGGGCGTGCCGGGCTGAACCGAACCGGTGCCGTGACAATAGGGGATGCCGCAGTTCATGCAGCGTGCGGCCTGATCGCGCGTTTCCTTCTCACTGAGCGGAATCACGAACTCCTTGAAGTTCTTCACCCGCTCCTCGACCGGCGCGTATTTGCGGTCGTGCCGCTCGATTTCCAGAAACCCCGTGATCTTGCCCATCGGACCTGATGCCCTTGAATCTGCTTTTGTCCGTCATTGCGAGGAGTGAAGCGACGGCGCAATCCAGTTTCCGCTTGCCGCTCCGGATTTGCTTCGCTCTGCCCGCAACGGCGACTAAGTCGTCCATGCCTTGCCACCCGTCGAGATCAGCGCGAGGCGCGCGTCCTTCAGGATGACGGTATTCGTGTTACGCGCCGATCGCGATCTTCGGTTCGGCGTCCGCGTTGGCCTTCATTTCCTTCAATGCGCGGCGGTATTCAACCGGCATCACCTTGCGGAACTTCGGCAAGTACGCCTTCCAGTTCGCCAGGATGTCGGCGGCGCGTCTGGATCCGGCGAGCCTGGCGTGGCGCGTGACCAGCACGTGCAGCCGTTCGACATCGGATTCCAGCAGGTTCTGGAACACGTCGACGCGCCCATGCGCCTCGAGGTCGCCGCTGTGATGATAGGTGCCGGCATTGATCATTTCTTCCGACAGCACTGGCTCCAGATCGACCATCGCGAGGTTGCACAGTTTCGAAAAGTCGCCGGTCTCGTCGAGCACATAGGCGACGCCGCCGGACATGCCGGCCGCGAAATTGCGCCCGGTCCTGCCCAGCACGACGACGATGCCGCCGGTCATGTATTCGCAGCAGTGATCTCCGGCGCCCTCGACGACGGCGACCGCGCCGGAGTTGCGCACCGCGAAGCGCTCGCCGGCGATGCCGCGAAAGTAGCATTCGCCTTCGATCGCGCCGTACATCACGGTATTGCCGACGATGATCGATTCCTCCGGCACGATGCCGGAATCCGCCGGCGGTCGCACGATGATTCGTCCGCCGGAAAGGCCCTTGCCGACATAGTCGTTGCCTTCACCCTCAAGGTCGAAAGTGATGCCGCGCCCGAGCCATGCTCCGAACGCCTGACCGGCGGTGCCCTTGAAATGGACCTGGATGGTGTCGAGCGGCAGGCCGGCATGGCCGTAAATCTTCGCGACGGTGCCTGACAGCATCGCGCCGGTCGAGCGGTCGGTGTTGTTGATCCCGGTCTCGATCGTCACCGGCGCGCCGCGATCGAGCGCGGGCTTCGCCTGCGCGATCAGCTTGCGGTCCAGCACCTTGTCGAGGTGGTGGTTCTGCGCTTCGGCGTGATGGATCTTCTGGCCCGGCGCTTCCTTCTGCCGGTAGAACAGCTTCGAGAAGTCGAGCCCCTTGGCTTTCCAGTGCGTCACCAGCGCGGTCTGGTCCAGCATCTGCACCTGGCCGATCATCTCGTCGAAGGTGCGATAGCCGAGTTGCGCCATGATCTCGCGCACTTCCTCCGCGACGAAGAAGAAGTAGTTGATGACATGCTCGGGCTGGCCGGTGAAGCGCCTGCGTAGCACCGGATCCTGGGTCGCGACGCCGACCGGACAGGTGTTGAGATGGCATTTGCGCATCATGATGCAGCCGGCGGCAATCAGCGGCGCGGTGGCGAAGCCGAATTCATCTGCGCCAAGCAGCGCGCCGATCACGACGTCGCGGCCGGTGCGGAAGCCGCCGTCGACCTGCACGGCGACACGCGCGCGCAGCTTCTCCCGCACCAGCGTCTGGTGGGTTTCGGCAAGCCCGATCTCCCAGGGCGAGCCGGCGTGCTTGATCGAGGTCAGCGGTGATGCGCCGGTGCCGCCCTCGAAGCCGGCGATGGTGACGTGATCGGCGCGGGCCTTGGCGACGCCGGCCGCGACCGTGCCGACGCCGATCTCCGAGACCAGCTTCACCGAGACCAGACTCTCCGGGTTGACGTTCTTCAGGTCGTAGATGAGCTGGGCGAGATCCTCGATCGAATAGATGTCGTGATGCGGAGGCGGCGAGATCAGGCCGACGCCGGGCGTCGAATGGCGCACGCGGGCGATGGTTGCGTTGACCTTGTGGCCGGGCAGCTGTCCGCCCTCGCCGGGCTTTGCGCCCTGCGCCATCTTGATCTGGATCATGTCGGAGTTGACCAGATATTCCGTGGTGACGCCGAAGCGCCCCGAGGCGACCTGCTTGATCGCCGAGCGCATCGAGTCGCCGGTCGGCATCGGCTTGAAGCGGTCGGCCTCCTCGCCTCCCTCGCCGGTGTTCGACTTGCCGCCGATCCGGTTCATCGCGATCGCGAGCGTGGTATGAGCTTCCCGCGAGATGGAGCCGAAGCTCATGGCGCCGGTCGCAAAGCGCTTGACGATCTCCTTCGCCGGCTCGACCCCGTCGAGGGGGACGGGCTTGCGCTGGTCGTCTTCGGCGGTCTTGAACCGGAACAGGCCGCGCAGCGTCAGCAGCCGCTCGGACTGTTCGTTGAGGATCTTCGCGAACGCGCGATAGCGTTCCTGCGAGTTGCCACGCACGGCGTGCTGCAGATTGGATACCGACTCGGCGGTCCAGGCGTGATCCTCGCCGCGGGTGCGGAAGGCGTATTCGCCGCCGACATCGAGCGCGGATTTGTAGATCTGGATGTCGCCGAACGCGTCAGCGTGGCGGCGCACGGTTTCTTCCGCGATCTCCGCCAGGCCGACACCCTCGATGCGACTATGCGTGCCTGCGAAGTACTTCGCGATGAAGTCGGCTTTCAGTCCGATAGCGTCGAAGATCTGCGCGCCGCAATACGACTGATAGGTCGAGATGCCCATCTTCGACATCACCTTGAGCAGTCCCTTGCCGATCGATTTGATGTAGCGCTTGACGATTTCCTTGTCGTCGAGGCTGCCCGGCAGCCGCTCCTTCATCGCGATGATGGTCTCGAACGCGAGGTAAGGGTTGATCGCCTCGGCGCCATAACCGGCGAGGCAGGCGAAGTGGTGCACTTCCCGCGGTTCGCCGGATTCGACGACGAGGCCGACCGATGTGCGCAGGCCGACGCGGATCAGATGGTGATGCACGGCGGCGCAGGCGAGCAGCGCGGGAATCGGAATCCGGTCGACGCCCATCATGCGGTCGGACAGGATGATGATGTTGACGCCTTCCCGCACCGCGGCTTCCGCGCATGCGCAGAGCTCGTCGAGAACCTGTTCGAGCCCGGCCGGGCCGACGCTGGCCTCGAAAGTGATGTCGAGAGTGCGCGAGACGAAGTGCGATTCGGCGACATCGGAGATCGAGCGGATCTTTTCGAGGTCGGCGTCGGTCAGGATCGGCTGCCGTACTTCGAGCCGCTTGGTCGAGGCCAGACCTTCGAGATCGAACAGGTTCGGCCGCGGTCCGATGATCGAGACCAGGCTCATCACCAGTTCTTCGCGAATGGGATCGATCGGCGGGTTGGTGACCTGCGCGAAATTCTGCTTGAAGTAGGTGAAAAGCTGCTTCGGACGGTCCGACAGCGCCGAAAGCGGCGTGTCGTTGCCCATCGATCCCGAGGCTTCCTCGCCGATGGAGGCCATCGGCGTCATCAGGATGTTGATGTCTTCCTGCGAGTAGCCGAAGGCCCGCTGGCGATCCAGCAACGGCAGGTTGGAGCGTGTCGCCCTGGCCGGCGCGTCCGGCAGGTTCTCGACCTGGATTTGGGTGCGGCCGAGCCATTCCCGATACGGATGGCTGTTCGCCAGCGTGGCCTTGATCTCGTCGTCGGGGATGAGACGGCCCTGCTCGAGATCGACCAGCAGCATCTTGCCGGGCTGGAGCCGCCACTTGGTGACGATCTGGTCTTCCGGAATTTTGAGCACGCCCATCTCGGACGCCATCACGATGCGGTCGTCGCGGGTCACGAGATAGCGCGCCGGGCGCAGGCCGTTGCGGTCGAGCGTGGCGCCGATCTGCCGGCCATCGGTGAAGGCGAGCGCCGCCGGACCGTCCCACGGCTCCATCAGCGCCGCATGATATTCATAGAAGGCGCGTCGCTGCTCATCCATCAAGGGATTGCCCGCCCACGCCTCGGGGATCATCATCATCACCGCATGCGCGAGCGAATAGCCGCCCTGCACCAGAAATTCGAGGCTGTTGTCGAAGCAGGCCGTGTCGGACTGGCCTTCGTAGGAGATCGGCCACAGCCGGCTGATGTCCTTGCCGTACAGATCGGAATGCACCGACGCCTGCCGCGCCGCCATCCAGTTGACGTTGCCGCGCAGCGTGTTGATCTCGCCGTTGTGCGCCACCATGCGATAGGGATGGGCCAGCGACCAGGCGGGGAAGGTGTTGGTGGAGAAGCGCTGATGCACCAGCGCCAGGGCTGATTCGAAATCCGGCTCGTGCAGGTCGGGATAATAGGCGCCGAGCTGGTCGGCGAGAAACATGCCCTTGTAGATCACGGTGCGGCACGACATCGATACCGGATAGTAGCCGGAGAGACCGCGCTCGCGCCGCTCAAAGATCGCCTGCGAGATCGACTTGCGCAGGATGTAGAGCCTGCGCTCGAACTCGTCCTCGGTCGCGGCGGCGCCGTTGCGGCCGATGAACACCTGCATGTTGGCGGGTTCGGTCGGCTTGACGGTTTCACCGAGCGAGGAGTTGTCGGTGGGCACCTCGCGCCAGCCGAGCAGGGTCAGCCCTTCGGCCTTGATCTGATCGGCGATGATGCTCCGGATGATCTCGCGCCATGCGGTCTCGCGCGGCATGAACAGCGCGCCGACGGCGTATTCGCCGGGCTTCGGCAGCGTGAAGCCGAGTTCCTTCGCCTTGCGTGCAAAAAACACGTGCGGAATCTGCACGAGGATGCCCGCTCCATCCCCGGAGCGCGGATCGGCGCCGACCGCGCCGCGATGTTCGAGGTTGCAGAGAATGCTGATCGCGTCGGAGACGATCTGATGCGACTTCCTGCCCTTGATGTTGGCGATGAAACCGACGCCGCAGGAATCTCTTTCCAGCGCGGGGTCATAGAAGCCCTCCGCCGGCGGTCGCCAGGTGTGTTCATGGGTCTGTTCATGACCTGCGTGCGGACCTGCGGCTTCAAGCGGTTTCGCGGCCGACTCCGCTGCCGGTGAATGAGACCCGATGGTCTCCCGCTCGAACGATGGCCCGCTCATCTCAGTCCTTTCCCGGCCAGGATGTGACATCCTGCAAATGTCCGCGTCTTCGGCGCACCCTGGGCGGCCGTGGCCACCCCGATCGACAACCTCTGGGTTGACAATCTCGGGTTGACAACCCTCGGGCCACCCTTCGCAAGCCGCGAGCCGAAGTTTTGAGAATTCAAGCCTGGTTGCCCGACGTCCGCGGGGACAGCGAGCCTGTCATGCCCTGACCGGACATCAGACGCCTGCATACGCGGCAATACCTCGGTGCCAAGCCGATCTTCAAATTAAGACAGCTTTGCTGTCCTAACCCTCACATTGCCAAATTTTTCTCTATCACACAAGCGCCGGGGAGTCGCCGATGGCGTGGAAGTTATGCCCAAAACGCGACGGCGGTGAAATTGATCAAACCTGATCCGTCTCGCTCTTCGGGGATGGCTCAGCATAAACGCCCCGGCGGAGCCGGGGCGCTTTCCTCGTTCGGAAAAAAGTCCTTGGTCAGGCGGCCGCCTTCTCGACGGCCGGCGCGGTTGCCGTACCGGTCGAGATCGGAATGCTGCGAGGCTTCTTGGCTTCCGGAATCTCGCGAACGAGATCCACATGCAGCAACCCGTTCTCCAACGAGGCGTTCTTCACCTGCACGTAATCGGCAAGCTGGAAGGCGCGTTCGAAGGCGCGGGCCGCGATACCGCGATACAGCACCTCGGACTTTTCCTTGCCGTTCTCATTGGCGACCTTCTCGCCCTTGATGGTCAGCGTGTTTTCCTTGGCGACGATCGAGAGCTCGTTCGGCGCAAATCCCGAGACGGCGACGCTGATACGATACGCGTTATCTCCGGTGCGCTCGATGTTGTAGGGCGGGTAGCCAGGCGCGTCGCCGTTGGCCTGATCGAGCAGGTTGAAGAGACGGTCGAAGCCGACGGTGGAACGATAAAACGGGGTGAGATCGAAAGTGCGCATGGTTCAGTCCTCCATTGAGCGACATCTAGGGAACCCGCCCGCCAATCGGGCCGGGCTTTCGTCTCGTGCAGCCTGAGCGATCCCTTCGGGACCACTGGTAGCGGCCTGCACGAAAATGATATGGAGGCAGTTCAGGCACGTTCAAGAGGCGGGACACGGCTGCTGTCAGGCGATCCGCTCTTTCAGGTTTCTCCTCCAGCCGGTTCGGTCATGAAGCTGCTTTCAATCCCCGCAAATCCGGTTCCGGAGAATTGCGTCAGCGGCGCCGTGAGAACCTCAGACGGGGTCGACTTACGTTTCGCGCGGTGGCCGTCGCCGCAGGGGCGCAAGGGGACCGTCTGCCTGTTCACCGGACGCGGCGAGCAGATCGAAAAGTACTTCGAGACCGTACGCGATTTGCGCGACCGCGGTTTTGCGGTGGCGATGATTGACTGGCGGGGACAGGGGCATTCGTTGCGCCAGCTGCCCGACCCGCGCAAGGGCCATGTGCGCCGTTTCTCAGACTACGAAAACGACGTTCGCGCGTTCGTCAGGCAGGTGGTGCTGCCGGATTGTCCGCCGCCATACTTTGCGCTGGCCCATTCAATGGGGGGAGCGGTGCTGCTGCGGGTGGCCCGCGCCGGCAATCGCTGGTTCGACCGCATGGTACTGTCGGCGCCGATGATCGACCTGCCGGGACGTCGCACCTCGCTCCCGGTGCGCACGCTGCTGCGGGCGATGCGGCTGTTGGGACAGGGCGGCCGCTACGTTCCCGGCGGGAGCGCCCAGATCACCGGCATGGGCGGTTTCGCCGGCAACTTCCTGACCAGCGATCCCGTGCGGTTCGCCCGCAATGTCGCGATCCTGCAGGAGGACCCGACGCTGGGAATTGCGTCTCCGACGGTGGCATGGGCCGACACCGCCTTCCAGACGATGCACGATTTTCGCGATGCAAGTTATCCGGCGCGGATTCGTCAGCCGTTGCTGTTGATCGCGGCCGGCAGCGACGCCATCGTCTCCACGCCGGCCATCGAGCAGTTCGCCTATCATCTACGCAGCGGATTGCACCTCGTCATCGCCGGATCGAAGCATGAAATCCTGCAGGAACAGGATCGCTACCGTGCCCAGTTCTGGGCGGCGTTCGACGCCTTCGTGCCAGGCACGCCGCTGTTTTAGCGTTTTCCGCGCCTTCTCATTCCATCTGAAGCGGAAATACTCCGGAAATTATTGTATGGCCGCGTCTTCTTGCGGCGAACCGCTCGGCTGCTTCGCCGGAAGATCCATAGCGTTTTCGAGCGAAGTGGGACCGGTTCGCGTGAAGAAAAAGCGTCTCTAGCCGTTGAGCCGCTTCAGCGCGGCCTCGTGGACGCGGCGGTCGCCGGCGGCGACGACGCGGCCGCCACCCTGAGCCGGCTCGCCCTCCCACGTCGTGATCACGCCTCCGGCCCCGGTAATGATCGGTATCAAAGCCGCGATGTCATACGATTTCAGTTCCGTTTCGATGACGAGATCGAGATGGCCCGCGGCCAGCATGCAGTAGGAATAGCAGTCGCCGCCATAGCGGGTCAGCCGTACCTCGGCTTCGACCTTGCCGAACGCGGCGCGATCGTCGGGATTCATCAGGAGAGGGCTGGTCGTGAACGAGGTCGCCTCCTGCAGCGACGGGCATCGCCGCACCGCGAGCTTGCGTCCCTGCGAAGGTCCACGGTAGCGCGAGGAACGGTTGTCGCCGCTGAACCTTTCGCCGATATAGGGTTGGTGCATCATGCCGAACACCGGCGTTCCGCGATGCAGCAGCGCGATCAGCGTGCCCCAGATCGGAAAACCCGCGATGAAGGATTTGGTGCCGTCGATGGGGTCCAGCATCCAGACATATTCGGCGTCTTCGTTCTGATTGCCGAATTCCTCGCCGACGATGCCGTGCTCGGGAAAGCTCGCCTGGATCATCCGGCGCATCACCGCCTCGGCCGCCCGATCTGCCTCCGTCACCGGATCGAAGTCGCGGCTGGCGCTCTTGTTTTCGACGTCGAGAAGAGACGTTCTGAAAAACGGCAGGATCGTTTCGCCCGACGCCGTCGCGAGACGGTCAATAAAGGCGGTAAAGTCAATCACCGTCACGCTGTACCTCACCGGGTAATGTTTGTTGTGCCGCTGGAATCTGTTTCAACCGGGTTGAATCGGACTCATCGCTTATCTTTTTGTTGGAACATGATCTTCTCCGAAAACCGGTTTCTGCTTTTCGGGATCATGCCCTGGCATTTTCGCCTCTGGCTGGATCAGAAGCGAAGCCTGAGTTTGTGTTCTGACGCGTTTTCTCACGCTGACAGGTCATCCGCCTTGCTCGAAACGCCATGGCTGAACCGCCTCCTATACATGTCCGGATCGGATATCGCACCGTCCGCCATCCGGTTACGGTGCAGTTTTCCCGTGCTCGAATCGTTCGCGGGCGTTGGGACTGCATCCTTGGACTGGCTCAGTGCGCATCGGACGCGCCCCTGAGGGCGGAGGCAGAAAATCTCGATAAAATACTATTAAGTATTTGAATTTTTAGGATGAATAGCAGCGGTCAAGGTCGAGGCTTGATGCACGGCAGGGTACGACAAATGATTTAAATTACTTCTATTTTCGGGGAGTTAGAGCATGATGAGTTTAGATTTGGTTGTATCCTGCATTGACGAAGTAGTTGGCGCATTCAGCCGGTGCAACGGTTTCGAGGATCGGAGGGATAGCATTGTAGACGGCCTCGGTGGTCCGCTGCGTGGCTTTGCGTAGCCAGTGTTTGAACTTGGCAAAGAACTGCTCGATCGGGTTCAGATCAGGCGAGTATTTCGGCAGGTAGAAGAGCCGGGCACCGGCGGCACGGATGACGCGACGCACGGCGCTGGCCTTGTGCGAGCCGAGGTTGTCCATAATGACGATGTCGCCGTGCCGCAGGGTCGGGACCAGAACCTTCTCGATGTAGAGAAGGAAGGCTTCGCCGTTGATCGGCCCCTCGATGAACCACGGCGCGGTGATGCGATCGTGGCGCAGAGCGGCCATAAAGGTCATGGTCTGCCAGCGGCCATGCGGCACCTTGGCTCTGATGCGTTGACCGCGCGGCGCCCAGCCCCGCAGCGGCGCCATATTGGTTTTGGTCCAGGTCTCATCGATGAACACCAGCCGAGTGGGATCAATCCGATCTCGATACTTGGTCCATTGCGCTCGCCGACGGGCGACATCGGGACGATCCTGCTCTGCAGCAATCAGCGTCTTTTTTTGTAACTGAGCTTCACAGCGTGAACGAACTCCCACATCGTGCGGTAATCGACCTTAAGGCCACGCTCGGCAAGTTCGGCCACCAGCCCGCGCACGGTAAAGTCCTTTCGGCACCGTTGCAGCAGCCATTCGCGGTGCGGCCCCGCAATCTTCTTTGGCCTATAGCCGCCGATCTGGCTTGGCGCGACGCTGCCGGTCTCGTGGAAGCGTTGTACCCAGTTGATCGCCGTGCTGATGCCCACCCCAAACTGGGCCGCAGCCTGATGCCGCGACAGGCCGCCTTTAACGACAGCACGCACTACCCGCTCACGAAGGTCGTTCGAATAGGCTCGTCCCATCCATGCTGGCCTCCTTCCCAGTCAGCATGTTGAATCAGATGAATTCTGATTTGGGAATCTCAATCGATTCAAAATAAACCCATCCCGCTCTAGCTCGAAAATCCCTTGCATTTTGTGCAGCGCGGTTACATATTGTGCGTTGCGGTAGCCTTTGCGCTATCGCTGCCCTCCTTGGGCGTTTCCTCCCTAGACTCGGGTCGCTTGTTCGACGGGCGGCCCTTTTTCTTTGCGGGTTTCAGACCGTTGGCCGGGCGCCGGGAGCTATTCCGCGGCGGCGCGGAAGGGGCCGAGATCTTCCAGGGGGATCGCGGCCAGGGCATTGGCGAGCGTCAGGAAATCCGCGGCCACCTGATTGAAGCGGGGACCACGCTCGCAGTGCCGCTCATCCATGTAGACCGCCCGGTTGAGCTCGAGTTGAACCGCGTGCAGTCCGCTGGCTGGGTTGCCGTAATGCTCGGTGATGAATCCGCCCGCGTAGGGCTTGTTGCGGGTGACCGAGTAACCGAGGCTTCTCAACAGATCGTCGATGATGTTCGGAATCTGCGGCGCGCAACTGGTTTCATAGCGATCACCGATCACGATGTCCGACCGCCTGGGCTCCTCCGGCGCGATGCCGGTCGACGGCATCGAATGGCAATCCACGAGGATGACCGTTCCGAACGTCTGATGCGCCTTGTAGATCAGCCGTCGCAGCGCGCGATGATAGGGTTTGTAGAGCTGCTCGATCCGGCCGAGCGCATCCTCCACGCTGAGACGCTCGCGATATATTTCCTCGCCGTCGCCGACCACGCGCGGGATGGTGCCGAGACCACCCGCGACGCGCATCGATCGCGTATTGGCGAAGCTCGGCAGCCGCCCGGTGAACATTCGGGGGTCGAGTTCGTAAGGTTCGCGGTTCACATCGACGTAGGAACGGGGAAAATTGACCCGGACCACCGGAAAACCGGCATCGGTCAAGCCACCGATCAGTTCATCCATGAACGAATCCTCCGACCGGCGCAGGCCGGCGAGATCGATTCGCGACGCGGACAGGAACTGCTCCGGATAGATCGAACCGGAATGCGGAGAGTTAAAGATGATGGGGGATCGCCATGTCACCGGCTCTGCGATCTCGAAAGGAGGCGGTTGGTCACCGTCAAACTGGCTCATCGCCGGCGTCATCCTTGCGCAGCCGTCCGCCGGACACCTCCGGACAGGCGTTTCTGAACCTGTATTGTCGATAATCGCAACCCTTCTGCCAAGCCCCAGTTCGCCTTCACTCCAAATTTACCAGATATGGATTATATAAAAGACTGCTTATCCAGCCGGGCCCCAATGATTTCCATGCACAAGATCCTCCTCGCCGAAGACGACAACGACATGCGCCGGTTTCTGGTCAAGGCGCTGGAAAATGCCGGTTTCAAGGTGTCGTCCTATGACAACGGCCTCTCAGCCTATCAGAGGCTGCGCGAGGAGCCCTTTGAAATGCTTCTCACCGATATCGTCATGCCTGAAATGGACGGTATCGAGCTGGCTCGCCGCGCTTCCGAGCTCGATCCCGACATCAAGATCATGTTCATCACCGGTTTTGCGGCCGTCGCGCTGAATTCTGATTCCGAAGCGCCCAAGAACGCAAAGGTGTTGTCCAAGCCGGTGCATCTGCGTGAACTGGTCAGCGAAGTGAACAAGATGCTGGCGGCTTGATTCAGATGGCCGCTGATCCTTGCCTGTCGGCGCGGGAGCCGATATAGGACCGGCGACCCCTGTGGGAGTTTTCGGGCGCGTAGCTCAGCGGGAGAGCACTACCTTGACATGGTAGGGGTCACAGGTTCGATCCCTGTCGCGCCCACCACTCAGTCTGTTATTTTCCGCATTTCCAGAGACTGTCGAAAAAGCCCCGCTGTTGGCGGGCTTTTCCGCACTTTGATCTGCGGAGGTGCTGTCTCTGTGACCCGTCTGGGCTCGTTTTGGGGCGCTGTCTCTGCGGCGCAAATTCCCGTTCCTGGGAATTGGCTGACAGGATAAGGCAGGGTTATCGGCTGGCAGGACCGGGAGTGCCTGTGGGCGCCAATCCGAGCCGCCTCATCTGCTGTGACCATTCAGCCGGCGCATCGCGAAGGGCAGCAACGCCAATTCCGCGCGGGAATCGTCCTTCAACGGCTGCTGTCACGAGCGTCGGTGCAAGGAAGGCGAGCGAGATCGTCATCTTGATATGTCGCGTGCTGCAATGTTGCCTAGCGGCAAGGCTTTCGATGGTCTCGCGGCCGTCGACGATCTCCTGAAGCCAGAGGCGGCCGCGGCCGATCGCTCGGATCAGAGCCGACCGGCGTTCGGCCTTCATGGGCCTGGCGCGATGCTCTGGCGTGTTCGCCGGCAACAAGATTTCTCGGGCTGGCCTTGAGGGCTTCTTCCAGGGTACGACGATGATGCGCGTAGCGACCGCGCGAGATTCATCCGGATCTGGATCGTCCTGCGTCCCTTGGATATCGTTTTCGCCAGACCTTAGATGAATGGCCAACTGGTTCTTGCGAACCTCAATCTGGATGACGAACCGCTCAAGCACTTCTCGAGACAAGGTTTCGTTCGAGGATGGTTCATCGACATCCGTGTTGGCCATGACCGCCTTGGAGATCGAGGCTTCAATGTCTGACGCAGGCACGCGGGTCACAGAGCCAACCGGCTCATCCGTTTGACCCCGGATGCAGGGCGCAGAGACGTAATAGCGATGCCGAACACGGTTTCGACTGGCGTAGGTCAAGATCATCCGATGACCTGCGTCATCAAACAGCAGCCCTGCAAGGAGGGCGCGGGTTCGGATACGGGTCGTCGTGTGGTGGGACCGCTGTTCGGTCAACTTTTTCTGAACGGCCTCAAACAGTGCGCGGTCGAGCAGGGCGGGCTGCGGTCCAGGCAGAATCTCGCCCTTAAACCTGACCTCGCCCAGATAAAACCGGTTCCGCAGCATATAGAACAACGGTCCCTGCGTGAACGGCACACCTCCTCTCGTTCCGCCTGATGCCAGCTGCCGGACCTTGGACTTAAAGCCTCGCTCCTTCAGGTCCTTGACGAGGCGGTTGACGCTGCCGAGTTCCAGATAGCGCTGAAAGATCAGACGAACGGTATTGGCCTCTTCCTCCTGAAGGTGAAGCTGACCATCCTTGAGGATATAACCCAGAGGAACCATGCCGCCGACCCATAGCCCCTTGCGTTTAGAGGCTGCAATCTTGTCGCGGATGCGCTCCGAGGTGACTTCCCGCTCGAATTGCGCGAAGGACAAAAGCACGTTCAGCGTCAACCGTCCCATCGATGTGGTGGTGTTGAACTGCTGGGTCACCGAGACAAATGACACACCATGGGCATCGAACAGTTCGACCAGCTTGGCGAAGTCAGCCAGAGAGCGGGTCAGCCGGTCCACCTTATAGACGACGATGATGTGGATCCGGCGGGCCGCGACATCCGCCAGCAACCGCTGCAGGGCAGGGCGATCGGTCGATCCGCCAGAGAAGCCGCCATCATCATATCGCGCCTTGACCAGCGACCAGCCTGCATGCGCCTGACTTCGGATATAGGCCTGGGATGCATCATACTGGGCATCCAGCGAGTTGAACTCCTGATCAAGGCCGGTGTCCGTAGACACCCTGGTATAGATCGCGCACCGGACAACACGGTTGTCGTCCGGCTTCATGGTTGCACTCCCTTGCCGTTTCCGGCACGGAGACCAAAAAAGCGCGGTCCATTCCAGTTTGTGCCGGTGATCGCGAACGCAATCCCCGACAGGCTGTCGAAGGTCTTGCCCTCAAAAGCGAAGCCGCCTTCGACGGCCATCACCCGATGAAGTTGCCCGTTCCACTCCCGGGTTAGAACAGTGCCGGGCACCATGGCTTGCTTGCGCTGATCCTGTGCCGATACCAATGGCAAAACCTCACTCAAAGACCGCACGGTAGCCGCACGCTTCAGAAGTTGCACCGTCGCAGCATCGAGATCCCCAAGTGCATCGGCCTGGATGCGATAGGCAAGGATGCCGAACAGCAGATGCTTGGGCAGGTGTTCCGGGGCCGGGCGCCCAACAACACTCTGCCAGCGAGCGTGCAAGCTGAGTAGATCGAGACTGCGCAGATGCGCAATCTCGTCTTCCATTGACAAGCCCATCAGCCTTCGACCGATAGGCTTTCGGGAGCCTGACCTTCGCTCCATGGCATCAGGCCGCAGTATTGTTTGACGTCGATCCGGTGGAAGCGGTAGATGCGGTGTCGCCAGATACTTTGTAGATCCGACCGGCTTCAGCAGCTTTCGATATCAACGTCAGCTTGAGCTTCTTCCGGATGACGCCAGCAAAAAAGCCGCGCACCGAATGCTGCTGCCAATCTGTGGCCTTCATGATGTCGCCGATCGTTGTACCCTCAGGCTTCATCAGCATCTCGATGACCAGGGCTTGCTTGCTGCCACTGCGATGCCGCACCGGCCGATCCAACGATCGGGCTGGTGTTGAGATGATCTTCTTGACCGGTGCAGCTTTGGCGGTTCTGGTCAAGGAAGGGTGCGCGGACTTTGTGCGCTTGGTCGCCATCGCTGATCGAGGTGCGGCTTTGCGGGATTGTGTTTTGGCCATGTGACTTCTCCGGTCGCGGCAGCATCATCGCTGTCACCACCGAAGCCCCGTCACGGCAACACACCGGCGGGGCGGGCTATTCAGTGGTCGAAAAGGGCACTCAACGCGCCGACAGTAACGCTCCAATCACCCAACAATGCCAGTGGTTTCTGAGAAAACTTTATTGAACTTGCGATCGTACGTTCGTGGAGTCCAACGTAGCGAGGTTCGAATCCCTCCCTCTCCGCCAGTCCTGCGGCGCCCTACTTTCTCTGATTCAAAAATTGACGCTTGGATAGCGCGGATGTCCGCCGTCAGGGCTCTTGAGACAGTTTAGGAGTTTTCGGGAAGGGAGGATTTCTGGATCATCGCAGCCAATTTGGAGCGCAGATGAGACAGAAATCCGGACCAGGCAAAGCGCCGGCAGAACAGGTGCTGAAGGACATCCGACGGCAGACGCGCCGGCATTATTCGGCGGAGGAGAAGATCCGTATCGTGCTGGAAGGACTGCGCGGCGAGGAGAACATCTCCGAGCTTTGCCGCCGCGAAGGCATCGCCGCCTCGATGTATTACGGTTGGTCCAAGGAGTTCCTGGAAGCCGGCAAGCGCCGGTTGGCGGGCGACACGGCACGTGCCGCAACCTCTGGCGAGGTGAAAGATCTTCGTCGGGAAGCCTCGGCGTTGAAGGAAGTCGTCGCCGATCTCACCCTGGAGAACCGTCTGCTAAAAAAAAGCATGAACGGGGATGGGGAGAACGAGGCATGAGGTATCCTGCGTCCGAGAAAGCCGAGATCATCGCGTTGGTGGAGCAGTCGCATTTGCCGGCCAAACGCACGCTGGACAAGCTCGGCATCCCCCGCGCCACGTTTTATAGATGGTACGATCGCTACCGCGCGGGCGGCATTGAGGCCCTGGCAGATCACCGCTCTCGACCGGATCGGGTCTGGAATCGTATCCCGGATGACGTCCGCGGCCAGATCATCGACCTGGCATTGGAGCTTCCGGAACTATCGCCGCGAGAGCTCGCCGTGCGGTTTACCGACGAGAGAAAGTACTTTGTCTCGGAGGCTTCGGTCTATCGGCTGCTGAAGGCGCACGACCTCATCACCAGTCCGGCCTATGTAGTGATCAAGGCGGCGAACGAGTTCAAGGACAAGACCACCGCCGCCAACCAGCTCTGGCAGACCGACTTCACCTACCTGAAGATCACCGGCTGGGGCTGGTACTATCTATCGACGGTGCTCGACGACTTCTCGCGCTACATCGTCGCCTGGAGGTTAGGTCCCACGATGTGTGCCTCCGACGTCACGGCTACGCTCGATCAGGCACTGGCCGCCTCTGGTCTGGATCACGTCAGCGTCAGGCAGCGGCCCCGGCTTCTCAGCGACAATGGTTCGAGTTACGTCGCGGATGATCTGGCCACGTGGCTCAGGGCCAAGGACATGCAGCATGTGCGCGGAGCGCCGTATCATCCTCAGACTCAGGGCAAGATCGAGCGTTGGCATCAAACGTTGAAGAACCGCATCCTGCTTGAGAACTACTATTTACCGGACGACCTCAAACGTCAGGTCGCCGCGTTCGTCGAACACTATAATCATGACCGCTACCACGAGAGCATCGGCAACGTTACACCTGCCGACGTCTACTTCGGCAGGGCTGAGACAATCCTCGCCGAACGACACCGCATCAAGCGCGACACCATCGCAAACCGTCGCTTGCAGCATCAGCTGCAGGCCGCTTAAACTCTAACCACAGATGAACCAGAGCCTCTCTTCTAGAAATGTCTGATCAGTCTCAAATTATCTGACGACGGACAATATCATAGCGTTGTTGGCATGGTTCCGTTTAGATGTTGAGTATGTTGGGCTGTCAGCGGCAGAGACGCAGCCAGATCACCGTCGGGGTGAGTTGCAACTGTCTCAGCTCGTGCGCGCTGAACTATCCTGGACTGATGATTTTGACTTCAAGCTCCGATTTGCCTTCTGAGCGCAAAAGGAGGGGCTGCAGCGGCTCTACTCCTTGCGTCGCAAAGCTCAATCCCCTGGTCGGCTATGACCTTCTTCGACATTATCGAACTTTTCCGATCGCCTACGGGCAGTCTGCCGTGCCGACGGCGTTGCAAGCATCGGCCGTTCAAGGCAACGGACGCAACAAGCTGCTCACCAGGGCCAGGTGGTGAGAGGTGGCTGCATTGCCCTCGGCGTCGCATGCCATCATTCGCTTCGCGGTTCACCGCGTGGGCGACCTTGGAAGCCGACTCCTCCTCTAATCGATGGAGGAATCGGCGGCTCGCCAGCCGCCGACCCGACGCGACTCATCAGCTCTTGATCGCGATGCGCTTCACCTGCGACTGAGCCTTTGGGCTTTTGGGAAGCACGATGTTCAGCACACCGTTTTTGAACCGCGCCTCGATCTTGTCTTCCTCCACCTCAATCCCGAGCGGGATGCGCCGCTCAAAGTGGCCATAGAAGCGTTCGGAGAACTGCTTCTCCTTGTCCTCCACCTCAGACCGCTTCTCGCCTTTCAACGTCAGCACCCCCTCGTTGAGGAACACCTCGAGATCCTTTTCTTCGAGACCAGGGATTTCGGCCGTTACCTTGATCTCCTTGTCACTGTCGGAGATCTCGACGTTCGGCCAGGCCCCGTTGAAAGATGACAGCGATCCGAACGCCGGCAGGCGACCGTCGAAGCCGCGGAACACGTCGTCGAACAGCCGATTCATCTCCCGATGTAGCGAGAGGAATGGATCGCGATTGTCGTCACGAAATGCCGTAGGAACCTGATTGTTGGAGCGGCCCCACGGGATCAGATCACGAACACTCATGATTATCTCCTTATGTTGCTGTCGGTGCAGCTTCCCATTGCGCCGGGCGCAAGGCCCGACGCCTCTTTGGAGGCTTCGATGACGAGAGCCTTAGGCTGCCTGCTTCTCGGGCTGAACCTGCTTAGTCTCAGCTTTTGTCAGCGCTTCGCCCGCGGTGATGGCGATGCGGCGTGGCTTCATCTCTTCGGGAAGCTCACGCTTGAGGTCGATGGTCAGCAGACCGTTCACTAGATTCGCGGCCACGACCTTCACGTGGTCGGCAAGCTCGAAGCGGCGCTGGAAGGCTCGTGCGGCAATACCGCGATGCAAATAGTGCCCGCTCGCTTCATCCTGGCCTGACTTCTGTCCCGCGACCAGGAGCATGTTCTGCTCTTGCGTGATCGCCAGGTCAGCCTCGGTCAAGCCTGCCACCGCCATGCTGATGCGGTAGTCGTCCTCGCTCGTCCTGACGATGTCGTAAGGTGGCCACGTTATCGATCGATGTCACGCGGCTCGCAGACTCAAGCGTATCCAGCATGCGATCGAAACCGATCGTCGATCGGAACAGAGGCGCAAAGTCGAAGGTGTTTCTCATAGCCATATCCTCCTTGTGAAGCAACATGGATACAAGGGCGCCAAAGAGCTGACGCCCCTTGGAAACCATCCCTTCTTCAGCAGATGGCGATTTTGATTTGGGTACAGCTCGACATCCGTCAAGAGGAAATCGCGATAATCGAGCCGCATCCGCTCCCCTAGAACGTTTATGAACTGGTATCGTTCGCGATCAGCAGGTGGTGAAGGAACGGAGGTACAAGAATGGCTCTCACGCGCGACGATGTTCTTTCCGTTATCGGTCCCACCGACGAGATTTTGGTGACCGAGATCATCGCGACCGAGGCACAATCGAGGAACTGACCAAGGCCTGGGCCTGGGTAAACAACAATGAAGCGCTGATCAACGAAGGCCGGGCGCTGCCCAGCGGCCGGACCGCCGAACTGGTCGAACTTCTCACCCCACAAGACGACGAGGAATAGCGCCTCATAGCAGCGCCGACAATCACGCCATGTTGCCGAGCAACACTCAAGGGAACCATAGGTGCTATTGAGGCGCTAAAAACTTTCACCGTGCCCTCTTGAAATCTACAGCCGTTTTTCTAGTTCGATTTTTGCCGCTGAAGAAGCGGTCTTGAGCGCTAGAAGGGCTCGAGGATTGAGACGGGCGCCGGCCGGTGTCCGACGTCCGCTCGTATCCATCTTGCTCCAAGGAGGATTTGGCTATGAGAGCTTATGATTTTGCACCCCTGTCGCGGTCCACCATCGGATACGACCATCTTTTCGACCTCTTTGATGCGGCGCAACGCACCGAGGGCGAGGATCATTATCCGCCATACAACATCGAGCGGCAGTCTGAAGACCGCTACCAGATATCGCTGTCGCTGGCCGGTTTCTCGCCGGATGAAATTGCGGTGACGGCCGAACAGAACGTGCTCTCCATTGAAGGACGCAAGACGGAAGCGGCCAACAAGGATTACCTGTACCGGGGGATCTCGGCGCGCCCGTTCAAGCGGACCTTTAATCTCGCCGACTACGTCAAGGTCGAAGGCGCGACATTCGAGAATGGTCTGCTCCAGATCAAGCTCGTGAGGGAAATCCCAGAGGCCATGAAACCTCGGCGCATTCCCATCGGCGTTGCTCCTGATCCGCAGATCGAAAAGAAGCGCGCCGCTTAACCGCACCTGCACATCGGGCTGGGCGGCATCGATCGCCACCCAATACCCATCAGTTGATCCCCAATGAAAGGAGAAGGAGGGGAAGATGAAGCGTGCCGTTCGTGATCAAGTTGCATCGATGCAGTTTCGCCCCGATGCACATCACCGTTCCGTTCAAGCGGTTCTCAAAGACCCGAAGCTCTCTTCGGACGAAAAGCGGGCTATCCTATCGGTCTGGGCATCCGATATGTATGCGGTCGAATCCTCGCCGATGCTGAGAATGATTCCGGGGCATACGACGCCACTCCGGCTGAGCGACATTCTCAGCGCGCTCCGCGGCCTGGACGAGGACGATCCGCCACCGCGCGGCGGAGCGGCGAAACGAATCATGGCCGGAAACATAGATGCCGATAGCCATGCAACCATCGCTCCGGCGGTGTATCACCTGGCGCGCCTGCGGCGAGAGGCGGACCTGCGAGCTGCGTCGATGCGGGCGCACCGGAATAACATCCGCCGCTACCAGCGGATCCTTAAGACCGATCTCACGGAGCTGGAACGCCAGTTCGTTGTCCGGCGTTTGGCTCAAGAACGGTCTGCCATCCGCAACTTGGCGCAGATGTAGACCTTGGGAGGTGCAGATGCCAACTTCTCATTTGCCGCCAGCTGTTGAAATCAGCCGTCTGCGGCGCTTGAAGGAAGCTGTGCTTGGAGGAGAACTCGAGCGGCGCTCCTTGATCGTCGCAACTGATGATTGGATTGCGGAGGTTAATGCGCGACTCGCGGCTTTGGAGCAGGCGGTCTTGCCCCCTATTCGCGTCAGTTCCTAAATCTTCGACGGCTCCGGCCGAGGTTGAAAGTCAGCCGGAGCCCTCGATTGCGCGATGACACAGAACACTGCCGAGCGTATGGCGCGCCCAATCCGCAAAGATTTCGGTTTCTTGGCATAACCATGTTGCTTCCAGGAGGATGTGGCTATGAAAGCCTTGCAGGTTCTTTTGGTATCCTACCAAGGTGCGATCATTAAGCGGACACACAGCCGGCTGGGACGTTGGATGTCTGATTTGTTCAAACGGGGCGCATCAGGTTCTCGGCCCGAAACAGGAAAGCCTAAAGAGCGAGAGCGAACCACGCGCCTTATTCTCGCAATTCTCACTATGTGCGCGGTGCTCTTCGGCACGAGCCAAGTCGCTGCCATGGAGAGGTCGCATTCAAAGCGGCATCAAGCCGATCCTGCTGCAAAGGTTCGGATGGCGTCTCCAGACCAGTCGACGACAAACCGGAAAATGATCAGGAAGCGGGCATTCAGCGTGAGTTCGGATTTCCGTGCTGACGAGCTGATTCCTGATATCTGCAAGGGTTGCTCCTCCTGAAAGGCTGGAGGCCGAATAGAATAGACGTCTGAATTCATTGCGCGGCTGAGCCGCCGCGCGATGGCCGCTCGCTCAGGAGCGTGTCCTGCATGTTGTGATTCTCTAAAAAAATTACCCGCTGCGCGTACTGTGGGGTGCAGGCCGTCGCTAAGATCATCGTCCCCATAGCCATGTCAATCTGAAGTCGTCTGAGCGATTGCATGGAGTTCAAATTCGAACGTAAATTGGGCCTCATCTCCCAACAGACGATTATCATCTTCTCAGTGAAGACGCCGCCGGAGCACTCCTTGTAGCGGAGATCTCGACGACGACTGTGTGTAAAGTGCCCCTGCGGTCGAATGTCAGCTGCACGCGCTCGCCAATACGGGCCAGTCCGATCTTATTGCGAAGTTGCGCCGCACTACGAATGGGAACGCCGTCCGCAGCGACGATGATATCGCCTCTGCGAATGCCAGCCGCCTCGGCCGAAGATCCTCGGAGGACACTGGCGATCAGAGCGCCCTCGCTCCTTCCGGTAGCTTGTGGTTCCGAACTGACCGTGCTCAGATCCTGTACCGATACGCCGATACGGCCGCGCCGCACGACGCCGTATTCGACGATCTGCTCCATGACCTGCCGTGCCATATTGATCGGTACGGCAAAGCCGATTCCGATGTTGCCGCCGCCCGGTGAAATGATCGCGGTGTTGATTCCGACGAGTTCGCCCTTCAAATTGATCAATGCTCCGCCAGAGTTGCCGGGATTGATTGGCGCGTCGGTTTGAATGAAGTCCTCGTAGCCATGCTTGCCAAGGCCGGTGCGACCCAGCGCGCTCACAAGGCCGGAGGTCACCGTCTGACCCAGGCCGAAGGGGTTGCCGACAGCTATCACGAAGTCGCCGACCTCCAGTTTGTCGCTGTCGCCCAACCGAATAGCCTTGAGATTGTTTCCGCGCTTGATCTGGAGCACCGCGATATCAGTTCCTGGATCGCGCCCGATCAGCCCGGCCGAGAACCTTCTGCCGTCTTTTGTCGTGATTTGAGCCGTCGATATTTGCGCCACGACATGGTTGGCGGTGAGGATATATCCGCGTTGCGCATCGACGATGACGCCCGATCCCGTGGCCTGGACCTCTCTCTCCAGTTGTCGCGGCAAGTCAAAAAAATCGCGAAAGAAAGGATCGCGATAAAGAGGATTGTCCTCCTTCACGCGGCCACGAACGGAGATATTCACAACCGCCGGCGTGACTTCGCGTACCAGCGGAGCAAGTGTCGGGACCCGCCCACTACCCAGATCAGGGATTTGAGCCGCGGCTGGACACCAGGGCAGCAACGTCCCGACAATGATCAAGATGAGAAGAATGGGCCGCAACGCTGCGAATGGACGTATAGTAATCATCACGTCGTTAGCCGGTCAGTGTAGATGACGGTTGGGAGCAAATCAAGATGCAGGTGGTCACCCAGGAAGTGAGTTGCAGTTGTTCTAAATCTGCGCGCTGGATTATCTTGGAATAACAATTTCGACTGCAAGCCTCCGGATTCTGGATTGTAGAGCTGCGGTGCAATCCTGGTGCGCATGAAACAATCGTCGGGTCAAAGACTTGGCCGGAACTCAGCAGTCTTGATCTAGGAGTGGTAGAATTTAGCCGTGGTCACGGCCACCACCAAGGGCAGCCATGCCGATCTGCAGGGCTACAACGCGGCAACGCTGATCATCACCACCGGCGCGTTGCCCGGCGGATGTCCTTCACGACCTGCTCTGCCGGTGCTTTCTCCGGCCCGGATTTCTGTCTCATCTGCGCTCCAAATTGGCTGCGATGATCCAGAAATCCTCCCTTCCCGAAAACTCCTAAACTGTCTCAAGAGCCCTGACGGCGGACACTGCAGGATTTCCAGATCCCAGCCTGCATTGAGGGCGATCTTGTTATCGGCGATTCGTAGCGCACGCTTCTGAGGCTCGGATAAGCCGGCGAGGGCGATCGTCGGGACCTCCGCAATCCCGATGGCGCGAGCTGCCTGAAGTCGGCCATGGCCCGCGATGATGTGGCCTTCGGGGTCAATGAGTATCGGATTGGTGAAGCCGAATTCCTTGATGGAGGCCCGAAGCTGGTCGATTTGGCGCTTCGGATGGGTGCGGGCATTGCGGGGATCGGGAGTGAGATCGTTCACTGGCCGGTAAACGACGGCCAGCCGCGACGAGGACGCGACAGAGACTGGATCGCTCATGACCAGAAGGATCTGGCGCCGGACATGATCAATCGGAGCATGCTCGGTTCCCAAGGTTTGACGGCATCACGCATGTCACTGCTCAAGCTATGCGCGATTCCGCTCCGGACCGCTACCTGTTCGGAGCTTTCAAATGCCTGATGCTGCACTTCAAATTGCCTGTTAGCCCGTTTTTAGCACCTGTTCTGCAGAATAACAGGAAAGTGCTTGAACTACAGCGTATCAAACAGAATTCACAGGAGAATTTCGATCGCCTCGCCACTATGAACTGATCAGAAGCCTGTTTTGACCTGCAATTTGCAAGAAATTCCCTGTTATGGCCATTGGAGACTCGTTCGCATCCGACTGGGTTCGCCACCACCCGGTCCGCTATTTTGTCCCAGTGTTAGAGACCGGGAGGAAAGCCCCGCCGTTGGCGGAGTTTACGACGTGGTTTGTGGGACGTGGTTTGTGGATAGCTGTCTTTGTTCGTGAGTCTGTCCGGCTTTTCCGCTCTGTCTCTGGTCCAGAAATTCCGTTCCTGGCGAGATCCCATTCGGCTTATAGCGTTTTCCAGCGGAGTGGAATCGGGCTTCGCGGGAAGAAAACGCGCCAAAATATAAAGATAGAGTCTTTCACCGTTTCCATGAAGCGGTGAAAGACTCTAGATCACGATGGTTTTGGATCGAATCGATCCAAAACCATGAACGTGATCGATTCCAACATTTTAGAGCGGGATGCGGGCGGAAAACCGCTACACACTTTTCCTCATCCCGCTCTAGAACAAGCAGCCTGCGCCGGGCGTCGCGCAGATACGCATGATTTTCAGGGCGCATACGCCCTTAATGACCGTCGACAGCGTCGTCGGCGATGAAGGTGCAACGCTCTTCGCCGCCGCGTTCGCTCACCGCAATCGCGCAGTTGAGCAGGCCTCGGGCGGCCAGAACGGGGTAGCGCGCCTCGATCGCGTCACGCACCCGCCGCCCCCGCGCGATCGCCCGCTCACGCGACTTGGGAACTCGTGCATCATACTCGAAATGCACCAGAACCGGCACGGGCAGACCGTGCGCGGCGTTGAGCTTGGTGAAGATATCGATCCCGACATCCATGTCCGGCGCGCCTTCCTCCATGGTGTTGAGGTGGGCGAGATAAAACAGATTGCGCAACTGCAGCGGCCGCAGCTTCTCACCGGCGATGATGTACTGCTCGTCGTGCCCGATCGTCGCGTAGCGCCCGGTGTGGTGCTCGATGACGTATTCGATTTGCGACAGATTGGCCTCGGCCAGCGCCAGCACCAGTCGTCGCATTCCCTCATGCATTCGGCCGGAGCCCTGGCCTCCGCCGCCCATGCCCTTGGCAACAGTCTCGGCGATATGGGTCCGCGCCGCTTCGGGCGAAAGACCGAGGGTGTCGCGGTAGATCTGCGCGGTCTCGAAATAGCGATGCGCGCTAAGCTCGCCGAAGCCGTCGGGCAAGTGGATGCGCAACGCATCCAGATCCGTGTCAACACCGATAAGCAGGATGTCCGGTCCTGCGCCGGCGCCGAAAGTCCGTTCAATCGCCGCCCGCAACTCGTACAAGCGCTGCAGCGCAGCTTGTGTGGCCTGATTGTCGTTGCTGTTGTGAGCAGCGCAACCGTGATTGTCGGGCGAAGAACTGCTGAAGTGATAGACGGCGATCTTGAGGAAGTTCAGGCGGTCGCCATCGACCATGGCGCCCGACAGCCGCTTGACTTCGCGCTCTGCCCAATCCGACATATTGGCTTCGACATTAAACAGTGCGCCGGCATACCCCTTCACCCGCACATTCGGCCCCGGCAGAAAGCGCAGCGCATAGGCGCCGACGCCCTGCAGCCGGCCATCGGAGCACGGACTGATGTCAACGGTGTGGTAGCCGCACGAACGCAAAAAATTCTCGTCGAGCGGGAGGCGTTGGCGCCAGCCGATCTGCTCTGTCTGCGCGTTGTCGACGCTCAACTTCAGAGAGCTGAAGATGCAGCGTGAATGCAGCGTGGACAAATCCAGCCCGCACACCCAGGCGTCCTCGAGCACCTGCGTCGGAAGATCGAAGCCGAGTTGCTCTCGGGCCAGTTGCTGCGCCAGCTCGATAAAATTCTCGTCATGCTGATGCGCGGAGATGCGCTTGAGCACATCGACGATGCGGGCAAAGCGCAAGCGAACAGTTCGCTCGTAGTCGAACAGCAGTTGATTGAGGTCACGATCGACCAGCGCATGCTCGCGCATCTCTCCGCTGCCAATCACATACGCCGGATGATCGGGCGTGGCCGCTACCTCGGGCGATGTTACGGCAGCCGGGCTTGCCTCCCGTCGCAGGGCATGAAGGCGTTTGCGTGTGTTCATATTCGCGATCCTCTGTACTGCAGCCCGGCTCCGAGGCATCCGGCTGAGCTTATTCAGGCAACCGACTTTTGGTCGAAAAGCCGGTCATGCGTTAAGATTGAGAGCGGGCCATCTCATAGGGATAGGCCGCCACGAACTTAGTCGGGCGGCAGACCTGGATGTCGCTGACGAAAATCACGCCTGAGTGGGCGTCGAAAAACGGCTGAAAGCCATCGAGCAGCGCGTCGGCCAAGTCTTTCGGCACCACGGCGATGATCATGATGAGGGCGTCGTCCTCATTGAACATCAGATGCCCTTCGTACATGCCGTGGTTGCCCTTGCCGGACAGATTGCCGACGATGGTGTAACCCTTGACTCCCGCGCGGCTGAGCAAGTCGGTGGCGAATTGCTTGTGCTCGCCGGCGAGAATGATTTCCAGCTTTTTCAGCGGATGCAGTTTGATCGCGTTCATTTGGCGTTCTTCCTTAGCCTGGGCAAACGAGCGGCGTGCGCTTTTCACGGCTCATTGTTGAAGACCAAAGGCTTGTAACCCCGAGTGGGACGGTGACTGCTTGGGCGAGGCCAACGGGCGCGCCTGCTTGGTGAGGAACGCCAGGAAAGACTGCGCCACCGCTGATAGCCGCTTGCCCTTGCGGTGCACGACGAACCATTGCCGTACGATCGGAAAGCTCTCTACGCGGAGAGTGACCAGGCGGCGTGTCGCCAGCTCCAGCTCCAGGGTGTGCAGCGAGAGAACGCCTAACCCCAGTCCGGCTTCGACGGCTTGCTTGATGGCCTCGCTGCTGCTCATCTCCATCACTGAGTGGAATTCCACGCCGTGACGGGAAAAATGCCGCTCGGCGGCATGGCGCGTGCCCGAATCGGGCTCGCGGGTAATGAAGGGCTGGCAACCCAATTCCGTCAGCGGGATCTTGCGCCGTCTGGCCAGCGGATGCGCGGGCGGGGCGATGACCATCAGCGGGTTGTCGAGGAACCCGCGGGCGACGAGCTCGGCGTCCTCCGGCGGCTGCCCCATGATGGCCAGATCCTGATTCGAGGCGGAGAGCGATTCGAGGATATGCGTCTGGTTGGACACTTGTAGCCGCACCTGCACCTTGGCGTGGGAGGCACAGAAGGCTGCAATCAGCTTGGGCATGAAATAGTTGGCCGTGCTGGCCACAATGAGGTCGAGTTCCCCACGATGGACGCCGCGGAACTCCTCCATCGCTGAAGTGAGGTCACGCATCTTGGCGCCGATGAGCGTGGCGTGGCGATGCAACTCGCGGCCCGCGTCGGTCGGCTGGATCTGTTTTCCGACATAGTCGAACAGCGGCACGCCGATCTGCTCTTCCAACTGCCGCATCTGCATCGAGACCGCTGGTTGGGTCAGGTGTAGCGCGTCGGCTGCGCGCGTAAAGTTCCGCCGACGCACCACTGCGTCGAAGATCTGGAGCTGTCTGAGTGTCAGGTGCATAAACTGATGCATAAGCTACGCTAATATAAACGATAAGAAATAACAATTGGTGTTTAGTACATCATCTCTTATGCTCGGGGCCTGTGAATAGTGGTTACCGACACGATCTTTCAAGCTTCATTGCCTCTTCCATGGCCTTTATAGAGGAAGATTCCGCTCCACCGACCGCTGCTAGTAGTCCGGAAGCCCGATGGTCGCGATCAAGTGGGCGTCCAGTTCGATGTCGGGCGAGAAGGGGTGCCCCGTGATCGCGAAGCGGCATAGCGACGCAAGGCTTGGCGTATCCCTTGGCGAGTAACGACCGTCAGGCTGACGCCGATCCCTGAAGCTCAAGAAGCAGCCGATCGCTGCACAGCGGGAAAGGCCTCAAAAATCAAGGTGATCCCACAGGCTGAGATGGCCGGGCTCTATCGTGCGGGAAAACTTGATCCAGGCATCGCCGATACGGCCGTTGACGCGGCGTGAAATTCGATCCGGAACTTTCGCGGATCACAGAGAGAAGAAGGAGAGATATATGAACGTCCAGAACGAAAAATCGATGACCGTTCGCGGTAAGGACCGCTACAAATCCGGCGTCATGTCCTACAAGAAGATGGGCTATTGGGAGCCGGACTACACGCCGAAGGACACTGACGTCATTTGCCTGTTCCGGGTTACGCCTCAGGATGGCGTCGATCCGATCGAAGCCTCGGCGGCGGTGGCTGGTGAATCCTCGACGGCGACCTGGACCGTGGTGTGGACGGACCGCCTCACGGCGGCCGAAAAATACCGCGCCAAGTGCTACCGCGTCGACCCGGTGCCGGGGGCGGAAGGCCAGTACTTCGCCTATATCGCCTACGATCTCGACCTGTTCGAACCCGGTTCGATTTCCAACCTCACCGCGTCGGTCATCGGCAACGTGTTCGGCTTCAAGCCGCTCAAGGCCCTGCGGCTCGAGGACATGCGGTTGCCCGTTGCTTACGTCAAGACGTTCAAGGGGCCGCCCACCGGCATCGTCGTCGAGCGCGAACGCCTCGACAAGTTCGGTCGGCCGCTGCTCGGCGCCACCGTCAAGCCGAAGCTCGGACTGTCCGGCCGCAATTACGGCCGCGTGGTTTATGAGGCCTTGAAAGGCGGTCTCGATTTCACCAAGGACGACGAGAACATCAACTCGCAGCCGTTCATGCACTGGCGAGAACGCTTCCTCTACTGCATGGAGGCGGTCAACCGCGCGCAGGCAGCGACCGGCGAGATCAAGGGCAGCTACCTCAACGTCACCGCGGCGACGATGGAGGACATGTACGAGCGCGCCGAGTTCGCGAAAGAGTTGGGCTCGGTCGTTGTCATGATCGACCTGGTGATCGGCTACACCGCGATCCAGTCGATGTCGAATTGGGCGCGCAAGAACGACATGATCCTGCATCTGCATCGCGCCGGTCATTCGACCTACACGCGGCAGCGCAGTCACGGCGTGTCATTCCGCGTCATCTCCAAATGGATGCGGCTCGCCGGCGTCGATCATATCCACGCAGGAACCGTGGTCGGCAAGCTGGAAGGCGATCCGCTCACCACGCGCGGCTTCTACGATATCTGCCGCGAGGAGTATAATCCGACCCAGCTCGAACACGGCATCTTCTTCGACCAGAACTGGGCGAGCCTCAACAAGGTGATGCCGGTCGCTTCCGGCGGCATCCATGCAGGCCAGATGCACCAGCTCATCCAGCACCTCGGTGAGGATGTGGTGTTGCAGTTCGGCGGCGGCACCATCGGTCACCCGATGGGCATCCAGGCCGGTGCGACGGCGAATCGTGTGGCGCTGGAGGCGATGATCCTCGCTCGCAATGAAGGTCGCGATTACGTCAGCGAAGGGCCGGAGATCCTGGCCAAGGCAGCCGCGAGCTGCACGCCGCTGAAGCAGGCCCTCGAGGTTTGGAAGGACGTCACCTTCGACTACGCCTCGACCGACGCTCCCGACTACGTGCCGACCGCCGTTCCCGCGGCGTAATGGAGGACATCATGCGTATTACTCAAGGTTGTTTTTCGTTCCTGCCCGATCTGACCGATGATCAGATTTCCCGGCAGATCCAGTATTGTCTCAGCCAGAACTGGGCGGTGAACATTGAGTTCACCGACGATCCGCATCCCCGCAATACCTATTGGGAAATGTGGAATCTGCCGATGTTCGACCTGCCGGATGCGGCAGGCGTGCTGATGGAGCTGAAGGAGTGCCGGAAGGTCTATGGCGACCGCTACATCCGGATCTCCGGGTTCGATTCCAGTCCTGGCTGGGAGTCGGTGAAGATCTCGTTCATCGTCAACAGGCCGAAGAACGAGCCGGGCTTCCGGCTCGAGCGCCAGGAATCCGATAGTCGCAACGTCCGGTACACCACGACCTCTTATGCGGTGGCCGAACGTTCCGAAGGTCAGCGCTATTCATCATGATTCCATCCCGCTAAGGCTGGACGATTTATCCTTTCTGCCGTCCGGCCCGGATGTCCTGCTCCGTCGTCTCCTGACGACGGAGCCTTTCTCCCCGAACGGTTTTCCCGCGAGCAGTCGTCAATAAAGAAGCTCCCGACCGAGGTTATCAGGACCATCTTCGATGCAAGAACAAGTCAACCTTCGCGAGGAACTCGAGGCCGTTGGAATCGGCGAGATACTCAAGCAGCTCGATCAAGAGCTGATCGGTCTCAAGCCCGTCAAGACACGAATCCAGGAGATTGCGTCGCTGCTCCTCGTCGAGCGGATACGCAGGAAAATGGAATTGACGTCGGAGACCCCGACATTGCACATGTCGTTCACCGGAAATCCCGGCACCGGCAAGACCACCGTTGCCCTGCGGATGGCCGATATTCTCCATCGGCTGGGTTATGTACGCCGTGGCCATGTCGTGTCGGTCACGCGCGACGAACTGGTCGGACAATATATCGGCCACACCGCGCCGAAGACCAAGGAGATATTGAAGAAGGCGATGGGCGGCGTGCTGTTCATCGACGAGGCCTATTACCTCCATCGGCCCGACAACGAGCGTGACTACGGCCAGGAAGCCATCGAGATACTGCTTCAGGTCATGGAGTCGCAACGCGAGGACCTGGTGGTGATCCTCGCCGGCTACGCCGACCGTATGGAAAGATTCTTCTCGAGCAACCCCGGCTTCCGCTCGCGCATCGCCCATCACATCGACTTCCCCGACTACTCAAACGAGGAGTTGCTCGCGATCGCGGAGGTGATGCTGCGTCACATGAACTATAAATTCACCTCTGACGCCCGCGACGCCTTTGTACGCTACATCGCGTTGCGCAAGGCGCAGCCCTTGTTCTCCAACGCACGCTCGATTCGCAACGCGCTGGATCGTATTCGCTTGCGTCAGGCCAATCGCCTGGTCGCGGACGAGGACGCCATCCTGTCTGTCGACGATGTTCAGTCGGTAGTCGCGTCCGACGTTCTTGCCAGTCGCGTGTTCGAAACGTCGCAGCCTGCCGTTGTCGAGCAATTGACGGACAAGAGAAGGCGATAATCCTGCCGAGACCGGCCATGTGGCAGCATTCCGCTGTCAGCTATCCGCTCGCGTTCTTCGATGCGTTGCGAGTCAAGGTTGGCGACCAAGACTTTGTGCGCAACAAGGCGGTGTACGTCGCGTTGGGGACTTGGCGAAGCCTGCTCCGGTCGACCGTCAAACGTCAGACCGGGGTGATGGGCGATAGAAGCGAGCGATGCGGTACGTCGCGCCGATGGCGCTGGCACTCCCCACGCGAAGCGCTTGGTGAAGATTTGACGTCCGCAAGGGACATCCGAAAATCATACTTCAGCGAGACCATTTCAAAGAGGGTGAATTATCGAGTTCGCTCCAAGGGCCGCGACGAGAAAGGCTTTGGTTGCTTTATCCCCGGCCTTGTGACGTGTTCCTTGAGTCGGACGCCCCGGCCGCCAGCCAAGCTTTGACTATCCGGACTGATCAACTCGATGCCAGCGTTGTCCAGAGCTGAAACCAGTTTCATCAGGGAATCGACATTGCCGCGGATGACGCCGTCACTGGCTTCCATTCGTTGAATAGTCGGAACTGAAAGATCCGCCAGTTCAGCCATTTGCCGTTGATCTATATCCAGTAGCGCACGGGCAGCCCTGAGTTGATTAGCGGAAATCATGAATTCTGGCAACTCCGATGCGATTCATAGAATATGTTTAAGCCGTATGAAATTTAGTATCAAGCATCAATTTAAATGTAAAACACATCAGCGATGCGTCTGGTGCTTTACAAATGTAAATTGCGCCCTTCCTGCGCGCAAATGATTATCGGAACTCTCCCGCCGAGGTCGGTCAATAGCCGGGTCCAGTGATGCTCTCGCATTCGGCGTGATGCCGCCCTCCGGCCAGCGTAAAACCGTTGATGCGGGCTCTCAAACCGAATTAGAGCGTTTTCCAGCGGAGTGGAATCGGGCTTCGCGGGAAGAAAACGCGCCAAAATATAAAGATAGAATCTTTCACCGTTTCCATGAAGCGGTGAAAGGCTCTAGGCCGGATCGACATTCAGGATTCCCAGGCGGTCTGATCGCTGATTCATAGGGTTCCGTGATTCTGACACGGAGCTGCACGATGGGGATCAAGCGGTATGAGCTGAGCGATCATCAGTGGGCGAAGATTGCACCGTTGCTGCCAGGCAAGGCCTCTGATCCGGGACGGACGGGATCGGATAATCGGTTGTTTGTGAACGGCTGCCTGTGGGTGCTGCGATCCGGCGCGCACTGGTGTGACCTGCCGGAGCGCTATGGTCGCTGGAAGACGGTGCATCGGCGGTTCAGCAGGTGGTGCCATGCTGGTGTGTGGGAACGGGTGTTCTCCACCCTGACAGCCGATCGCGACAACCAGTATCTGATGCTCGACTCAACCATCGTTCGAGCCCATCAGCAGGCGGCTACCGGAAAAGGGGGGCCAAGGATCAGGCGCTGGGGCGTTCCCGAGGTGGACTGACCACCAAGGTCCACATGCTCGCCGATGCGCTGGGCCGACCCTTGCGTTTCATCGTCACCGCCGGGCAGGTCGGAGACATCACACAAGCCCCCGCGCTGCTCGAAGCCCAGGCCGGGGACGCCGTGCTGGCCGACAAGCTTATGACAGCAACGCCTTGCGTGCACTCATCGCCGGCATGGGCGCCGAAGCGGTGATCCCCTCAAACAGGACACGCAAAATCATCATCCCGCATGACGCCGGTCTCTACAAGCACCGCAACCGGATCGAGCGCTGCTTCAACCGTCTCAAGCACTTCCGCCGTTTCGCCACACGCTACGACAGGCGCACCGTTCACTTCACGGGCTTCGTTCACCTGGCCGCAGCCCTGATCTGGCTGCCGTGAATGTCGATCCGGCCTAGGCCGGATCGACATTCAGGATTCCCAGACGGTCTGATCGCTGATTCATAGGGTTCCGTGATTCTGACACGGAGCTGCACGATGGGGATCAAGCGGTATGAGCTGAGCGATCATCAGTGGGCGAAGATTGCACCGTTGCTGCCAGGCAAGGCCTCTGATCCGGGACGGACGGGATCGGATAATCGGTTGTTTGTGAACGGCTGCCTGTGGGTGCTGCGATCCGGCGCGCACTGGTGTGACCTGCCGGAGCGCTATGGTCGCTGGAAGACGGTGCATCGGCGGTTCAGCAGGTGGTGCCATGCCGGTGTGTGGGAACGGGTATTCTCCACCCTGACAGCCGATCGCGACAACCAGTATCTGATGCTCGACTCAACCATCGTTCGAGCCCATCAGCAGGCGGCTACCGGAAAAGGGGGCCAAGGATCAGGCGCTGGGGCGTTCCCGAGGTGGACTGACCACCAAGGTCCACATGCTCGCCGATGCGCTGGGCCGACCCTTGCGTTTCATCGTCACCGCCGGGCAGGTCGGAGACATCACACAAGCCCCCGCGCTGCTCGAAGCCCAGGCCGGGGACGCCGTGCTGGCCGACAAGGCTTATGACAGCAACGCCTTGCGTGCACTCATCGCCGGCATGGGCGCCGAAGCGGTGATCCCCTCAAACAGGACACGCAAAATCATCATCCCGCATGACGCCGGTCTCTACAAGCACCGCAACCGGATCGAGCGCTGCTTCAACCGTCTCAAGCACTTCCGCCGTTTCGCCACACGCTACGACAGGCGCACCGTTCACTTCACGGGCTTCGTTCACCTGGCCGCAGCCCTGATCTGGCTGCCGTGAATGTCGATCCGGCCTAGTGGGTCCTGAACCGGACCATCGTGCTTGACCTAGGTCATCGACTCATTAAATCGCAACCAGATGCGGATTGAGGCGAGCTTGATGGAGGTGAGGAAGTTGTCGTCACGTTTGTCATATCTGGTGGCGACGGCGCGATAGTGCTTGATCTTGTTGAAGAAGCGTTCGACCAGATTGCGCTTGCGATAGAGCCGTCTGTTGAACTGCAAGGCCGCAACGCGATTTGGCATCGGCTTCACATTGGCTCTCGCGCCGCGCGCGGCCAGCGTTTGACGCAGGGCGTTGGAGTCGTAGGCCCGGTCGGCCAGCAGCACGTCGCCGCGTTCGACGGTGTCGATCATGTCCTGCGCGCTACGCCCGTCATGGGCCTGGCCTTCGGTGATCCTGAGGACGATCGGCAGGCCGCAGGCATCCACCAGCGCGTGGATTTTGGTGGTCAGCCCGCCGCGCGAGCGACCCATGCAACGGGATCGCGTCTGTTTTTTTGACCGTTGGCCGCATGTTGATGCACGCGGATCGACGACGAATCGATCATTTGGATGCCGCCATCGTAAGCCTTTGAAACAGCCGACAGAATGCGATCCCACACACCTGCCTTGCGCCACCGGTTGAAGCGGTTCACGCAAGTGGTGTGCGGGCCGTAGCGCGCTGGAATGTCCGCCCACGGCGCACCGGTGCGCAGCCGCCAGAAAATCCCGTTCAGCACCCGCCGATCATCCACCCGTGCAACGCCGCGCGACTTGTTCGGCAACAGCGGCTGGATCACAGACCATTCAAAATCCGTCAGATCAAAACGTGCCATTCAATCCTCCCACCTCTGGAGATTGAATCACGCATCCCGTCCAAACGGAATCCCGTTTATGGGTTCGTGACCTAGAGCCATTTTGGATTGAGATTACGCATAACCGGCGTGATTGAAGAAGTTGATGCATTGGTCTGGAGAGAAGAGATCGAGGATAGAACCGATCCTGTTCCAGAGTGCGGGGATCGATCGCTCGGCGGCCTTTCGCAGATGGGCCTTGAGCTTTGCGAACGCCATCTCGATCGGGTTGAGGTCGGGCGAGTACGGCGGCAGATAGCGCAACTGCGCGCCAGCGGCCTCGATGATTTGTCGAACATCGTCGTTCTTGTGGGCGGGCAGATTGTCCATCACCACGATGTCGCCTGGCTTCAGGGTCGGGACCAGGCATCGTTGCAGGTAGACGCGAAAGATCTCGCCATTCATCGGCTCGTTGATGACAAAGGGAGCGGTGATAGCGTCGTGGCGCAGTGCCGCGACGAAGGTGGTGATCTTCCAGTGACCGTGTGGAATCTTGCCGACCAGGCGTTGGCCACGGCGGCAGCGGCCACGCAATCGCGCCATGTTGGTCGAGGTGCCGGTCTCATCGATGAAGACGAGGCGGGCTGGATCAAGCAGCCCTTGTTGCGCTTTCCAGACCTCGCGGGCCATCGCCACGTCGGGCCGATCCTGCTCGGTCGCGTAAACGCTTTTTTTTGAAGCTGATGCCGCGCCGGTCGTAGAAGCTCCACACCGTTGCCACGCTGACCGTAATGCCGCGCTCGCGCAGCAGGACCCGGACTTCTTCAAGCGTGATATCCGACTGTGCCCCAATCAGGTCGAGCAGCCACGCGGCATGCGGCTCAAGAACCGCGCGACGATGACCGCGAAGGCCGCTCGGCGCCGTTCGTCCGTCAAGCCGCCACTGACGGACCCATTTGATCGCGCTGCTGGCACTCACCGAAAAAACCTTGGCCGCCGAGGTTGCCGAAAGCCCGCCCGCAACCGCACCAATCACCCGCTCGCGCAAATCAGACGAATAGGCCCGTGTCATCGCTGCCTCCGAATCAAGACAGCCAAACCCTGGCCCAGAAAAACCCCTCCGTGAATCCTCAAACGAGTCAGATCAACCCAAAAAGACTCTAGGTCACGAACCCATAAACGGGATTCCGTTTGGACGGGATGCGTGATTCAATCTCCAGAGGTGGGAGGATTGAATGGCACGTTTTGATCTGACGGATTTTGAATGGTCTGTGATCCAGCCGCTGTTGCCGAACAAGTCGCGCGGCGTTGCACGGGTGGATGATCGGCGGGTGCTGAACGGGATTTTCTGGCGGCTGCGCACCGGTGCGCCGTGGGCGGACATTCCAGCGCGCTACGGCCCGCACACCACTTGCGTGAACCGCTTCAACCGGTGGCGCAAGGCAGGCGTGTGGGATCGCATTCTGTCGGCTGTTTCAAAGGCTTACGATGGCGGCATCCAAATGATCGATTCGTCGTCGATCCGCGTGCATCAACATGCGGCCAACGGTCAAAAAAACAGACGCGATCCCGTTGCATGGGTCGCTCGCGCGGCGGGCTGACCACCAAAATCCACGCGCTGGTGGATGCCTGCGGCCTGCCGATCGTCCTCAGGATCACCGAAGGCCAGGCCCATGACGGGCGTAGCGCGCAGGACATGATCGACACCGTCGAACGCGGCGACGTGCTGCTGGCCGACCGGGCCTACGACTCCAACGCCCTGCGTCAAACGCTGGCCGCGCGCGGCGCGAGAGCCAATGTGAAGCCGATGCCAAATCGCGTTGCGGCCTTGCAGTTCAACAGACGGCTCTATCGCAAGCGCAATCTGGTCGAACGCTTCTTCAACAAGATCAAGCACTATCGCGCCGTCGCCACCAGATATGACAAACGTGACGACAACTTCCTCACCTCCATCAAGCTCGCCTCAATCCGCATCTGGTTGCGATTTAATGAGTCGATGACCTAGATGTTCAGTCCCGGCATTTGATGGATTGGATCGATGATGAATCGATCGGGCTCTGAAGTCCATCGTTTGCAGATGAACTCGTAGGGTGTGAGGCCTTTGAGCGTCTTCAGCCTTCGACCGAAGTTGTATGCCTTGATGAAGTCCTGAAGGTGCCGGCGCAGTTGGTCATGATTGTCGTAGTGGAAGCGCTTGACGGTGGCGTCCTTGATGGTGCGGTTCATCCGTTCCACCTGTCCGTTGGTCCAGGGATGGTTGATCCTGGTGAGCCTGTGCTCGATGCCGTTCTCGTCGCAGACGCGATCGAAGATGTGGTGGAACGCATATTTGTGACGGGCGTGGTTGGTGAACTGGATGCCGTTGTCCGTCAGCACCGTGTGGATGGCATAGGGAACTGCCACGATGAGGTTGCGCAGGAACTGAGCCGCGACCATCTTGCCCGCCTCTTGGTGGAGCTCGGCGTAGGCGAACTTCGAAGTGCGGTCGATGGCCACGAACAGGCGCAGCTTGCCCTCAGCCGTCTGCACCTCGGCGATGTCGATGTGGAAGTAGCCGATCGGGTAGCTCCTGAACGTCTTCCTGATCGGCTTGTCGCCTTCGACCTCCGGGAGCCGGCTGATGCCGTGACGGTGCAGGCAGCGATGCAATGAAGACCGCGACAGGTGCGGGATCGTTGGCTGAAGCGCGTAGAGGCAATCATCGAGCGGCAACAGGGTATGCTTGCGGAAGGCGACGATGATCGCCTCCTCCTCGGATGAGAGCACCGTCGAGCGCGGATCTTTCGGTCCCGTCGGAAGGTCGGCCACCGAGGTCCGCTTCTTCCATTTTGCGACGGTCTTCTGGTTGATCCCGTAGCGTTTCGACAGCGCTCTCAGGCTCTCTTCACTATTTTGTATTGCTCGACGGATTGCCTCTGTCGTCGTGGCGCTCCCGTGAAGAACCTGTCCCATAGCGCATCCTTCCATTCTCCGGAAAATAATGCACCATCAAATGCCGGGATCAAACACCTAGAGCATTTTCCGGCGAAGCGGATACCGGTTCGCCGCAAGAAAATGCGACCAGACAACCATCCCTAGAGCATGGTCCGATTCAACTTGATCGGATCATGCTCTAGTTGTTCAGTCCCGGCATTTGGTGGATTGGATCGATGATGAATCGATCCGGCTCTGAAGTCCACTGTTTGCAGATGAGCTCGTATGGTGTGAGGCCGTTGAGGGTCTTGAGGCGGCGGCCGAAATTGTAGGCGTCGATGAAGTCCTGAAGGTGCCGTCGCAACTGATCGTGGTTGTCGTAGTGGAAGCGTTTGACGGTGGCATCCTTGATGGTCCGGTTCATCCTTTCGACCTGGCCGTTGGTCCAGGGATGATTGGGCTTCGTCAGCCTGTGCTCGATGCCGTTCCCGAAGCAGACACGATCGAACATGTGGAGGCGCAGCCTTGCGGTGGGGCCGTTCCTGCGTGAGGGCAGATCGCAGAACTGAGTGCCGTTGTCGGTCAGCACGGTGTGGATCTCGTAGGGCACGGCTTCAATCAGAGCCTTGAGGAAGGCCGCAGCGGTGTGGACCGTGGCGCTCTCCTCCAGACGTGCGAAGGCGAACTTCGAGGTTCGATCGATGGCCACAAAGAGCTGGAGCTTGCCCTCGGCCGTCTGGATCTGGGCGATATCGATATGGAAATAGCCGATCGGATAACACTTGAACTTCCGCCTCGGCGCCTTGTCGCCCTCCACGTCCGGCAGTCGGGATATGCCATGACGCTGCAGACAGCGATGCAGTGACGAGCGCGTCAGATGCGGGATCGTCGGCTGAAGTGCGTAGAGGCAGTCGTCCAGCGGTAGCAGCGTGTGCTTGCGAAAGGCGACGATGATCGCCTCATCCTCGAGCGAAAGTACTGACGAATGCGGCTCTTTCGGCCCGGTCGGCAGATCGGCGACCGAACTACGCTTCTTCCATTTTGCGACGGTCTTCTGGTTGATCCCGTAGCGTTTCGACAGCGCTCTCAGGCTCTCTTCACTATTTTGTATTGCTCGACGGATTGCCTCTGTCGTCGTGGCGCTCCCGTGAAGAACCTGTCCCATAGCGCATCCTTCCATTCTCCGGAAAATAACGCACCATCAAATGCCGGGATCAAACAGCTAGTGAATCCATCGCGACGGTTGGGAGCGGCAGCTGCCCGGCAGTGAAGGCCGGGTTCGAACGCGGATTTAAGCGGGATAGATAGACCAGCTAGTTGTCGCGCGCCGCGATGAGGGCGTCGATATCCCCTTCGGTAAGTCCGGGACGACTCAGCAGGGCTGCTGCGACGCGCTGGATCGCAGGCCAGTTTTCCTGGACCAGATCGGCGGTCTTTTGGGTCGTACGGATGAACAGGCGGTCGAACTCCTCTGTCTCGGGGCCGTCCAACTCGACGTAGCTACCCGGCAACGCCGGCTTGCCGTGCTGCCGCAGAACCAGCATTGCCAGGAGGCTGGTCGCGTTGGCGCGATCCACGCGCCAGCTGCCGTCGCACGCGCGATTCTGGGCCGCGAGGGACATGGGACGATAGTGATGCTGGGCCTGCGGGCCGGCCAGCGCCACAATGGCGTACTTTTCCGGCGCCTCAAGGTCATCGAAGGCGAGATGGGTCGCGCTGGACGCCGTCATCACGGCGCCAGCGCCGTCGAGTGCATCAAGGGTCGCGTAGCTTACCGGAATATCCAGCACGCGCGCGATCACGGCGTGTCCAGCCTCGTGATGCGCGATCATCTCTTTCTTCTCCACGACAACAAGCTCCGATAGGGGGCATCGTCGACACAGCAGCTTCCGTCCGGGCCGCTGTGGCTCCACTTTAAACGACTACCGCCAGTTGCCAAACGCCTCGCGGAATGCCTTGCGCCTCACAATACTGTTGCTGATACAGGTCGCTACGCGTCCATGCGTCGTGATGCGCCCGTCAAAAAGCCTCGCCTCGACGCCTCCACAAGCGATGTTCGCTCGCCGTTCTGTTCTCTCTATCGTCGAATTGAAGATAGGAACAGATCGTCGTCGCTAAAGATCGAACAAGGGTGTGAGAGAAGGACGAACCGGTATCCACTTTGCCGGAAAATGCTCTAGCTCACCTGTGGTAAATCACCGGACGCGATAAGCGCCTCAAGTTGGTCGGCTTGAAGATCATGAGCTTCAGCAAGGCGCGCAAACGTCTCGCGTTTTGCCGTGCTGGTCGCGAGCCTGCTCATGAGCCTGCAGTCCTCGGCTTCTCGCCGAAGCCTTTCCGCCCATTCACGGGTGTCCTTCATTTGCGAATTGCCTTGCTCCGCCGGGTGAGGGTCAAACCGCGCAACGCGGCGTCTGATCTTCTCCGCCGCGATCTCGGCTTGCTCAACCGTCTGGAAGAGGAGGATTTGATCTGGAGTTCGGACCTTGCGATCGCGCCGACCTCTATGCTTTGCGCGCCTCGGCTACGAAGGCCGGCTCCATGGGTGAGCTGCCCGCAGCTCACCCATCAAGACACATCAGTCGCGTTCATCGCGGGGATCGGCGACCCCGACCCGATGACGGAAAACCATTTCGCCACCCTTCCAGCCGGCAATCGCCAGCACGAAGACCACGATGCCCGAAAGGACCACGCCGGAGGGCACCACCGCGGAGGTCCCCTGTTCAAATCGCATGTACCAGTTATAGAGCGCGATCAGCAGCGCTATGGCATTGCCAATGGCGTGAACCCGGGTGTCCGACAGGTTGCGCACCCGGCCATCGCCGAACACATCGACGAGGCCTGTCCCGGCTGCGAGCGCCGCCGTAACGAGACCTATGCCGAGCAGCCAGAAAGAGGCTGTCGCCCAGAATTCATTGGATGTCGCGTAGAAGGTCAGATCTGACGCGAAGGCCAGGACGAAACAGGCGATGGGAAATGTGATCACCATTGGATGGATGGGATGGCCTGCGACTTGCGCCGTGGAACGTGGATTTGTCGCCATAGGGAAACCCTTGCTTTGCCGGGTAGAGCCTTCCGCTTCGGACAGGAAACGGAACCGTGGCTCTCGGATGTTGATTTGACGCGCCGTTGACACGAACAGGGCCATTTCATCCGGCCTAGGCCGGAGACCTGCATCACGCGAAACACTACAGCCCAACAATCTCGCGACGAGGCCGTTCGTTCCTTTCGTGGCGAGAGGATAGAGGATAAAGGCGGGTCAGGGAGTGTTCCAGGCGAGCCGCAGCGCCGCCGCTCCGATAAAGGCGGGTCAGGGAGTGTTCCAGGCGAGCCGCAGCGCCGCCGCTCCGATGAATCCGATCAAGGCGTCCCCTGATCACGCCGGAACCGCATGGTGAACCTGGCGCCGCGGCCGGGAGCATCGTCGACGGCGATGCTTCCCTGGTGTGCTTCCACAATTTTCTCGACGATCGATAATCCCAGGCCCGCGCCTCCGGTGGTGCGCGGGGATCGCCGCCAGAATCGCTGGAAAACCAGCTTGCGGTCCGCGACCGGCACGCCATCGCCATTGTCGATGACGCTGATCGAGCCATCCGCGCTGATGACGATCTGGATCGTAGTATCCTCGGGCGTGTGGTGAAGAGCGTTTTCAACGAGATTTCGCGTTGCGCGGCGGATCATCTCCGCGTTTCCTTTGACGAGAACGGACTCCTCGGAGCACATCAATTCGATGCTTTTCCCCTGCTTCAGCGCCAACGGCGCGATGAACTCCGCGACTTCCACGCAAACCCCGTGAATGTCCGCGACGGCATCCGGATCGACCACCGCCGTCTCAAGCTCCGTCGCGTCGAGCAACTGGCTGACAACGCGGCTCATGTTTTCGACGTCACGCGCCAGATCGTGGATCGAATCATTAAGGGGAAGCGTCTCAATTCTCGTGCGAAGGATGGCGAGCGGCGTGCGCAGTTCATGCGCCGCGTCGGCGGCAAACTCGCGCTGGGCAAGAAAGCCATGCTCCAGCCGATCGAGGGCCTGATTGACGGCTTCCACGAGCGGCAGGATTTCGGAAGGCATGTCGTCGGTCGGCAGGCGGACATCGAGACGCGTGGGACTGATATCTCTCGCCCGGCCGGACGCGCGGTGCAACGGCCTGATCGCCAGCAGGAAAATGACGATGTCGGCGGCAAGCAGGAGAAGAAGAACCGGCACGACGATCCAGACGACCCGCCGGAGGAAGTTGGTCAGGACATCATCGACGACGACATCGCTGTGCGAAAGATCTTCCGCAACCTGTATCCAGACGGGATGGCCGTCGATAACCCTGCGCGCGCTGGCGCCGGCGATCGTTCTGGCTCCGCCCTCGGTCCGCGTATTGTGCGGGACGATGCCCTTCGCGCTGGAGTCGATGGCAAAGAGGGGTGTCTTGTCGGGACTCGATGCAAGGATCACCGAGCCCGCGTCGTCGATGATCGCATAGCTGTAGCGGCCATAGGCTTCGAGATATTGCTCGCGTGTGCCGTCAGGAAGGTTCAGCGACCATCCTCCGGCCGATGAAGGTTTCAGATGGCGCGCAAACAGCTCGATCTGGGTCGCCATCTTGTCCAGCTGGAGTTCGGCGACGTCGGACGCCAGCGACCAGTGCAGGATTGACCGCAATACAAGCGCCGCGACGATGATCGCGACAACATGAAGAACCACAATGCGCGACAGGATCGATCTTCGCAGCGGCATCCAGCGTCCCGATTCCGAAGTTCGCTTACCCTTGCAGCAACCTTTGATGCGAACTTCGAAATCAAAGGGAGACCGGCAACTTTATAGTCCATAGCGCTTTCGAGCGAAGCATGTCCTCGGGCTTGTCCCGAGGATGGAATCCAGTTCTCGGCAAGAAAACCCTTCAAACCAAAAAGCCAGAATCTTTCACCGCTTCCGTGACGCGGTGAAAGATTCTGGTGTGCTTTAGCTTCGGAAGTTCGCCTGGCAGAATCGCTGGAGGCTGAAAGCGAACCTCTGAACCGCCACGCTAGTCGCTCTCCATCATCACATAGCCCACGCCGCGAATAGTGCTGATCTTGACCTTTGCGCCAATGTCGAGGAGCTGCTTGCGCAGGCGATGGACATAAACCTCGACGGCATTGGAGGCGACATCTCCGGTGAGGCCGAAGATCTGATCTTCGAGAAGTTTCTTGGAAACGACGTTACCCTTGCGGCGCAAAAGCAGTTCAAGCACCGCGATCTCCCGGGCGGTGAGGTTCTGAGGCTTCATGTCGACAAAAGCCTGCCGGCCCTCACTGTCGAAGGTCACGTTGGCAAGCCGCAATGAGCTGCCGAGCAACTGCCCCGGCCGTCTGAGCAGCGCTTCGAGCCGCGCCACCAGTTCGTCAAAGGAAAAGGGTTTGACAAGATAGTCGTCCGCTCCGCTTCGCAGGCCGCTGACCCGATCCTCCACGCCGCCGCGCGCCGTGAGGACGAGGATGGGGAGGGGATCCTTGCGATGCCGCAGTTCCCGCAGGATCGAAAGCCCGTCGCCATCGGGCAGGCCGAGATCCAGGATCAATGCCGCATAACGCGTCGTTCCCAGGGCGCTGGCGGCGTCGGCAAGATTGGTGAGGAGATCGATCTGGTACCCGGCCGCCCGCAGTCCCTTTGCCAGAAGATCGGCCAGTTCTTCACTGTCCTCGACGATCAAGACTCTCATGGATGCGATAACTCTCCAACTCTCGCGCCGGTCCGCGTGAATAAAAGCGTTAAATCAATACCATAGAGCATTGCCTCTGATGATATCAGAAGCAAAGGGGCTCGAGCTGAAAGCTGAATGTAAGGGGACTGTCATAACGGTGTTTGTAAGGCTGCCGTAAGATGCAGCTTCTATAATGGAGGCGGTTCACCGGGTAAGCAGCCCTCGTTCGCCCCGGGAACACGCGCTCGGACAGGTAAGGCCTTAGGCCAGCATTTGAATTATCAATTTTGACGGGATGGGCTTGTTCTGACAACCGGCGGGGCAAGGGAATATGGATAAGGGATCATGCGTGGTCTGGCGTCACTCCGGCGAGTGCGGGAAATCCCGCGGATTGCCATCGGCCTTGCGAGCGCATTGGTCCTTGTCGGGACGGCCGCTGTCGTCCTGAACATCGATCGCGGCAGCGCCGCCAGAAATCCGACGCTGGACAGTGAAATCAAGCAGCCTGACGGAAAGCTGCGGTTGACGTCATCGCAATGGGGCACCGTGACGGTGCAGCCGGTCGAGCAGCACGCGTTCCGCTCCGAGTTTCGTACCGAGGGAAAGATCGCGATCGATCAGAACCTGTCGACTCGCATCTTCGCGCCCTATGCGGGCCGGGTGACGCAATTGATGGTCGCATCCGGCGATCAGGTTCAGAAAGGCCAGCTTCTCTTTGTGATCGCGGCGGCCGATTCCCTGGACGCCCAGAGGGATTTCGTGGTCGCCCTGACGACCCGGAACAAGGCGGTTTCCCAGGTCAACCTCGCGCAGATCGTCGAGCGGAGGATGTCGAGCCTGGCCAAGGACAAGGCGGCGTCGCAGAGAGAATGGCAGGAAGCCCAGACCAATCTCACCGCCGCGGAAAACGATTCCCGTTCAGCGGAAATCGCACTTCAGGCCGCGCGCAACCGGTTGCGGCTCGTCGGGAAAACCGATGCGGAAATTGACGCGTTCGAGAAGACGGGGGCGCTGACGCCCGACGCCCCGGTCTACGCGCCGCTGGCCGGCACCGTTCTGCATCGCAAGGTCGGGATCGGACAGTATGTCAGCGCCGGAGCCGGCGATAGCGATCCGGCGCTCCTGATCGGAGACACGTCGAAAGTCTGGATCGTGGCCTATGTCCGCGAGACCGATGTCGCCAAGGTGAAGATCGGTGAGCGGCTGACGTTCAAGGTCCTGGCGCAGCCTGACCGGGTGTTCGAGACCCGGATCGACTACGTCGCGCCGGGAATAGACCCGGACAATCGGCGGCTTCTGGTCCGCGCCAGCGTCGATAACGCGGATGGACTGCTCAAACCCGAGATGTTTGCGAGTGTCACGATCGTCGCCAGCGAGGGAGCGCCAATGCCGGCGATCCCTCTTGAGTCGGTCATCTATGAAGGAAGCAATGCGCATGTCTGGATCGTCGGCGACGATCAAAGCGTGGAATTGCGTCAGATCACGTTGGGTCAATCAGACGGACGGCTGATCCAGGTGTTGGACGGGCTCCATCCGGGCGAGAAGATCGTCACCCGCGGCAGTCTGTTCATCGACCGGATGACAGTTGCCAAACAGACCTGACCGGTACGATAGCTTGCCATGATCAATCCGATCGTCGCGTTTGCATTGCGGCAGCGCGTTCTGGTGCTGGTCCTCTTCATGATGACCATGGCCGGCGGGATTGCCGCGTTCAGGGTCCTGAATATCGAGGCCTACCCCGATCCCGTTCCGCCGATGGTGGACGTGATCACGCAAAGCGCCGGACTCTCCGCCGAGGAGATCGAACGCTACATCACGATTCCGATCGAAACCCAGCTTTCCGGCGTGCCGAACCTCCGGGTGATGAGAACCATCTCTCTTTACGGCCTGTCGGACGTCAAACTGCAATTCACCTATGCCTATACCTATGATGAGGCGCTGCAGCAGGTTCTGAACCGCCTGTCGCAGCTCTCCGGACTGCCGGATGGCGCGCAGCCCACCATCAGTCCCGTCAGCCCCGTCGGCGAGGTCTATCGCTACCGGCTTGTCGGCCCGCCCGGCTTTAGCGTGCTCGATCTGAAAACCCTACAGGATTGGCTGCTGCAGCGGCGGTTTCGCGCGGTGCCGGGCATCGTGGATGTCATCGGCTGGGGCGGCAAGACCAAGACCTTCGAACTGCAGGTCGATCTCGACAAGCTTGTCGCCCACAGGCTGACGCTGACGCAATTGCTGCAGACGCTGCGCAGCAGCAACCTGAATGTCGGCGGAAACATCGTCAATCTCGGCACGCAGTCGGCGGTCGTGCGTGGTGTCGGGTTGATACGCTCGAGCGATGACATCAACAACACCATGCTGACGCAGGCCGGCGGCAATCCTGTCCTGGTCCGGGACGTTGGCACGGTCATCATCGGGCATCAGCCCCGCCTCGGTATTGCCGGCCAGGACAACGACGACGATATCGTTCAGGGCATCGTCCTGATGCGCCGCGGTCAGCAAAGCAGTCCGACCATCGAGCGGGTGAAGGCTGAAGTCGAGCGTATCAATACGTCCGGGATTCTGCCTCCCGGCGTGCGGATCGAACGAATTTACGATCGTCAGGATCTCATCGACACCACGACGCATACCGTCCTGCACAACATGACGGTCGGCATCCTGCTGATTTTCGCGTTGCAGTGGGTGTTCCTGGGGAATCTTCGCAGCGCGTTGATCGTGGGCGCGACAATTCCGTTCGCATTGTTCTTCGCCATCGGAATCATGGTTCTGCGCGGCGAATCCGCCAACCTGCTATCGGTCGGGGCGATCGATTTCGGTCTGATCGTCGACGCCACCGTGATCATGGTCGAGCGAATATTCCGGGAGCTCGGGCATGGCGGCGAGAGGACGTTCCCCGAGGACGACAACGCGGCCGGATTGAGCGGAAAGCTGCTCGCCATTTATGCCGCGGGCGCGGGCGTCAACCGCTCGATCCTGTTCGCGACCGGCATCATCATCGCGGGGTTCATACCGCTTTTCACCATGAGCGGCGTCGAAGGGCACATCTTTGGCCCCATGGCCAAGACCTATGCCTACGCCATCGCGGGGGGCTTGCTGGCGACTTTTACCGTCACCCCGGCGCTCAGCGCGCTTCTGTTGCCCGAGCATGTTCAGGAGACCGAAACATGGCTGGTGCGCACGCTGCACCGTTTCTACAGTCCGGTCCTGCGGATCGCTGTCGCGAATAAAAGGTCCACGGTCGCCGTGACGCTGGCGGTGTTCGTGCTGGCGGGAATCGCGATGCGATTTCTGGGACTGGAGTTCCTTCCCAAGCTGGAGGAGGGCAATCTGTGGATACGCGCCACCATGCCGGCAACGATCTCCCTTCAGGAGGGGAATGGCTACGCCAACCGGATGCGCAGGCTGATCCGCAGCTTTCCCGAGGTGGATACGGTCGTGACGCAGCATGGCCGCCCCGACGACGGCACGGACGCCGCCGGCTTTTTCAATGTCGAGTTTTTCACTCCGCTGAAACCGGTCGGTCAGTGGCGCCATGGCGTGGACAAGGAAACGTTGACTGAAGAAATTCAGGCGCGGCTCAAGATGGAGTTTCCGGGGATCCAGTTCAATTTCTCGCAGTATCTGCAGGACAACGTGGCCGAGCAGGTGTCGGGCGTCAAAGGCGAGAACTCGATCAAGGTGTTCGGCAATGATTTGCAGGAACTGACCGACACGGCCGAAGAGATCAAGGCGGTGCTCGAGAAGGTTCCGGGTGTGACGGACCTCGGCGTCTTCACCTCGCTGGGCCAGCCGACGATTCAGATCAGCATCGATCGTGAGCGCGCCGCGCGCTACGGACTGTCGCCGGGCGATATCAATTCGATGATCCGGACGGCCGTCGGCGGAGAGGCCGCGGGCGACCTCTACGAGCATGGAAGCGATCGCCATTTTCCGATCGTGGTGCGGCTGGCTCCGCAGTATCGCCAGAGCGCGGAGGCGATCAGCAAGCTGACGATCGGCGTATCCGGGGCCAAGGGAATAACGCAGATCCCGTTGAGCGAGGTCGCGCAGATCCGGCTCGTCACCGGTCCCTCCTATATCTACCGGGAACAGCAGCAGCGTTACCTGCCGATCAAGTTCAGCGTGCGTGATCGCGATCTCGGCAGCACCATCAAGGAAGCCGAACAGCGAATTGCGCAGGACGTGAAATTGCCTGCCGGCACTCAACTGCAATGGGTGGGAGAATTCCGCAATCTGCAGGAAGCGATTGGTCGCCTGCAGATTGTCGTGCCGTTCAGCCTTGGCATCATCGGGTTGCTGCTATGGATCAACTTCACCTCCATACGTGATACGTTGCTGGCGTTGAGCGTCATTCCGATGGCGGTGATCGGTGGCGTCTTCGCGCTGTTCGTCACGGGCATTCCTTTCAGCGTCTCGGCCGCCATCGGCTTTATCGCGCTGTTCGGTATTTCGGTGATGAACGGGATCCTGATCCTGTCGCAATACAACCAGTTCATCGAGTCGGGCATGAAGCGGATAGATGCGATCATAAGAGCAGGAGAGGTTCAAATGCGTCCTGTCCTGATGACATGCGTGATTGCGGGTATCGGCCTGCTGCCCGCCGCCGTTTCGACCGGAATCGGATCGCAGGTGCAAAAGCCGCTGGCTGTCGTCGTGGTCGGCGGAATGATGGTGGCTCCGGTGGTGATCCTCGTCGCGTTGCCGGCGCTCATCGCGTTGTTTTCTCGTCGAAGAACGGTAGTGGCCGCGCCCGAAGCGGCGTGCAAACCGGCGGAATAGAAGGTCGGTTCGCGAGCCGAGGTTGTTGAAGAGGCATTTCGTGCGGTCAAGTCGACAGAATGGATCGGGATTTCCTTCACCGGGAACAGCGGGGAAGCTGGCGTTTTCCTGCACGCGATGTTTCATCGTGGCGTTCCTGGCTGCCGCGTCGCCTGTGCTTTCAGGCTGCGCGGTGGGACCTGACTTCAAACCTCCGGCGCCCCCGGACACCGTCAAATACTTGTCCGATCGCGCCGGGGATCGCGTGCCCGGACATTCGATCGTGCGCGCTGGGGAGGTTCCTCCCCAATGGTGGGAGCTGTTCCGCTCGCCCGCGCTGAACCGCCTTGTGGAGGATGGTATCGCCCACAATGCGGATCTCGCCGCCGCGGAGGCCGCGGTCAGGGTGGCGCAGGCCAACGCGCTGGCCCAGCGCGGGGCGCTGTTTCCCAGCGTCATGGGAAACTTCGAATCCTCACGGCAACAGGTGCCGGTCGATCTTCAATCGCCGCTCGAGTCGAATGCTCACCTTCTGAGCCTGCACACCGGTCAGGTCACCGTGTCTTACCTTGCCGATGTGTGGGGAGGGACGCGCCGTCTGGTCGAGTCCGCGAATTCGCAGGCGAGGATGCGCGCGTTCCAGCGCGAGGGGGTCTATCTGACATTGGCCAGCAACATCGCGCTTGCGGCGATCGAGGAAGGCCGGCTGCGGGGACATATCGCGGCGACCCGCCGTGTCCTCGGTTTGCAGGGCGAGGTTTTGAGGTTGCTGCGGCGGCAGCAGGAGCAGGGGCAGATCGCCCAGACCGACGTCGCGGCGCAGGAGACCGCGGTGGCGCAAACCCGGCTGCTGTTGCCGGATCTCGAAAAGAAGCTCGCGCAACAGCGTCATCTGTTGTCGTTCCTGACCGGGCGTCTGGCGAGCGACGACCCTAAAGAAAGGTTCGATCTCGGGTCATTTCGAATGCCCCGTCGTCTGCCGCTCACTCTTCCGGCCGATCTCGTAAGGCAGCGCCCGGATATTCAGGCCGCCGAAGCGGACTTTCAGTCGGACAATGCGATGATCGGAATAGCGATCGCCAATCGCCTCCCGCAGATCACCCTGACGGCAAGCGGTGGAGCGGCGGCTGCCCAGTTTACGCAACTGGCCAATCCGGCCGCGGGGCTCGGGATCATCGCCGGCAATGCGGCGCAGACCATTTTTGACGCGGGGAGGCTGGAAAACCGGCAGCGCGCCGCGGAGGCGGAAGCCGAACAGTCGCTCGCTCAGTATCGCAGCGTCGTCCTCGCGGCTTTTCAAAACGTCGCGGACGTCTTGCGAGCCCTTCAGGCGGGCACGCGCGCGATCAGTGCGGCGACGGGCGCGGAACGATCGGCGACGGAGAGCATCACGCTCGTACGCAAACAGGTCGATCAGGGGCAGATCAGCGTGCCGCTTCTGCTTGCCGCGCAGGAGGCTTATCTGGAGACCTCTCTCGCGCGTCTCGATGCGCAGGCCGCGCAACTGGCGAATACCGCCGCGTTGTTTCAGGCGCTCGGCGGCGGGTGGTGGAACAGAGACGATCGCAAGCAGGCCGCGATCAAAGTCGTACCCGAAGTGAACGAGGCTGGCCTTGTCCTTAGAGCATGATCCGATCAAGTTGAATCGGACCATGCTCTAGAAATGGCTGTCTGGTCGCATTTTCTTCGCCGGAAAATGCTCTAGGGCCGGCTCAGGTTCGTTACGGCCTATAGCGTTTTCGAGCGAAGCGGTCGTGGCTTCGCGTGAAGAGCGCGCGTCAGAACACCAATCCGGAGCCCCGTTTCTGGTTCGACCGGAAGCGGAAAGGCCGTTCGTTTCGTCCACTCCGCAGCCAGAGCGGCGCGCCTCATCCATTGGCGCCTTTTGCTTAACGATAGCCCCGTCCCCGACATGGCCAGTCCCGACCATGCACAAGGCCAAGACCCAGATCATTCGCCAGCCAGAAGGGGATCGTCGCCTCTTGAGCTCCATATCGTATCACCGGCACCACCGGTCCGCCGCATGGATCCACCCGATCGTCCTCGGGACGATACTGGTATCGCGGAACGATATAGGAGTCCCAGTAGGGTTGCGGGGTTGGAGGCGTGACGATGATGACCCGCCTGGGCTTCGCATGGACGGGAGCAATGAACGCTCCCGAACAACACAGCGCCAGGGCCGAGCCAAGAGCGAACGCGACGGTCAGTATCCTCATGCCTCTGCTCCCTGCCGGCCGGCCTTCAGTCCGCCAAGCATAGGGCTTTGGCATCATTTGGCAATGACGGGAAAGCCGTTTCCTAAGGTCAAAAAACGGAACGCGGCCCGACGCTCGAGGTCGAATGCCGCGCCCTGGAGAACTCGCTTTTCCCGCCGTCAGGACTGACGGCTCCTAGCTAGCGACGACCTCGATCGCTCCGTGGTCATCGCAATGATCACCATGAGGATGATGAAGCCGGCCGTTCACGAGATAGTCGACGTGATCGCCGTGGGGAACGGCCTGATGTCCGCAATCGGGACCATGAACATGGCCGGCGTCGTGGCCCACATGACCAAACTCCGGCGTGCAACGGTCGGGATTCTCGGCGCTGACGTCGATGGCGTGCTCCTCGACGGCGTCGCCGGCCTGGTGGTGCAGATGGCCGTCATGCAGGTAGTCGACATGATCGCCGTGTTTGATCCCGACGTGGCCGCATGAAGGCCCGTGCTTGTGCGGATGATCAGCATGAGTCGTCATGTACTTTCCTTTCCTGGCTGGGGTTTAGTGGCCTTCGCAAGCGTGCTCGATCGCATTGTCCACGAGGTTGAGCACGTGCGTGTCGGCTAACGAATAAAGGACGCTCTGGCCCTTGCGCCGCCGTTTGACGAGATGCGCCGTCAGCAGGACCTTCAAACGGGCGGACATCGTAGTGACCTTCTCCTGTTCGATCTCGGCGAGTTCTCCGACGCTCAGCTCGCGTTTTGATAACCGCAAGAGGATGCCGAGCCGGTGTGGGTCAGCCAGCGCCTTGAGCATTTCGGCGGCCAACTCAAGCTGATGCCATTGAGGATCGGAAACCATCTCACCAGAAAATCCAATATTCCAATGAACTATAGAATATCGGATTGTGTTCGTCAAGCCGCCGGGCATGAGAACCTGCCGGATCGGCCGCGCGAAGTCGGTCGTGGATTTGCGACCGGAGAGTCGCGGCGGCTTCGCTGTCGGATCTTTCCCGCGAGTGATCCGGATTGCGCGAGCCGTCGTCGCCGTGCTGGCGCACGAGTTGCGATCGCACGGAGCCTGGTCGTCGACGGCGCGGATCCTTTCCGATTCCGATCGCCGCCGCTATTCCGCCGCACTTGTCCTTATCGCTCTCAGGATCATGAGCCGGATCCGGTCGATCATTTGTCTTGCGCTTCTTTTCCTTGCGGGCACGCTGATGTCCGCCAGTGCTCATCCGCATGTCTGGGTCACCATCCGCAGCGAAATTCTCTACACACCGGACGGTGTGATGAGCGGAATCCGTCACGCATGGACGTTCGACGATATGTTCTCCGCCTATGCCTTGCAGGGCATCCATCATGCGACAAAGGGACAATATACGCGCGAGGAACTGAACGCCCTCGCGGAGGTGAACGTGACATCTCTCAAGGAGAATGACTATTTCACCTACGCGAAGGCTGACGGGAAGAAAGCGACGTTTTCCGATCCCGTTGATTACTGGCTTGAATACAAGGATTCGGCCTTGATCCTGCACTTTACGCTGCCGCTGAAGACGCCTGTTGCCGCCAAGGCGATGCTGATCGAGGTGTATGATCCGACGATCTTCGTCGATTTCGGGCTCGCGAAGGATCAGCCTGTCGCTTTGGCCGGAGCGCCCGCAAGCTGCCAGCTGATCGTCGATAGCCCTCGCACGCCGACCGCCGACGAGCAGCTTCGGATGAGCCAGCTCGATCAAAACCCGCTCGATTCCCTTGATACTTTCGGACAGGGTTTTTCCAACAAGATCCGCATCAAGTGTCCATGACGACATGTGACCGAGAAGTATTTAATGGCTGATGGTCACGGACATCAGTGCCCGTATGCGGCGAAGGTGGCGATCTTTACCTGCGCGCTGCTGCTCGTTGCCGGCCTGATGGATGCTGCACTCGCGCAAAGCCTGTCGTTAGGCTCCCGGCAGCCGGCGGCGGCGTCTTCGTCCGCGGGTTTCTTCGGCTGGATCTTCAGTCAGCAGGCCGCAATCTACCGCTCGCTTTCCGCTCTTGTCCGTGCCAGCAAGACCGATGGCTCCGCAATATGGGGTCTGCTCGGCTTTTCGTTTCTCTACGGCGTTTTCCACGCCGCCGGTCCTGGCCATGGCAAGGCCGTGATCTCCTCCTATCTCGTCGCGAACAATGAGACCTGGAAGCGTGGCGTGACGCTTTCGTTCGCGTCCGCGATGCTTCAGGCGATGGTCGCGATTGCGATCGTCGCCATCGGGGCGATCGTTCTTGAAGTGACCGCAAAGGCCATGGGCGACACGGTTCGCGTGATCGAGATCTTCAGCTATGGTCTGGTTGTCTTGATCGGCGCTCGCTTGCTCTGGGTGAAAGGACGCAGCTTCCTGCGATCCTGTCGCGAGATCAGGCGTGCAAGAAGCCTTGGCGCCGCGGCCGTCGCTGCTGAGCATCGCGTTCCCGATCTTTCAAAACCCGCGGTCGATTGTGGTTGCCGTCATCATGATGGACAACGCCATGGTCATCTCCGGCATGATCATTCCGCTCACAAGGACTGCGATCCCGCTTGCGATCATGATCACGCATCCGGATGCGGGCACGCTCATGGTCCGGAACCGGAGGACCTCGCGGGCCCTGGCGGCTGGAGAAGGGGTTTTGCGGCCGTTCTGGCCGTGGGCGCGCGACCCTGCTCGGGTGCGATCATCATCCTGGTCTTCGCATTGTCTCAGGATATGTTCTGGACCGGAATAGGTTCGGCCCTGATGATGGGAGCGGGCACGGCGATCACGATCGCTGCGATTGCGACGCTTGCTGTCTGCGCACGCAATCTCGCCGGTCGTATGACGGACGCTCGACCGGGCAGGGGAGCGCTTGTTATGAAGGGCATCGAGGTTGGCGCCGCGGCGATGGTCATCGTCGTCGGCTTGTTCCTGCTGACGGGCTTTATGGCAAGCGAGCAGCTCTGGATGTTCAACGCGTAATCAGCGACGCTTGGAGCCCCGTTCGATTGATCAGGAACGCTACACCGGGCGGCGCGACTTGCGCATGGGGGGGGGCGCGCAACGGCTTCATGTTTCTCGGGGTGCGTCGCTCGCGGATCTCCTGGTTCAGTGTTCGAATCTTATAGCGTTTTCGAGCGAAGTGGATACCGGTTCGTGTGAAGAAAACGCGTTAAAACAAGAAGGGCAGCACCGCCGCACGTCTTTCGCTGCGAAGATCACGGATTCAAATGTCGGGGAAGAACTCCCGACAGGCTCGCCATCAATTATGCGTTCGACGCGTGCTTTCCGAGTCTGCCTCGACCGCCTGGCTCGCGAACCATTCCCTCACCTTGGCAAGTTCGACGATGCCTTCAATGGTTGTGATCTTTCCGTCGCGCGCGATCAGCATCGTGCGCGGGATGTCACCCTGCCAGGCGGGATCGATCTCATAGCGCAGCCGTTCGACGAAACTGTCGCTGAAGGTCCAGTTCTCGGTCGACGATAGTCCGGCCTTCCGCAGCATCGATAGCGCCGCCTCGCGCGCGTTCGGAACGAGATCGGCATTGACCGTCACGACATCGACGCCGGGATTGTCCTTGACGAACTTTCCGAGAAGCGGCAGTTCGACCTTGCAAGGGCCGCAGGTAACCCCCCAGAAGTTGACCATCATCGGACGGCCTGCGTGTGCGTGGAGGATGGTTTGCCAGCTTCCGCGCTGAAACGCGCGCAATTCATCGTGCGCCGCAAGACGTTGTGGAAGAACGGCGCCGGCAAGCACGAACGCGAAGAGTAACAAGGGATGTTTCATGGCGCGCTATCGATCTGCGTGATGTGATAGCCGTCAGCTTTCGTCATCCATGACAGGAAGACCTCCGATCCATTCCCCACAAGCAGAGGATGATCCGACGCGTCCGTCGTCGCGGCGATGTCTCGCGGTTGCGACCAGCTTTTTCCATCATCGCCGGACCTTATCAGCTTCACGGTGGTTTTCTCGCCGTCGAATTCTTTCCAGACGATCGTGGTGCCCGAGCCGCTCGTCAATACGTAGGGGCGTGACGCGTTCCGGTCGGGCCTGCCGATCGCCATGGGCTCGGAGAAGGTCTGTCCGCCGTCGGTCGAGCGCGCATGGAACAAACCTTTTCGAGCTTCGCCGCTGGTGAACCAGACCGCGTGATAGGTTCCCTCCGGCGAGATGGCGAGGCTTGGCCCCTGATGCGGGCACGCGTCGGTCTTCCAGCCGTCGTGGCTGACGCGGTGGATTTCCCCCGGCGCAGCCGAATCCCCGAAGGTGACGATCGCGTGATCCCGAACGCCGCCGGGGAAGATATTGCGAAACAGAACGGCGGGCTGGCGAGAGCCTGCGAACGCGACGGCGATCCGGCAGCACTCGCAGGTGTTGTCTTTCACAAGCCGGGTTTCGGAATAGGTGCCGCCGCCGTCCTTCGACCAGGAAAAAAACAGCGCTGCTCCGTTATAGCTCTGATTGCCCGCGCTTGCGCGCGCGCGGTTGCGCTTGTCGATCCAGGCCGCGAAGACCGAACCGTCGCTGTCCAGCGCGAGTTGCACGAAGCGTTGGCTTTCAGTGCCCGGTGTAATGGGTTCCGGTTTACTGAAGCGGCGGCCTTCATCGACGGAGCGCGTGTACAGCACCTCGCCGTTGAAGTTCTTGTCGCGGAAAATCGAAAAGGCGATGGCGATCCGGTTTTGCCGGTCAACGATCATGCTGGGGCGGGCATCGGGTCCCCAATCGAGCTTGAGCGCTTGATCAAACACCGCGACGGGTGCTGAAAAGGTCTTTCCGTGATCCCCGGAGCGCGCCACCGAAATGCGCCCGCCCGCCATCCACGCCAGCCACAAGGTTCCGTCAGGCGCGAATGCCGGCGTGACCTTGGTCGCGCAGCGCAGCTCGGTCGTATCGCAGGCGGCCTCTGAGGCGTGGTGGTGACTCATCTGCGCGTTCGCAGCGCCTTGCAGGAAGAGCGCAATCGCTGCTGCTGCTGCCGTTCTGATCATGGTCAGGCTTCCCTTTGCTATCGAAACGCAAGCCTCATTCCTGCGATGAACATGCGTGGCTGCCCGGCATAGATCGACCCGCCGGTGTTGGCCAGAACGCTGGCGGGGTTTTGAAGGCCCGCGGCGGTGACGGTATTGGCGATGTTGTTGGCGGACGCCACGAATGTCTTGTCGAAGACGTTCCTCACTTCGAAATAAAGATGGAACGACTTTAGATACTCCGATTGCAGGGGCGTGTCGTAGTGCACATTGAGATTGACGAGTTCGTAGCCGGGCGCTTTCAGCAGGTTGGCGTTGTCCATATAGAACGTGTCCTTCCATTGAAGCTCGACGAACGCGCCAACCCCTTGCAGGGCGCCCGAGAGCTGGTCGTAGGAAAGCCGCGCCGTCAGTTCGTTCGGCGAGATGCCGGGAATTTTGTTGCCCGCCCGATCGAAGCTGAAGGTGGCGCCGTTGTTGATGTTCTCGGTGTAGCTCGTGTAGATCTGGTCGAGATAGGTGTAGGCGGCGGTCACACGCCAGCTTGGTAGGAAGCGCCATTGCGCCAATAGTTCGACGCCCCGGTGCTCGGATTTCGGGGCATTGAACGTATAGCTCGCATTCGGCGCGCCGAGGGGGGCCGCCTGTGTGACCAGTTCGTCGCGGAAGAACTCGTAGAATCCTGTCGCGCTGATCCTGAGTGTCGGATCCGGCGTCCAGTCGAAGCCGAGATCGTAACCGAGATTCCTTTGCGGATTGAGCTGCGTGTTGTTGCCGTTCTGGCCGTTCGGCAGCACGAACAGGTTGCCGACCTGTGGCGTCCCGTAACCGGTCGCGACCCGCGCGCGGAAGAGCCAGTCCTTGTCGGCGCGGTATTGCAGCGCGAACTCCGGCGCGGTGTTCTGGAGCTGGCGATCCACGCTGTTGATCGTCGTGGCCGGGATTCCGGTTGGGCCCGCGTAGCTATAGGCGGTATTGACGCCCTTGAGATGCGTCGTCTCCCATCCGATGCCGGCGATCGCGGACCATGATTCATTGATCTGGATTTCTCCGCGCGCGCGCGCGCCGTAATTGGTGTGCATGCCCGTGAGATTTGACACCAGCCAGCCGCGCGAGGCGTTGCCGCCCGGCATCACGCGATACGTGTCGCCGGACCAGCTGAGGGTGTTGTAGAACACGCCGAGATAGCCGGTGGCGTCCATCCCGAAGATCTGACCTCGCCTGACGATGTCGCTCATGAGGTTATAGGACGGATAGTCGCCGATCGCGCCCGTGGCGCCGGTCGGCTGGCTGATGTTGCGGTCGTCGAACACGAACTGGTTGCGCCAGGTGGTCTGGTTGTCGAAATCATGCTCCCAGCGGCCGCCGACGATCGTCCGGCGATCGGTGCGGCCAAAGCCGGCCTGCTCGGCCGTTGTAGGAGTGGTTCCGGCGGCTGGGTTGAAGCCGTTATTGAACAGGCTGACAGTGCCGCAGCCGGGAGCGGCCGTCGCGGCCGTTGCGCAGCCGCGCTGGAAGGGATTGGCGTCGAATTGATTGAGCGAGGATCGGATCGCGAGACGCGCGTCGAGCGTATTGTTGATCAGCTTGAAGGTGAGGCGATCGTCCGGCGTCGCCTGCAGCGTTCCGAGGAAATTCACGGTCTGGGTGTTGAACCAGGTGTTACCCGTGTAGCCGTCGCTGCGGGTGTCGCTTGCGAACAGCGAGGCTTCGAAGTTTCCGGTTTTCTGGCCGACGGTCAGATAGTTGTTGAAGTATCCATAGCTTCCCGCATCGGAACCGTATTCGAAGCCGTTGATCTCCGCGCCGCGGCGGGTCCTGAAGTTCAGCGCGCCGCCGGTCGCGTAGTTGCCGTAAAGCGCGGACGACGGACCCCGGATCACGTCGATGGCCCCGTAGGCATGAGGATCGATCAGGTCGCTGCGGGACAGTCCGTCTGGCTGGGTGACCGGGAAGCCATCGTCGAAGATCACCAGATTGCGGATGCCGAAGCCGTTGCGCGCGTTCGATCCGCGGATCGAGATGCCGAAGTCGCGCGGGCCGTTCCCCTGCTTGACGGAGATGCCGGGACTGTCACGCAGCACGTCGGCCACGGAGAATGACGGCCTGTTGTCAAACTGATCGCGGCCGATGGTGGTCTGGGGCTGTCCGATCGGCGCCCGGTGAAGGGTCGCGAGCAGCGACTCCGTAGGCGCCGGCGACGGCATCACCGCCACGGCCGGCTGCGGCCGCAAGGATCTCGGAGCGCCGCGCTGGACGACCGCTCTCTTCTTGCGCGGGCTGGGCTGGGCCTGGCGCGGGGCGTCGACCGTGATGGCTGGCAGTGTCGAGGCCGCCGTCTGCGCCGCGGCCCCGTCGCAAACAGCGAATAACGCGAGCGCGCCGGCGCTCGAAAGGAGGCAAGAACGAAACATGGCATATTCCTGATGCGGGCGATCGCCCAAGGCATTCAATCAAACAAGGCATTCAATCAAACGCGCCTCGCCGCAGCGATGCAGTCGCGGTGATCGCAGATTTGGTCAATCAGGAAATGGAAGGGGGCGCGCGCGCCTGCGCGTTGGCGTCAACGGGGAAAGGCGGCGGCCCGAAGACCGCGCCGCGCCAGATGACGGTGCTCGCGTCACGCTCGATCCCGACCGCGAAGGCTTGCGGATCGGCGGGCGGAGTTGCAGCCTGAATGACGCAACACAACGCACAGGCGCCGCCGTGCATCTGCTGCGGATCGTTCTCACGGTCCTGCGGAGAACTCGGGTCGGACGCGTGCGAGCATATCGCGCCCACCAGCGGATCGGCCGTGGCCGGGTTGAACGCCAGACAGGCGGCTACGGGTGCGAATATCTGCACCAGCATCGCAAACATGACGATCGGAAGAAATCTTCCCAGCCGCCGGCGCATGATCCCTTAGCCTTTCGCGCAGGGAACTACCATGGCGGGGTTGGTTTGTCGAGAAGATGCCCCGGCCGGTTCGGGCTCCGTTATGTCTGGCTACCGCGTTTTCACCGTAGAGCATTTTCCGGCGAAGTGGATACCGGTTCGCCGCAAGAAAATGCGACCAGACAATAATCTCTAGAGCATGGTCCGATTCAACTTGAACGGATCATGCTCTAGCGTTCTCAAATAGCCCATGCTGGCGTGAACGCCCGGGTTCTACCGCCAGTCTCGTCGCTGCGCTATGGGGTCTTCCCTGAGCGGGCGGCCGGGGCCGTCTTATGCCGCCACCTTACGGCATTCTTCGGCGCAGGTCTTGCACGCATCGCCGCACGACTTGCACTCCGCCACATCCGGGAATTTCTCGCATTCCTTCTGGCAATCCGTGCACATCTGCGCGACGACCTTGCCCAGGGCCGGAACGTGGTGCGAGTTGACCGCCGCCAGTGTTCGCAACGCCGTGCAGCCGGCAATCACCTGATAGGTCGCGTTCGTGCAGCCGGCCATGCTTACGTCTTTCATGCTTAACATGCCGAGACAATGCCGCATGCAGGCGTCGCCTGCCGAGATGCAATGAGCGATGGCTTCTTCCAGAGCCTTGTATTTTGCCGGGTGCATCGATTCGCCGGTGGCGGCGTCCGCCGTGACGGCGAAGGCTTGAGCCGCCGAGACGACGGCTGCCGCGGTTCCGATGGCGGTCACGAATTCACGACGATGCATTACTTTCTCCTGGGATTGAACTGATGTTCAGTCCCGGCATTTGATGGATTGGATCGATGATGAATCGATCGGGCTCTGAAGTCCATCGTTTGCAGATGAACTCGTAGGGTGTGAGGCCTTTGAGCGTCTTCAGCCTTCGACCGAAGTTGTATGCCTTGATGAAGTCCTGAAGGTGCCGGCGCAGTTGGTCATGATTGTCGTAGTGGAAGCGCTTGACGGTGGCGTCCTTGATGGTGCGGTTCATCCGTTCCACCTGTCCGTTGGTCCAGGGATGGTTGATCCTGGTGAGCCTGTGCTCGATGCCGTTCTCGTCGCAGACGCGATCGAAGATGTGGTGGAACGCATATTTGTGACGGGCGTGGTTGGTGAACTGGATGCCGTTGTCCGTCAGCACCGTGTGGATGGCATAGGGAACTGCCACGATGAGGTTGCGCAGGAACTGAGCCGCGACCATCTTGCCCGCCTCTTGGTGGAGCTCGGCGTAGGCGAACTTCGAAGTGCGGTCGATGGCCACGAACAGGCGCAGCTTGCCCTCAGCCGTCTGCACCTCGGCGATGTCGATGTGGAAGTAGCCGATCGGGTAGCTCCTGAACGTCTTCCTGATCGGCTTGTCGCCTTCGACCTCCGGGAGCCGGCTGATGCCGTGACGGTGCAGGCAGCGATGCAATGAAGACCGCGACAGGTGCGGGATCGTTGGCTGAAGCGCGTAGAGGCAATCATCGAGCGGCAACAGGGTATGCTTGCGGAAGGCGACGATGATCGCCTCCTCCTCGGATGAGAGCACCGTCGAGCGCGGATCTTTCGGTCCCGTCGGAAGGTCGGCCACCGAGGTCCGCTTCTTCCATTTTGCGACGGTCTTCTGGTTGATCCCGTAGCGTTTCGACAGCGCTCTCAGGCTCTCTTCACTATTTTGTATTGCTCGACGGATTGCCTCTGTCGTCGTGGCGCTCCCGTGAAGAACCTGTCCCATAGCGCATCCTTCCATTCTCCGGAAAATAATGCACCATCAAATGCCGGGATCAAACAGCTAGTATGGTTCGGTGCGCGCAATGCGGAAGATTCGTGCCGGCCAATTCGGGACATGCCATGAGATATCGTATTTTCGTATGGACCATCGCCGCCACGGCGGTAATCCTCGACTTCGGCAAGGCTCACGCTTTCTCCTCCGGGGACGGCGCGGCCGCCCGAGCGCGGGGCACGGAGTTTCTGCTGGTCCAGGTTCACAAAGCCAAAAACGAAACCCGGGACCGGTCTGATGCCTTGTTTCAAGCGGTCGGCTTTGTGACGGCCATCAATCCGGCGACAGGATCTCTGACGATCAATCACGAAGAGATCGTGGGCCTGATGCCGCCGATGGAAATGGTGTTTCAGGTCGAGCCGCCCACGTTGAGCGAGGGTGTCAAGCCGGGCGACAAGGTCGAGTTTCGCATCGATGGCAAGACATATAGAGTTCGAGAGCTCAAGGTGATCGAACAATCCGAATGAGTTCGATCTCGATCAATCGCCCTCGCCGCCGACAGCCTCGATGTCTTTCAGCAGCAGACCGCAGGGGTATCGATTTTCTGATGCCCTCACCTTCCAATGCCTTCACTTAAGATATCTGCACTTGAGATATCTGCTCCTGTGTTACGTTCTGGACATAGGAACGAAGGCGATCGCGGGGTGTTTTCAATTTTCAAACCAAGGAGGTTCACTTGAAAGCACTTAGCATCGCTGCGGCACTTCTCTTCGTTCTCCCGACTGCATCATTCGCTGAAATGACCGCAAAGACACCCTCGCAGGCGGCTGCCCCGATCGCCGCGACGGGAGACTGGAGCGCGTCCAAGATGTCGGGCGTGAACATCTATAACGAGGCGAACGAAAAGGTCGGAGAGATTTCCGACGTCATCATCAACGCGCAAGGCCAGGTCAAAGGCGTTGTTATCGAGGCGGGCGGCTTCCTCGGAATGGGAACGCACTACGTCCTGGTCGCGATGGACAGTCTGAAGTTCGCGAACAAGGCGGACAAGGCGAGTACGGGGCAGACCTCCGACACGAAACGGGAGTGGTTTCCGGATCGTGCGGTCCTGAACGTCACCAAGGATCAGCTCAAATCGACGCCGGAGTTCAAGTACTGAGCCGGAATGAATCACGCGGAGTTGCACCTACGATTCCATTCGGTCTGATATGATTGACCGCAGCCAGCGCCATTTTACTCGTCCCTTTGGCGCTGGCTACGACCGCTGAGGCGCTTACCACCGCCTCGGCGGTTCTTCCCTCCGGGTACCTCCGTTAACGTCATCCTTCCTTCTCGTTCCGCCCTTCTTCTCGTTCCGTTCTGAGCATGCGGCCGGACCGAAGGCGGTTCTGTTGGAAGGAGCGGTCAGCCGGTGCGTGCCCTGGAACCGTTCCTACCCATCCAGGTATGTCGATTGCGCGGGACGGGATCTTGTCCGCGCGACATCACCGCTCGGGAACCCAGCGGCAGCGAAGGTCTCCGATAGGGTTTTATACTTAGGGTGGGCCACCGTAGCGGGTAGGAGGCCTGAGGGGTCAAACGACTGTTCTGGCAAGCCCGGCTTCGACGAAGTTCCCTGACCGCGATCCGCCAGGTGATCAGGCTTCACGTTTTCGAGGCCGATGTTCACAATTTGAAGAGATGCCTTAGGTCTGCGTGAACCGCTACCTTGCTCCGGATGACATCTAGCTAATGGTGTTAATCACCTGGCGCGTAGTATTGGTGGCAAGACACGCGCAAGAGAGGAAGGCGGCGGAACGGGGATGCCATTTCGAACCGAGACAGTGCGGGACGGCGTCTACGTTGAGCTCGTCCGGAGTCTCTACACCACGCTGATACCAACGACGATCATGTCGATCGGCTATGTTCTGTCGCTGAGCGTCATGGCCTTCGAAGCCGGTGATCGGGTGCTCGCGGTCTTTTCGTTCATCGGCCTGCTGTCCAATGCCGCGCGGATCTGGATTCTGATAGGGGGCCGCGCAGAGGCCGCGGCGTCCGACCTCGAGATCACCCGAGCACGCGCGCTGGAGAAGCGCTTTGCGCTGGCTTATTATCAGTTCGCCGTCGTGCTGGGCGTGTCCGCCGCCTACGTCTTCATGCTCGACCCCGCGCGGTTCCATATGCTGATGATATGCCTGCTCGTCGGCTATGGTGCCGGTGCGGCGACGGGTGTGGGCTTGCGACCGCGGATCGCCATTACAAGCATGCTGGTTGCGATCGTCCCCACCATTTTGGTCGCTGCGTGGCACCATGAGCCGATCTATTGGATTACCGCGGCAATGACGTCGGCGTTGCTCGCCGGCGGCTGCCAGAGCCTGCTCGCCCGCTGGCGCGTCACCAGCACCGAGATCGCGAGGCGGCTGACGTTCGAAGCGCTGGCGCGACGGGACGTCCTGACCACGCTTCCGAACCGGCTCGCATTGCGCGAATGGTTCGACAGCCATATCGCGGTCGGTTCCGGCCAGCGGCTTCTTGCGGTGCATTGCCTCGATCTCGATAACTTCAAGCCTGTGAACGATGTGTTCGGCCATCCCGTCGGTGACGGTTTGCTCAAGGCGATCGCCATGCGCCTCATACAGACGCTCCGGCCTGGCGACATTGTCGCGCGGTTGGGAGGCGATGAGTTCGCCGTCATCCAGCGCGACCTCCACGATCCCGATGAAGCCGCGGCGCAGGCGCAGCAGTTTCGCGCCGCGATCGCTGAACCATTCCTGGTCCATGGGCATGAAATCAGCGTGACGACCTGCGTCGGCTACGCGCTGTGTTATTGTGGAGCGGCCGATCTCGATGAACTCCTCGGCCTTGCGGACCAGGCCCTCTACATTGCCAAGAACACCGACACCGGCGTGGAGTACGATGACTCGCTGTTGAGAAGCGCGCTCCGTATGGATGATTGGTACGAAAGTTCGCGTTCACAATCGCAATCCGCACACCCTATGGCGTGAGCGATGGCGCCGATATCGTTATCGCGCTTCCGCGGTGAGCCGTCCGTCATGCGGCCGTCCATCCTGAAGCGAACGAGACACCGTGATGGGCGATATTGAACGGCGCGAAAGTCGAGGATCCCGCTGATTCAGTCCGCGACCACCGGTCCGCCGGCTCTTTTCCAGGCGTCGATGCCGCCCTCGATATGCACCGCGTTGGTCAGGCCGGCGTCCTTCGCCGCGGTGACGGCCATGGCTGAGCGCTCGCCGAAGGCGCAGAAGAACACGATGCGTCGTCCGGTTGCGGCGGCCACCTCGCGCAACATGCCGCCGGGCTTCAGGCTGTCGGCGATGTCGGGGTAGGGCGCATGCAGCGCGCCGGCCAGCGTGCCGTGCCTGGCTCGCTCGTGAGCTTCGCGAAGATCGACCGGCAGGATGTCGGGCTGGCCGAGCCGGGCGATCGCCTCTCGCGGCGTCATTGCAAGGCCCTGCTTCGCCAGGTCGTCCTGCCTGAGGCCGACATGCATGTTGGCGGGAATCACCACGTCCATCAGCTTCGGGTTCGGCAGTTTCAGGTTGTCCATCAGCTCGACATATTCGTCTATCGAACGCACCTGAAGCCGCGGGTTGTGGCGCCGCTCCTCGCCGATGGTGGAGACCGTGTCGCCTTTGTAGTCGTGCGCGGGAAACACCATGGTCTCGTCGGGCAGTTTCAAAAGCCGATTGAAGATCGAATCATATTGCGCGCGTGCGCTGCCGTTCTGGAAATCGGTGCGGCCGGTGCCGCGGATCAGCAGCGTGTCGCCGGTGAAGACGCGGTCACCCATGAGGTAACTGTAGGAATCGTCGGTGTGGCCCGGCGTATACATGACGTCGAGACCGATGCCCTCGATATTGACCTTGTCGCCATCGCTGACTCGCATCGACACCACGTCGGCCCTGGTCTGCTCGCCCATCACGGTCACGCACTGGGTGCGATCCCGCAGTTCGCCGAGCCCGGTGATATGATCGGCATGAAGATGCGTGTCGATGGCCTTCACAAGCCTGAGGTTGAGCTCGCGCAGCAACTGGCAGTAACGGTCGACCTTCTCCAGTACCGGATCAATGATCAGCGCCTCGCCTCCGGCGCGGCTCGCCATCAGGTAGCTGTAGGTTCCGGAGACGCTGTCGAACAGCTGGCGAAAGATCATGATCGTACGACCTGTCCCCTGTTACAACTCTGCCCCCCGTGCGGTTCTTTCTTGCCCGTGACGGCTCCAGCAAATCTATGCTGCACGCAGGCGATTGCAACCGGGCACAGTCTGGCGCGCGGTCACCTCGAGCGTTTTCGAGCGAAGCATGTCCTCGGGCTTGAGCCCTAAGGATGGAATCCGGTTCGTGTGAAGAAAACGCGTCGAATCAAAATTATAGGGTCCGCTTCTGATTCTATCGGAAACAGAAAGGCTCTAGGGAGCGCTTCGGGACATCACAGTCAGCGGCTGGTCACGGCCGCACGTAGCTCCAACCCTTCTCCTGCAACTCCAACAGCCGCACCACGCCCAAAGGCACGATCATCGTTCCCGGCAGCATTTCGAGCGGACGGCCTTCCTTTTTCTCCATGTTCTCCTTGGTGTTGTTGCAGGCAGAGAACTGGATCCTGCTGGGGGATGCGCTTTCCCGGATACGCTTGATGCGCTCCTTCACAGGCGAGGTGTCTATTCGGAGCATATGGAGGCCCGGGCCGCACGCCATGATTTCGACGGCCACGGTCTGATCAAGGCCGCGATAGTATTCGATTACGTCGGTGGCGTTGGTCAGTGCGAAGTCCATGGTGTGCCGATCGTTGTGGTCGACCTGGATCACAAGGCGATGTTGCGGCTCGGGAGGTTGAGTGTCGACGGGTTGCGACTCGGTGGCGAAGCCATGCGAGGTGAATGCAATCAGCAGTCCCGCCGCGGCAATGATATGACGCATAAATACCTCCTGTGGTCGTCGCGATCCTGTCGCACGCATTGCTGCTCAGGCGCGTGCAGATTCCCGGGCAAATCCCATCGCAGGATCGCCCGAGCAGTTCGGAGAACACCGGTAATGATAGCGTACGTCGCGCGCCTTGCCTTTGGCAAGCTTCCGGTCGGGGATTCGAGGAGTTTCTCCAGCCGTCCCTCCAAGGGCAGTAGCGCGAGACTGCGGAGTCGTGATTCGGGCTTGATCTCCGTCTTCACGGTCCGCATCCTGGATCCGTGTCGCTCCTCGCACCGCGACCTCGCCGCCGTCATCGGCGAGCGTGCAGGCATTGCGCCGGAATGAAAGGCAACGTCTCATGGCCGACAACCCTGACATCGGCAACGACCGCCGGCCGTGGACAGCCGATGACCGCCTCGACGCGGCGGCGTTTCACCGCAACCATGTCGCGATCTGGACGGTTCTCGAAAAATTCCTGCGCGGCAAGACAGGCGATGTGCTCGAGGCCGGCAGCGGCACTGGGCAGCACGTCGTTTTCTTTGCGCGGCACTCGCCCGGCGTCACCTGGTGGCCGACCGATCTCAACGACCATCATCTCCGCAGCATCGCGGCGTGGACCGCCCGCGAGAACCTCGCCAACGTCCGGCCACCCCGGCGGATCGACCTGTCGAACCCAGGGCAATTGGCGGAAATGAGCGAGAGGCCCGGCGCGCTGCTCGCGGTATTCTGCGCCAATGTGATCCATATCGCGCCGTGGCGTGTCGCCGAGGGTCTGTTCGCGGGCGCCGCGCACTGTCTGCGCCCGGATGGACGGCTGTTTCTCTATGGACCGTTCAAGCGGGACGGGCGGCATACCGCGCCGAGCAACGAGGCGTTCGACGCCGGTCTTCGCAACACCGATCCCGAGTGGGGCGTGCGCGACATTGACGAGGTCGCGGCGCTGGCGAAGCACAATGGCCTGACGCTCGCGGAGATCACCGATATGCCCGCCAACAATCTCATCCTGACGTTTGAACGCGAGCCGGAATGAACCCGGAGTGAGCGGCGTCTGATTCTCACCCCATGCCCATTCCGCTCAGGAAGTTTATCGCAGCGGCGGAGCGTACATGATACCGCCGGCGTTCCAGGGCTGATTCAGGCCGCGCGGAATCTTCAGCCTCGACTCGGTCCCGATATTGCGGTCGTAGACCTCGCCGTAATTGCCGACGTGGCGGATGATACGCGCCGCCCAGTCCTTCGTCAGTCCGAGGGCCTCGCCATATTGCCCTTCGGTGCCGACGAGCCGCATCACGTCGGGCTTGGTCGATTTCATCGCCTCGTCGATATTCTTCGAGGTGACGCCGAGTTCCTCGGCATTGATCATCGCGTAGAGCGTCCATTTGATGATCATCATCCAGTCGTCGTCGCGCTGGCGGACAACAGGCGCCAGAGGCTCCTTCGAGATCACATCGGGCAGGATGAAGCTCTCATTGGGCTTGGTCAGCCGCAGCCTCAGTGCGTAGAGCTGCGAAACGTCGGCGGTCACCACATCGCATCTGGCCTCGTCATAGGCCCTCAGCACATCCTCCAGCTTCTCGAACCTGATCTCCTCGTATTTCAGGTTATTGGCCCTGAAATAATCAGCAAGGTTGAGCTGGGTCGTGGTGGCGGACTGGACACAGATCTTGGTATCGCCGAGATCGAGCGCGGAGTCGGCCTTGCGCGAGGTGCGGACCATGAAGCCTTCGCCGTCATAATAGGCGACCGCCGGGAAGTAGAGATTGAAATTGGTTTCCCGCGACATGCTCCAGGTCGAGTTGCGTGCGAGGATGTCGACCTTGCGGCTCTGCAATTCCTTGAACCGTTCGTCGGCGGCGAGGGGAACGAACTTCACCTTCGATGGATCATCGAAGATCGCGGCCGCGACGGCGCGGCAGAAATCCACGTCGAAGCCGGACCAGTTGCCCTTCTCGTCCGAACTCGAAAAACCGGGCAGGCCGGTGTTGACGCCGCACAGCACCGCGTCGCGGCGGAGTGTCCGTTTCAGGGTCTTGGTATCATAGCGCTCATAGGTGATCGCCATCGCAGCGATGGCGGTGGCGATGGCGAGGCCTATCAGGAGACCGCCTCGAAATGTCCGCATGGATAGCCCCTCTCGCAATGTCGGAAAGTATCGGCGCGAATGACGTGATGATGAATTAAAGCTTGGGTTTCTGCCGCACGATCACCCGCGTGCCGACCGGAATGCGATCATAGAGATCGATAACGTCGGCGTTGACCAGGCGGAAGCAGCCCGAGGAAATCGCGGTCCCGATGGTATCGGGCTGGTTGGTGCCATGAATGCGATAGACAGTGGTGCCGAGATACATCGCGCGGGCTCCCATCGGATTGCCGGGGCCGCCCGCCATGAAGCGGGGCAGGTAAGGCTGGCGCGCGATCATTTCCGGGGGCGGGGTCCAGTCCGGCCATTCCGCCTTGCGCGTGATATTGAGAATGCCCTGCCATTGAAAGCCTGCGCGGCCGACGCCGATGCCGTAGCGGATCGCGCGGCCGTTGCCCTGAATGAGATAAAGGTGACGTTCCGCGGTCTGGATGATGATGGTGCCGGGCGGCTCGGTCGTGCGATAGAGCACCACCTGCTTGCGGTATTCCGGGTCGAGCTGGAACGAATCATCGGCAACGAGACCAGGCTGATCGCCGTCGAACCGCTGCGTAAAGCCGGGCGTGGCCGAGAGCATCAGGCTCCCCATAGCAACAACCGCCAGAATCAGGGGCCGAAACGCGGTCATCGCTTGTCTCCTCGCTTGCCGCACGGCGGATGCTCTCCCGCCTGCGTTCTCGTCAAATCACACCTATGGCATAAAATCGCAGCCACGGCGTGATGGCAAGCGATCGCACGGCGCCGGCCCGGAAAAGCGTAAAGCTTTCGGGATCCGCTCCTGCCTGCGGATTTGACGTTTCGATCCGGCCGGACCCCAATCAGACTCAAACTGAAGAGGCGCGGCAAGGGGCCTGTTATCTACCCCCTGTTATCTACCATAGAGCGCGATAGGTGAGCGCGATAGGTTCAGCCGGATCAAAAACATGGATGGCCGGGACCATAGGCGAGTGAAGCGACGCCGTTCTTCGATCGGCTATGCCCGGCCATCAGGACGACGGTGCTGATGCCTCAGCTGTCGTTAACGCATCAGCTTCGCCGCCTCCACCATGTTGACGAGCGCCGGCCTGACCTCTTCCCACTTGCGGGTCTTCAGCCCGCAATCCGGATTGATCCAGATCTGCCTGTCGGAAAGGCGCTCGCGTGCAAGTTTGAGCAGCCCGGTCATCTCATCGACCGCCGGCACACGCGGAGAGTGGATGTCGTAGACGCCGGGGCCGATCTCGTTCGGGTACTTGTAGGTCTTGAAGGCGTCGAGCAGTTCCATCTTGGACCGCGAGGTCTCGATGGAGATGACGTCGGCGTCCATCGACGCGATCGCGTCGATGATGTCGTTGAACTCCGAATAGCACATGTGGGTGTGGATCTGCGTGGCGTCGGCGACGCCGCTGGCGCACAGACGGAAGCATTCGACGGCCCAGTCAAGATAGGTCTTCCATTCCGACCGGCGCAGCGGCAACCCTTCGCGCAGCGCGGCCTCGTCGATCTGGATCATGGTCGCGCCGGCTTGCTCCAGGTCCGAGACCTCATCGCGGATCGCAAGCGCGATCTGCCGGCAGGCGAGGCTGCGCGGCACGTCGTCACGCACGAAGGACCAGTTGAGAATGGTGACGGGGCCGGTGAGCATGCCCTTCATCGGCTTCGCGGTCAGGGACTGTGCGTATTTCCACCAGCCGACGGTCATCGGTCTGGGCCGGGACACGTCGCCGAACAGGACCGGCGGGCGGACGCAGCGCGAGCCGTAGCTCTGCACCCAGCCGTGCCGGGTGAACGCGAATCCGGACAGCTGCTCGCCGAAATACTGCACCATGTCGTTCCGCTCGAACTCGCCATGCACCAGCACGTCGAGGCCGATGTCCTCCTGCCAGCGGATGGTTCGCGCCGTCTCCTCCTGCAGGAATTTCTCGTAGTCGGTGTCGCTCAGCGTCCCCTTGGCGTGGGCCGAGCGCGCCTTTCGAACCTCGGCGGTCTGCGGGAATGAACCGATCGTGGTGGTCGGGAACGGCGGCAGCCCGAAGCGCTCGCGTTGCAATTTCGCGCGCTCTGCGAACGCGCTCTTGCGCCGCGCCATGTCGGAGGTGACGGCCGCGATCCGGCCCTCGACCTTGGCGTCGTGAACCTTCGGCGACGCCTTGCGCGCAGCGGCCGCGTCCGCCGATGCTTTCAGGGCGTCGGCGACCGAGGCGCGGCCCTTGGCGAGCGCCTCGCCGAGCGTCGCAAGCTCACCCATCTTCTGCACCGAGAAGGCGAGCCAGCTCTTCAACTCCGCGTCGAGATCGGTTTCCAGCGATACGTCGATCGGCACGTGCAGAAGCGAGCAGGAGGGCGCGATCTGCACACGATCGGCGCCGCGTTCGGAGACGACGGGCTCCAGGCGGTCGAGCAACGCGGGAAGATTGGCGCGCCAGATATTGCGGCCGTCGATCACGCCGAGCGACAGGATCAGATCGTGCGGCGCCTTTGCCGCTACCGCCTCGAGCTGGTCCGGCGCGCGAGCGAGATCGATGTGAAGTCCCGTGACCGGCAGCGACAATGCGGCATCCAGGTTGTCGCCGAGCCCGCCGAAATAAGTGGTCAGCATGACCTTCAGCTTCGGCAGCGCGTCCGCGAGCTGTTCATAAGCCGCGCGCAACACCTTGCGGGTCGCGTCGTCGAGATCGAGAACGAGACAGGGCTCGTCGATCTGCACCCACTCGGCGCCCTCCGCCGCAAGGCGTTTGAGCACATCGATATAGACCGGAAGCAAGTCAGGAAGCAGCGACAGCGGATCGAGATTCGCGTCCTTGCTCTTGCCGAGTTTCAGATAGGTGACGGGACCGAGCAGCACCGGCCGGGTCTGGTAGCCGAGCGCCTTGGCCTCGCGATATTCATCGATGGCCTTGAGCGAAGAGAGCTGAAACCGTTGGCCGCTGGTGAATTCAGGGACCATGTAGTGGTAGTTGGTGTCGAACCACTTGGTCATTTCCTGCGCCGGCGCGCCATGAGCGTGACCGTCGCCCTGATGACCATGCGCGCAGGCCGCATCGTCATTCCCGCCCTGGGCGCCTCGCGCCATCGCGAAATAGGTCGCGAGCGGCACGGGTCCGCTTTTCCATCCGTAGATGTCCGGGATCGCGCCGACCATGACGCTGGTGTCGAGCACATGATCATAGAAGGTGAAATCGTTCGACGGGATGACGGTGACGCCGAGCGATTTCTGGCGCGCCCAGTTCGCGGCGCGCAATCCGGCCGCCGCTTCAAGCAATGCGGATTCGTCGGACTTGCCGGACCAGTAGCTTTCGAGCGCGGTTTTCAGTTCGCGGCGCGGACCGATGCGCGGCGTGCCGAGCGTAGCCACGGGAAGAGGAGAGGAAACAGACACTGGCTTTACCCCATGTGTTGGGGGCTGGGCCTTAGCGACGCGGCATGGGAATCCTGGCGGCGCGCCGCCATCGAGACCGCAAGCGCACCACCGGGACACCCCGCCCGAGGACGACTATGTTGCCGGGGCAGGTCTCCTGGCTCGCGGGTCTCAGCTTTGGTCCGGCCTTCCCGGGACAACACCCAGTGGCATGATGGACCACGGCTCACCGCTTACAGTTGCGGGGGCAGCGCCGGCTTTATCCGAAGACACACCGGCTTCCCTCTTAGCTCCGGGCGTGAATCGTCCCGGAGAACCTCGACCCCCCATCCTATGGGCCAGCGTCCACGGGCCGTCAACCGGCACGGACGAATCTTATGTCGCGTCCGGTTCCTCGCCTTGCCGGTAGAATTGCGTCCCGATCACGATAGGTGCCCGGCCATGATTCCGGCGGTGTTGATTGGTGTCGCGCAACGAATAGACGCAGCCGCAATATTCCTGCTGATAGAATTGCTCGCGCTTGCTGATCTCGATCATCCGCTGCGCGCCGCCGCCCTTGCGCCAGTTGAAGTCCCAATATGACACACCGGGATAACGTCCGGCCGCGCGATGACCGCAGTCGTTGATCTGCGCCATGTTCTTCCATCGGGAGATGCCGAGGCAGGACGTCATCACCGGAAAACCATGCTCATGCGCATAGAGCGCGGTGCGTTCGAATCGCATGTCGAAGCACATGGTGCAGCGCGCTCCGCGCTCGGGCTCCCACTCCATCCCCCTGGCGCGGGCGAACCAGTTGTCCTTGTCGTAATCGGCGTCGACGAACGGCACGCCATGCTTCTCCGCGAAGCGGACGTTCTCGTCCTTGCGCAGCAGATATTCTTTGAGGGGATGGATGTTCGGATTGTAGAAGAAGATCGTGTAATCGATCCCCGACGCCAGCATCGCCTCCATCACCTCGCCGGAGCACGGCGCGCAACAGGAGTGCAGAAGCACTTTCTTCTGTCCGTTCGGGGGCGTCAGATTCGGTCGGACGAATTCGGTCACGGTCAGGCTCAACGGTTGAGGCGCGGGAACAACGCCGCAGCCTGTCCGCCGGGATAATGGTCTGAACAGCCGGAGCGTCAAGGGCCGGTCAATCGATTGGTGGAAATTTCGTCCGGGCTGTATCCGGCCTCGCTTGTGGATTGCGAGCATTGGCGTCCGGATTCGAAAACGATTCATTGACTCCGAATGTGCTGTAGCTACTAAATATAGTGGCCAAGGTCTCTCGAGTCGCAACACCGAGAGCTAAGAGGGAAGCCGGTGCGTCTCGGTCCGTGATCCGGGCAAGGCCGGCGCTGCCCCCGCAACTGTAAGCGGCGAGCCGAAGTCCACTTGAGTGTCACTGGGGCTGCAAGGCTCTGGGAAGACCGGACCGATGCCTGGACCCGCAAGTCAGTAGACCTGCCGTGGCAAAAAAAGAATGTCCCTGGGCGGGGTGTCCCGGCGGGCCGCACGGCAGGAATCGCGACCTCATCGCGGCGTTTTTCTGCGCGCGTCCCGGCTAGACCCCGGCTCGCAACCAGACCGGGGTGAGCGATGTCTGCTGCAACTGAAACTGTACCTGCTGCGCGTATCGTGCGTCCGTCCCTGTCTGCCGCGGCCACGGCGCCGTCGAGCGAACCGGCCTGTCAAGTCATCCGGCGCAACGGCTCGGTGTCGCCGTTCGATTCCGCCAAGATCGCGGTCGCGCTCACCAAGGCGTTTCTGGCGGTCGAGGGCAACAGCGCCGCCGCCTCGCGCCGGGTCCACGACATCGTCACCGGGTTGACCGATCAGATCGTCGCCAGCCTGACGCGACGCTCCGACGCCGGCCGCACCTTCCACATCGAGGACATTCAGGATCAGGTCGAACTCGCGCTGATGCGGAGCGAGCATCACAAGGTCGCGCGCGCCTATGTGCTCTATCGCGAGGAGCGCGCCCGCGAGCGCGCGAAGGCGCAGGAATCGAAGTCGAAGAAGGGCGGCGCGGCGGCGGCGAAAGCGGCGCTGCGGATGAAGTCGGCGGACGGATCGCTGATCGCTCTCGACACCCCGCGCCTCACTGCCGTGGTGGAGGAGGCCTGCGCGGGGCTTGGAGATGTTTCCGCCTCGGCCATTCTGACGGAAACCCATCGCAACCTCTATGACGGCATCAGCGTGGATGAACTGGCGCAGGCACCGATCCTGGCCGCCCGCACGCTGGTCGAGACCGATCCCGATTACGCCAAGGTCAGCGCCCGGCTGCTGCTCGACAAGATGCGCCGCGAGGCCTTGAGCTTTGTCGCGGGGCGGCTTGAGCAGGCCACGCAGGCCGAGATGGCGGAGCGCTATGCGGACTATTTCCTTAGCTATGTGCGGGCCGGCATCGACCATGAACTGCTCGATCCGGAGATCGGCCGCTTCGACCTCGACCGGCTCGCGGCGGCGCTGAAGCCCGAACGCGATCTGCGATTCGACTATCTCGGACTCCAGACCCTCTATGACCGCTACTTCCTGCACGTCCGAAGCGTGCGTTTCGAGCTGCCGCAGGCGTTCTTCATGCGGGTCGCGTGCGGTCTGGCGCTGCGTGAGATCGACCGCGAGGAGAAGGCGATCGCGTTCTACGACCTGCTGTCGTCGTTCGACTTCATGGCCTCGACGCCGACGCTATTCAACGCCGGCACGCTGCGCCCGCAGCTCTCGTCCTGCTTTCTCACGACCGTCGCCGACGATCTCGACGGCATCTTCAAGGCGATCAAGGACAACGCGCTGCTTTCCAAATATGCCGGCGGGCTCGGCAACGACTGGACGCGCGTGCGCGGGCTCGGCGCTCACATCAAGGGCACCAACGGCGAAAGCCAGGGCGTGGTGCCGTTCCTGAAGGTCGCGAACGACACCGCGATCGCCGTCAACCAGGGCGGCAAGCGCAAGGGCGCGGTGTGCGCCTATCTCGAAACCTGGCACATCGACATAGAGGAATTTCTAGACCTGCGAAAGAACACCGGCGACGACCGCCGCCGCACCCATGACATGAACACGGCGAACTGGGTGCCTGACCTCTTCATGCAGCGTGTCGAGGAGGATGGCATGTGGACGCTGTTCTCCCCCGACGAGACGCCGGACCTGCACGATCTCACCGGCAAGGCTTTCGCCGGGCGCTACGCTTACTATGAGGAGAAGGCGGCGCGCGGCGAACTGCGGGTGACGAAGCAGGTCCGCGCCGTCGACCTGTGGCGGCGGATGCTGACCATGCTGTTCGAGACCGGGCATCCCTGGATCACCTTCAAGGATCCCTGCAACCTGCGCTCGCCACAGCAGCATTGCGGCGTGGTGCATTCCTCGAACCTCTGCACCGAGATCACGCTCAACACCTCGAACACGGAGGTCGCGGTCTGCAACCTCGGCTCGGTTAATCTCGTCAACCACATCAAGGACGGCAAGCTCGACCACGAGCACCTCGCGCGCACGGTCAGGATCGCGATGCGGATGCTCGACAACGTGCTGGACGTGAATTTCTACACCATTCCGGAGGCGCGGACCTCGAACCTGCGGCACCGGCCGGTCGGTCTCGGCATCATGGGCTTTCAGGACGCGCTCAACATCCTGCGCCTGCCCTATGCCTCGGATGAAGCCGTTTCCTTCGCCGACGAGAGCATGGAGGCGATCGCCTATCACGCGATCTCCGGCTCGGTCGAACTCGCCGCCGAGCGCGGCCGCTACCCCTCCTATCAGGGCTCGCTGTGGTCGAAGGGCGTCCTGCCGCTGGATTCGCTTGAGCTTGTCGATGAGGCGCGCGGCGCGGAGGTCGACATCGACCGTTCCAGCCGTCTCGACTGGGACTCGTTGCGCCAGCGCGTCATGACCATCGGGATGCGCAATTCGAACTGCATGGCGATCGCGCCGACCGCGACGATCTCCAATATCTGCGGCGTGTCGCAGTCGATCGAGCCCGCCTATCAGAACCTCTACGTCAAATCCAACATGTCCGGCGACTTCACGGTGGTGAACGCGCACCTCGTGCGCGATCTCAAGGCGCGCGGCCTGTGGGACGAGGTGATGATCTCGGACCTCAAATATTTCGACGGCAGCGTCGGCGAGATCGACCGCGTTCCCGATGACCTCAAGGCGCTCTACGCCACCGCCTTCGAGATCGACTCGGCCTGGCTGATCGATGCGGCCGCGCGGCGGCAGAAGTGGATCGACCAGGCGCAGTCGCTCAATCTCTACATCGCTAATCCGAGCGGCAAGAAGCTCGATGCGCTCTATCGCCACGCCTGGAAGCGCGGCCTGAAGACGACCTATTACCTTCGCTCGCGGTCGGCGACGCATGTCGAAAAATCGACTCTCAAGGGTACGGACGGCAAGCTCAACGCGGTCGCCGCGTCGGTATCGGTCGCGCCGTTGAATGGTCATGCCGCGGTCGCTTCCGCGAGCGAAGGATGGAAATCCTGCCGCGTCGATGATCCGACCTGCGAGGCGTGTCAGTAGTCTGCTTACCGTTCCCCGCGTGCGGGAGCAGGGCGCACACCGCATGCGCATCGACGATAAAGATTTTGACGCCAATTTCCAGGAACACGATCATGCTCGATTGGTCCGACACCTCTCCATCCACGCCAGTACGACTTGTTCCGCCGCAGGCGCTTGCGCATAACGACGTAGCCTCTGATTCATCACCGCGCCCGACAAAGACCGACGCGCCCACCGACGCCGCCGGCCTGGGCGACATCGATCGCGGTGGCGCGCGGGTGCGCGTCGACGACAAGCGCATGATCAACGCCCGCGCCGACGTCAACCAGCTCCTGCCGCTCAAGTACCGCTGGGCCTGGGAGAAGTATCTCTCCGGCTGCAACAATCACTGGATGCCGACGGAGGTCTCGATGCAGGCCGACATCGCGCTATGGAAATCGAAGGACGGCCTGACCGATGACGAGCGGCGCATGGTCAAGCGCAACCTCGGTTTCTTCGCAGCGTCGGAATCGCTGGTCGCCAACAACATCGTTCTGGCTATCTACCGCCACCTCACCAATCCCGAATGCCGGCAATATCTGCTTCGCCAGGCTTTTGAGGAAGCCGTTCACACCCACACTTTCCAATACATCGTCGAAAGCCTCGGTCTCGACGAGGGCGAGTTGTTCAACATGTATCGCGAGGTGCCCTCGATCACCGACAAGGCGGCCTGGGCGCTCAAGCACACGCGGCATCTCGACGACCCCGGCTTCAAGACCGGTACGCCGGAAGCGGATCAGGCGTTTCTGCGTGACCTCGTCGCGTTCTACGTCGTGTTCGAGGGGATGTGGTTCTATACCGGCTTCGTACAGATCCTCTCGCTCGGCCGGCGCAACAAGATGGTGGGCATCGCCGAGCAGTATCAATACATCCTGCGCGACGAGTCGATCCACCTGAACTTCGGCATCGACATCATCAACCAGATCAAGATCGAGAATCCTCATCTCTGGTCCAAGCCGTTCCAGGAAGAGGTGCGCGCCATGCTGAAGAACGCCGCCGACCTCGAAGCCGCCTATGGGCGGGACACCATGCCTCGCGGATTTCTCGGCCTGAATGCGACGCTGTGCGAGACCTATATGCATGTCATCGCCAACCGGCGCTGCGCCCAACTCGGGCTCGCGCCGGTGTTTCCCGATGCCGACAATCCCTTCCCATGGATGAGCGAGGCGATGGACCTCAAGAAGGAGAAGAATTTCTTCGAGACGCGCGTCATCGAATATCAGAACGGCGGCGCGCTTGCGTGGGATTGAGCACGATCGCGGACGATATGCCGGCTCCATCGGAGCCGGCGCCCGATCGCATTCCTTGCCTGTAGCGTTTTCAAGCCAAGCATGTCCTCGGGCTTGAGCCCGCGGACCCGCGATCAACCCTGCGGCGGCTTCCAGTCAGCGGATGGGATGACGTTGATCATCCAGGGGATGCCGAACTTGTCGATCAACGTGCCGAAGCCGGGCGACCAGAAGGTTTCCGAGAACGGCATGCCCGCTTTTCCGCCCTCCGACAGTTGATCGAACCAGCGGCGCGCCTCGGTCATGTCCTGGGTGTGCAGGGTGACGTCGAAGCCGTTCTTGGGCTTGTCGATGTTGGAAGCCCATCCGACATCCATGTCGGCGCCCATCAGCGACTGGTCACCGGCATCGAGCCAGCAATGCATCAGCCAGCTCTTGTACTTCTCGTCCGTGATAGGCATGTCCGGCGGCGCATCGGCATACGGAATGGCCGCCTTGATCGTCCCGCCGAGGATCTTGGCGTAAAACTCGAATGCCTCGCGGCACTGGCCCCGGAAGCTGAGGCTGGTCACGATCTTCATGGTCGTCTCCTTATCCCACAGGGGTGTTGACTCGCATCAGTAAGGATGGAGGTGGCAGGACATGCCCGAGCGCCCGGCGATCCAGGCGAGGCGCGTGCTGAAGTCGTCATCGTCGAGCGGCATCAACGTTCGCCGCCCGCCGACAGTTCATCAGGATCGATCGCCTTGGGAACAACCCCTGCTTCCTTCCGTGTCCGTCGATGGGGATGAGGCACCGGAGTTGATTGACGATCTTCTCTATGAGTTGATATCAACGTAATATGGCCGCGGAGTCAAGCTCCCTGATGCGTACATTCTCGGATCCTACCTTCGAAACCACGATTCTGGTGCGCGACACCTGCTTGTGTCTGCACGCCCAGAGGGCGGCGCGCGCGCTCGCACGCCGGTTCGACGACGCACTGAAGCCGGTCGGCCTTACCAACGGGCAATTCTCCCTGCTCATGTCGCTCAACCGGCCGCAACCACCGAACCTCGGCAGCGTGGCGGCGCTGCTGGCCATGGACAGGACGACCCTGACCGCTAATCTCAAGCCGCTGGAACGCCGGCGTCTTGTCGAGACGAAGGCTGACCCAAAGGACGGTCGTGCCCGATTGCTCCGGCTGACGCCTGAGGGTAGAGCCGTTCTCGCTGAGGCAGTGCCGATCTGGCGGCATCTTCATGCGGAAATCGAAAAGGAGCTCTCGGACCCGGATCATCTGCGCCTCGAACTCAACGTGCTGTCGAGATCCGACAAGCGCGGCGGTGTCGCGGGCTGAACAAAAGTCATTCCGGCCCAGGCGCGTGCAGTTGAAATAACCGCTGCTTCCTCCAACGTCTCTTCGGTATACTCCGTCATTTCAACGGGGCAGACGGAAATGCAGGCGAGGATGAACAAACAAACGCTCTTAATTCTAACCGCGATTTCGGTTGCTGCCGCTGACGTTCACGCGGCGTCTGATCTTATTGATGACGCAGCCGGCTCGCAGGCCTGCTTCACCCGCCATTACGATGCCGCTCATCTGGCGAAGAAACCGAATCAGAAGACGACGTCCATGAGGTTCGCGCTGCGGCGTGAAACCTATCCAGACAGCGTCGATACGCCGCTCCTGACTTTCGCCCGACTGGAGATCATGCGTCGCAACGACACCCGGCCGTGGCGGGCCATCGGACAATGCGCGTTTGACCAACAAGCAAACCGCGCCGACGGGCGCGCAATCGTTTCAAACTACGCACACGCCGATGGCATCGCCTGCCATATGACCGGTGAGAATCTCGATGCGGAAGGCGGTATCTTCATGATCGAGCCTGTCGACAACAAGCTGAAGATCTATATTGATGACGACATCACCATGCGAACGGAGGCGCGCGTCACGGAAGGACCGGGCGAGTACGTTGCTTTCGGACCAGCGGACAGCATCTTCATTCTCGATCGCGCCGCGGATGACGCCTGCGCGGACCTGCATAAGTCCATAGCGGCCGAGTAGGGTCAGTGACTGATCCCAGTTGTAAGCATGCCCATCCGCTGACCGAATAGATCATGAGGCATCCCCGCTTCGGATGAAGTCCCAGTAATGGATCGAGATTTCAATGTGATGGATGGTGAGTGGGTTCAACCTCATTTTCTGGCCGACCTTCTTAAACTCATTCTAAATAATTGTGTTTGTGAGGGAAATCCGGTCACGCTAAGAAACTCGGTGCGGCCGGTTCATCCTGGCATGTGGCGGGACCGTGCGACCGGGTCGTTCGGTTGGTCATGTAGGTGGTTTTCCGTTTGGGCGGCTTAGCATTTGGAACGACGCCCGCCGTGATGTTGAACAGGAGACCCCGATATGCTCGGGACGTTGGTTCAGGAGTTGCAGCAGACGGAGGAAGGCCGGCTTCGCCGGTTTTTCCAGCGGCGTTTCCGCAATCGGGCGGATGCCGCGGACGCGACTCAGGAAACCTTCCTTCGGCTGCTGGCGTCGGCGCAGCGCAGCCTGATCGAGAACCCGCAAGCCTATCTGTTCCGGACCGCGCGCAATATCGCCGTCGACCAGGAGCGCCTTCAGCAGCGGCGCGCCCAGGTCGAATGTCCGATCACCGATGAGAAGGCCGTTCTCAATATTCCCTGCGACGCGCCGTCCCCGGAGATGGCGCTGATCGACAAGGAGCGGCTCCATCTCTTCGAGCAGGCGCTGATCGGGCTTCCCGAAAGGCCGAGAAAGGTGCTTCTCCTGAGGCGGATCGAGGGCTGGTCCTATCCCGCCATTGCCCAGCACCTCGGCGTCTCTCCGAATACGGTCTATAATGACGTGCGGCTGGCGATGGGACATTGCATGACCGCCATGGAGCGGCCAAAGCGCGGCTAGATTTTCGCTTCTGATCCAATCAGAAGCGGGCTCCATGTTTTTGATCTGACGCGTTTTCTTCACGCGAACAGGTCATCCGTCCTCGGGTCAGGCCCGAGGACATGCTTCGCTTGAAAACGCTACAGCCAAGACCTGCCTCTCCCGCGCCCGTCCTGACGGGGACTTTTTCTGGATTCCGTTTCTGGATTCCGTCCCGCTCTTTTTTTGTGAGATCGGATCGTGCATGGAGTCATATCTTATGAGACCTCCACGTCTGATGAGACCTCCAGGCAGCAACGCGGGCGATTTGAGTGACACAGGACAACCCTGCCGATCCTGAAGCAGGCGGTTCTTCAAAGCCCGGCGCGGACGATCCGTTCACCGCCGAGGCGCTCGACTGGTTCGTGCGCCTGCAAGGGCAGAGCGGCGATCCCGCGACCAGCCGCGCTTTCAGGGCCTGGCTCGATGGCGATCCGCGTCGGGCGGCGGCGTTCGAGAAGGTCACGGAAGTCTGGGGCGCGGCGGAATTCTTGCAGGCCACCAAAAATGTCGCCGACGCCACGGGGGTTGCTGCTCCACGGCAGAAAACGCGGCGGCGCTCGCTCGCCAAGAAGGCGGCCGCCGTCGCATCGGCCGTGATCGTCGCGTTTGCACTGGCGAAAGGGCCCGACCTGTCGCTGCGGCTGCAGGCCGACTACGTCACCGCCGCGGGTGAACAGCGGTTGGTGACGCTGCCTGACGGATCGCGCCTGACATTGAATACCGGGAGCGCGGTTGCCCTCGACTTCGCGAACGGACAGCGCGACGTCAGGGTGCTGAAGGGAGAGGCTTATTTCGACGTGCGCTCCGGATTGCCGATTCCGTTCCGGGTCGCCGGTCATTTCGGAGATGTCGAAGTCAAGGGCACGGCGTTCTCGGTGAAACTGGATGATAGCGAAGACAACGTGGTTCTCAGCCGCGGCGTCGTGGAGGTCGCGAACCGCGCGCATCCGCGCGAGCACGCCTCACTGTCGCCGGGTGAGACGGTCAGCGTGACGGCGACATCGATCTCGCCAGTCCGGAAAATCGATGCGGAGCGTTCGCTCGCGTGGCTGGAAGGCCGCATTCGTTTCGATGACCGGCCTTTTGGAGAAGTTCTGAACGATCTGCGCCGCTATTATCCCGGAAGAATCTTCGTCGCGACCAGCGCGATCGAGCAGGTCTCGGTGAGCGGGAACTACAAACTGGATCAACCGCTTCTGGTGATCCAGTCGCTGGCGGAAGCCGCCGGTGCGACCGTGACGGTGCTTCCAGGCGGAATCGTCGTGCTGCGCTGACCCGCGCAAACTTTTTTTGTGAGATTGGCGGTCCTTCTCAGTCCTCAGTGATAGGGCGCGACGTTCGCATTCAGCGGACGCGTGGACCCCAGCGTTTTCGAGCGAAGCGGACACCGGTTCGCGTGAAGAAAACGCGTCAAAACATAAGGACAGAGTTTTTCACCGTTTCCATGAAGCGGTGAAAGACTCTGGGACTAAACGGGGCTTCGCAGATGGCATTTCGACTGGAGGCGGTAAAGAACAAGCAGGGGACTCCCTTTACGGCTGGAAGTCTCCGCCGCATAACCTCGTGGCTGCTGGCGTCGACGATTTTGTGCTGCGCAGGCGTTGGCTTGTCGTCTCCGTCATTGGCGCAACAACCGGCCCCGGCCCCGGCCTCGGCGCAGAGCCGGGCCGTTCAGTTCTCGATTCCCGCTCAGCCGTTGCCCGCGGCGCTCGATGCCTTCATTCGCGCAAGCGGCTGGCAGGTCGGCTATTCCACCCGCCTCACTGATGGCCATCGCTCGACTGCTGTGAACGGCGCCATGCCGCCCGCGCAGGCGCTCCGAATGTTGCTTGCCGGCACCGGAATCAATGTCAGTTTGACCGGGGCCAACACGGCTACTCTTGTCGGGCCAAATAGCGCCGCAGCCGGCGGTGCGGCGCCAGCCGGGGCGATCGCGCTCGATACGATCGATATTCAGGGCGAGACCGCATGGGGTCCGGTGAACGGCTTTGTCGCCAGCCGTAGCGCCACCGCCACCAAGACCGACACGCCGATCCTCGAAGTGCCGCAGTCGATCTCGGTGGTGACGCGCGACCAGATCGAGACCCGGAGAAACCAGACCCTGAACGAGACGCTGCAGTATACGCCGGGTGTTCTGGCTGAGCGTACCGGCCAGCAGCAATTCGCACCCAGGTTCCAGGTGCGAGGCTTCAGTGCCGATGGATTTAACGGGGCGATCTATCTGAACGGGCTACGTGGCGCCACGAACTGGTCCGATATCGAGCCTTACGGGCTGGAGCGTATCGAGGTGATGCGCGGGCCTGCATCGGTCCTTTACGGTCAGGGTCAGCCCAGCGGCGTGATTGCTCTCGTCACCAAGCGCCCCTCCGAGAAACCCATTCATGAATTTCAGCTTCAGGGTGGCAGCTTCGAACAGAGGAGTGGCGCTTTTGACTTTGGCGGGCCGGTAACGGAGGACGGAAAGCTGCTCTATCGCTTCACCGGCCTGCTGCGCGAGGGCGGCAACGGCATCGATTTCTCGAACGACAAGCGCGCGTTTCTCTCCGGCGCGTTGACCTGGCGTCCGACCGCCGAGACGGAAATCACGGCGTACAGCCTGCATCAGAGAAACCAGGGCAGATGGAACTTCGGCCTTCCCGCGCGGGGGACGGTGCTGCCGAATCCGAACGGGCGGATCCCGGTTACGCGGTTCATCGGTGAGCCTGACACTTATAACAGAACGGAGATGACTGTCGCGGGATACAATCTGCAACACCACGTCACCGATAGCCTGACCTTCAGGCAGAACGTTCAATATTCACGAGAGAGTTGGGAGCGTCGTGACGTCAATCCGACGTCTGTAGGCGCAGATCTGCGCACGGTGAATCGCCGGGCGGAAAGCCGACATGTTACGAGGGATACGTTTGCGATCGACAATCATGCCGAGCTGAAAGCAATGACCGGCCCCCTGCAACATACCGTGCTGTTCGGCGTGGACCATCGGCGGGGTAAAACCGCTGTCCTAGGTAATTATGGGACCGTCGGTCCGATCGATGTTTTCGCGCCGGTTTATGGTTCGCCTGTTGTTTGGTCGACTACTGATCAATATGCAGAGAGGCAACCCGAAAACTTCATCGGCGTCTATGTTCAGGATCAGATCAAGCTCGACCAATGGATTTTGACTCTCGGCGGACGCCACGACTGGGCGGACACCAGCATAGTGGATATCATTGGCGGCTCGGTCACCGATCAGAACAATCGGGCTTTCACCAAGCGGGCCGGGCTTGGCTACGAGTTCGACAGCGGCGTCGTTCCCTATGTCAGCTATGCCGAATCCTTTACGCCCCTTTCCGGCAGGACATTCGACGGGTCGCCGCTCCGGCCGGAGACCGGCGTGCAGTATGAGGCGGGCATCAAGTACCAGCCCAGGGACATGAACTTGCGGATCACCGCCGCGGTTTACGACTTGCAGCGCCAGAATGTCACGACGGCGGATTTGGCAAATCCGGGGTTCTCAATCCAGATCGGCGAGGTCACATCTCGCGGCTTCGAGTTCGAGGCGGTCGCCAGCCTGACCAGCAATCTCAACCTGACCGCCGCCTATGCCTACAACGATGCGCGGGTGACCCAGAGCAACGACGCCAACCTTGGCAAGCGGCCGGTGACGACGCCACCGCATCTTGCATCGCTCTGGGCCGACTACACCATCCGCGAGGGCGCACTGAACGGGCTCGGCTTCGGCGGCGGCATACGCTATGTCTCGGCCAGCGCGGGAGACTTTTTGAACACGTTTGAGGCGCCCGCCTATACGGTGGTGGACGCGATGGCCCGCTACGACATCGACAACTGGCGTTTCTCCCTCAACGTCAGCAACCTGTTCGACAATCAGTATGTCGTGGGGTGCTTCAGCCTTGTTCAATGCAACGTCGGGCGCGTGCGCACCGTGCTCGGCAGGGTGAGTTATCGCTGGTAGCTTGACGGCATTCGCGGCTGTGGCGCTGTGGACCGGTCACAGCGATTGCTCACGTGATCTGGAGCGAGGTTTGAGTAAAGTCGCGCCGCGGTTGGGACGCATTGGATTTACCGGGACCTGATCAGACAGGCTTGTCTCGGCTTTTCTCCGTTGCGCCGATGATGGATTGGATGGAGAGTGTCCGCCGTCAGGGCTCTTGAGACAGTTTAGGAGTTTTCGGGAAGGGAGGATTTCTGGATCATCGCAGCCAATTTGGAGCGCAGATGAGACAGAAATCCGGACCAGGCAAAGCGCCGGCAGAACAGGTGCTGAAGGACATCCGACGGCAGACGCGCCGGCATTATTCGGCGGAGGAGAAGATCCGTATCGTGCTGGAAGGACTGCGCGGCGAGGAGAACATCTCCGAGCTTTGCCGCCGCGAAGGCATCGCCGCCTCGATGTATTACGGTTGGTCCAAGGAGTTCCTGGAAGCCGGCAAGCGCCGGTTGGCGGGCGACACGGCACGTGCCGCAACCTCTGGCGAGGTGAAAGATCTTCGTCGGGAAGCCTCGGCGTTGAAGGAAGTCGTCGCCGATCTCACCCTGGAGAACCGTCTGCTAAAAAAAAGCATGAACGGGGATGGGGAGAACGAGGCATGAGGTATCCTGCGTCCGAGAAAGCCGAGATCATCGCGTTGGTGGAGCAGTCGCATTTGCCGGCCAAACGCACGCTGGACAAGCTCGGCATCCCCCGCGCCACGTTTTATAGATGGTACGATCGCTACCGCGCGGGCGGCATTGAGGCCCTGGCAGATCACCGCTCTCGACCGGATCGGGTCTGGAATCGTATCCCGGATGACGTCCGCGGCCAGATCATCGACCTGGCATTGGAGCTTCCGGAACTATCGCCGCGAGAGCTCGCCGTGCGGTTTACCGACGAGAGAAAGTACTTTGTCTCGGAGGCTTCGGTCTATCGGCTGCTGAAGGCGCACGACCTCATCACCAGTCCGGCCTATGTAGTGATCAAGGCGGCGAACGAGTTCAAGGACAAGACCACCGCCGCCAACCAGCTCTGGCAGACCGACTTCACCTACCTGAAGATCACCGGCTGGGGCTGGTACTATCTATCGACGGTGCTCGACGACTTCTCGCGCTACATCGTCGCCTGGAGGTTAGGTCCCACGATGTGTGCCTCCGACGTCACGGCTACGCTCGATCAGGCACTGGCCGCCTCTGGTCTGGATCACGTCAGCGTCAGGCAGCGGCCCCGGCTTCTCAGCGACAATGGTTCGAGTTACGTCGCGGATGATCTGGCCACGTGGCTCAGGGCCAAGGACATGCAGCATGTGCGCGGAGCGCCGTATCATCCTCAGACTCAGGGCAAGATCGAGCGTTGGCATCAAACGTTGAAGAACCGCATCCTGCTTGAGAACTACTATTTACCGGACGACCTCAAACGTCAGGTCGCCGCGTTCGTCGAACACTATAATCATGACCGCTACCACGAGAGCATCGGCAACGTTACACCTGCCGACGTCTACTTCGGCAGGGCTGAGACAATCCTCGCCGAACGACACCGCATCAAGCGCGACACCATCGCAAACCGTCGCTTGCAGCATCAGCTGCAGGCCGCTTAAACTCTAACCACAGATGAACCAGAGCCTCTCTTCTAGAAATGTCTGATCAGTCTCAAATTATCTGACGACGGACAGATGGAGAGTTTCGCGAAATCAAATAGTTAGAAGGGGGTCGTGTGCAGTTTCTGTGCACGAACGTTCTACGATTTTTTACGATCCGTTCTCTCGATGTTGCACTCATTCGTTTTCCCGTTTGCGCACCCGTCCGTTAATCGACGCCAACCATTTCCGAGGTGCCCGCAGATATTCGTGCATGCGCAGACGTGCGAATGACGCGGGAGCTTCGCTGGCGAGACGATAGCGATGAGCGTCTTTGAACGACGCGGCGTGTTCTGGTGACATGACGATGCTGTCGCGGAAGGCTTGCTCGCTCCTGGCGCGCACGTTACTGGACTGCTGCATGTTGAGGATACGTGTTGGCTCTTCCGGTCGCCGTCCAACACCGGTCACGTTCTATAGCTTGTGCCCCCACTGATTTCAGATATCGTTTAGAGGAAGACGGGGGACAATATATTTCGGGGGTCGTCATGCATATTTTGCAGCGCAAAGCCAAAAAATACCAAGCCAGCGGAAACGGCCAGCCAACGGATGCGACGTACGACTTTTCGGCGGGGGTCTGGCGCAATCAGAGCGGAGTCGTGGCTTTCCAGAACGGAGGCGCGCCTTCCACCAAAAAGAATGATATCGAAACGGGAGAAGATCAAAAAGGAGAATAGTTTTGCCGGGCAATGTCGACGTACTGATTTTGTCGAGCTTGGCAGATATTTCAACCGATCGTATTTGCTATCATCTGTCAACAATGGGCATTGGCTTCCTTCGATTGAACAGGGAGCAACTCCGCGACGTTGGCCTCCAATTGGATCCCGCGAGGGCGCGCCTCACTTGCCGGTATGTCGATCAGGTTTGGCAGGTTGGGACCAACCTTCGTTCGGTATGGTGGCGGCAGCCGACGTTTCTTAGAAATACGCCAGGCACGGCGTTGACGGTCGAGGAGCAGCTTGATCGTTCTCAATGGTCTGCGGCCATGCGCGGGTTGATGCTCTTCAGCGAAGCCCGCTGGTTCAATAACCCAGCCGCAACATATCGCGCTGAATCGAAGCCATTTCAGCTGAGGGAGGCCTACAAGCTGGGTTTCGACGTGCCCGAAACATTGGTGACAAACGACAGATTTGCCGATGTCCCTCGCATCGTCGGCCAGAAGCTCGCGGTCAAGAGCATTGATACTGTTCTTCTAGCGGACCACGATAATCAACACTTCGGGTATACGATTGTAACGGACTGGTCTGACTGTGCCGACGAAAGCTTCCACGCGGTCCCGGTCGCTTGTCAGGCGCTCCTTTCCCCGAAGCTCGACCTTCGTGTGACGATAATTGGTGAGCACGTTTGGTGCACGACTGTCGAAGTCGAAGGTGGCGGTATTGAAGGCGACTGGCGTCTGACGCCGAAGACAGACCTTATCTATCGAGAGCATGAGCTTCCGATCGAAGTGCAACGCCGGTGCCTCGCCCTAATCAGGCATCTGGGCCTCGGGTATGGCGCGATTGATTTGGCGTTATCTGCTGGCCGATATTGGTTCATAGAAATCAATCCGACCGGTGAGTGGGGTTGGTTGGATCGGGACGGTCGTGGCATCTCGGAAGCCATCGCAATGGAGTTGGCTTCGGAGGGCAGCAAATGATTAAAGTCCCGTTTTCGAGTCTATTCGACGCGTTCAGAATGCCTTTCGTCAATCGTCGAATCGTGAAGAAACTTGAATCGCTCGACGCGCAAGAGTCATTCTCTGACATTAAGTCGCTGAGCGAAGAAGACATAGAGAAATATATCGAGTCAGAGTGGACGCGCGCAAAAGAGCTGGACGACAAACTCTCAAAGCTTACGGCGGCGTTGTCCGTTGCGCTGACGGTCGGCGGTGCCGTTGCGAAATCAATCGTCGATGGCTTGGCTGCTTCGCCGATTAAATGGACCATTGTCGCGTTGCTATTCCTGTCGATGGTGTTTTTCTTCTACGGCGCAATAATCGGATTTAGAGGTCTCCGACCAAAGCCTCGTTTCGGCTATGGCGCCAAGTTTATGAACGCAGTTGCTAGCGGCGGCGAAAGCGCTCGAAAATCGATGAATGAAGCTGCCGCCGGCTTTGAGGTGGTCAACCTGATCCGCGCAAACGAAGCCTCCGCTGCTATCGACCTTATTCGAAATGGCATAGTTCTATTCGCGATCGCGATGGCGCTTAGCTTTGTCGCCCCCGGAATCGAAGTCAGCCCTCGGACAGCCACCATTTCGACAAAAGGAAGTGCCCCGGCGATCTCAAAGAAGCAAAAGGCTGCAAATGGCCTTTGAGGACGCCCTCTAAGTTTCTGATTTTCAAGCGGGCTCAGTTCATCGGATGCCGTGATCTTCAATCGCGGCGACCTTCAGGGGATCAAGGTTCTGCCCAAGCTGAGTTGGATGAGGGGCCACACGATCCCAAAGATAAATCTAGTGGCCGAGACGATAACGCAGCCTGTCCACATGCGGCTCCACAGCGTCTGTGAGACCCACGCCTTCTCGGCGAATGCGTGTGCCTTATGCTGTTCGGAGATCAATTTGTTTCGGGCGGCGTTTGCTCCGTCGGCAAGGTGCTGCGGGGATGCGAATACCTCTGGCGTCTCGGCGATCTTAATTTCCATCTGAGCGCGATTATAAGCATGAACAAAGTGTTCTGCCATCGCTCCCAGCTTTTTGGAGAGAAGAGCGATGCTCGCCCCTGCAAAGATGACGCCTGCTGCGAAGGCCCATAGGGATGGCAGCAGAAAGCGAATTGCGTAGTTGGGATTGCCCGATTGCGCGGCCAACGACAGCAACGCGACCGCTCCGGCGGCAGATCCGACCGCCAACCAAACAATCCATTGCTTGAGGTAGGCTTGGCTGTCTGCTTCCCGGAGCTTCGCCAGCTCCGCCAAGTATCCGTTCTGCTCAGCCATTGCAGTATCTTTCCTAGTCGCCGTCGGTCGGGAAAAGTTCTGTAAAATCAGTCGCCGTTCCTATTCGCCGAACGCGTGGGCAGCCGCGCGTCCGACAGCGACGACAACCCGAGGGAATCGTTTCATGCTATTTGGCCCGCGAACGCGATTTCATTTGAAATTTTGCGATTTCCCGCATTTGCCCGATGTAGTTGTTCGCGACCGACTTGGCGCTGCGTCGATCAAGTCCGTCCCTTCGCACTTGCTTCGCCTCCATAGCGGTGCCAAGTCCCTCTCATGTGGCCGCTCCATTATGCATGAGGGCGTAGAGACGTGTGGGAGCCTGGATCAGCAATACGGAGGGAGGCGGCCGTTCCGCCGCGAGCTGCCGGGCAGTGGCTCGGTCGAGCGCAGACGGGCCTTGATCCGCCAGATGCGAGTGCCAGGTACCGACGTCGAAAAGCGTACCGCCGCTGGTCCGGTGCCGCGCTTTGATTGCGGCTTTCAGGCCGGCGGTCCCCAGCACGAAGCGGGTCGCTGAGCGCACGCTGTCCCGCGGGGCCTCGATCAAATCGACCACGATGATCGTCCTCAGTCGTGCACTACATGTGCCGACCAGGACTCCACCGGTCTCCACGGCAGGATGGCGCGCCACTTCTTCTGCGATCTTGGTCATGACACGCGAGGAGGCCCGAACGGTCCATCCCTGCGGACCCTCTATGCTCACGACCTCGAAGGGAGCGACGCGTTCGCGCGTCCAGGTGGTGTTGGATGATCCTTCAGCTCTTGTTCCGACAACAATGCATCCCGGATCCTCATCGGCCTGCATCAGGCCGACAAGTTCTTCAGTGAGTGCCGCCGTCATCGCTGAGAGACGCATGTCAGTCATCGGCATGGTGAGCGATCCGCACCCTTGGCCGATTTGGATTTCCGTCAAGCCGAATTCAGGGTCAAACAACAGCTTGCGGACACGGTCGTCCGTCACCGTGGCGTTGAGCTCGTCGGTCAGGTCGCAAAGCGTTGGATTGCGAGCGACGCCCTCTAGGAGCAAGAAACCGCCGTCGCCCCGCCCGAAGAGCGCCGCCTCAGCGAACCGGGCCTTGGCCTGCTTCGATCCGATCACCGAGAGAGCTTCGCGGACGGCGAGCGATGCTGTTGTGTTGACAGCATAGCGCGCTTCCTTCGGCAGGAACGTTTTGCGTTGCTTGTTCTTGGGAAGATCGACGACCAGATCGCCATCGTGCACCGCGGGCGATTGTCCGAGCAGCGCAAGCTCGGTGGCAAGCTCTTGAACCGGCAAACGACGCGCGGGCCAGCGCGTGCCGTGCCATGTTGTGTGGGCGAAGCATCCCATTATCGCTGACCGCGCCAATCGTTACGCCGGACCGCGCGAGATGCATTGCCATCTTTGAACCGACGCTGCCGCAGCCCAGTATCGACACGGGAGCAAAGTCGGGAGCGCCGGAGACGTCGCGTAACAGGGCGGGATTCGTCGCATCGATCTGCATGGCCGGCACAACGGGCTCCGTGTCACCTGCCGCGAAGAGTGCGGCGCGTCCCTTCAGCGCCTTGATGTCCACCAGATAAGGCAGCAGTTCGATATTGGATATTGATCCGACCAAATGCTCGGGCTTGCGCGCGCACAGAATAATTCCGATTGGAACGGGCGCCTCGAGGACGTAGCCCTCCCAACTGCGTTCGAGACTATCGAGAAAGACGCCCAACCCTCGGCTACATCCAAGTTCGGCAGCCCGCTCTTTTAGGCGGGCCAAGGTATCAACGGTCTCGGGCATGTAGGCCGCAGCCACGAATGACGTCCAGCCACGTGGTGCCTTGCTTGTCGACGAGCGAGCCGTCCCCGCCGCTCCGGAAGAAGGTGGACTTGAGAACCCGATATCCGCCGTTGCGATCAACGACTGCGCGGCAAGCTTCGGCATTGAGCGCGATCACGTCGTTGAGATCACAACGCAAGGTCGGCTCCCATCCTCGTCCGTGATGGATCAGCGTGCCTTCGGCTGCACGCTGGAGCCACAGGACAAGCTGATGTACGAGGTTGAAGATGCCGAGCTCAACCAAGCCAAACTGGAAGAAATACTCTCGCTGGTTTCCGTCGATCAGGCAGGGGCGCGGCGGCTCGGTCACCGGACCCGGCTGAACGTGGGGAAGATCCCTCGGGAAATCCATTCGCAGGTAGAACGAGGGCGATGACCACGGATAACTCGGCCAGAGCCTGACATTGACCGTCTCGACAACGCGAACGCCGTTCGGGCTCGCGCCATCGACCTTGAACGCGAGCGGCATCTCGACGTTCAGATCGAGTTCGATACGCGAGCCGCCGGCATCGACAGATATCAGACGGCCGCCGCGGCACTCCGGATGACGAAGCGCCGCTGCGAGAAAACGTTCGGCGTGGCCGCGATAGTCATTTCCCGCCATGCCCGGTTCCATGCGGGCGGGCCTGCGAAGCGGTTGCGCTGATACCGAGAGCCGGGGCGGCGAGAGCCGATGCCTTGCCGATTTTCCGCACGATGCCGTTCGACTTCACCTCGAACTCCAAGGCGACCTTCTTGTCATTCCAGTATTCGTCCGTACAGAAGAACCGGTCGGCATCGTCGTCGAGAATGTCGATATACTCGCGCTTCGCCCGCTCGTGCGGCGGATTGTCATCGGCTGCCTTGATGGGCTTGCAGCTCGCCACGATGATCGCGCCCTTGCGCGTCTGCGAGAGAGCGCTTCGCGCGTCAGGATCGACCTTGACGTCTTCGCCCATCTCGCTCCAGCGATCAAAGCTCAGACTGCGCCAGGAGCAATGATGCGGTGTCTCCATGATATCGTAGGTGAACCAGTCCGCGCGCTCTGCCTTGTGCAAATTCCAGAGCCGATTCCAGATCGCGACTTCGGCGTCGCCCCCGGTCAGGAAGCGGCAACGGTCACTGATGCCGCCGCCACGCAGCGAAAAGCGGATGATGACCGACGACTGATTGTGCCGGAGCGTCTCGTCGTCGTCGTCGTCAACCGGAGGAAGGGGAGCCAGCAACCGCCCCTGGAAAGAGCTGTCCTGCACCCGGTTGCAGGCGTCGATCGTTCCATCGCGCTTGATGACGATGTCGAGGATATCGTCGGTCTTCCCGTCGATGTCCTCGCCCATGATCAGGATGCGATCGCCTTCCTCCGTCGAAAACCCGTTCTCGCGGAAGAGCGCGACGCGCCGCCGTGCTTCCTTTTGCCAGGCTTTGGCATCCTCGCAGAGCGACTCGCCGTTGGCGCCGGCGCGGCGGAACACGACGGGCGACGACCACATCTCGCGGATCAGGATCTTGTCATCATCTTCGTCCCAGGTGTCCGGTGGCCGAGATGAAAGTGATTGCGCAGGCCCGCGACGTGGTCGCTATGAGGGTGGCGGCCTTGGTCGTCCCGTTCAAGCCTACTTCGCAGGTCTTCGGCCACGTCCGGCGTGTCATCGTCATCGTCGTCCGCCTTACCGCGGATGTTGATGTCGATGAGGATGCGCTGACCATTGTCGAGGCACATCAGGACCATGTCTCCGTTGGAGACAGGGAAGAAAGTGAGGGAGGCGGTCATTGGTCGTTCCCGTACTGGATTTGTTCTATGGGCATGCCGCGTCCCAAAAAATGATGGAGATGGGGTAGGGTGATTGGAACCCAGATAGGAAACTCATCAGAGTTTCGCAATATTTGGATCAATGTGATTCTTTTTCCACAAGATATTGACTCTGGGAGCGTCTGGAGTCCACGCCATCCTGCGATTCGGAGATGGCGTGGCCTGCCCCTACGTTGAATGAAGTGCTCTTAAGAGCACTGATGGGCCTTTTCATGCTCTTAAGAGCATCAGGCACTTGTCGTTAAGGATCTGCCTCCTATATGCTCTTAAGAGCACGAAAACCTGGATTTGGAGCCCTTAAGAGCCTATGACTGCCAAGAATAGCCTCGTCCAGGCACCCCCCTTTGAGGTTGATCGAGCCCTGAAGAAGCTGGGTGCCGATCTGCGGACTGCGCGCCTGCGCCGCAACCTGACCGTCGACGCCACTGCCGCCAAGATCGGGACCGGCCGACGTGCCATCCTGGACGCCGAGAAGGGCAAGGTCTCGACGCAGGTCGGTGTGTATGCGGGCTTGCTGTGGGCCTACGGCCTGATTGACCGCCTCGGTGATGCAGCCGATCCGCGCTTCGATGAGGAGGGCCAGCGTCTCGCCTTGATCCAGGATCGTGTTCACGCCCGCAGCCCGAAGGGATTGGACAATGATTTCTAGGGTCACTCCGACGGAATGCTTCGTCTACATCACCTTGCCTGGCCAGACCGCGCCCGTCACCGCGGCGCGGTTTGAGCTCACCAAGGACAGGCGCGACGTTGCGATCGGCAGGCTGGTCTACGGCCGCAGCTATCTCGCGCGCGCCGAAGCCGTCCCCATTGATCCGATCGAACTCAGGCTTGCCGGCCAGACCTACGAAACAGTCGGCATGAAAGGCCTGTTCGGTGCGCTGCGCGACGCTGGACCGGACTATTGGGGTCGACGCGTGATCGAGCGACATGTCGGTGCCGCCCAACTCAACGAGATGGACTACCTGCTGCACTCACCCGACGACCGCGCGGGCGCGCTCGGCTTCGGACTGAATCAGCAGCCTCCGGCGCCGAAGCGCGATTTCAACAAGACCCTGAGCCTTCCTCGCCTGCAGAAGATCGCCGACGCAATCGTCGATGAAGAAGATCGCCCAGACGACGCCGAAGCCGCTCAGGTCGAGGAGTTGTTGCTGGTCGTCACGTCGATGGGCGGTGCGCGGCCAAAGGCCGTCGTCGAGGACACCGACGGACTATGGATCGCCAAGTTCAACAGGAAGGACGACAAATGGAACAGCGCTCGCGCTGAGCACGCGATGCTCGTGCTCGCACGGGCATGCGGTGTCACAACGGCGGAGAGCAAGGTGATCGTCGTCGGCGGCCGGGACGTTCTCATGGTCAAGCGCTTTGATCGTGAACAGACTCAAGGCGGCTATCTCCGCGCCCGCATGCTCAGCGGCCTGACACTCCTTCGTGCCGAAGAGGGGCACGATACGCGCGACCGGTGGTCCTACGTTCTGCTGGTCGAAGAGCTGCGGCGAATTTCTGCCAACCCGCGTGCCGACGCTGCTGAATTGTTCCGCAGGATGTGCTTCAACGCATTGATCTCCAACACCGATGATCACCCACGCAATCATGCGGCCGTGGCGATGACGCCGGATTGGAAGCTCTCGCCTGCGTACGATCTCACACCGACGCCGTTGATCAGCGAGGAGCGGCGCGATCTCGCGATGATCTGCGGCGACGCAGGCCGCTACGCCAACGCCGAGAATATTGTCTCGCAAAGCATGCGATTCCTGCTCGAAAAAGACCAAGCCGAAAAAATCGTGTCGGACATGGAGGAGCAGGTTCGAAACAAGTGGTACGAGGTCGCGCGGCGCGAGGGACTCTCGGAAGCGGACTGCAACACGATCAGCCGGTCGTTTGTCTATCCTGGCTTTCGCCTTCCGATGTCGCGAGCCGCACCACCGGCCTGATCTTCCATTTCGACTGCCCGGATGGGACGGAGAACCAAGATGGCGCGCCATCCGCAACGCGATCTCCACGAATCGACGCTCGTCGAGATCGGCCGGATCACCACCACCTGGGCGAAGTTCGAGCACTGGGTCGACGTGGCTATCAGAAACTGATCAAGCATTGGCACGAGATCATCGATATCCCGAGCGCTGAGGAACTTGCGCAGTAGTTGCCCGACACAGCGATCGAGCGCGCGAACACGCCTTGTAAAGAGTGCAGGGCAGCGACAACGCATTGATTGCCGCTGGCCTTGATGAGGTCAGGGCGTCGGCTGTTGCGGTGCTTTTGAGCGGGCTGCTGCCGCCTTCTTTGCGGGTTTTCGTGCGGCTTTTTGCGGTTGTCCGCCGTCAGGGCTCTTGAGACAGTTTAGGGGTTTTCGGGAAGGGAGGATTTCTGGATCATCGCAGCCAATTTGGAGCGCAGATGAGACAGAAATCCGGGCCGGAGAAAGCACCGGCAGAGCAGGTCGTGAAGGACATCCGCCGGGCAACGCGCCGGCAGTTCTCGGCTGAAGAGAAGATCCGCATCGTGCTGGAAGGCGTGCGCGGCGAGGAGAGCATCGCCGAGCTGTGTCGGCGCGAGGGGATCGCCTCGTCGATGTATTACGGCTGGTCGAAGGAGTTCCTCGACGCCGGCAAGCGCCGTCTCGCTGGTGACACGGCCCGCGCCGCGACGTCGGACGAGGTGAAAGAGCTGCGCCGTGAGGCGCAGGCCCTGAAGGAGGCCGTGGCCGATCTCACCCTGGAAAACCGCCTGCTGAAAAAAAGCATGCTCGCGGATGGGGAGGACGACACATGAGGTATCCTGCATCCGAAAAGGCCGAGATCATTCGCCTGGTCGAGGCCTCGCATCTGCCGGCACGGCGAACCCTGGACAAGCTCGGCATCCCGCGCGCCACGTTCTATCGCTGGTACGATCGCTATCTCACCGGTGGGATCGAGGCTCTGGCCGATCATCGCTCGCGGCCGGATCGTGTCTGGAACCGGATTCCTGACCCAATCCGGGCCGAGATCGTCGAGCTGGCGCTGCGCGAAACGGAGCTGAGCCCGCGCGAGCTGGCGGTGCGCTTCACCGACGAGAAGCGCTACTTTGTCTCGGAGGCGTCGGTATATCGGCTGCTGAAGGCTCATGATCTCATCACCAGCCCAGCCTATATCGTCATCAAGGCGGCGTCTGAGTTCAAGGACAAGACGACAGCGCCCAACCAGCTCTGGCAAACCGACTTCACCTACCTGAAGATCACGGGTTGGGGCTGGTATTATCTCTCGACCGTGCTCGACGACTTCTCCCGCTTCATCGTCGCCTGGAAGCTCTGCGCCACGATGCGGGCGGATGACGTCACCGCCACGCTCGATCTGGCTCTGGCGGCATCGGGGCTCGACCAGATCACGGTCGCGCATCGGCCGAGGCTGTTGAGCGACAACGGCGCCTCATACATCTCGGCCGAACTCGCTACCTGGCTCGACGGCAAGGGCATGAAACACGTTCGCGGCGCGCCGTATCATCCCCAGACGCAGGGCAAGATCGAGCGCTGGCATCAGACCCTGAAGAACCGCATCCTGCTGGAAAACTACTATCTGCCCGGCGACCTTGAACGGCAGGTCGCGGCCTTCGTCGAGCACTACAATCACGGCCGCTATCACGAGAGCATCGATAATCTCACGCCCGCTGACGTCTACTTCGGCCGCGGGCAGACCATCCTCACCGAACGCGAAAGGATCAAACGCCAGACCATCCACCAAAGACGCTTGCAGCATCACCTGCAGGCCGCCTAACCTCAAACCCAGATGAGCCAGAACCTCCGTTCCCGTGACCCCGGAACAGTCTCAATTCATCTGACGACGGACACCCCTGTCCGTCGTCAGATAATTTGAGACTGATCAGACATTTCTAGAAGAGAGGCTCTGGTTCATCTGTGGTTAGAGTTTAAGCGGCCTGCAGCTGATGCTGCAAGCGACGGTTTGCGATGGTGTCGCGCTTGATGCGGTGTCGTTCGGCGAGGATTGTCTCAGCCCTGCCGAAGTAGACGTCGGCAGGTGTAACGTTGCCGATGCTCTCGTGGTAGCGGTCATGATTATAGTGTTCGACGAACGCGGCGACCTGACGTTTGAGGTCGTCCGGTAAATAGTAGTTCTCAAGCAGGATGCGGTTCTTCAACGTTTGATGCCAACGCTCGATCTTGCCCTGAGTCTGAGGATGATACGGCGCTCCGCGCACATGCTGCATGTCCTTGGCCCTGAGCCACGTGGCCAGATCATCCGCGACGTAACTCGAACCATTGTCGCTGAGAAGCCGGGGCCGCTGCCTGACGCTGACGTGATCCAGACCAGAGGCGGCCAGTGCCTGATCGAGCGTAGCCGTGACGTCGGAGGCACACATCGTGGGACCTAACCTCCAGGCGACGATGTAGCGCGAGAAGTCGTCGAGCACCGTCGATAGATAGTACCAGCCCCAGCCGGTGATCTTCAGGTAGGTGAAGTCGGTCTGCCAGAGCTGGTTGGCGGCGGTGGTCTTGTCCTTGAACTCGTTCGCCGCCTTGATCACTACATAGGCCGGACTGGTGATGAGGTCGTGCGCCTTCAGCAGCCGATAGACCGAAGCCTCCGAGACAAAGTACTTTCTCTCGTCGGTAAACCGCACGGCGAGCTCTCGCGGCGATAGTTCCGGAAGCTCCAATGCCAGGTCGATGATCTGGCCGCGGACGTCATCCGGGATACGATTCCAGACCCGATCCGGTCGAGAGCGGTGATCTGCCAGGGCCTCAATGCCGCCCGCGCGGTAGCGATCGTACCATCTATAAAACGTGGCGCGGGGGATGCCGAGCTTGTCCAGCGTGCGTTTGGCCGGCAAATGCGACTGCTCCACCAACGCGATGATCTCGGCTTTCTCGGACGCAGGATACCTCATGCCTCGTTCTCCCCATCCCCGTTCATGCTTTTTTTTAGCAGACGGTTCTCCAGGGTGAGATCGGCGACGACTTCCTTCAACGCCGAGGCTTCCCGACGAAGATCTTTCACCTCGCCAGAGGTTGCGGCACGTGCCGTGTCGCCCGCCAACCGGCGCTTGCCGGCTTCCAGGAACTCCTTGGACCAACCGTAATACATCGAGGCGGCGATGCCTTCGCGGCGGCAAAGCTCGGAGATGTTCTCCTCGCCGCGCAGTCCTTCCAGCACGATACGGATCTTCTCCTCCGCCGAATAATGCCGGCGCGTCTGCCGTCGGATGTCCTTCAGCACCTGTTCTGCCGGCGCTTTGCCTGGTCCGGATTTCTGCTTCATCTTCGCTCTTTGCGGCTACGATGAACCAGAAATCCTCCCTTCGGAAAGTCCCTCAATTTGTCTCATGCGTGCTGACGGCGAACACGCCTCTCAAGATAGCGAATCCGTTGATCCGATCTGAAGTCCATTCCATCGGCTAGGTCCATAGTCGAATAGAGATCCGATAACAGCTCGGCCCGTTGCTCGTCGGATAGCGTCGCGCCGCGCAACACGTCACAAGAGGTCCAAAGAGCCACATCGAACGGGTGATAGTCATCACTCATAGCCGTGGCGCGCGCACTGGCAGTTCGAGCAGCCAAATAGTCCGCCCACAATGCATTGCCTCCGGAATTGGTCCGCTGAACAGCAAGGTAGCCATAGATCGAGGCACGTTCGACGATAAGGTTTACCCTGTTGCGTTTCCCGGCGTGCAACTCACCCAGATCAATAAGCCGAAGGGCTTCTTCAACTACCGCACGAGCCGCATCGAGAACCATTAATCTTGCATCCTCGTCCATTTCCTCGGTTGAGTTGTACCCGTCCAGAGAGAATATGGCTTGGCGTCGGAATACGCATTCGCGAAGCATTAGTGAGGCATCGCGAACCCCAGCCTTCTTTCGAAGGTCTTCGAGTGCGTCTGCAAACCTTAGGTACCCGCGTCGGTATGCCTGACCGCGGGGGCCATCGCGGTCGAGCTTCTGTAAAAGGTCGAGAACGAAGGTCCTCTCTATGTTCCGATCAACCCCGCTGGGCCTAACACCCTTTATAAGCTCTATAAGACAGTCAATTTCGCGAGATGGATCAGCAAGCCGACGCTGGCAAATAAGTTCGGCTTCGAGCTGTAGCCGCGGCGAGATCAAGAGCTCGGTTCCTTCCGCGTCTGCCGCCCGCCATCTGAACAAATCCAGGTCCTGAAATAGATGAGCTACTCCCTCGACGCCGAGACCGTCAGACCTGTCGCTGATAACTCGCATCAGCAGGTTGAGAGGAACCGGACAGCTCAACCGGCCGGCGACCATAACTAAGTCGATAAGGCGTGCAGCAGCGTCCTCACCGGTGGCAGCGAGAGCCTCATCGTTGTCGAATAGCTGAGTGGATTCTTCCGCGATGCCTGCAGCGATTAGCTGATCCGCCAGAGCAGATCGTCCAGATGCACGAGGAGCGCTTCGCGCTCGTTCCCGCACTGCGCTCTCGGCGAAACGCGCCTCGCTGCTGATACCGGCTGCAATCCGCTGCCGTCCCGCAGATAGATGTCTGTAAAGCCAAGCAAGCGCGTTCCATCCTTCTGGCGGAGAAGCCTCACTCGCCGATTGGGTTGATGAAAAGCGAGCTACGACTTTCTCTAAGTCTCTCGACTCAGCTGCCGAAAGCGTGGCTGGCGCCTCCACACAGCGGCGGAAGCCCTGCCGGGAATGTTCCTCGATTCGATAACTCGATCCAACAACAACAACGCGCCTTCCGCGGCTTTGAAGAGCTGCTGCTAGATCTCGATAGCGCCAGGGCGACTGATTTGCGTCGCAAACGACTATCGTAACCGGAGAACCTGTTCGTTCTGCCGCCGAGCAAAAAGCATCGACGTCGGTGGGCGTTGGCAGTCGACCGGCAGCCACAAGAACCGGTAGCGCGAGATCTCGACGTAATTTCCAAGCCAACCGAGCAAGGGAAACACTTTTTCCAGTCCCCGATTGTCCGTGGAGCACCACAAGGCTATCGGACTCTTGGGGCTGTCGAATTGCTGCCTCGATCGCCTTCCACAATTCGGTCTCGAACGAACGCTGGATAGCGAACTCCCTAGCAACGCCCTCCATCATCCCACGAAAGCCACCCAGGTCTCCGTGGAATTTTCTAAATGCTTCGTGGAATTCAGAGACCTCGAGCGGCTCGGGATGCTCTGTCCAAGCGTCGTCGACGATTCTTGCAGAGGCCTCAACACGCAGTCGCAGCTGGGGGGTGATATCGAGAATGCCGGCGCTCGTAGTGACTATGCCGGGCTCATCAGGAGCGGCAGCCCCAACCATGTTGATACGCCCTTGAAGGTCAAGGGAAGCGAGCGCCGCAGCAACGGTTGTTTGCGTAGTGATGAGGGAACCTTGCGCGATCATCTCATCCGCAACAACGGAATCGAGGCGTTGCGGTGCTCCGAACCATATTGCTCGGACACCGGCCTGATCCGACAATGTCGCTAGTAGCGCATCGACATCGAGCCAATCTCGCGCGGGATCAAACCCGGCGATCACAACCAAACCGCGAGCGGTTGCAGTTTCAGCAAGTCGGTTCAGGAGTTCACTGGCATGATTTTGCGATCTGCGAAGCAGATCCGCTTTGGTCTTCGGGGGCCTTGCGTCAGAAACCGTTTCGTTGGCGCGACCAAAAAGGTAGTAGACTGGCGGACGAGAACGGCTTCGTGAAACACGGGCATATGCTCCGCGAGATAGGACTGCCTCGGGCTGACGTCCTCTTGTCTCGAACCTCCCTGCGAAACGTGGGTCGATCGAAGAGGTAAATACGGCACTCCACGGCAAATCAAACACTCGAAGTGTCGACTCTGAAGGGACATGGCGATCAAATCGTTCGGACAACCATGCCATGTCAGCATCCGTTACCGGGTCGGTTAGAGCGACCCGCCAGCCGCCGGTCTGAGCTTTTCTCCCAAGTCGATCCAGAAATCCATTGAGAATTGCTTCGCCATGCGTATCGGATGCGCCAAACGCCTGGCCAGCGACCAAGATCACCGGCCGTTCTTCACTAATTGCCTCCGACAATGCGTCCAACGCTTGATCCGACATTCGTCCCCCTAAATTCAAAAACTGTCGTCGGCGGTGCGACCAAGCGGCCGGTGGTCTGTACAATTCCGCAAAACTACTGTTGTCGGCTTAATCCGCATAGCCTGCACTCGCGAGTGTGGAAAGTCGCAATCCCTCGGCAGCCTTTCAAGAATTCGCTCCTATTCGGTTATCAGTTCCCGCCGCATTGCTGAAGCCTTCCGCCACGCTCTCCGCTAGGTCGGATCGACATTCAGGATTCCCAGGCGGTCTGATCGCTGATTCATAGGGTTCCGTGATTCTGACACGGAGCTGCACGATGGGGATCAAGCGGTATGAGCTGAGCGATCATCAGTGGGCGAAGATTGCACCGTTGCTGCCAGGCAAGGCCTCTGATCCGGGACGGACGGGATCGGATAATCGGTTGTTTGTGAACGGCTGCCTGTGGGTGCTGCGATCCGGCGCGCACTGGTGTGACCTGCCGGAGCGCTATGGTCGCTGGAAGACGGTGCATCGGCGGTTCAGCAGGTGGTGCCATGCCGGTGTGTGGGAACGGGTGTTCTCCACCCTGACAGCCGATCGCGACAACCAGTATCTGATGCTCGACTCAACCATCGTTCGAGCCCATCAGCAGGCGGCTACCGGAAAAGGGGGGCCAAGGATCAGGCGCTGGGGCGTTCCCGAGGTGGACTGACCACCAAGGTCCACATGCTCGCCGATGCGCTGGGCCGACCCTTGCGTTTCATCGTCACCGCCGGGCAGGTCGGAGACATCACACAAGCCCCCGCGCTGCTCGAAGCCCAGGCCGGGGACGCCGTGCTGGCCGACAAGGCTTATGACAGCAACGCCTTGCGTGCACTCATCGCCGGCATGGGCGCCGAAGCGGTGATCCCCTCAAACAGGACGCGCAAAATCATCATCCCGCATGACGCCGGTCTCTACAAGCACCGCAACCGCATCGAGCGCTGCTTCAACCGTCTCAAGCACTTCCGCCGTTTCGCCACCCGCTACGACAGGCGAACCGTTCACTTCACGGGCTTCGTTCACCTGGCCGCAGCCCTGATCTGGCTGCCGTGAATGTCGATCCGGCCTAATGCGATCAATTGGACGTCCGCTTTATTGCGTGGTCTGCCAAGAAGCGGTCGGGCGGGAATCCACCCCAACTGAGACATTCGCGACCGCGAACACCGTTACTATGCCGAGCCGCGGCGGCGTTTTTACCGAAAGTCCCGTGGTTTAGGCAGCTTGATCGGCATAGTCTCCGACTCGGGATAAGATCCTTTATGCCGAGTTCGGCATAAGGGGTCATAGAAATTCCGCGCCCGCATTCCGCGCGGCGGAAGTTCACGCGGATCGGGACCGGAGCCGCCGTGCCGTGCCTCGTCGCCACGGCCATGCGGCACGGAGAATTCGCCATTGCGCTCGCCGACGCTGGCCAGCGCCGCCGACAGGTCGGCAAGCTGATGCGCCACGAGGTGGACGACGTCGCCTTCGCGCTGAATCCGCCCGCGGATGCCGATCATGCCGGCGGACAGGATGGTGCGCCGGTTCTGCTCAAAGACCTTGGGCCAGACCACGACGTTGGCAATCCCGGTCTCGTCCTCGATGGTGATGAACATCACGCCTTTTGCGCTGCCGGGCATCTGTCGTACCAGGACAATGCCGGCAGCCTCACACCAGCGACCGTCGCGGGCGGCCATCGCCTCGGCGCAGGGCACGATGCGGCGTCGGGCGAGATCGCCCCGCAGGAAGCTGACCGGATGATGGCGCAGGGTCAGACCGACGTGTCCATAGTCTTCGACCACCTCGGCGCCGGCGGTCATCGGACGCAGCGCGACGGCGGGCTCGCGGATTTCCGGGACGGTCGCGGCCTCGCGGCGGGCGGCGGCCGCGAACAGCGGCAGGGGCGTATCGCGCAGCGCCCTGATCGCCCATAAGGCGTCGCGCCGCGGCAACCCCAAGGATTCTCGAAACGCATCGGCGTCAGCCAATTGTACGAGCGACGCGGCCGGCACCGACGCCCGCCGCGACAGGTCGTCCACCGATATGAAGGGCGCTTCCCCTCGCGTGGCGATGATCGCGGCGGCGTCGGCATTGGCGAGTCCTTTCACCATGCGCATGCCAAGCCGAACCGCGAAACGATCTTCACAGCCGGTCATCTCCAGTGTGCAGTCCCATCGCGAGGCATTGACGCATACCGGATGCACCTCAACGCCATGCTCCTTCGCGTCGCGCACGATCTGAGCAGGCGCGCAGAATCCCATCGGTTGCGCATTGAGCAGAGCCGCGCAGAAGACATCCGGGTGATGGCATTTCAGCCAGGAGGAGGCGTAGGCCAGAAGCGCGAATGACGCGGCATACGATTCCGGAAACCCGTAGCTGCCGAAACCTTCGATTTGCGAGAATGTCCGCTCGGCGAAATCGCGGTCATAGCCGTTGGCGATCATGCCGTTCACCAGCTTGCCAACGTGTCGATGAGATCGGAGACGTCGCGCTCCGGTTCACTCGGCGGCTTCGGGGAAGCCTTCGTTTCCCTCGGGCGCGGCGATGTCCTCGACAGGTCCGCTCTCCGCTTCCGCAACCGGCGTGGTGCGCATCAGCGGCGGCAGCCATCCGGTCCCGGCAAGAAGCTGCTCGGCGGCTTCCGCCATCGGCTGCTTCTTCACGGAGGCGAGACGATCCGCCGCCTCGTCGCTGACAGCCTCCCGCACGGCGTCGAGAATGAGCGCCTTGGTGACGCGGCCGAGATAGGTCCGCACCGTGGGCGTCCAGTTCGCCGTCATGTCGAGCGCGAGCGCTGTTGCCAGCTTGTCAGCCGTCGCATGCGCGCGCGGCTTACGCTCCCAAGGCAGCTTCACCGCGTTGATGGTCTGCGAGGCGCAATGCGCGAACAGCGCCATGACGCTCGCATGGTCCAGCCCGGCAATGAAGCCCCACAGGTCCGCTACGTCGCGCGGCATGTCCGCCGCCCATCCGGCATGACGATCCGCCAGCGCTTTCGCCGCTGCCGTGTCCTCGATGCCATCCGCATGGCTCGCGAGATGCGCGCTGTTCGGACGGATATCGAGGCAATGCGCATCAACGGCGTGGTAGAAGGTCTGCGCGGCGAGCGCATGGGTGACGGCGATCAACGCCATATCCGGCTGCCCGCCAAGAGCGAGCCGCAGGCCAAGGGTGCGATGGGCCGTCAGGTCGCGGATGAGAAGGTCCGACAGCGGCTTGCCGTCTTCCTCCGCATACTCGTCCTCCGCCTCAAGGTCGGCAGCATGATTGCCGTCCTCGCCATCCTCGATGACCTCGCCATCATCGTTGACGCGCACGCGGTCGATGACGGTTTCGCCATCGCTGGCTTCCTCCGCTTCCGGCTTCTCGTCCTCGGGGCGGACAAAGCCGCGTTCGACGCGCGCCCCGCCGTCATGGTCGAGCACGACAAACACGCCAGAACGGCAGATGTCGTCAACATCGTAGGCGTGGCGCTTGGCGTCGATGTGCTCGATCTCGGCTTCAAGCTCCCCGAAACGCTGATCCACATCGTCGGGAAGCTCGTCCGCGTCCTCATACTCCGACGACAGGCGGTCATATTCCTCCTGCGCGGCGGCGTAGTCGGCTTCATCCTGCGGCGACAACTCCACCGGATGCGGATAGACGCGGCGCATGCCGTGCGCATGCGGGAAGTCGATATGCGCTTCCCACCACTTCCATCCCTCGTCTCCCCGGACGCGGAACGCAATGCTTTCCAGCTTCTCCATGACAAGCCGGTCGAGCAATGCGACATCTTCATAGAAGCCACCACGATCCTCCGGGAACAGATCGCGGACAATGTTGCCGCCCGCCTCCGAATAGGATTCCGGGCCGATGAAGATGGCACGGCGATCCGATGCCGGAACATTGGCCTGCATCAGCTCGCGACGGATGAAGGACGGATCGCGGTTATAGGACAGGCTTTCATAAACCTGCTCCTGCCGCGAATGATCCTCCGTGATGGCGAACGCCATCAACTGGTCCAGCGTCAAACCGCCGTCCCGATAGACCTGCATCAGCTTGGGGCTGACCGCGCCAAGCCGAAGCCGCTGCTTCACCACATGCGCGGTGACGCCGAACCGGGCGGCGATTTCCTCCGCACCCCATCCGCGAGTTTCCGCAAGCTCACGGAATGCCTCGAACTGGTCGGCCGGGTGCATGGCGGTGCGCGTGACGTTCTCGTCAAGGCTGATCTCGAACGGATCATTCGCCGTGTCGATGACGCAGCGGATCGGTTCGGTCTTCTTGATCTGCTTGCGCTTCGCGCGCAGCAACTGCGCCAGCCTGCGGCCTTCCCCGATGGTGACAAAATAGAAGCCGGTCGGCTGGCCTTCCTCGTCGCGCTCGGGTTCGACCACAAGATTTTGCAGAATGCCCTTGGCCGCGATGCTGGCCGCATAGGCTTCAATGTCCGCCTCGCCGTGCGGGATCTTACGCGCATTGCGGGGCGACTTCTTCAACTTGTTGAGCGGGATGAAAACCGTCTCGCCGCTTGCCGCGACCGACACGGTTTCCGCGCCGCTCTCAGTCGCCGCAACCGCTTCCGCTTCTCCGACGCTGCGAACGTCCACGTCCGCCGCCGCTTCCACGACCGTCGCAATCGGGACGGCCTTCGTCTTCTTCGATGTCCTAGCCATTGTTCCAATCCTTTCTCTGTTCATGCCGGAGGCATGGCCCCCGCCATGCCTCCCGGGGGCGCGTGAGCGCTCGGCAGAGAGGGGGGCGGCTATCGGCGAGCGTGGCCGGGCTGCGCGACAAGCGAGGTGGATTGGACCGGTGGTGAGCGTGACAACGATGCGCCGCCTTGCGCGTGCGCGGCCCTGCCATTGCGCAGGCGGTAGCCGCGGGGGAGAGATGCATAAGCATCGTAGACGTACCACCATTCAAACAGGCGCCACGGGTAGTAGACGGGAAGATTGGCGATCAGAAACCAGGGTTCGCCGAGGCGCTGCTGAAATCCGAGGGAATAAGCGACCCATTGGGTTGCGGCCCATGTGCCGGCAAGCGTGATGCCGAACACGACCAGCATTTGTCCGATGAGCACCTTCGTCGGCGTCATTCTTGCCCCGCAACAGCCCTTTGATGACGGCCTGTTTTGCAGGCCGGCGCACACGAGCGTTGTTGCGTGGAAGGCGCTTAGTCAAAGACCAAATTCGTTGCCTGTGGCGGCAAACATGATCTCAATGCGAGCACGTACTATTTCTTATTTCTACGTATCGATTCCGGCAAGTCAGTCTTGCGGCGATACGTCACGCAGTGATGCAAGAACTTTTCTGACGTTCGTAGCTCGCACGGAGCGCACCGTCATCGGCGAGCGAGATCGAGGGAAGCGCCGACCAGCGGAGAGCGGCGGAGTGCATCGAGAATGCCCGCCTTTCTCACGGGCTTGGTGCTCATGCTCTGGCTGATAGTCGCGCGAATCCGGTCGGCTTCCGCGCCGTCTTCGGCGAGGCGCTTCGCGAGGGATCGGATAAGATCACGATCAGCGGCGCGGCCGACCACCTCGAAGCGAGCCATGCCACGCCTGGCTGGCCGCTTTAGATCGCTCTTGGCCGGTTGTTTTCGGAATGTGCTGCTCATGACAGTGGCTCCGTCTGGTTCCCGGGTGTATTCCCGTTCTTATTTGAATAGCTTTTCGATATCGCCCATCGGACGAAACAGTTTCATCGGTTGGTCAGGGAGTGGGAGGAAGCTCTCACGCTCGTAGAAGCGGCGGGCGTTCTCGTCCTTGGCATCGACGATGACCGCGAAAGCCGCAATCTCACTTCGCAGCGCGCGATAGAGGGCATCGGCCAGAAGAAACCGGCCGTAGCCTTTTCCCTGATGGCGTCGATCCACCGCGAGACGTCCGATCAGCGTCGCCGGAACCGAAGGATAGCGAGGCAGCTTGCGCGTTGCCTGTGCCGGCAACTCTGCGAGCTTCAGAGCAGTAGATGACAGCGTGTAATAGCCTCCGATGGCTCTATCAGGCAGCACCAAGACGAAGGGCGCTGCCATGTTTTTCTTGGCATCCTGGCTGGCCTGAGTCCGGAAATATCGATCGAGCGGCTCTATCCCGCTTTCGAACCCGGAGCGGTCGTGGTGCGGGCCGAGAACTTCGACCCGCAGCAGCTCGTCGCCGCCTTTGCCCACTCGTCAGACACCCGTTCTCTGACGATAGCGGCGGACGGTATCTCGAAGCCGATCATTCACCGGCAGCGGCTTCATCAACGCTTGCACGAAAGCCTGACTGTCGCGCAAGGAGAGGTGGAGGGTCTGATGGTCCTCGATCGCGCGACGGGCAGCTTCCTGCACGCTGGTCAGAACGAAATCCGTCACCGTTCGGCCTTGCAGCGCCGCGGCACGCTCGATGAGCTTCTTCTGATCAGCGGTCACGCGGGTTTCCAGGCGTTCGTCACGCACACGCCGCTGGGCTGATTTCGTCGCAGATTGGGCCATCGTCATTCTCCTAGAATCTCAATGTACGGCCATTGGCCGGTAATTTCAAGAGATCGCCTCTAGATAAGGTCGCATGACATTCTCCACCCGGCAGACCTTGGCGTATTTGACCAGCTTACCGGGGTCGAATCTCTTGCGTTGCCGGTAGAGTTGGAGCGCCTCCCAGAACCACGTCCATTCCGATCTGGTTGCGGAACTTGAAGCTATCGGCGATCGACTTCTCGGCATCGTAGATACGGACTGGCACGCCATCGACGTCATGGCGCGCGATGCCGGCTTTGAACGACGCATCCGAAAACCGATGCGCGAGGATCGAGGGATGGTCGAGCGCGGGAAGGCGCGCGCATCGCGCGGAACGGCCACCGGGACCGCATGGGGGATCTCGGTGGTGATCCCGTGCCAGGACAGCGCCGAAACAAGACAAATGACGGCGTGCGGACAACGCAGGCTGACGGTCACGAGATCGGGATTGCCGATGGGCGGGAGATCGGCAAGACGATAGAGGCCGCGGCTGATCTGCTCAATGGCACCGTGCTCTTTGAGAGCATACAGCGTATAGCGGCTGAGGCCGTGACGGATCGCTTCGCTCATGCGGAGCTGGCCGCCGTGGGCGCGGAAAATGTCCTCGGACCGGGCCGTTTTTAGCATCAGACAAATCGTCTCCACTTGTAAATAAGTGGTGATACGGGCGATGCCGGCGAAGGACTGGTCGATCTGCTTTTTCAGCAATGGCCGCCAGGGCAATACTGTTGCCTCGTCGGCAAGGTCGAGTGTAAAGACGGCCAGGGTGTTCGCTGCATTGGGCAGCGAAACAGGTCGTGCGATGGTCGGGCCGCCACGCTGAGCATGCGTGACCGATGGACCGACAGACCTCTCCCCGTGACCTGCCGCGGGCCCAGTTCCTCGCCGAGCGGGCCCTTACGACGCTGGAGCGCTTCCTGCATGTCGAGGCCGTCAGCGGCATCGTGCTGCTGGTCGCGGCTGCTGTTGCACTGATCTGGGCCAACTCCCCTTTCGCCCAAAGCTATCACGACCTGTGGCATCTGCCGCTTTCGATCGGGCTCGGCACTTTCGTCTATGCGCAGTCCCTGCATTTCTGGGTCAACGATGCGCTGATGACAGTGTTCTTCCTGGTCGTCGGCATGGAAATCCGGCGCGAGATCCATGAAGGGGCACTGAGCAAACTCGACCAGGCGATCCTGCCGGTGGCGGCAGCCGCCGGAGGGGTCATCGTTCCCGCACTGATCTACCTTGTGCTGAACACCGACATGGTGCGCGCGCACGGCTGGGCGGTGCCGACGGCGACCGACATCGCTTTCGCGGTGGGCGTGCTCGCCCTGCTGGGCCGCTCGATCCCCGGCAACTTGCGCGTCTTTCTGCTCGCACTCGCGATCATCGACGACGTCGTTGCTGTTTTGATCATAGCCTTCTTCTACTCTGGCGGGCTCGATCCCAGCGGTTTTGCGATTGCCGCCCTCGGCGTCGTGATGGTGGTGGGGCTTCAGCGGATCGGTGTCGGCTCGGCCTATGCCTACGTCCTTCCCGGCGCCGTGATCTGGGTTGGCCTGCTGGTGACCGGGGCCCACCCGACTCTCGCCGGCGTCGTACTCGGATTGATGACGCCGGTGATGTCCATTCCGATGCGCGAGCAGCCTATAGACGTGTTGTCCCGTATTTCCGAGGAGCTGCGAAGCCACGACGCCGTGTCGACGAAAGATGCGCGTCGTCTGGCTCACCCCCGGCGGCAGTTGCGCCTCGCCAATCGGGAGATGCTGCCGCCAGTGGTGCGTGTACAGACAGCGTTGCATCCCTGGGTCGCCTACGGCGTCATGCCTCTCTTTGCGCTGGCGAATGCGGGCGTGAGTGTCGGTGGCGTCAATCTGTTCGCAGGAGAAGCGCATCTCGCCATGCTCGGCGTCGGGCTTGCTCTCGTTGTAGGCAAGCCGCTCGGCGTAGTCGGCGCGACATGGTTCATGGTGCGGATGGGCTGGTGCCGGTTGCCGCCGGGCGTGTCATGGGGCGGCATTTTGTTGATCGGTCTGCTAGCCGGTATCGGCTTTACCATGTCCATTTTCATCGCCATTCTTGCTTTTGCCGATGAGAATCTGCTGGCCGCGGCAAAGCTCGGCGTGCTGCTAGGCTCTTCGGTGGCCGCGCTGCTCGGGCTTGGCTGGGGCGCATTGTACGTCCGCAGACTCAGAGCGCGGACGGGCGCTCACGATTGAAATTGAGAAGGCGGGATGCGCTTTTCCATCCATACGCTCGGCACACGCGGCGACACGCAGCCCTATCTCGCGTTGTCGCGCGGGCTCAGAGCGCACGGGCACGGGGTGTTGATTGTCGCACCCGCCCAGTTCGCCGACATGGCAGCGGCCGAGGGCGTTGCTTTCGCGCCGCTGCCGGCTGAGTTCCTTGCAGTGCTCGACTCGCCCGAAGCGAAGCAGGTGATCGGCAGCGCCGGCACTGGTTTCGGTGCAGGGTTCAAGCTCCTGAAATTCTATCGCGAGATCAGCCGGCGGCTGCTCGATGCCGAATGGAAAGCGGCCCGCGATTTCGCACCCGACGCTATCCTGTTTCATCCCAAGGCGCTCGGCGCCCCGCACATCGCAGCGAAGCTCGGCGTTCCACTTTTCCTCGCGTCGCCGCTGCCAGGCTTCACGCCGACATCGGCCTTTCCGACGCCAGTGCTACCCTTTCCCTCGCTCGGCCCGCTCAACCGGGCGAGCCATGCGCTGATGATCCACGGCGGCAGTTTGCTGTTCGGCAAAACGATCCGCGCATGGCGGGTGGATGCCCTCGGATTGTCGGCTCGCGGGAAAGCCGCACCTCTTGCCGGCACGCTTTACGGCTATAGCCCATATGTGTTGCCGAAGCCACACGACTGGGACGCAGATGTAGCGGTGACCGGCTACTGGTTCCTCGATACGCCGAACTGGAGCCCCGACGGCGAGCTTGCCGCTTTCCTTGCAGCGGGTGAGCCGCCGATCTATGTCGGTTTTGGCAGCATGCCGGGCGTTGATCCACAACGAATGGCGAGCGTCGTGGTCGCCGGCCTGAAGCGAGCAGACAAGCGGGGCGTGCTCGCCACCGCGGGCGGCGCGCTCGGGCAGATCGAGCCGAGCCAACATATCCACGTCATCGTAGGCGCGCCGCATGACCGGCTCTTTCCGCTCATGCACGCCACGCTGCATCACGGTGGCGCCGGGACCACGGGGGCTGCATTGCGTGCCGGTAAGCCGATGGCAATCTGCCCCTTCTTCGGCGACCAGCCGTTCTGGGCCCGCCGCGTCGTCGCTCTTGGGGTAGGACCGAAGCCGTTGGACAAGAAAGCGATGACAGCCGACGACCTCGCTGCCGCCTTCCTGGCGATGGACAATCACGACATGCGCGCCCGCGCTGCCGATCTCGGTGTCGCCATCCGAGCCGAGAACGGCGTCGATGCCGCCGTCCGTTTCATTGTTGAAGGGGCCTGCTGCGGCCTTTAGAAGTTTAACGAAGATCGCTCGCCTTGCGGTTCATGGCATGCAGAACACGTGCCGCGTCATTGCGCTATCGTAGATATGAACATGGCGCAGAACATCTTGAGTTCTTCGCGAGCTACAGCCAACGTTCGCAGCGGATTAAAAGCTGACATTCAAACCAAAGCATGCCTAGATTGCCGCACGATTCCCAAATCTGTCAGACACCCATCCCCCGCCGTCGCCCGAACATCCACGACACGCTGTTGCCGCGGGCGATGCCGGCGACGGACTGGCCGAGATGCTTTTCTAGCACCGGCCGCCAAGGCACGAGGCTGAAACCCATGCCGTCATCGAGCATGGCGAAGCGGCCGCTGGCGAGCATGACAGAGCGGCGGTAGATGCCACTGATCCGCTCACCGTCCTGAACGACGTGATGCGGCAAGCCGGTCTCGCCGGCTATCTCCTTCGCGGCCGCCTCGATCTCGCGGTTGCGCAGCGTGGCGAGCAGGTTGCGGGCGAAGATGACACGCTGGCCGCGTCGCTCGGCGAAGCCCTGATCGACAAGATAATCCTCGCGGTTGCGCATGGCGTCGCGGACCTCGGCGCCGAAGCCGGATTGGCCAAGTCCCGACAGATCGCCAAAGCGTTGGCGATCGAGCCAGGTGGCGCCGATGGCGCGGGTCTGCCGGTCGATCGGCAGGTGTGAGCACAGCTCGACATCGACGCCGCCGAGCCGCTTCGCATCGTAGGCTTTGCCGCGCTCCGCCAGATCGGCGGGCACACGCCACACGCCGTCCTCGACGCGCTCGACGATGCCGACGCGGCGCAAGGCTTCGAGGCGGCGGACATGGGCAGCGACGAAGCTGTCCGGATCGTGTTCCGGCGTTGCCTTCGCGCGCTCGATCGCAAGGTGATGATCGGTGCGATAGATGCCGTTCGCGGCAAGGCCGGCGATGGTCCGGTCCGCCGTTCGTTCGGTTGCGGCGCGGGTCTCGACGATGCCGCCGATCGGCAGCGATTCCAGGTCGGCGTTGGCAGCGAGCGGCACGTAATGGGCGCGGCCGTCGACACCGTCGACGATCAGATAGCCGCGATCGTACAGTTCATCGGCCAATCCCTTGTCGACGATGCGGCCGACGACTGGGGTGTGCGCGGTCGCGCCGTCGAGGACGACGAAGTCGCGTTTCAGGCCGGTCATGGCGCGCTGCATGGTGCGGATGATGTCGCCGCGTTTGCTCATCCGGCGCAAGGTGGCCTCGGCGTCGGCATGAAGCGTCCAGACGCAATGGCCGGTCTCGTCGGCAAGTCCCATTTCGGTGAGCTTTTGCAACCGGCCGATCATGCTCGTGTGGCGAAAGCGCGCCTGGGCAACCGCCGGCTCGGACAGAAGATTCACGACACCGTCTTCCGCCTCGCGCTGAATCATCCGGTCGAGGCCGGTCCAGCGCTCCTGATCGGCCTCGCGCAAGATACCATCGCGGATTTCCATCTCGGTGCGAGGACCGAGCCATTCGGTCGCAAGTTCGCGGGCGCGATTGCGCATGCCGTTGGAGATATAGTCGCGGGCGATGACCAGATCCGATCCGTCCGGATGGCGCCCGCGCAGGACGATATGCGTGTGCGGATTGTCGGTGTTCCAGTGATCGACCGCGACCCAATCGAGCTTGGTGCGGAGATCGGCTTCCATGCGGCTCATGAGATCGCGTGTATAGGTCTTGAGGTCGCCGATGTCGCCGGCGTCTTCGGCCGAGACGATGAAGCGGAACTGGTGCCGATCCTCTCGGCCGCGCTCCTCGAAGGCGGCGATATCGGCCTCGTCCGTGCCGGGGCCGTAGGTGCGCGCCTTGCTGCCGTCCTTGGTCACGCCGTCGCGCTCGATGTAGCGCAGATGGCGGATGGTTGCGTGCGAGCCGACCTTCGCCAGATTCACCAGCCGGGTCTTGATGACGACGCGCCGGGCGTTGCCGCGCAGGGACTGGCCGGCGAACTTCGCCGCGACATGGCCGCGGCCGAACCGGGCGCCGCCGCGCGAGGGCTGTCGGCGCAGCGTTCCGGTGCTGGTCGGTCCGATCTTCGACGCGGCCTTGAGCACGCGACTGGTGAATTTCGGCGCCCGCGCGCTGCCGCGTGCTTTCGGTGGCGCGACCTTCGGCCGGAAGCGGTCGTCGTCACGCGCCGCCATGACGACGCTCCGGACAAGCCGAGACAAACCAATGCGATGAGGCATGGCGGGGGCCATGCCTCCGGCATGAACAGAGAAAGGATTGGAACAATGGCTAAGGTGTTTGATCCCGGCATTTGATGGTGCATTATTTTCCGGAGAATGGAAGGATGCGCTATGGGACAGGTTCTTCACGGGAGCGCCACGACGACAGAGGCAATCCGTCGAGCAATACAAAATAGTGAAGAGAGCCTGAGAGCGCTGTCGAACGCTACGGGATCAACCAGAAGACCGTCGCAAAATGGAAGAAGCGGACCTCGGTGGCCGACCTTCCGACGGGACCGAAAGATCCGCGCTCGACGGTGCTCTCATCCGAGGAGGAGGCGATCATCGTCGCCTTCCGCAAGCATACCCTGTTGCCGCTCGATGATTGCCTCTACGCGCTTCAGCCAACGATCCCGCACCTGTCGCGGTCTTCATTGCATCGCTGCCTGCACCGTCACGGCATCAGCCGGCTCCCGGAGGTCGAAGGCGACAAGCCGATCAGGAAGACGTTCAGGAGCTACCCGATCGGCTACTTCCACATCGACATCGCCGAGGTGCAGACGGCTGAGGGCAAGCTGCGCCTGTTCGTGGCCATCGACCGCACTTCGAAGTTCGCCTACGCCGAGCTCCACCAAGAGGCGGGCAAGATGGTCGCGGCTCAGTTCCTGCGCAACCTCATCGTGGCAGTTCCCTATGCCATCCACACGGTGCTGACGGACAACGGCATCCAGTTCACCAACCACGCCCGTCACAAATATGCGTTCCACCACATCTTCGATCGCGTCTGCGACGAGAACGGCATCGAGCACAGGCTCACCAGGATCAACCATCCCTGGACCAACGGACAGGTGGAACGGATGAACCGCACCATCAAGGACGCCACCGTCAAGCGCTTCCACTACGACAATCATGACCAACTGCGCCGGCACCTTCAGGACTTCATCAAGGCATACAACTTCGGCCGAAGGCTGAAGACGCTCAAAGCGCCTCACACCCTACGAGTTCATCTGCAAACGATGGACTTCAGAGCCCGATCGATTCATCATCGATCCAATCCATCAAATGCCGGGACTGAACACCTAGGTCATCGAAGAAGGCGAAGGCCGTCCCCGGACAGGAGCAGCCCGTTGCGCCCACGCATTGGAGTTTCGGGCAGTTGTGCAGCCTCGTCGGCGTGCCCGCGACCTATATGCGCCAGCTTCCCGCGCCGCTCGCAGGCATCAACCTGCAGCATGGCTTGCTGTCGCACCGCGCCGAGCTTGTGAAGACCTTGGAGGCGGAGGACTGCGCCACGACGCTATCACCGCTCCCTTTGTCATCAACGAGCCGATGAATGGCGAGATCTTTCGCGTCTACCTGCAACGATGCCTGGTCCCGACCCTGAAGCCAGGCGACATCGTGGTGATGGACAATCTGCCCGCCCACAAGAACGACGATGTTCGACAAATCATTGAGGCCGCTGGCGCGCAGTTGCGCTATCTGCCGCCGTACTCGCCCGACCTCAACCCGATCGAGATGGCGTTCGCAAAGCTCAAGGCCCATCTGCGAAAGGCCGCCGAGCGATCGATCCCCGCACTCTGGAACAGGATCGGTTCTATCCTCGATCTTCTCTCCAGACCAATGCATCAACTTCTTCAATCACGCCGGTTATGCGTAATCTCAATCCAAAATGGCTCTAGTAGACACTTTCTGCGCCACTTCAGTCCTTGAGTGGGCACTGAATTTACGCTACCTCCCGCTACAAGCGTCTGTAGCAACCGGGACGTCGATCCCTTGATGCGAACCTTGCCTGCGGCGACTCGGGCAGACCCGGCCGGGGCGGTCAGCATCCCGCAATAGAGTTTGTGCATTCAGCACGCAACGCCGCGCGGCGGAGTATGTTCGCCGGCGGCGCTGGCTGATACGCACTGGGCGCTGAAATTCCCAGCGATAATGAGTTGCTTGAGCTCAGCCAAAGGTTCAAACCGACTTTCGCTCCTGTTCAGGCCAGAGCATTTTCCGGCGAACGAAGTGGATACCGGTTCGCCGCAAGAAAATGCGACCAGACAACCATTTCTAGAGCATGGTCCGGTTCAACTTAATCGGATCATGCTCTAGAGCGGGATGGGTTTATTTTGAATCGATTGAGATTCCCAAATCAGAATTCATCTGATTCAACATGCTGACTGGGAAGGAGGCCAGCATGGATGGGACGAGCCTATTCGAACGACCTTCGTGAGCGGGTAGTGCGTGCTGTCGTTAAAGGCGGCCTGTCGCGGCATCAGGCTGCGGCCCAGTTTGGGGTGGGCATCAGCACGGCGATCAACTGGGTACAACGCTTCCACGAGACCGGCAGCGTCGCGCCAAGCCAGATCGGCGGCTATAGGCCAAAGAAGATTGCGGGGCCGCACCGCGAATGGCTGCTGCAACGGTGCCGAAAGGACTTTACCGTGCGCGGGCTGGTGGCCGAACTTGCCGAGCGTGGCCTTAAGGTCGATTACCGCACGATGTGGGAGTTCGTTCACGCTGTGAAGCTCAGTTACAAAAAAAGACGCTGATTGCTGCAGAGCAGGATCGTCCCGATGTCGCCCGTCGGCGAGCGCAATGGACCAAGTATCGAGATCGGATTGATCCCACTCGGCTGGTGTTCATCGATGAGACCTGGACCAAAACCAATATGGCGCCGCTGCGGGGCTGGGCGCCGCGCGGTCAACGCATCAGAGCCAAGGTGCCGCATGGCCGCTGGCAGACCATGACCTTTATGGCCGCTCTGCGCCACGATCGCATCACCGCGCCGTGGTTCATCGAGGGGCCGATCAACGGCGAAGCCTTCCTTCTCTACATCGAGAAGGTTCTGGTCCCGACCCTGCGGCACGGCGACATCGTCATTATGGACAACCTCGGCTCGCACAAGGCCAGCGCCGTGCGTCGCGTCATCCGTGCCGCCGGTGCCCGGCTCTTCTACCTGCCGAAATACTCGCCTGATCTGAACCCGATCGAGCAGTTCTTTGCCAAGTTCAAACACTGGCTACGCAAAGCCGCGCAGCGGACCACCGAGGCCGTCTACAATGCTATCGCTCCGATCCTCGAAACCGTTGCACCGGCTGAATGCGCCAACTACTTCGTCAATGCAGGATACAACCAAATCTAAACTCATCATACTCTAGGCGGAGGTCGTCCACTTTCTCGATGTGGCCCCGATCGATCGTTGCGCGCGCGGCGTGCGCAACTAACTGAGGCGGTATGATCAGAAGCCGATACCGAGCATCAGCACGGCCAACGGGCTGCACCAGAAGTCTGCGCACGCGGCGGGTTGCTCATAGGCGTAGCGGCGCGGGGGAGCGGCGAGCGGGGCGGTCCTGCGGACCGCGTGAATGCTGGCCGTCCGGGCCGATTTCCTTGGCGAGGGAGCAATGCGCGGAATCGGCCCTGATGTTGCGGCAACGGTCGCTTGCGCCGTCGGAACGGTGCGCGCGACCAAGCCTTCGCTGCCCGCGGCGGGCCCCGCAAGCGCCACTGCCGTGCCAAACGCGGCCGCGAGGTAGAGCCGGGAAAGTTGTGCTGCGGTCATGGGCGGTGCTTTCCTGATCCTTGCGGGCGGGGTGTCAGAAGCCAACGCCGATCATGGCGGGGGCCGCGCGATACGATGAAGATGGGCGCGATGCTTCCTGCCGGGCGCGGGGCGCGGGCTCGCGCTGACGGCTGGTCTGGGTGCGCTCGGGACGGCGGGCCGGCTTGCTCGCCGTCGCCTTCTCGTCGCGCTTGTGTTGCACGGTGGCCGGCGGCTGCGGCTTGGTCACGGCGACGCATGTATCGTCCTTGAGCGCCTCGCCGGTCTTGCATGCGAGCGGACAGACCCGGCCGCTCTGCTGGCCGAGCTCCTTCACCACGTCATCGGTGAGGGGGAGGTCGCCGTTGTTGCGGCGTTTATCCGAGCCGGCCTTGCCCGAGGGGTTCTTGGCGGCCTGGTAGCGGTTGAGCGCCGTCCTGGTGGCGGGACCGAGTTGGCCGTCGGCGTCGCCGGCGAAGCAGCCGATGCGACCGAGTTCAACCTGCGCTGTCATGACCAGGCGCCTGGCAATCTCGTCCTCGAACGTCTTGATCGTGCTCGCGACCTGTGGCTGCAGGCGGGCACAGGTTGCCTCCCGGGCGAACGCCTTGACGTTGTCGAGCCCTTTACCCTCGCCGCCGTTGGCGATGAGTTCCTTGAATCGGGCTTCCTCGGCCTTGCAGGCCTCTTCCTTCTGTTTCGCAAGCTCGGCCTTGCGGCGCTCTTCTTCCGCCTTCCGTCGTTCCAGCTCGGCCTGACGCGCCGCGCGCTCGCTCTCGGCCTTCTGACGCGCGGCTTCGGCCGCCGTCTTGGCGGCTGCGCGTTCTTCAGCTTTTCTCTGGGCCTCCTCGGCCTTGCGTTTGGCCTCGGCCGCCTTGCGCTCGGCCTCGGCTGCGCGGGCCTGCTGCGCCGCTTCCTCGGCCTTGGCGCGGCGCTCGTCTTCCTCGCGCTTCCTCGCGGCCGCCAGCTCCGCTTTCCTGCGCTCGGCTTCGATGCGCGCCTGCTCGGCGGCGAGCCGCGCGGCTTCGCGCTCCGCACGTTGCTTTTCCTCGCGCTCGGCCGCGGCGTTTTGCAACACCTCCAGGCGATGCTGCACCTGCAGCGCCAGCGGCGAATCCGGATAGCGCTTGATAAATCGCTTCAGCGCGGCCTGGTCGGTTGAATCCTTCAGCCGGTCGAACTCGAGTCGCTCGCGGGACGATGGCTCGTTCACCGGCGCGGGCGTGTCCTGCGGCAGCGCCGCCACGGTGACGTTGCCGACATCACGGACGATATCGGTTGCGGTCTTGCTGGTCAGGCTGGCAAGCTGCGCCCGCGCCAGATCGGCATAGAAGCCGGTCTTGTAGGTGCTGATGAACACCTCCCAGGCGCGCGGCGAATTGATCTTGGCGACCAGTTCGAAGTCACCCTTGACGTCGGCAGCCTCCGGCTCCTTCTCGACCACCGGCGGCGGAACCAGCGAGATGTTGCCGCCGCCGAGCGACCCATAAACGAACGGCTCCTGCCGGGCGCCCGTCAGCTTCATCACCTCGTCGCGCACCCGGCCGAAGGCAAGGCGGATATCGAGGCCGGGCACGGTAAGGTTCTTGAGCAGCGCCGTGGTGAACGGGCTGTGCCTGCCCTCGCCGTCATCGGCCGTCGATCCTGCCTTCGCGGCGTAGGCGATCAGGGTATCAGTCGAGGTCGGCTCGACCTTTCCGAGGCCGGACGAAATCGCGCGCAGGGCGGCGCGACGCTCGCGGCGCATCTTCACCGTGAACGGATTGTCACGGCAGGCGTCAAGGATAATGACACGCAATTTTTTCGCGCCGTCGGCCGACAGCACCATGCGCTCCAGCCGGATCGCTTCGTCCTCGGCGTCGCGGTCGCTGGAGAGCCGTGCGTCGACCGGAATCAGGAAATTGTTGCCGTTCACCTCGATGCCATGGCCGGCATAATAGATCACCGCGATGTCGGCCTGATCGGCGTCGGTTTCGAACTTGCGGATGGCGCGCTTGAAATCGAGATTGCCGAGATCGAGCAGCACCTCCACCGAATCGAAACCGGCGTCCTCGAACATCTGGCCGACGGCCTTGGCGTCGCGTGCGGGGTTTGGAAGCTGCGGCACCGTTTGATAGCTGGAATTGCCGACCACCAGCGCGATGCGCTTGTCAGCCCATGCCGCGCCGGAGGACAGCGCCATGACAATGGCTCCTCCGATCATTGCCGCGATGAGGCCGAGACGCTTGAGCATTGCTGTGCCGCGCACGCCGAACGTGCGCCGTTCCTCCGGTTTCGAGTTTTGGTGCGATCGAACCGTTTCGATCGCTATCAGGCCGGTCCGACGCGGCCATCGCCTCCTTCTTTCTTCTTTGCGCCGCCCGCTTGCTGCGGAACATAGCCCTCCAACATTTTATCAGAATTTATCGGCTTTGGTGCGGCCGATCAATCAAAGGACCGATCACAAGGATTCGTGTTACGTCAGCGAAGCGGCCTGTGCCCCTGGCTGGCCACCCCTCAAGAGCCCGCCGGTGAGGTGTGGCTGGAACCGTTGCCGTCATTGTGTTTCAGAATATTTCCCGCCGACCGTGCGACGAGTCACAGAACTCTGCCCTGATAGGGGAAAGATATCGGACGAGGATTCGGCCCGTGCGATAGTCGCTCGGCAGGACTATAATACCTCTACATCCCAACGTGGGGATAATAATGTGGCCTCTCGACCACAGCCGCGCGGAAAATGTGGCTTCATCGCGGCAGGACTCAGCCATACGCTTTCGACGATCCCGACTCCACGTTATGCTTCGTGCGTCTGCTATCGGTTATTGCCGCGTATCTATCTATTTCCTAATACAGGCCAGCACAAAGCCGGCTGTCCCCCGGGGGTGTTATCAATGAATGTTGTTGTCCGCGCATCCATGCCTGGAAATGGCGCTCTTCGTCGCCGCGTCGTAGCCGGTGGCGCGTTCGCCTTTGCGCTATCGGCATCATCCGGAGCGATCGCGGCTTGCACGGGCTCGGGGACGCTCGTCGGTCTTGGCGCTGACGTGCTGCCGTTTACGGCGGGCGGGGCGGCCGTGAACTCGCTGGTTTCAGCGATCAACGCGACCAACACCGTCTTCCTCACCCAGTCCACCGCCTTCGTCAGCGCGCCCGCCAACGCGGCGCCCAATCAGGAAGGGGGCGGCATCTGGGTGCGCGGCATCGGCGGCGAAATAACCACGCGGAATAACACGACGACATCCAACGTTTCGGTCGGCGGTGTCGCCAGTCCGGGTCAGATCGACTGCAATAACTCTTCGCGCCTGAGCTTTTCCGGGGTGCAGCTAGGAACCGATATCGCGCAACTTAACTGGAACGGCTGGAACGTCCATCTCGGCACCACCGTTGGTTATCTCGGCGCCAGGTCCAGGGATACCTCTTCTGCCGGATCCGAGAATCCGTTCGGCGGCACCTTTCAGAATTCTCTACAGGTGCCGTTTGTCGGCATGTATGCCGCCGCGACCCATGGCGGTTTCTTCGTCGATGGTCAGATCCGCCTCGATTACTATCAAAACACCCTGAGCGATCCCAACGTCAGCGGCATTTTCAACCAGAAGCTGGATGCGCGCGGCCTGTCGTTCGCTGGCAACTTTGGCTACCACCACCAACTTCCCAACAACTGGTTTATCGAGCCGTCGGCGGGTATCGTCGTCTCGCGGGTTCAGGTCGATCCGCTCAACATTACCGGTACTCTTGTTCTGCCGACGGCCGGTGGCATTTCCCTGCCGGGTACGTTGCGCGTCGACGATATGTACAGCGCGCTCGGCCGCTGGAGCCTGCGCGCCGGCACCAATATCGTCTCCGGCAATATCGCGTGGCAACCCTTCGGTACCGCCAGCGTCTTTCATGAATTCCAGGGCGGAGCGAACGCCTCGTTCACGGGCTATTTTCCGATTCCGGGTTTTGATGTCGCCGGCAACGTTCGCACCAGTTCGATCGGCACTTACGGTCAATTCGGCCTTGGCGTGGCGGCGCAGGTATTGAATACTGGCTGGCTGGGCTACCTGCGTGCCGACTACCGCACCGGTTCGAATATCGAGGGCTACAGCCTGAACGGTGGCCTGCGTTATCAGTTCAGCCCCGATCAGGTCGCCGGCGCACCGTTGTTCGCCAAGGCCCCTGCCATGGGGGTTGCTCCCTATAACTGGACCGGCTTCTACATCGGCGCCAGCACCGGTGTTCTCAATGGAAGGACCGATTGGAGCTTCCCGGGCTTCGGCACCGGCGCCAATCCGCGTTTCGCTGGCTTCGCCGGCGGTGGCCAGATCGGCTACGACTGGCAGACCGGACCGTGGGTGGTCGGTATCGAGGGTGCGTTTAACGCAAGCAACGCCAACGGTGCGCGTTCGTGCCCCAACGCGTTGTTCTACACCTGCAGGAATGAGATCGACTGGCTTGGCACGGCCACAGCCAAACTCGGATACGCGCTGTGGAGTCGATCGCTGGTTTATCTGCGTGGCGGCGCCGCCTTTGGTAACACCCGGATTGTCTCGACCTGTAATACGGGGCCGAATGGCCAGTATATCGACTACAGCATTCCAGCCTTGATCACGCAGCCGGGCTGCGGCGCCAGCAGCAGCAGGACTGCCGTCGGCTGGACCATCGGTTACGGCGCCGAGTTCGCGCTGTCTCGCAACTGGACAGTGCGCGCGGAGTCGAACTACTTTGACCTCGGCACCGAGCGCCACAGCCTGGCCCAGGGCGGCGGCATCCCCCCGATCCAGGTCGATGTCCGCAATCACGGCTTCATCTCGACCGTTGGCTTGAACTATCGCTTCCCGATCGAGCCGGTGCTGGCGGCGCGCTATTGAATCCAGAGCTATCCGCCGTCAGCAGCGTTGATAGGTTGCTGACGGTCGACACAATCTGATCCTCGTCCGACACGTGAATCGAAACGGCGATGTGGGACTGGAAAGAACTACAAACTCGCTGAAGGACCAAGAGGGGGAGGTCTCGCGTGCCGGTTGAAAGGCAAGACGGCCTCACCTATCAGAAACTGCGGCTATTGAGGGAGCGTTCCCAACTCCTCGGCGTTATCGACGTCAACGGCGGTCTCGCTGAATGAGGTCGATCTCGCGCTGCGGTTCGCCAAGCCTCAAGTGAAGCCGGCTGAGTTGCCGGCCGCCGGGTCCGGCGCCGCCACGCATCCCTCAGGCATCCGCCCGCCCGGCTTGAGCCCGGCAAACACCGTGCGATTGCGTCCCGCGGTTTTTGCATCGTAAAGCGCCTTGTCCGCAACGCCGAGAGAGCGGTGCAGGGAAAAGCTGCTTGCGGGACCTGTCGTCACACCAATGCTGACTGTCGCAACCACGGTGCCATCCTCAAGCGCGACGGGCTCCCCATCCATCGACGCCCGGATTCGCTCGGCCACTTCGAGCGCTTCACGCCTGGAGCAGTGGGGAAGATAAACGGTGAACTCCTCGCCGCCGAGCCGTCCGACCAGATCCTGTTTTCTGACCGCCGCGCGAAGCCTTGCGGCAGCGACTGCAAGGACCCGGTCTCCGACCGGATGGCCGTAAGTATCGTTTATCGACTTGAAGTGATCGATGTCGAGCATCAAAAGGCTCGACTGACGACGCGAGCGAGGGCTGCGATCGATCATCGTGGTCACCCTATCAATGAATGCGCGCCGCGTCAGCAGGCCTGTCAGCTCATCCTCGGTGGCGATGCGTTCCAACTCATGGGCGAGGCGTTCGCGTTCCCCGGCGAGGAGATAGGCTTCATGGACGTCCGTGCTGGTGCCGAACCATCGGATGATCTGACCGTCGTCGCCATGGATCGGCAGCGCCATTACGCGCAACCAGCGATACTCGCCCGACCGGTGACGGAAGCGATAATCGATGTCGTATGGCTGCCCCGTCCGCAGAGTCGAAAAAGCGTTGATTGGCGATACCCGCAGCACAATCTTCCGGAGAAAGACCATAGGTTCGCGCGACGTTCGCATCGGCCGTCACCAAGCTGGTCTGGGGATCGAGGGTCCAGATGCCGACCATTCCGGAGCCATCCAGCGCCAGACGCAACCTCTGCTCAGATTCTGAAAGGCTGCGTATGCGCCGCATAAAGACGGAAATATCCGAAGCAACTCCGAGAACGGCGAGCGGCTTTCCGTTCGATCCCATGACAGGCGTGAAGTCCAGGTTGAACCAGTGCGTACGATGCCCGCCATCGGCTGCCAGCCGGATCGGCTGCTCGCGGAAACTCAGGGCCTTTCCAGCCAGCCCGCTTTCCAGAACACTGGCATAGAACGATACGCTATCTGGCAACACATCAAGGACTGACCTGCCGTTGACCGTACCGGTGGTCTCAATGAAGAGGCTTTGCGCGCTGTCATTGGCAACGAGGATTCCCTTTGGCCCGATCATCATCGCCATGGGAGAAAAGGAGTGCGCCATCAGGTTGGCAACCGTCAGCAAGGCTTGGTCCCAATCGTCGAAGCGGGACAGGCCGGCCGCCGACCAGTCGAGCCTTGTCAGCGTGCGCAGCCATTTCTTTCCACGCTGTGGACCAGCGGATACCTGCGATGAACCGACATGGTTGCTCATCCATCGAGTTCTCTCTGACTTGCTTCGACCCGCCGGCTTGCCGCCGCCTATCGACGGAGCTGGCTTACAACCGGCCGACGACCATTGATGATCCGCCCTCGGCCGATAGAATCTGCCGTACAAACGTCCTCGACAACGAAAAGTTTTATCCGGCGAGGATGATCTCTCTTTGAGGTTAAGTAAGTCTGCCTGTAAACATCAGTATGCTACGTCGGCTGGAAGTTATGGGTTTCCAGAGTGAAGATTAGCCCGCTATCGGGGGTTCGCGGACCAGATCCGCTCTGTATGGCAATGTCCTCAACGTCGGGCGAGGGACTCCGGCCAGTCCCTGAACGCCATCGACCAGATTTGGAAGTCTCTCGTTGGGGCCGGTTGAATTTGTTGACGAGCGTCTGATTGATCGGCGTGCCTTCGAACTCGAAGTCGTATCATGATCCCGCTGTCCGGATGATCTACACATGCTTTGTTCGCATGCATCTGTATCGCTCCTGGCGCAACGCCGCCACGAAGAGCATGTGTTTTTCCGCGGCGAGTCAATTTACATGCGGCTAACGTCCGGTTCGGTTAGGTTGGCCGGTCGATGAACGCGTCAACTCTGCTGTTCGACCCTGGGTTTTGATGAGCCTCTCAAGTGACGCAAGACACCGGCTGGCGACAGTGCCGTCGCTTTTCCGAAAAGGATAGTCCTGCGGGAATGTGCCCTGCCTTATCGGTGTACTTATCGCTGCGTGGGAAGCCTGACAGTCTGGCCTGCCACATCGATCGCCACCTTGCCCCGAAGCCCGCGGGAGCTTCCACCCTCAAGCAATTCATGCGCATCGCCCACCCGAGCGAGCGGAAGCACTGCGCCGATCACAGGTTTGATCAGGCCGCGTTCGATGAGGTTGGTCAGCGCGTCGAGCTTGCCTCGATTCTGACGGGTGAACACGAAATGGTAGGCGGCGTTCTTTCCCCAAGCCTCGATCAGGTTCTGCGGCTGTGCGATGTCGACGATGCTGACCACCCGTCCGGCATCCGCGAGGGCGAGGGCGCTTCTCGTCAGGGTGTCGCCGCCGATGGTATCGAATACGACGTTCACCCCGTGCCCCTGCGTCAGGTCAGCCACTGCTGAAACGTAGTCATCGGAGATGTGGTCGATGATTTCGTCCGCTCCGAGCGAACGAACGAATTCATGGTTGTAACGGCGCGCCGTCGTGATGTGTCAATCGGCTCACAAATTTGACCCCGTATCGGCGTCCAAATTTGACCCCTTCGCGCGGCGTGGTTTGAGGGTAGCGCTCGGCCCGTCGGAGCTGGCCGGGATTGCGGAGACGGGACGAGCGCGGGTGGCGTGATCGTCGTCGCGGCTTTTGAATCGCCAGCTGTCGTTGCCGGTCTCGACAATGTCGCAGTGGTGGGTGAGACGGTCGAGCAGCGCGGTTGTCATCTTGGCGTCGCCGAACACGCTTGGCCATTCGCCGAAGGCGAGATTGGTTGTGACGACGATGGACGTACGCTCGTAGAGTCTGCTGACGAGATGGAACAGGAGCTGGCCGCCGGATTGAGCGAACGGCAGGTAGGCGCGCACCGCTTCCGCGACAGCCTCGGACGACACAAGGCGATCCCGCAGCCCCGCCAGCACGCGCGCCTCGATCTCGTCGCGCCGGATCGTGCGGCCGTTGTCGCAAATGCCTTTGCGCAGATGGTTGCGGCAGGCATAGCGGTCGGTCATGACCATGCTGATCCTGCCGCCGCAGCAGCCGCAGGTAAGCAGGCCGGAAAGAAGGGTGACGGCCGGTTGGTCAGATATAGACGCTTGGCGCGGCCCTCGCGGGTGTTGGCTAGATTGGGGCCGAACAGGGCGGAGATGCCGCGCTGGCGCTCCCGCACCGCCTGCCAGAGCGCATCGTTCACGATCCGCAGATGCGGAACCTCGGTCCTGATCCACGCGCTTTCCGGGTTGATACGCGACACGCGCGTGCCGGTCTCGGGGTTGTTGATGAAGCGCTGCCGGTTCCACGCGAGAACACCGGCATAAAGCTCGTTGTTGAGGATGCCCGTGCCGGCGAGCGGGTTGCCGCGAATGGTGGCGTCGATCCATGCCCGATTGCGCAGACCCGGAACACCCTCCCGATTCAACTGGAAGGCGATCTCCTTCGGACTTCTGCCGGAAGCGTATTCGCGGAAGATACGGCGCACCACCTCGGCCTCGTCCTCGACAATCGCCCGCTCGCCCCGGATCGGCTCGCCGCTGGCGTCGAGCTGGTGGACGACACGATAGCCATAGGCGGCCCTGCCGCTACCGCTCTTGCCAGCTTCGACACGTCCGCGCTGGCCGCGATGGGTCTTGATGGCGAGGTCCTTGATGAACAGCGCATTCATGGTGCCCTTGAGGCCGACATGTAGCTCGTTGATCTCGCCTTCGGACAGGGTGACGATGGATACGCCGGCGAAGCGCAGGCGTTTGAAGACAGCCGCCACGTCCTCCTGATCGCGGCTGATGCGGTCCAGCGCCTCGGACAGCACCATGTCGAAGCGGCCCGCCTGTGCGTCGGCCAGAAGCGACCGGATGCCGGCGCGGAACATGGAAGACCCGGAAATGGCCCGGTCGGAATAGGTTTCCACCACGGTCCAGCCCTCGCGCTCGGCGCGTTCGCGGCACTGGCGCAACTGATCCTCGATAGAGGCGTCTCGCTGGTTCTCGGAGGAATAGCGGGCGTAAAGGGCAATGCGGATCATTCTTGTTGTTCCTTCCTCTGATCGGTCATTCGCTCTGCGCGGCGTCCAGAGCGTCAATGATGGTCTTGAACGGCAGGATCAGGCTAAGCGGGCTGCTGTCGAGCAGCGGCATCGCACCGAAACGCTCATACCAGCGCGCCGCTTTCTCGTCCTTTGCGTCGATAGCCAAGCCGACCGCGATCTGCCCCTTCATCGGCGACCAACCCTTCTGGGCGCGCCGCTTGGTTGCACTCGGCGTCGGGCCGCAGCCACTCGACAAGCGCAAGATGGCGGCCGACGACCTCGCGGCCGCCCTTCGGGCCATGGATGATCCCGGCATGCGCGCTCGCGCGGCCGATCTCGGAGCCGCGATCAACGCGGAAAACGGTGTGGCCTCGGCCGTCGGGTTTATCGAACAACGTTCGGCCAAAGGCGCATAGGGAGCGAGGACGCCGGTTCCAGAATGCAGACAGCCTCGAAGTACTAACCGAAGCGGACCAGAGTGCGACGCCATGCTGCATATTGAGTGGTGGCACCATGCGACCTACAGCTACATGTGGCAGCTCAGTTCCTGCGCAACCTCATCGTGGCAGTTCCCTATGCCATCCACACGGTGCTGACGGACAACGGCATCCAGTTCACCAACCACGCCCGTCACAAATATGCGTTCCACCACATCTTCGATCGCGTCTGCGACGAGAACGGCATCGAGCACAGGCTCACCAGGATCAACCATCCCTGGACCAACGGACAGGTGGAACGGATGAACCGCACCATCAAGGACGCCACCGTCAAGCGCTTCCACTACGACAATCATGACCAACTGCGCCGGCACCTTCAGGACTTCATCAAGGCATACAACTTCGGTCGAAGGCTGAAGACGCTCAAAGGCCTCACACCCTACGAGTTCATCTGCAAACGATGGACTTCAGAGCCCGATCGATTCATCATCGATCCAATCCATCAAATGCCGGGACTGAACACCTAGAGCTCCCGATGCAGCTCTCGATGGCGGTGAGCACAGCATATTGCTAGGGAAATCCCGGCGCCACAGATCCTCTCTCTTGCAAAAACTGGTGCGCCGCCTATGAGAAGGGGGGCTGGAGAGATGGCCGAGTGGCTTAAGGCGCACGCTTGGAAAGCGTGTGTGCGGGAAACCGTACCGTGGGTTCGAATCCCACTCTCTCCGCCACTTTCAAGTTGCGAACCTGCCACGAGGCCCCCAAGCGGGGCTTTTTTCTTTTTATCTCAAAGGGGTTTGGCTGCCGGGTCCGCCCTGCGGAGACTGGCAGCGCGGCGGATATCGGTCTCTGAACGGCCAGCGTCTCTCTTCGAGCGCCCTGCCTGCACAGTAGGTCGGGTTCAAAAAGTGACGCTATGCCAGCATCTTAACAAGAACCTGCCTCGGCGAAGTTGCCGTGGTGACATCCGGCAGGCAGTGGACCGGAGACACCCACAGGCGGCGTGGTCTCGTGCAGCAGCGCGGGCAAGTATGCAGAAGACAGCCGAAATGGGATTCCCTCATTTGCCACAATCGCTTAGAGTTATCCACAAAAGGGTATGAGGCATGGCACAGAAATCCGAGATCGAGTGGACGGACGCTACGTGGAATCCCGTCACCGGCTGTACCAAGGTCGGTCCGGGTTGCGACAATTGCTACGCAGAGCGCTTCGCGGAACGCTGGCGTGGTATTGTCGGCCATCCCTACGAACAGGGCTTTGACCTGAAGCTCTGGCCCTCGCGGCTAGAGCAGCCCTTCCTGTGGAAGAAGCCTCGCATGATCTTCGTCAATTCGATGAGTGATCTCTTCCATAAAAACATCGACCGCACCTTCATCGACCAAGTGTTCGATGCCATGGAGCGTGCGGACTGGCACGTCTATCAGGTGCTGACCAAGCGCAGCTCGCTCATGCGCAACTATGTCCGAGCGCGCTATTCGGGTGGTCCTGTACCACGTCATATCTGGCTTGGCGTCTCGGTGGAGGATGCTGCACATACCAGCCGCGTCGAGCATCTGAAGGGGGTTAACTCTGAGGCGCGCTTCATTTCGTTCGAGCCTCTCCTGGGGCGGATCGAAGATGTAGACCTGCGTGGCATCGCTTGGGCCATCGTCGGTGGCGAAAGCGGTCCTGGTGCCCGACCGATGCAGGCCGACTGGGCACGACGGCTCCGTGACATCTGCGATCGCGACGACGTGGCCTTCTTCTTCAAGCAATGGGGCGGTGCCCGGCCGAAGTCAGGCGGCAGACTGCTCGATGGCGAGGAATGGAACGGGTTCCCTTGGCAGATAGTCCCCAAACCGATTCTTGACGCTCTGCAACCCGAGAGCGTTTAATGCGGCTTAACATCAACCATTACCAGGGCCGAGAACAGTCGTTTATCAAACACTTATTCTTGCAGAAGTATCTGGAGAATGCGGCCTACAAACTTTTTCAGGGACGTTCGCCCGTCTTTAATTTTGTCGATGCTTTCGCCGGTCCTTGGCGGAATTCGGACTCCGAATCCCTGTCAGATACGTCGTTTGCTCTCGCGCTGACAACGCTCGAGAATGTCCGAGGTATCCTCACGAATCTCGGCCACTCGAATCTCAGGGTCCGTTTCCGATTCTGCGAGAAGAACCCCGAGTCTCTCGCCAAGCTCCAAGCATTTGCAACAAGCAAAACTGATTTCGATATCAAGGTGTTCTCAGGCGCGTTCGAGGACAACCTTTCAGGTATTCAGGCAGCTTGCAGCGACGTTCGAGACAGCTTCACGTTCACATTCATTGACCCAACCGGATGGAATGTCGATAGCCGCCCGATCTTCTCGTTTTTGAAGGATCTGCGCGGTGAGGTTCTGTTCAACTTCATGTCGGAGCATGTGAAGTCATGCGGGATGGGATGGTGTTGCGACATCGGTCGGGCGCTTCCTTGCTGACCCGGCCTGGCGGCCGGCTTTCGAGGCTCTTCCCGACATTTCCAACGAGGAGAAGGTTCTCAGGCTCTTCAAGGCGAAGATGAAGGAAGCGGGTGCTGCCACGCATCTGCCCGACATCGTGATCCGTAAGCCTCGGGAAGACCGCATCAAGATGCGGCTGATCCTTGGCACGCACAATTCGCACGGAGTTTCGGTTTTTCGTGATGTGCAGGCACTCGTCGAAAAGGAAGCCATTCGTACAAGGCAGAACATCAAGATAACCGAGAGTGGCCAACCGTCATTGTTCTCAGAGGAACAGATCATTGAGTTCGAGGCTCAACGCGACGGTGTCGGTTGCGCCGCAAACATGGGTTGGGCGACCGAAACGCTGCTCGGGCTGGTGCGATCACAACCAGGAATCGCGTTCGAAAGCGCTGCGCCTCTCGTCATGGAGCAGGTTCCTGTGCGCGGGACCCACGTCAAGGACATCGCTGTGGGCCAGCACAAGGCGGGCTTTTTGCGTTTCGATTTGCCGCCGGGGAAGCGCAAGCCCCAAGCCGACACAAAGCTCTATCCCGCGACATCAGAAGCTGCTGATGACAGGCCGACTTCTTCCCTCTAGCCTGGCGCAATGTCGAACGGGCCCTGGACGGATGAAGAGAACGACCTGATCGTCGCGGATTACTTCGCGATGCTGGCCGACGACATCGCCGGGCGTCCCTACAATAAGGCCGAGCACGACCGGCAGCTTCAGGAACGGATCGACCGCACACGCACGTCGATCGAGTTCAAGCACCAGAACATCAGTGCGGTGCTGAAAGGGCTCGGCGAAGACTGGATCCCCGGCTACAAGCCGGCGTTCAATTTCCAGATGACGCTGGTCGATGCGGTGGCGCGCTGGCTCGCGTTCAATCCCGACTGGCTCGGCCAGATGCCCGGCACGCATCCGGCCACCGGCCTGCAAGAGGCCGCGCAGCTCTGGATCGGCCCACCTCCCACGCTGTCCAACCAGCCACCGCCGCAGGAGCTGGAGCAGATGCTGCACATCGCCCGCAAATTCGATGTCGCGGGGCGGGACGAGCGAAATCGCAGTCTCGGTCGCGCGGGCGAGGAACGTGTGCTGGCGCATGAACGGGCGTCGCTTCAGGCCGTGGGGCGTGAGGATCTGGCGCGGAAGGTACGCTGGGTGTCGGAAGAGGATGGCGACGGCGCGGGCTATGACATTGAGAGCTTTGCACCGGACGGGCGGTCGCGCCTGATCGAGGTGAAGACCACGAATGGATGGGAGCGCACGCCCTTCCACATCACCCGCAACGAACTGGCCGTGGCCGAGGAGCGGCGCTCGGAATGGCGCCTGTTCCGGCTGTGGAATTTCTCCCGCGAGCCGAAGGCCTTCGAGTTGCACCCGCCACTGGACGCGCATGTCTCGCTGACCGCGACCACGTTTCAGGCGAGCTTTCACTGAGGCTCAGTCGAACACCCGCTCCGGCTGCTCGTCCCATGGCAGGGCCGCGACATCGGTCAGTTTCAACAGGGTCACGACAGGTACGTCGCGTCTGTAGACCAAACGTTTGAGGACACCGGGCGCGAGGTAGGCGAGCCGCAGTTGTCGGCTAACATGGCGCTCTGCGAGCCCAACCGATTTCGCCAGATCGGTGACCGTATTGAATTCGCCAGCTTCCATGCGCCGTCGCCAGCCCCAAGCCCGGCCAATGGCGCGAAGGATGTGCGGATCCTGTGTCCGGTCTTCGCTGGGCAGATAGTTGGCAGGCGGCATGATCTTCGGCCGCCCGTTCTGCTTGCGGACTTTGAGCGGGACGAAGAGTTGGATGGTATCGTCGGTTTTGATCATTCAGCCGCCTCCCTTGTTCGTGGTGCCATCATGTCCCGCATGACGCCCGAGACACCGTCAGTCCGAACATCGATGACCAGCCCCTCAGCCGTCACGGTGACCCTTCGCACCAGCAACTGCACGATCCGGGCCTACTCCGCAGGGAATAGTTGGCCCCAGACGTCCTCGAACTTTTGCAGTGCGGAGATCGCGTCCGTCTCGGCAAACGCGTGACCCTCACGCTCCAAGTGGGCAATGACCTGCGCCGTGATTTCCGGGCCGCGCATGACCCGCCGCAATTCGTTCACGACGGCTGCTTCCACTGTATCGGCAGGGAGGCGATGCGGAATGTCCTCCTCGCCGGTTTCGCGGTTCCGGATGACGTCCATCGAGACGTAGTATCGGTATCGCCGTGCACCCTTCTTCGTGCTGCTCGGTGTCATGGCGGCACCTGTGGCCGTAAAGATCAGTCCCTTCAGGAGTGCAGGCGCTTGGGCGCGGCTATTGTTGGCCCGCTTGCGCGGGCTCTCCCGCAGGATGGCATGGACCTGATCCCATAGCCGCTCGTCGATGATGGCCGCATGCTCGCCGGGATAGGCCTTACCCTTGTGTGTCATTCGGCCTGCAATATTGACCCTCTAAGCCGGGGGATCGGCGTCCAAAATTGACCCCCTGAAGGTTGGTCTGTTGCGCTGCCTGCTTTGTAACGAAGCAGGTGGTGGGAGATGCTGGTCGTGGAGATGATTGCGCGGATACGGCGCGATCCGCACGCTGGCGCCGATCAGCGAGCCCCGGCTCGATGCCGCCAGCGAGACCGCCTGGTATCTGGCGGCCTCACCGGCCCAGATCGACACCATCGAGTATGCCTATCTCGAAGGGCAGCAGGGCGCGTACATCGAGACCCGCAACGGCTTCGACGTCGACGGCGTCGAGATCAAGTGCCGCCTCGACTTCGGCGCCAAGGCCATCGACTGGCGCGGCCTCTACAAGAACCCGGGCGCGTAACGCGCACCCCATCCCGAACCCTGACATCCGGGCGGTCCTGACGGGCCGCCCTTCGCTTTTCCGAAAGGACCCTCGCGATGAAGAACTACGTCCAGCCCGGCAACACCATCACTCTGACCGCCCCCTATGCCGTCGTCTCCGGCGACGGCCTGCTCGTCGGCTCCGTCTTCGGCGTGGCCGCAGGCACCGCCGCCAGTGGCGAACCCGTCGAGACCGCGCTCGTCGGCGTCTTCGACCTGACGAAGGTCGGCAGCCAGGCTTGGACCGTCGGCGCAAGGGTCTATTGGGACGATACCAACAAGCGCACCACGACCGTTTCGACCGACAACGCGCTCATCGGGGTGGCCGTCGAGGCCGTGGCGAGCGGCGCGGGCGACACCATCGGTAGGGTGCGCCTGAACGCGAGCTTCTGATGAGTGCTTTCGCCGCCGCGCTCAGTGCGCTCTTCGCCGATCCGAACATCGGGCGGGACGCGGTCTACATCGCCAATGGCGGCGTGTCCGTTCCGGTGCGCGTCGTTGCCCGACGGGCCGATGCGATCACCGACTTCGGTGATGCGCGGCTCTGGTCGGAAACAACGCGGATCGACCTGCGCGTGACCGAGGTTCCGAACCCGCGTCCCGGTGATCGCATCGAGATCGGCGGCGACGCCTTTCTCATTCAGGGTGAACCCGTTCGCGACCGCGAACGGCTCGTCTGGACTCTCGATCTGAGGCCCGCATGAAACTCGGCGTCAGCATCGTCGGCGATATCGTCCGCCTGATGGACGAGGAGGTGAAGGCCGGTGAGAAGGCCGTCACATCAGCAATGCGCGACGCCGGGACCGGCCTCAAGACCGCCTGGCGCGCGCAGATTACCGGCGCGGGTCTCGGGGCGCGGCTTGCCCGCACCATCCGGTCGGAGCAGTTCCCGAAAGGCAGGACCAGTCTCAATGCGGCTGCGCTGGTCTGGTCGAAGGCGCCGGTGATCGTCGGCGCGCACGACACCGGCCCGCTGATCCGCTCGAAGAACGGCTTCTGGCTGACGATCCCGACGCCTGCGGCGGGCAAGTCCCTGCGCGGCGGGCGGATCACTCCCGGTGAATGGGAACGCCGCACCGGCCTGCGCCTGCGCTTCGTCTATCGCCGCACCGGTCCGAGCCTGCTGGTCGCCGAGGGGCGGCTGAACAGCAGGGGCCGTGCGGTTGCGTCACGGTCGAAGACCGGTCGGGGGCTGGCCACCGTGCCGATCTTCCTGCTGGTCCCGCAGGTCAGGCTGCCGAAGCGGCTGGACCTCGCACGGGACGCCGAGCGGATGCGCGATGCGGTGCCGGGGCAGATCGTGGCGAACTGGGTGGACGGGCGAATGCCTTGAAATAGCTGCTGCGGCAGGCACCGCTAGTCTTTTCTGGTCTCCCGGCGTTTCGCAGCAGCGACGAGAGACCATCTAGAATTCCAGACCTGCGTCAGGCTATGGATAGACCACTAAAAGCACGGGAGCGCCAAGGTGTCGACACAGGGAATAGAAGCATTTCAGGATCTGACGTTGGCACCAGCCCAAGGCGACCTGAACGCAATCCGAACATGCCTTGTGAACCATCAGACGCCGGACTGGGTTCATGATGCAGACCAGGAAACAGAACTTCGCAAATATTCTGGCGGCGATGAAGACATCATCCAGTTTCGTTACGTCGGTTCCGACCGACCGATGGCGGCACTGACCCTATGGCAGCGAGAAAATGGATATGCCGTTACGAACATTGTGCCCGCCGAGCAAGGTCAGCTGAGTGTCTCCGAGTACAACGCCTTATTACAGGACTTTGTAAGAAAAGTAGTCCAGCCAGCCCAGCGGGAATTCGAATTCAACGTCAACATCACAGAGCCTGTCCGCCAGCTCGATAGCTGGATTTCGAAGGGTGCTGCAGAATCTTTGCGGCGCTTTTCAGTTTTGGCAAACAAAAGCACAACCAATTCTCATCCCAATGATGCTGAGCGATGGGAGCAATTTGTTGTGGCGGTGCACCTCGGTGGGCCGCCACTCGGCACCGATATTCTTATTCAATGGCTCGTCGAGATCGACGGGTGGGATGAGCAATCCGCGCAAAAACTCGCCATCGACTACGAAAAGGGAATTTCTCTTCTTGAGACGTATGATCGCCTCACGAGGGGATAAGCGCCGTGACACTCCAAAACTTGGATGACATCGTTGCGGCTCAGGTTCCTCTAATCTTGCCAGATACATGCATTCTGCTCGATATCTTGAGATCACCACGCCGCGATAACGTGGATGCACGATCAGTTCTGTCTGCTAAGGCAATCGCAGAGGCCGTCAAACTGATCGGATCAGTTGGCTCAGTCGTTGCCAGCCAAGTTTGTGACGAACTCAGCGATAACCGGGGAAGAGTTCGTCAGGAGACGGAAGACGGTCTACGCAAGCTGCAGATTGAGCTGCAAAGGATTGATGGCTGGAGCGGCGCGCTCGGTGTGAACGGTCAAGCTGATCTTTCACACGGGTTGAACGCCGTTTCGCGATGCGAGTTAATCCTCGTGGACTGGGTCGACGCTTCTCTCGTTGCGCCTACGACTGACACTCTGACTGGGCGCGCCCATCGAAGGATGATGCAGAGAGCCACACCTGCGCGCCAAGGTAAAGATTCGTTTAAGGACTGCCTGGTTGTCGAAACCTACCTGACGCTCGCGAAAGAACTCCGCGTGAAGGGCTACACCGAGAGAATTGTCTTTGCCTCTTCGAACACGGCGGAGTTCATTGAGCGACCAGGCTCGCAGCTACATGCTGATATCGCGCAGGAGTTCGCGGTGGTTGGCATCGAATATGCTCGCGCCCTGCACGAAGCGGCTTACAGGCTGGGCTTAAATACCCAAGCCTGAGCACTGACAGGTTACAGGCTCATTGCATGCCCACCGCTCGCGGAACCATCCTATGGGTGGAGGCGGAGGCCCCACAGCCCGTCGATCTGCCGGTGGATGGCGCGGCCAGCCTGAAGGCGGCCGTCATCCCGGTGGTACTGCATTATTCCACAGCCGACCCGCTCGGCTGAACCCCTTCGACAAGGAGACCGATATGGCACGCGCCCAAGGGGCGCGGGCGCGGATGGCGCTCGCGTTCGAGACGACCTATGGCACGCCGCCCGGCAGCGGCTACACCCGGATGCCCTTTGCCAGCGCCACGCTCGGGGCGGAACAGCCGCTTCTGAACTCGGAGCTTCTGGGCTATGGCCGCGATCCTCTTGCGCCCATCAAGGACGCGGTGACCGCCGATGGCGATGTGGTGGTGCCGATCGATGCCGAGGCCTTCGGCTTCTGGCTGAAGGCGGCCTTCGGCGCGCCGACCACCACCGGAAGCTCGCCCGGTCCATATACCCATACGTTCCAGTCCGGCAGCTGGACGCTGCCCAGCATGGCGATCGAGACCGCCATGCCCGAGGTGCCGCGCTACGCAATGTATTCCGGCGTGGTGCTGGACCAGCTCAGCTGGCAGATGCAGCGTTCGGGCCTGCTCACCGCCACCGCGCGGCTGGTGGCGCAGGGCGAGACCGTGGCCACGACCAGCGGCGCGGGAACACCGGCGGAACTGGACCTGATCCGGTTCGGCCACTTCAACGGCTCGATCAAACGCAACGGCACCGCCCTGGGCAACGTGGTTTCGACCGAGATCACCTATGCCAACAATCTCGACCGGATCGAGACCATCCGCGCCGACGGCATGATCGACGGCGCCGATCCTTCGATTGCCGCGCTCACCGGCCGCACGGAGGTCCGCTTCGCCGACAGCACGCTCGTCAGCCAGGCGATCGGTGGCACCCCTTGCGAACTGGAATTCGCCTACGGCCTGACCTCGGGCCAGAGCTTCACCTTCACCGTCCACGCCGTCTATCTGCCGCGCCCGCGGATCGAGATTTCCGGACCGCAGGGCGTGCAGGCCAGCTTCGACTGGCAGGCCGCGCGCGACGCTGCGCTGGGACGGATGTGCACCGCCGTTCTCGTCAACGACATCGAAAGCTACTGACCATGATCCGTCTCGACCTTTCCAGTGAGCCGAAATGGCTCGATCTCGGGGCTGGCCTGCGCCTACACGTCCTGCCCGTCACCACCGCGATCATGGTCGCCGCACGCAACGATCCGGCGGTCGAGGCGCTGCCCGAAGGGGCGAGCAAGGAGGAGCAGGCACTGGTCATGGCGAAGGCGGTCGCCCGCCGCGTGGTCACCGGCTGGGAAGGTGTCGGCGATGCCGACGGCGATCCAGTTCCCGTCACACCGGAAGGGATCGACGCGCTCCTATAGCGTTTTCGAGCGAAGTGGATACCGGTTCGCGTGAAGAAAACGCGTTAAAACAAGATCATAGAGCCTCGCTTCTGATTCCGTCAGAAGCGAAAAGACTCTAGGCCGGATCGACATTCACGGCAGCCAGATCAGGGCTGCGGCCAGGTGAACGAAGCCCGTGAAGTGAACGGTTCGCCTGTCGTAGCGGGTGGCGAAACGGCGGAAGTGCTTGAGACGGTTGAAGCAGCGCTCGATGCGGTTGCGGTGCTTGTAGAGACCGGCGTCATGCGGGATGATGATTTTGCGCGTCCTGTTTGAGGGGATCACCGCTTCGGCGCCCATGCCGGCGATGAGTGCACGCAAGGCGTTGCTGTCATAAGCCTTGTCGGCCAGCACGGCGTCCCCGGCCTGGGCTTCGAGCAGCGCGGGGGCTTGTGTGATGTCTCCGACCTGCCCGGCGGTGACGATGAAACGCAAGGGTCGGCCCAGCGCATCGGCGAGCATGTGGACCTTGGTGGTCAGTCCACCTCGGGAACGCCCCAGCGCCTGATCCTTGGCCCCCCTTTTCCGGTAGCCGCCTGCTGATGGGCTCGAACGATGGTTGAGTCGAGCATCAGATACTGGTTGTCGCGATCGGCTGTCAGGGTGGAGAACACCCGTTCCCACACACCAGCATGGCACCACCTGCTGAACCGCCGATGCACCGTCTTCCAGCGGCCATAGCGCTCCGGCAGGTCACACCAGTGCGCGCCGGATCGCAGCACCCACAGGCAGCCGTTCACAAACAACCGATTATCCGATCCCGTCCGTCCCGGATCAGAGGCCTTGCCTGGCAGCAACGGTGCAATCTTCGCCCACTGATGATCGCTCAGCTCATACCGCTTGATCCCCATCGTGCAGCTCCGTGTCAGAATCACGGAACCCTATGAATCAGCGATCAGACCGCCTGGGAATCCTGAATGTCGATCCGGCCTAGGTCATCGACTCATTAAATCGCAACCAGATGCGGATTGAGGCGAGCTTGATGGAGGTGAGGAAGTTGTCGTCACGTTTGTCATATCTGGTGGCGACGGCGCGATAGTGCTTGATTTTGTTGAAGAAGCGTTCGACCAGATTGCGCTTGCGATAGAGCCGTCTGTTGAATTGCAAGGCCGCAACGCGATTTGGCATCGGCTTCACATTGGCTCTCGCGCCGCGCGCGGCCAGCGTTTGACGCAGGGCGTTGGAGTCGTAGGCCCGGTCGGCCAGCAGCACGTCGCCGCGTTCGACGGTGTCGATCATGTCCTGCGCGCTACGCCCGTCATGGGCCTGGCCTTCGGTGATCTTGAGGACGATCGGCAGGCCGCAGGCATCCACCAGCGCGTGGATTTTGGTGGTCAGCCCGCCGCGCGAGCGACCTATGCAACGGGATCGCGTCTGTTTTTTTGACCGTTGGCCGCATGTTGATGCACGCGGATCGACGACGAATCGATCATTTGGATGTCGCCATCGTAAGCCTTTGAAACAGCCGACAGAATGCGATCCCACACGCCTGCCTTGCGCCACCGGTTGAAGCGGTTCACGCAAGTGGTATGCGGGCCGTAGCGCGCTGGAATGTCCGCCCACGGCGCACCGGTGCGCAGCCGCCAGAAAATCCCGTTCAGCACCCGCCGATCATCCACCCGTGCAACGCCGCGCGACTGTCCGCCGTCAGGGCTCTTGAGACAGTTTAGGGGTTTTCGGGAAGGGAGGATTTCTGGATCATCGCAGCCAATTTGGAGCGCAGATGAGACAGAAATCCGGGCCGGAGAAAGCACCGGCAGAGCAGGTCGTGAAGGACATCCGCCGGGCAACGCGCCGGCAGTTCTCGGCTGAAGAGAAGATCCGCATCGTGCTGGAAGGCGTGCGCGGCGAGGAGAGCATCGCCGAGCTGTGTCGGCGCGAGGGGATCGCCTCGTCGATGTATTACGGCTGGTCGAAGGAGTTCCTCGACGCCGGCAAGCGCCGTCTCGCTGGTGACACGGCCCGCGCCGCGACGTCGGACGAGGTGAAAGAGCTGCGCCGTGAGGCGCAGGCCCTGAAGGAGGCCGTGGCCGATCTCACCCTGGAAAACCGCCTGCTGAAAAAAAGCATGCTCGCGGATGGGGAGGACGACACATGAGGTATCCTGCATCCGAAAAGGCCGAGATCATTCGCCTGGTCGAGGCCTCGCATCTGCCGGCACGGCGAACCCTGGACAAGCTCGGCATCCCGCGCGCCACGTTCTATCGCTGGTACGATCGCTATCTCACCGGTGGGATCGAGGCTCTGGCCGATCATCGCTCGCGGCCGGATCGTGTCTGGAACCGGATTCCTGACCCAATCCGGGCCGAGATCGTCGAGCTGGCGCTGCGCGAAACGGAGCTGAGCCCGCGCGAGCTGGCGGTGCGCTTCACCGACGAGAAGCGCTACTTTGTCTCGGAGGCGTCGGTATATCGGCTGCTGAAGGCTCATGATCTCATCACCAGCCCAGCCTATATCGTCATCAAGGCGGCGTCTGAGTTCAAGGACAAGACGACAGCGCCCAACCAGCTCTGGCAAACCGACTTCACCTACCTGAAGATCACGGGTTGGGGCTGGTATTATCTCTCGACCGTGCTCGACGACTTCTCCCGCTTCATCGTCGCCTGGAAGCTCTGCGCCACGATGCGGGCGGATGACGTCACCGCCACGCTCGATCTGGCTCTGGCGGCATCGGGGCTCGACCAGATCACGGTCGCGCATCGGCCGAGGCTGTTGAGCGACAACGGCGCCTCATACATCTCGGCCGAACTCGCTACCTGGCTCGACGGCAAGGGCATGAAACACGTTCGCGGCGCGCCGTATCATCCCCAGACGCAGGGCAAGATCGAGCGCTGGCATCAGACCCTGAAGAACCGCATCCTGCTGGAAAACTACTATCTGCCCGGCGACCTTGAACGGCAGGTCGCGGCCTTCGTCGAGCACTACAATCACGGCCGCTATCACGAGAGCATCGATAATCTCACGCCCGCTGACGTCTACTTCGGCCGCGGGCAGACCATCCTCACCGAACGCGAAAGGATCAAACGCCAGACCATCCACCAAAGACGCTTGCAGCATCACCTGCAGGCCGCCTAACTGTTTGATCCCGGCATTTGATGGTGCATTATTTTCCGGAGAATGGAAGGATGCGCTATGGGACAGGTTCTTCACGGGAGCGCCACGACGACAGAGGCAATCCGTCGAGCAATACAAAATAGTGAAGAGAGCCTGAGAGCGCTGTCGAAACGCTACGGGATCAACCAGAAGACCGTCGCAAAATGGAAGAAGCGGACCTCGGTGGCCGACCTTCCGACGGGACCGAAAGATCCGCGCTCGACGGTGCTCTCATCCGAGGAGGAGGCGATCATCGTCGCCTTCCGCAAGCATACCCTGTTGCCGCTCGATGATTGCCTCTACGCGCTTCAGCCAACGATCCCGCACCTGTCGCGGTCTTCATTGCATCGCTGCCTGCACCGTCACGGCATCAGCCGGCTCCCGGAGGTCGAAGGCGACAAGCCGATCAGGAAGACGTTCAGGAGCTACCCGATCGGCTACTTCCACATCGACATCGCCGAGGTGCAGACGGCTGAGGGCAAGCTGCGCCTGTTCGTGGCCATCGACCGCACTTCGAAGTTCGCCTACGCCGAGCTCCACCAAGAGGCGGGCAAGATGGTCGCGGCTCAGTTCCTGCGCAACCTCATCGTGGCAGTTCCCTATGCCATCCACACGGTGCTGACGGACAACGGCATCCAGTTCACCAACCACGCCCGTCACAAATATGCGTTCCACCACATCTTCGATCGCGTCTGCGACGAGAACGGCATCGAGCACAGGCTCACCAGGATCAACCATCCCTGGACCAACGGACAGGTGGAACGGATGAACCGCACCATCAAGGACGCCACCGTCAAGCGCTTCCACTACGACAATCATGACCAACTGCGCCGGCACCTTCAGGACTTCATCAAGGCATACAACTTCGGTCGAAGGCTGAAGACGCTCAAAGGCCTCACACCCTACGAGTTCATCTGCAAACGATGGACTTCAGAGCCCGATCGATTCATCATCGATCCAATCCATCAAATGCCGGGACTGAACACCTAACCTCAAACCCAGATGAGCCAGAACCTCCGTTCCCGTGACCCCGGAACAGTCTCAATTCATCTGACGACGGACAGAAAAGCCGGAAAAAACGTCGTGTCACGGCGTAAAACTTAGTGCACACGACGCGACCTAACGATTTGAATGTACGCGAAAAATGCAGCTAAATCAACCACATATATTTTCCGTCGCGCCGATGATGGAGTGGACAGATCGTCATTGTCGGGTGTTTCATCGTCTGCTCACGCGCAGGGCGTGGCTCTACAGCGAGATGCTGACGACCGGTGCCGTAATTCATGGCGCGCGCGATCGGTTGCTCGGGTTCAGCGATATTGAACATCCGGTCGCGCTCCAGCTCGGTGGATCAAATCCGGCCGATCTCGCGATCGCGGCAAGGATCGGAGAGGATTTTGGTTACGACGAGATCAATCTGAACGTCGGCTGCCCGTCCGACAGGGTGAAGGATGGTCGGTTTGGAGCCTGTTTGATGGCCGAACCAGACATCGTTGCCGAGAGCGTCAACGCCATGAAGCGCGCGGTTTCTGTTCCGGTCACCGTGAAGTGCAGGATCGGTATTGATGATCAGGACATGGAATCCGCCCTTGATATTTTCGTGCGCAAGGTTGTCGCCGCCGGCGTCGATGCGCTGATCGTCCACGCGCGGAAAGCCTGGCTTCAAGGATTGTCTCCGAAGGAGAACCGCAATGTTCCGCCGCTGGACCATGGCAGGGTTTACCGGTTGAAGGCGTCGTTTCCCGGCCTGCCCATCATCATCAACGGCGGTATCGGTGGGATCCCGGAAGCGAAACAGCATCTGGCGCATGTCGACGGGGTCATGCTGGGCCGCGCCGCCTATCAGGAGCCGTGGCGTCTGCTGGAGGTCGACTCCGAGCTTTTCGGTGAGGCACCGCCACACCCGACGATGAAGCAGGCGCTCGAAGCCATGGTCCCGTACATTGAGGAACAGCTCGCGGGCGGCGCGCGACTGCATTCCATCAGCCGGCATCTTGTCGGCGCGTTTCATGGCGTGCCGGGGGCGCGGGGGTTTCGACGTTATCTTGCGGAGAACGGTGTAAAGCCAGATGCCGGCGTCGAGGTTCTGCAAGAGGCGATTGCGCGGGTGGACGAGTTTCCCGCGTATTCCGTGAAAGCGGATGCCGGTTTTGCGGTTAGAGCATGATCCCGACCCGAAGGGCCGCGCCAGCGTAAAGTGGAAACCGTGCGACCGACGATATCAGAGCCGGCGGCGCAAGGATGGCCGGCTCTCATCTCACGCTCACGTCAGCATGCTCTCACGCCAGCATGGCATCGAGGGCCGGTGTTGTCCGTTCCATGACGGCATCGCCTTGCCTGAACAGGATGAGAGCCGCAAGCTGGTGCTTGACGGCGAAATCGACGCCGGCATCCGGTCCAAGCACCATCAGCGCGGTGGCGTAGCCATCGGCTTCCATGCACGAGGGATGCAGGACGGTTGCAGTCATCATGCCGTTGGCGATCGGCCATCCGGTTCGCGGATCCAGTGTGTGGGAGAAGTGGTCCGCGCCGCGCGTGAAGCCGCGTTCGCATCCGGATGTCGCGATTGCAAGCTGGTGCAACGCGACCAGGATCGGCTCGGCGGCGGCCTTATCCGTTGGCCGCGCCGGCCGGTCGATCTCGACCCACCACGGGCTGCCGTCCGGCTTGACGCCGAGGCCCCGCAATTCGCCGCCGATCTCCACCAGCGCGTTGTGGATCCCGAGCTCACGCAAGGTTTCCGCCACCAGATCGACCGCGAATCCCTTGGCGATGCCACAGAGATCGAGCAGTCCGTAACTGGATCGCCGCATGCGGCGGGCGCCGGCATCAAGGTCGAGCCGTCGCCATCCGCACTCCCGGTGGCGTTGGGCAATCTCATCCGGCGACGGCGGCGAGGCGCGAGCGCCGCTCGGACCAAACCCCCAGAGATCGACCAGCGCTCCCATGGTGGGATCATAAGCGCCGCCGGATTCCGCCGCGATGCGCAGCGCGCTCACCATGACGCGGCTGAATTCCGGCGGCAGATCCTGCCACCGATTCAGCGCCAGACGGTTGAACCGGCTGATGTCGGACTGACCTTCCCACGGGCTCATCTGCGCGATTACGCGCTCAAGGGCCAGCGGAATCATCCGGTGCAGGGTTTGCGCGCGGGCGGACGATCCGACAAACTTGACCGTCCACGTCGTGCCCATGGTCGTGCCGGCGAGTTCCCGGATGCGCTCCGCCGAAGATACGGCGTGCGGCATCTCCGGGATTATCGGGATGGCCACACGCCGCGCGACCGGCGCTGTCATCGTGTTACTGCGGCAGCACTTCGACCGTGGTGATGTACGTGCTGCGGCGCTGCTGCGCGTCCTTGATCGTGCTCTTGTCGTCCTGCACCGATGCCTTCATCCAGTAGTAGCCCGGCTCCGGGAACGTTATGCTGAAAGTGCCTGTCTCATCGGTGGTGGCTTTGCTGTCGTTCAGTGTGTCGCGATAGCGGATCCCGCCGGGAACGATCTCGACCGCGACATTGCCGGCGGGCTTGCCGTCCAGCACGAGACGGAACGTCGCCTTCTCTCCCACCGCCAGATTGTTGGGGTGGGTCACCGGAATCATCTCGAGCCCGGTGCCGGTCGGTTTCAGCGTGTCGGACGAAGGCTTGCCCGAGGTGACGAAAGTTTCGATCCGGCTGCGGTTTTCCGTGACCTTCACGTCGGTCGCCTTGGCGGGAATGGCCTTGGCCAGTTCGTCGGGCTTGCCGCGCCAGCGCTTGTTTTCGCCGTCCAGTTTATAGCTCGCGAACAGGCCCTGGTGGGTCAGGCTCAGTTTGTAGGTGCCGGGTTGCGCCAGTTTGAAATCGACGGTGCTGCGGAAGCGGCCCTTGGCCAGGTTTTCCGGCGTGACGGCCTTGCCGTCGGGTCCCTCGATCGCCAGCTTGTCGAGCGGCAACGGGTTATGCTCGAAATAGAACAGGTCGTTGGAGATGGCGCCGTCGACCGTGACCCAGAGGTCGGAGCCGGACAGGACAGTGGCGGATGGCAGCAGCCAGGCGCGGTGAGCCTGCGCGGGCGGGGCAAGCAGCGAAACCGTCGCCGCGATCAGTGCAAGCTTGAGATGGTTGGTCATGGCGAAATCCTTTCCATGAAAGCTGTGAGGCGACAAACGCACGGTGTGTTCGAGGGCGCGATCAAGGCGTTTTTGAACGATGGGAGTATCGGCTCCCGAGAAAAAACGCGTCAGATTGACTCGTGGCGTTCCGTTTCCGATGTCATTGGAAGCGGAAGCTTTAAGGGGTCAATTTCAATGTGACCGTGCCAAGCTCACGTTCCCCCTTGGCTTCGCCGGTTGCGGGTGCCTTCGGCGGCCACTCGAACGGGATCTTCAGCAATTCACGGCCGCCGACTTCGCGAGCGGCCTCGATGACGAGCTGGTATTTGCCTGGCGTCAGTCCTTCGAGCGGTTTGCTGGCGCTATCAAACTTGATCTGGTGGGTGCCGGGCGCGCGGGTCGGACTGGATAATCCATCGACGGGAAGCGCGAGTTCACGGCCGGTGCGGCGCCACCACTGCCGTACGTCCTTGAGCCACTTCGTACCTTCGTTTTTCTTGTGGTTGACGTCGTACCACACGGCAAGATTGGTGATCTTGCCGCCGTCGGCCTGTTCCACCCACATCGCGACATAAGGCTTGTGGTACTCGGCGACATCGAGCTGAGGAACATCGATGCTGATGGTCGCCTCGGAAGCCAGCGACGAACTTGCGGCAAGGGTCGTGAGTGCGGCGGAAATCAAAAGGCGCATTGTTTACCTTCTAGCCATGAATGAGAAGAACAGCGAGCAGGGTCGGAATAATCAGTCCCAGGGTCACGACGGGCCAGGTGGCCGGACGCCGCTTGGCATGAAGCTGCAGGAGCAGCAGGCCGGTAAGACAGAAGGTGATCGCGGCGGCCGCGAACACGTCGATGAACCAGCTCCACGCCTTGCCGGTGTGGCGGCCCTTGTGCAAATCATTGAGATAGGCGATCCAGCCGCGGTCGGTCACCTCATAAGATACCGCGCCGCTGCCGTCGCGCTGGATGCTTAGCCATGCGTCGCCGCCCGGTCGGGGCAGGGCGACATAGACCTCGTCGGACGACCATTCAGTGTCGCGCTCCGCGGTGCTGACGCCGATCTCGCGTCGCAGCCACTCGTTGATGCTCGAGGGCAGAGCCGCCTTGGCGTTGCCTGGATCAGACGTAAGGTCGGCGATCAGCGCTTGGGGCAGTTGTGCCTGACGCATCGTCACCGCGGGCTTGGATTCGATCTGACCGGCATTGTTCAGCGTAATTCCGGTCAGGGCGAACAGCAGCATGCCGATCAAACACAGGCCTGAACTGATCCAATGCCACTGATAGAGTTGATTAATGAAAAAAGCGCGGCGCTTCTTTCGCTGCCAGAGCTCGTCACCGTCGACTGTCAATCTATCCGGATTGTCCATTTGTCTCGTCGCCGGGTCAGTGCTCTGCAAATCCAGGAGGCGGGCGGTACCCTTCAAGATCGTCCAAAGGTGTTTAGCGAAACCGACTTCGCATTACTACCGCACGAGATTAGGTTCATTCTAAATAGCTTGCCGGTGCCGGGCCGGCCACCATGCGTTTTCCATGCGTTTTCCATGCGTTTCCTGGGCCGTGGCAGGCGCAACGCACTGGAATGACACGCAGATGGTTTCTATATCATCCCGGCGCGGGTGCTTCGGTTCCCAGATTCGCGTATCCATTGCGAACCTTTGATGCGAGCTTCAGATCCAGGCCATGCCGGCATCCTGTCGTGCGGGCAGGTTCGGAGGCCCGCTTGACCGGATCCGCCGCGACGGGAAGATGAACGTTTGAAGCGCACTGAGTTTTTGCGTCAAGTTGATCAAGGGTAAACGAGATATGACCTCGACAATCGACAAGAATGGCGCGGCCGAAAGCCGGGTGTTTGAGGCGGATGTGGCCAAGCTGCTCCAGATGATGGTGCACTCGGTCTATTCCGACAAGGACGTGTTCTTGCGGGAGCTGATTTCGAACGCTGCGGACGCCTGCGAGCGTCTGCGTTATGAGGCGATCAGCGATCCTGCCTTGCTGACGGATGAAACCAGACCGCGCATCTCCATCACCATCGATGCGGAACGGCGGCAACTGGCGGTCGAGGACAACGGTATCGGCATGGGCCGGGACGAACTGGTCGACGCGCTGGGAACGATCGCGCGGTCGGGCACCAAGGCTTTCATCGAGCAGGCTGAGGCCGCGGAGTCGGGTGACGGCGTCGCCCTGATTGGTCAGTTCGGCGTCGGATTCTATTCGGCCTTCATGGTGGCGGATCAGGTCGATGTGGTCTCACGGCGCGCGGGCGCCAGGGAGGCTTGGCGCTGGTCATCGGACGGGAAGGGGACATTCACGGTCACGCCCGTGGACGAGAGCGAGGCCCCCGCGCGAGGAACCCGCGTGACGCTTCATCTGACCGAAGACGCGACGGGATATACCGATCGGCTCAAGATCGAGCAGATGATCAAGGAACAATCGGGGCATGTGCCGGTTCCGATCGCGCTCATCGAGAAGCCCGGAGCCGAGCCGGCCGAGATCGCCGATGGCGCGGCGCTCTGGACCCGCCCGCGCGGCGAGATCAGCGCTTCCGAATACGCCGATTTCTACCGCAGCGTCGCGGGCCAGTTCGACGAACCCGCGCTGACGGTGCATTTCCGCGCCGAGGGCCGGCAGGAGTTCACGGCGCTGCTGTTCGTGCCGCAGACCCGGCCTTTCGATCTGTTCGAGCCGGACAAGAAGCGGCAACTCAAACTTTACGTGAGACGCGTCTTTATCACCGAGGATGCTGATCTCTTGCCGCGCTATCTGCGGTTCGTGCGCGGTGTCGTCGACTCGGCGGACCTGCCGCTCAATATCTCGCGCGAAATGATTCAGGAAAGTCCGATCCTGGCCGCGATCAAGAAAAGCATCACCGGCCGCATCCTCAGCGAGCTTGAGAAGCTGGCAGACAAGGACGCGCAGGCCTACGGGAAAATCTGGGAAGCCTTCGGTCCGATGTTCAAGGAAGGCATCTACGATGCCGCCGACCGGCGTGACACCGTGCTGGGCCTCTCCCGCTTCAGGACGACGGCCGGATCGTTGCGAAGCCTCAAGGACTATGTCGGCGCGTTGAAGGAAAATCAGACCTCGATCTACTATCTCGCCGGGCAGGATGCCGCCCGTCTCGAAGCCTCGCCTCATTTGGAGGGCTTTCGCGCCCGCGGCGTGGAGGTTCTCCTGCTGTCCGATCCGGTCGACAGCTTCTGGGTCACGTCCGGACCGAGCTTCGAGGGAAAGCCGTTCAAATCCGTGACGCAGGGAGCAGCGGATCTGGCTGCGATCCCGCGCCTCGACGCCGGCACCGAGCCGTCACCGGACGTCAGCGAGGGTGTCACGGAGTTTCTCGCCTTCCTCAAGACAACGCTTTCGGACCTGGTTTCAGACGTCCGCTCGTCCGATCGTCTGACCGATAGTCCGGTTTGCCTCGTGGCCGCCGAGTCGGGACCCGATCGGCAACTGGAAAAAATTCTCCTCGGAGTGGGACAATTGGCGGGCGCATCCAAGCCGGTTCTCGAAGTGAATCCGAACCATCCCCTGGTCGCTTCGCTGGCGGCGCTCGGGCAGGATGATCGCGAGTTCAAGGAGGACGCCGCCCGGATGCTGCTTGACGATGCGCGCGTTCTCGACGGAGACCGCCCCAGTGATGCGCTTGAGTTTTCCAGGCGCCTTATCCGTCTCGTCGAGCGGGGACTGCGTCGCTCCAGCGCGGGCGGCGGCGATTGATGGCGCCCTGACGGATCGAACCTTGCGAATGATCGTGGCGGGTACGGCTGTCGCGTTTTCGAGCGCAGCCGGCCCTCCGGGATGGAGCGGTTCAGCTGACGCGGCCCAGAAGGACATCTCTCAGCACGACCGCGTTGTTGTGTGCTTCATCATGAGCCGCAAAGACGAGCGTAACCCGGCCGGCTTTGGCGCGGGTCCGCAATTCGTCGAGTTCTTCCGGGTGCTGGTGAATCTCTTCCACATATCTCTGCCGGAACTCCTGCCAGCGGGCGGGATCGTGTCCGAACCATTTGCGCAGCCCGGTGCTGGGCGCGATATCCTTTAACCAGAGATCGATGGCGGCCTCCGTCTTGGGGAGACCCCGAGGCCACAGGCGGTCAACCAGTATCCGCGAGCCATCGTCGGCGGCGGGGGCCTCATAGGCTCGCTTCACGCTGATATTCCTGGCCGCAAGCCGCGTCACCAGATTTTCCGCCGCTTTGATGGGATCAAAAGCGCGGTCTCCAGATTCTGACCTGACATGTTTCCGTGACGCGAACCGGTATCCTCGGGCCTGAGGGCATGCCGCGCTCGAAAACGCCATCGTTCTTCGTCGGATGCCGACTGCCCCGGCATCTCGGGACAATAGCGACGGCGCGGTGCGCGCGTTCAGTCGCCTTGACCGGGATTCGCTGAAAAATACTGCTCCAGCTTGCCGGCGACGCCGTCGAATGTTTTCGCGTCGGCAGGCGCATCGCGCTTGATGGTGATGTTCGGCCAGACCGCGGAATATTCGGCGTTCAGCTTGAGCCAGTTTTCGAGGTCCGGCTCGGAGTCAGGCTTGATGGCCTCGGCCGGACATTCAGGCTCGCACACGCCGCAGTCGATGCACTCGTCGGGATTGATGACGAGCATATTGTCGCCTTCGTAGAAGCAGTCGACCGGACATACCTCCACACAATCCATGTATTTGCACTTGATACAATTTTCAGTGACAACGAAGGTCATCTCGGAAGACTCCGCGAAGGCAGAAAGGAAGCGCGACGAACATCGGCGCAAACCCTCGCGTAAGCGCGATTCCGCGATGCCCGTTCTCGATATAGGCCGTATACATCAACAAACGCCTTAGCCAAGGCGTTATATCACCATACCAGCGTGGAAACGCCGGGCGGGGAACAGCAACACTTGTTTATAAGATAGATCGTAAATAGCCCTTATATGCTCAATACCGATCGGAAGCAACGTTTCATGGGATTCTTCGGAGACGGCAGGCTCCGCTTCGCCCCAAAACACGCCAATGTGAACCGATCTGACCATAGCCTTTTCCCAGTCCGCGAAAGGAGACAAACATGGTGGAGCGATTTTCGGATGAAGCACGAAACACGGCGCTCAACGAACTGCCGGGCTGGTCGCAGGTCGCCGGTCGCGAGGCCATTACGCGAACCTTCACGTTCCGGGACTTCAACGAGGCTTTCGGATTCATGGCCCGCGTCGCGCTGGTCGCCGAAAAGACTGATCACCACCCGGAGTGGCGCAATGTCTACAGGACGGTGGAGGTCGTGCTCGCGACTCACGATGCCGGCGGCGTCACCGAGCGCGACATCAGGCTGGCGGAGGCGATGAACGCGATCGCAAGGCAGTGTGGCGGGATTTGAGCGCGTCGATACCGGCCTTGCAGCGGAGAAACGCAGTTCCCACTTTGTGGGTGCGGCGTCATTGACGATCCGCGACATACGTTCGGGAAACTTGCGTTCGGGAACCTTGATGACGGCATCGAAACATAGTGTGGGATTTGAGCCGGCCGATCGGCTGGCGCAGGACCGCGACAATGTGCGCCGGCGTTTCTGGAGCAAGCTGAAGCGCGTCGTTGCTCATGTTCCCTTCGCCGAGGATCTGTTGGCCGCCTACTACTGCGCATTCGACAAGCAGACGCCGCGTCATGTGCAGGCGTCGCTGCTCGGCGCCATCGCCTATTTCGTTCTGCCGCTCGATTTCGTTCCCGACATGCTGCCGGTGCTCGGCTTCACCGACGACGCCGCGGTGCTCGCGACGGCGATCAGGATCGTCGCCGCGCATATCACGCCGGAGCATCGTGAGGCCGCGCGCACGGCATTAAAGCGCGGGATAGAGAACGAAGCGGCGTAAACGCCTCAGGCCATGCCGATACCGCGCTTCCATGATGAAGGCGTGGCTGCTGTCGCGATCGCTGGAGCATTATCCGCGAATTGATATCGGTTCTGCCGCAAGAAAATGCGGCCAGACAATAGTTTCTGGAGCATGGTCCGGCTCAACCCAGTCGGCGGATCATGTTCAAGCATCGCATGACTCCGTCACGCGATCGTGCGGCGTCATTGCGTGCCGCCGGGCCGGGCGGAGAACTTGCGAATCGGGACGCGAGCCGCAAGGATGGGCCGCCTTCACAAATCAGGCGTTTCCAGTTATTCCCGGTGACGTGTGATCCGCGCACGTCAAGCCATCTTCCAGCACAAATGATGAAGGACGAGATTTGATGATGTCTATGCGGCAATTGCTGACAGTTCTGGTGGGAAGTCTGCTCGCAGGTGGGCTCGGCCTTGCTCCCGCATTCAGCGCACCGACAGCCGGCAGTTCCGAGCCGACGCTGCTGGGACAGTTCGGCGCATGGGGGGCGTACACCGCCTCGCCTAACGGCAAGAAAGTATGTTTCGCTCTCTCCAAGCCGACATCCTCAAGGACCAATCCGCCGAATCGGCCGCGCGATACGGCCTATGCTTTTGTTTCGACACGGCCGGCGGAGAAGGTGACGAACGAAGTATCGGTCACAATGGGCTATCCGCTCAAGCCGGGCTCGGAAGCTACGGTCGAGGTCAGCGGTACGAGCTACGCGATGTACACCCAGGGCGACGGCATCTGGATCAAGAACGCCGCCGATGAGGATCGTCTGATCGACGCTATGCGCAAGGGTTCGGAAGCCACCGTCAAGGGCATGTCGTCGAGGGGGACGCAGACTACGGACGTGTTTTCCCTCAAGGGATTGTCGCAGGCCCTGGACAGGGTTGCGCAGGATTGCAAGCGCTAGAATTGAGATCCAAGCCCGAAGAGCCGCGCTCAGCAAAGTGGAAACCGGTTCTCGGTATAAGATCGTGCTCGGTCGAAAGATTGGGTCTGGTTCGGCGTGGTTGAAGCAGACCCATCAACACGACCCATCAACGCCGCCTTGCTGCGTTTACCGGCTTTTCAGCGGGCGCTGGAAAGCCTATGTCATGCTGCATGACCGAGACGCCCGGCAACCTGAGCACAAAATCGACTGAGACGGACATCGCAGCGAACAGGACGGCTGTGTCCGGAATGGCGGAGGGCGGCGTTCCCCTGGAGAAAACCGCGATTGGGACCTACGTGCCCCCGGCGAAGCCTTCCCTCATCGGCTTGTCGCGCGCGGAAATGGCCGAGCGGCTCGCCGCCATCGGCATCCCGCGGGAGCAACGCAGGATGCGGGTGCAGCAGCTCTGGCACTGGATGTATGTTCGGGGGGCCCGCACCTTCGCCGAAATGACCAGCGTGTCGAAGGACATGCGTGCTGAACTCGAAAAGCACGTCACGCTCGATCGCCCCGAAGTGGTTGCCGAACAGATTTCCAGCGATGGAACACGCAAATGGCTGCTGCGGCTGCCGAGCGGCGACGATCTCGAAAAACCGCATGAAGTCGAATGCGTCTACATTCCGGAGACCGATCGCGGCACGCTGTGCGTATCGTCGCAGGTCGGCTGCACGCTGAACTGTTCCTTCTGCCACACCGGCACCCAGCGCCTGGTGCGCAATCTCACGGCGGGCGAGATCGTCGGCCAGATCATGGTCGCGCGCGACCGGCTGAACGACTGGGCCGACCGCGAGACGCCGCATGGCAATCGTCTTGTCACCAACATCGTGATGATGGGGATGGGTGAGCCGCTTTATAATTTCGACGCGGTTCGCGACGGGCTTCTGATTGTCGCCGACAATGAGGGTATCGGCATCTCGAAGCGTCGGATCACGCTGTCGACCTCTGGCGTGGTTCCGAACATCGTTCGCGCCGGCGAGGAGATCGGGGTCATGCTGGCGATCTCGCTGCATGCGGTGCGCGACGAGTTGCGCGACGAACTGGTGCCGTTGAACCGCAAATATCCGATCGCCGAACTGATGCAGGCGTGCCGTGATTATCCGGCGGCCTCCAACGCAAAACGGATCACGTTCGAATACGTGATGCTCAAGGGCGTCAACGACTCGCTCGATGACGCCAGGCGGCTGGTGAAGCTGCTCAATGGCATCCACGCCAAGATCAATCTGATTCCATTCAATCCGTGGCCGGGGACACGCTATGAATGCTCCGACTGGGACCAGATCGAGAAATTTTCCGAGTACGTTTTCAACGCTGGCTACTCCTCTCCGGTGCGCACGCCGCGCGGCCGCGACATTCTGGCCGCATGCGGACAACTCAAGTCCGAAACCGAGAAGCTGTCCGCTCGTGAGCGTCAGGCGCTCCGCGCCATGGCGATGACGGATTGAGGAGATGACGGCTGTCGTCGCGGATGGATTGCCGTCATGGCGCTGATCGGCCGGCTGTTCGCTATTCTGTTCGGACTTCTGGCGGCGTGCTTCGTTGCGGGGACGATCGTCGTGGTGGCGCTGCTGTATCCAGAGTTCAGCGATCTCGACGTCACCCTACCGAATCCGGATACGCTGGATGTCGTCCTCGGATTCGGCTTCATCTTCGTGAGCGGCTTTGCGCTCTTGCCGGCGATGATCGTGGTGCTCATCACCGAAGCCTTCTCGATCCGAGGGATACTGGCTTACGCCGTCGGCGGCGCGATTTGCGGCGCGGCCTGCTATCTTGGCCTGGTTCCGTTCGATCCCGAGACCATGCGGTTTGATGGCATCGTGCGCCGTCACCTCGAAATCATGACCGGAGCCGGCGTCGTCGCCGGCCTCACTTACTGGCTGATCGCCGGGCGCAATGCCGGCGCGTGGCGGGAAGCTCCCCGCGATCCGCGGCCTCCCGACTTGCCTTCGCGGACCTGAGCCGTCCTCGGCCTTTTCATGCCTGTAGCCGTAAACCTTGTGATCGAGCATGGTTTTATCCGAAAACCGGTTTCCACTTTGCGGGATCATGCTCGAGAGTCCTTCGTTTGACACGTTTTCTTCACGCGAACCGGATTCCACTTCGCTCGAAAACGCTATAAACCGCGCTCCATGAACCGCCCCGGCTTATTCATTGCGCTTGGACTTGCGCTCGTGATCGGGGTCGTGTTCGGGATTCATCCCGAATACGATCTCCGTCTAGCGGCGCTGTTCTATGATTCCGCGACCGGGACTTTTCCGCTCAAGTCCGATGCGCTCGCCTCGTTCGCGCGCAATGCCGCGATGTGGGTGGCGTGGGGGTTCGCGGTCCCCGCGATCGTCGCGCTGGCGGTCAAGATGTTTCGCCCCGATCGCCCCTTGATGATGTCCGGCCGGGCCGTTGCGTTTCTGCTGATCACGATGCTGCTCAGCGCGGGAATTCTCACCAACCTGACGTTCAAGAGCTATTGGGCCCGGCCCCGGCCGGTGATGGTGACGGAGTTCAGCGGCCCGTGGAAGTTCATGCCCTGGTGGGACCCGCGCGGCGAGTGCGGCCGGAACTGCTCTTTTTTCTCCGGCGAGGGCGCGACCGCGTTCTGGACGCTGGCCCCGGCGGCGCTGACGCCGCCCGCGTGGCGGCCGTTGGCCTATGCGGGGGCGCTCGCGTTCGGCGCGGTCACCAGCGTGCTGCGGATGGCCTTCGGCGGTCATTTCTTCACCGACGTGGCGACGGCGGGTCTGGTGGCGTTTCTGGTGATCTGGCTGGTGCACGGCTACATCTACCGCTGGCCGTCGACCCGCAAGAGCGACGCCGGGATCGATGCCGCGTTGACCCGCTTCGCCTGGCCGGGCTATCGCCTGCGGCAGCGATGGCGAGGCCGCGATGTCGGCCCCGCACCCGCGCCGGAGAAGCCGGTATGAGCGTTCGGACCTTGCGTGGGGTCCGGTTCCGCCTATAGTCCCGCCGAATTCACGTCATCACAGGATTTCCATGAGCAAGAAGGTGCAGAAGGTCGTGCTCGCCTATTCGGGCGGGCTCGATACCTCGATTATCCTGAAATGGTTGCAGACCACCTACGGCGCCGAGGTCGTGACCTTCACCGCCGATCTTGGCCAGGGCGAGGAACTTGAGCCCGCGCGCAGGAAGGCGCAGTTGCTCGGAATCAAGGACGAGAACATCTTCATCGAGGACTTACGCGAGGAGTTCGTTCGCGATTATGTATTCCCGATGTTCCGCGCCAATGCGGTTTATGAGGGGCAATATCTGCTCGGCACTTCGATCGCGCGCCCGCTGATCGCGAAGAAGCAGATCGAGATCGCGGAGAAGGTCGGCGCCGACGCCGTGGCGCATGGCGCGACCGGAAAGGGCAACGATCAGGTCCGTTTCGAGCTTGGCTATTACGCGCTCAAGCCTGACATCACCATCATCGCGCCGTGGCGTGAGTGGGATCTGCGTTCGCGCGAGCAATTGATCGCGTTCGCCGAACAGCACCAGATTCCGATCGCCAAGGACAAGCGCGGCGAAGCGCCGTTCTCCGTGGACGCCAATTTGCTGCACGCCTCCAGCGAGGGCAAGGTGCTGGAAGATCCCGCGCAGGAAGTGCCGGATTACGTCTATTCGCGCACCATCGACCCGGAGGCGGCGCCGGACCAGCCGACCTACATCACCATCGATTTCGAGCAGGGCGATGCCGTCGCCATCGATGGCGGCAAGATGTCTCCCGCCACCTTGCTCGCGAAGCTGAACGAACTCGGCCGCGCCAACGGCATCGGCCGGCTCGACCTGGTCGAGAACCGTTTCGTCGGCATGAAGTCGCGCGGCATGTATGAGACGCCGGGCGGCGCTATTCTTCTGGTTGCTCATCGCGGCATCGAGCAGATCACGCTGGATCGCGGCGCGGCGCATCTGAAGGATGAACTGATGCCGAAATACGCCGAGCTGGTCTACAACGGCTTCTGGTTTTCGCCCGAGCGCGAGATGCTGCAGGCCGCGATCGACCAGAGCCAGCGTTACGTCACCGGACAGGTGCGGCTGAAGCTCTACAAGGGCAACGTCATCCTGGTCGGCCGCGACAGCGCGTATTCGCTGTACGATCAGGACCTCGTCACCTTCGAGGAGGGAGCCGTGGCCTATGATCACCGCGATGCGGCCGGCTTCATCAAGCTCAATGCGCTGCGGTTGCGCACGCTCGGCCAGCGCAGGAAGAAGCTGGGGCTGTAGGCGCATCGCGAGCCCGCGTGGGACGACAGCGGCAACCGGCTTCAATAAGAACAAAAACGGCCGGGATCGCTCCCGGCCGTTTCGTTTTGCTTCTGCTCGATCAGTTGGGCGGCTGCTGATACCCCGCGGTCTGCCCGCCGTTCAGGAGCGGCGTGATACGACGGACCGTGACACGCCGGTTCTCCCGCGAGGGACCGTCGGTCTGAATCTTCAGATTCTGCTCGCCATAGCCTTGCGTCACCAGGTTCTCCGGCGGCACCTGGAATTGCTGCGTCAGCAGCTCCGCCGCCGATTGCGCCCGGCGATCCGACAGCGACAGGTTGTCGACGTCGTTGCCAACGGCGTCGGTGTGGCCCTCAATGAGGAACACCTCGCCTGGATTGCGCGCGACCACACGGTTGATGCCGTCGGCGATCACCTGCAGTTTCGCGGCCTGATCGTCCGAGATATCCCATGATCCGGTCTCGAAATTGATGGTGTCGAGATCGATGCTCGGCATCCGCGCGCGCACCATCGGGCTGTAGCGAACTTCATCGAGCGTATAAGGACGCTGGATCGACTCCACCGGCGGCGCCATCAGGGTGTCGTAGATCACCTCGGGCGGCGCGCCTTCCGCTTCGACGATGTAACGATCGGGCGGAATTCCGATCTGCGGCGGCGGCAGCGATACGAAGTAGCTGCCGATCGCGCCCGCCGCTATGCCGGCGGCGACGCCTGCGGCGAGCGCACCACCCCGGCCGCCGTGGCCGGGATGCCTGTTGTCGATGATGACGATCTCCTGACCGCGCGGGTCACGGCGGATTCGTTGCAGCATCCGTCCGTCGCGATCGTTGACGGTGATGATCTGCGTGCCGTCCTGCCGCACCACAATGTTACGGGTGTCGTTACCGACGCGCTCCTGCCGGATATCCCGCGCCCCGCGGCGGAATCGATCACTTTCGTTGTGCCGGATGAATGACTGTCCGCTCGGATCACGCACGATCACGCGACCCGGTTCGGTGATGATGGTGCGGCCACCCTGCTGCGTCTCCTGCCGCCTGGAACGAAAATCCTCGATGCGGCGGGGTCCCTGTGGCGCGGCGCCGGGCGCCACGACCTTGTCGGCGACCGGGGGTGGCGGCGGCAGGGGAGCCGTGACGGTCGGCGGCGCCTGGGGGGCACGAGGCGCGCCTGCCGGCCTTGCGGTCCGGCTGGCGGGGGTGGGAGGCTCAGATCCGGCCTTGGTTCCATTCGGATTGGGGGAGGGGCTTGCGGCCGGAGCGGCCACGGGCGGGTTCGCCGGCGCGGGTTTTGGAGCGTCGGACGGCGATCCGGCCGCCGGGGTTGTCTTCGGCGCAGGCGCTGCGCCCTTCTGGCGCTCGCCGGGACCACCGGGTTCACCACGGTTGCGCTCGAATCTGCCACGGCCTTGCTCGTCGCGACGCATTGCATTCGGCTCCGCGCCGGCTGGGGGCGTCGTGGGTCGCGTGGCTTGTGGCGGCGCGATCGGAGCAGACGTCGCAGGAGCGGGTTTCATCGCAGCCGGCGGCGTGCCCTTTGGTGGAGACGGCGGGGCGACGGCTGACGGCGCGGGCGGTTTCGGGGCAGCCGGCGGCGTGGCTGGCTGAGGCGATGGTGCGGCTCTAGGCGTCTCTGGAGCAGCGGGAGGTGTTGCTCGCTGTGGCGATGCTGTCGGCCGCGAAGGCGGGGCCGCCGGGGGTATGGCGGGTCGCGGCGGAGCGGCCGTCGGAGGTTTCGGCGCCTTGGGGCGCGCATGAGGAGGCGCCGCCGCGGGCTGGCTGGCTGCCGGACGATCGGGTGCGGCTTTCGGCGGTCCCTTCCGCTTGTCCTTGTCGCCGTTCTCGCCCGAGGGCGTTGCCTGCGCGAACTGGACCGGCCCGGATTGCGCCTGTGAAGGCGTCACCGTCAGCGACGAGAGAGTGAGAGCCGACGTGGCGAGCAGGAGCAGGCGAAAATGCGTCATGGCTATTTCTTCCAAGAGAGATTTCGGCAGCAGGACCAGCCTGCCGTCAGTGAGCGGGGAACCGATCAATCGATAGCGATAAGGCTGGAGTGTGGCGGTGATCCGTTTTCGCGCGAGCGGATCAGACATGCGGCATTCGTCGCCTGTCATTCACCGATCCGGATTGCACCGACCTGGATTGCCCCGACCTGGATGGCTCGCGCCGTTGCATTACGCTTGGTGACGCATATGCATCGTGGCGGGAGGCTGCGCGGGCGGTGTCGGAGGAGCCTGTGGCGGCAGCTCATCGGGCATCTGGCCGGGTAATTCCCGCGGAGGGACGGGCGCATCCGGTTCGTGTGCTGGCGGCGGAATGTCGGGACCAGGCTGGGGGCTTCCTGGCGGGTCTTCGCGAGGCGGCTCCGTCGGACGGCCAGGCTCCGCGGGCGGCACTTCGGTCGGTTCATCCCCCATCAGGCTTCTCCATTCGGCGTTTCCAGATGACAGGTCTCGCCCGCAACCTCGGACGATTTGCTCCGGACCTGAAACGCTGGAAGCATGATCCCGAAAAGTGGAAACGGTTTTCGGAAAAGATCATGCTCAAACAAAAGATAAGCGACGAGCCTGGTTCAACGCGTTTTCTTCACGCGAACAGGCCATCCGCTTCGTTCGAAACGCTATAACGGGTTCGGGGCTGTGATGTTCCGGAGCTGCTGTTCGAGACGATGACGGCACGCCTTCGGCTGCCGACATCGGCGCCGGCTGCCGCGCGCGCAGGATAGTCGCGTCAGCTGTGCCCCGTCATTGCACGGGAGTCAGACCTGGCGCTCGACCAGCTTCAGCTTCAGCGTGGCGATGGCTTCCGCTGGATTCAGACTCTTCGGACAAGCCTTGGTGCAATTGAGGATGGTGTGGCAGCGATAGAGCCGGAACGGATCCTCGAGATAGTCAAGACGCTCGCCGGTGGCCTCGTCGCGTGAGTCGGTGACCCAGCGCGCCGCTTGCAGCAGGGCGGCGGGGCCGAGGAAGCGATCGCTGTTCCACCAGTAGCTCGGGCATGCCGTCGAACAGCAGGCGCACAGGATACATTCGTAGAGGCCGTCGAGCTTTTCGCGATCCTCGCGGCTTTGCCGCCACTCCTTCTGCGGAGTCGGCGTCGCGGTCTTCAGCCACGGCTCGATCGAGGCATACTGCGCGTAGAAATTTGTCAGGTCGGGAACGAGATCCTTCACGACCGGCTGGTGCGGCAGCGGATTGACCTTCACCGCGTCGCCGGGAATGTCGTGAAGCGATTGGGTGCAGGCCAGCGTATTCTGGCCGTTGATGTTCATGGCGCAGGAACCGCATACACCCTCGCGGCAGGAGCGGCGGAAGGTCAGCGTCGGGTCGATATGATCCTTGATCCAGATCAGGCCATCGAGCACCCTGGGGCCGCACTCGTGGAGATCGACATGGAAGGTGTCGACCCTTGGATTCTCGTCGTCGTCCGGATTCCAGCGATAGACCTTGAATTCGCGGGTTTCGGTCGCGCTTCCCGGCTTCGGCCAGGTTTTGCCTTCGGTCACCTTTGACTTTCTCGGAAGCGCGAACTTAACCATCGGTGCGTCCTTGCTGTATGTCCGTCATTGCGGGTCTCATCCGGCGATCCATCTACTCGCATCCATCTACTCGCGAAGGATGCGCGGATCATGGTCGCGCATGACGTTATTATAGCGTTTTCGAGCGAAGTGGATACCGGTTCGCGTGAAGAAAACGCGTTAAATCAAGATCATAGAGCCTCGCCTCTGATCCCGACAGAAGCGATAAGGCTCTGGCTTCGGATCAATATACCCGCGCCTTCGGCGGGATCGACTGAACGTCGTTTGTCATCGTGTAGTCGTGTACCGGGCGGTAGTCGATCGTGGTGACGCCGCGATCGCTGAGCCGCGCCAGCGTGTGTTTCATCCAGTTCTGATCGTCGCGTTGCGGGTAGTCCTCGCGCGCATGGGCGCCGCGGCTCTCGGTGCGGTTGGCGGCGCAATCCATCGTCACCACCGCCTGGGAGATGAGATTGTCATACTCCATCGTCTCCATCAGGTCCGTGTTCCATACCAGCGAGCGATCGAACACGGCGAGGTCGGAAATTCCTTCGTGGACCTGGTGAATCAGTTTCTGGCCTTCAGCCAGGGTATCCTGGGTGCGAAAGACGGCGCAGTTGGCCTGCATCACGCGTTGCATGTTCTCGCGCAGCCTGGCGGTCGGCGTGCCGCCTGCGGCGTAACGAAATTTGTCGAGGCGTCCGAGCGCCATGTCGCTGGAGTTCGCGGGGAGATCGGGCTGCTCGGCGTTGGCGGTGAGCTTTTCGGCGCAGCGCCGGGCGGCGGCCCGACCGAACACCACGAGATCGATCAGCGAGTTGGAGCCAAGGCGGTTGGCGCCGTGCACGGAGACACAGGCGGCTTCGCCGACCGCCATCAGGCCCGGCACGACCGCGTTGTCATTGCCGTCCTTTTTGGTGACCACCTCGCCGTGGAAGTTGGTGGGGATGCCGCCCATGTTGTAGTGCGCTGTCGGCAGGATCGGGATCGGCTCGCGGGTGACGTCGACGCCGGCGAAGATCTTCACCGTTTCCGAAATGCCCGGCAGCCGTTCGTGAAGCACTTTCGGGTCGAGATGGTCGAGGTGCAGGAAGATGTGGTCTTTCTTCTTGCCGACGCCGCGGCCTTCGCGGATTTCGATCGTCATCGCCCGCGAGACGACGTCGCGCGAGGCGAGGTCCTTGGCGGACGGCGCGTAGCGCTCCATGAAGCGCTCGCCCTCGGCGTTGACCAGATAGCCGCCTTCACCGCGCGCGCCTTCAGTGACGAGGCAGCCCGAACCGTAGATGCCGGTCGGATGAAATTGGACGAACTCCATGTCTTGTAACGGCAGGCCGGCGCGCAACGCCATGCCGCCGCCGTCTCCGGTGCAGATATGCGCCGAGGTGCAGGAGGCATAAACGCGCCCGTAGCCGCCGGTTGCGAGAATGGTGGTCTGGGCGCGGAAGCGGTGCAGCGTGCCGTCGTCGAGCTTCAGCGCGATCACGCCGCGGCAGGCGCCCTGATCGTCCATGATCAGGTCGATGGCGAAGAACTCGATGAAGAATTCGGCGGCGCGGCGCAGCGCCTGACCGTACATCGTATGCAGCATGGCGTGACCGGTGCGGTCGGCGGCGGCGCAGGTTCGCTGGGCCTGGCTCTTGCCGTAATCGATCGTCATGCCACCGAACGGGCGCTGGTAGATCCTGCCGTCTTCAGTGCGGGAGAACGGAACGCCCCAGTGCTCGAGTTCGTAGACCGCCTCCGGTGCGTTACGCACCATGTATTCGATGCAATCCTGATCGCCGAGCCAGTCCGATCCCTTGACGGTATCGTACATATGCCAGCGCCAGTCATCCTTGTGCATGTTGCCGAGCGAGGCGGAAATGCCGCCCTGCGCCGCCACGGTGTGTGAGCGGGTGGGAAAAACCTTGGTGATGCAGGCGGTGCGCAGGCCGGCCTCGCCGCAACCCACGACGGCCCGCAGTCCGGCTCCGCCGGCGCCGACGACGACAACGTCATAGGTATGATCTTCGATGGGATAGGCCTTGCCGTTGACGGCCGCCGCCGCGTTGCCGTTTCCGGCCATGAACTAAACTCCGGATGACAATTTGAAGATGGCGTAAGCGGCGGTCAGCGCCAGGGTCACGGAGAAAAAGTTGTTCGCCATGATCGACGCCAGTTTTAGCTTTCCGTCGTGCACGTAGTCCTCAATGATCACCTGCATCCCGATCTTCATATGCCAGATGCTGGCGACCACGAACAGCAGCATGATGATGGCGATCGGCGGCGAGCCGAGAATCTGCGCCGCGCCCGCCTGGTTGCGGCCGAGCAGGATCATCATCACCACGACCATCGGTACGATGAGCAGGATCATGGCGACCGAGGTGAGTCTCTGGCGCCAGAAATCCGTCGTGCCGGAATGGGCCGAGCCATGGTTGCGAACCCGCCCCAGCGGGGTCCGCATGGACTTCGCGCCGGATGGCGGCGTTGCGGTCATCGTCCTCCGCCTCCGATCGCATAGGCGGCGATCCAGAGCAGCGCCGTGAGCAGAATGCCGCCGATCAGCGTCGCCCTGGTCAGCCACTCACGCTCGGTCGGCTGGAATCCGTAGCCGAGATCCCAGACGAGGTGGCGAACGCCGCCGAGCATGTGATGCATCAGCGCCCACGTGTACCCGAACGCGATCAGCCGTCCGGCCCAGCTCGACGTGAAGGACTGGACCGCGGCGTACGCGCCGGGCCCGGATGACACGGCCATCAGCCACCAGACCAGCAACAGGGTTCCGAAATAGAGCGCCACGCCGGTCGCGCGGTGGACGATGGACAGCGTCATCGTCAGGGTCCAGCGGTAAATCTGCAGGTGCGGCGAAAGCGGTCGTTCGATCCTGACGGTCATCATGGCTTCGCTGGTTGCGGGCACGCGACGCAAGCCCTGTTGGGGATCCGCGACAAGCAATTCTGCTCATATACTTATGGAGTTGAGCCAGCCTGTGCAACGTTCAATATCGCTGTTGACGGATAGCCGCTGGGAACACCGCCTTCACAGTTTCTTAACATCATGCGGCAGGAAGCCGCCGGGGACCTTCGATCCGTACAGGCCGGCATAGGTATGGCGCAAAATATTCTTCTGCACCTTGCCCATGGCGTTACGAGGCAGTTCGTCGACAAAGATGATTCGCTTCGGTATTTTGAACTTCGCCAATCGCCCATCCAGCGCTTTCAGCATTTGTTCTTCGGTCATGTCTCCATTCTTGCCGCGGACCACGACCGCCGTCACGCCCTCGCCGAAATCCGGATGAGGGACGCCGATGACCGCGCTCTCGGCCACGCCCGCGAGCGCGTCGATTTCGCTTTCGACCTCCTTCGGATAGACATTGAGGCCTCCTGTTATCACGAGGTCCGTGCCGCGGCCGAGAATGTGCACGTAATCCCGGTGATCGATCTTGCCGATGTCGCCCGTGATGAAGAAGCCGTCGTCGCGAAATTCGGTCCTGGTCTTCTCGGGCATCCGCCAGTAGCCCTTGAACACGTTCGGGCCCCTGACCTCGATCATGCCGACGCTTTCGCGCGGCAGCTCCTTTCCGCTCTCCCGGTCGGTGACGCGGACCGAGACCCCACGCAACGCAGGGCCCACGGCACCGGGAACGCGATCGCCGTCATAAGGATTTGACGTGTTCATGCCGGTCTCCGTCATGCCGTAGCGTTCGAGCAGGGCGTGACCGGTACGCGCCGACCACTCGCGGTGAGTGTCGGCGAGCAGAGGAGCGGAGCCGGAGATAAACAGCCGCATAGGTCCGGTCGATTCTTTCGTCAGCGCCGGATGTTGCAGCAGGCGCGTGTAGAAGGTCGGCACGCCCATCAGCACGGTGGCGCGCGCCATTATGTTGATGACAGCTTCCGGATCAAACCGCGGAAGAAAGATCATCGAAGCGCGTGCAAGCAGCGTGACGTTACCAGCCACGAACAGTCCGTGAGTGTGATGGATTGGCAGCGCGTGGATCAGCACATCCTTTTGGGTGAAGCGCCAGGCATCGACGAGGCTCATGGCGTTCGATGTCAGATTGTCGTGAGTCAGCATCGCGCCCTTGGATCGCCCGGTCGTGCCTGACGTGTAGAGGATCGCGGCAAGGTCGTCGCCTGCGCGCGCAACCGTGATGAAATCAGGCTTTGCTGTCGTGGCGGCTCCGGTCAGCGATCCCTTTCCCTTCGCGTCCAGGGTCTCGATCGTAGCGTTCACTTTCGATGCGATCGCCTGGAGACCTCCTGCTTTCGAGGGGTCGCACACCACCAGCGATGGCTCGGCGTCGGTGATGAAGTAGTCGAGTTCGCTGAGCGTATAGGCGTCGTTGAGCGGCAGATAGACCGCGCCGGCGCGCGCGGTCGCGAGATAGAGCGCGAGATTGGGCACCGACTTTTCGGCCTGGACCGCCACGCGATCGCCCGGCCTCACGCCGCGCGCCACCAGGACGTTGGCCAGCCGTCCGGAGAATGCGATCAGATCGCCATAGGTGATGCGCGGTCCGTCCATCGTTTCGATCGCGAGCAGGCTTGCATCGTCGAGATCGTCGAACAGGCGCGAGAACAGGTTGGCGTTCATGACGGTTTCCGTTGGCGATCATGGACCCGCGGCGTGATCGCGGGCGGCCGCGTAGGGGCTGGATAACAAGTGCGCAGGGGCTGGATAACAAGGTTGTCCCTTGCAAGGCAATGCAGCGATGCGGCCAGCCGCGCGGGGAGGCCGGCTCGCGTTTTGTGAACAAGGTTTCGCGCAACTGCCGCACAGGAACGGCCGATGAAGATGGGATGACAATTCCCTCAGCGGCCGGTGATGTGACTGGCCGCTGGGAGGAGTTGCTGCTATAAGGGCGGCGGCGACGCCGTTTTTCCCAGCCATGTTTCCAAGCCATGAATTCCGCAGCGGAGGTTTACCATGATCGCTCGTGTCCTGTTCGCGACGACGGCTCTCCTCGCCCTGAGCGTGACTGCGGTCTCCGCCAATTCGGCCAGGGCCCTGCTGAAAAACGCCGAAGGCGCGGAGGTCGGGAAGGTTGAGCTGATTCAGGTCAAGGACGGCGTTCTGCTCAAGGCCGCTCTGAAAGATATTCCTCCCGGCGAACACGCCTTCCACATTCACGCGGTCGGAAAGTGCGAGCCGCCTTTCAAATCGGCGGGAGGCCATTTCAACCCGGACAACAAGAAGCACGGCATGATGGCGGCCGATGGCTCTCACGCCGGAGACCTGCCGAACATCGTCGTGCCTGCTTCCGGCGAATTGAAGCTCGATGTTGTCAGTACCGCCATCACGCTGGACAAGGACAAGCCGAATTCGGTGCTGAAGCCGGATGGCACGGCCATCGTCATTCACGCGGCGGCGGACGACTACAAGACGGATCCGACCGGCGAAGCCGGGGGGCGCATCGCCTGCGGCGTTATCGAGTAGGCACGTCAGGGACTGCAACGGCGTGCCCGGCCGCCAGCGTTCGGCCGCGGCGGCTCCGCTTGCCGCGCCACGTCGACGTTGCGTGCGCGTGGCGACGATACCTGACTGTAGAACAGTCCGCCGCAATGGCGGTCTTGCCAACAGCGCGACACCGGCCTAGCAATCGGCGTCACATGCAATGTCATGATCGGCCCTGCGCCGGGCATCCCGCCTTCATCGCTTGCAGGCAGGGATAGGCCGGGCGTCGGCGGGCAACACATGCCCGCTTTCCCGGTCATGATGACTGTCCGAGGATTTTATCATGGCGACCTACAAGCTGCTGCTCTTGCCCGGTGATGGCATCGGTCCCGAGGTGATGGCGGAGGTGAAGCGGCTGGTCGGCTGGCTGGACGCGCAGGGCATCGCCAAATTCGAGACCGAAGAAGGGCTGGTGGGTGGCGCATCCTATGATGCCGACAAGGTCAGCATCACCGACGCCACCATGGCGAAGGCGCTCGCCGCCGATGCGGTGTTGTTCGGCGCGGTCGGCGGTCCGAAGTGGGATTCAGTGCCTTATGAGGTGCGGCCGGAAGCGGGCCTGTTGCGGCTGCGCAAGGATCTCGCGCTCTACGCCAACCTGCGTCCGGCGATCTGCTATCCGGCGCTCGCGGAATCCTCCAGCCTGAAGCCCGAGGTGGTCGAGGGCCTCGACATCATGATCGTGCGCGAACTGACCGGCGGCGTCTATTTCGGAGAGCCGAAGACCGTTACCGATCTCGGCAACGGCCAGAAGCGCGCCGTCGATACGCAAGTCTACGACACCTATGAAATCGAACGCATCGCGCGCGTTGCCTTCGATCTCGCGCGCAAGCGCCGCAACAAGCTGACCTCGATGGAAAAGCGCAACGTCATGAAAACCGGCGTGCTATGGCACGAAGTCGTGACGCAGGTGCATCAGCGCGAGTACAAGGATGTCGCGTTGCAGCATCAGCTTGCGGACTCCGGCGGTATGCAGCTTGTGCGCTGGCCGAAGCAGTTCGACGTGATCGTCACCGACAACCTGTTCGGCGACATGCTGAGCGACATCGCGGCGATGCTCACCGGCTCGCTGGGCATGCTGCCATCCGCCTCGCTCGGCGACACCGACCCGAAAACCGAAAAGCGCCGGGCGCTTTATGAGCCGGTGCATGGCTCCGCGCCCGACATCGCAGGCCAGGGCCTGGCCAACCCGATTGCGATGCTGGCCTCGTTCGGGATGGCGCTGCGTTATTCCTTCGACAGGGGGGATTTGGCGGACAAGCTCGACGCCGCGATCGCCGCCGTGCTGGCGAAGGGCCTGCGCACCGCTGATTTGAAGTCCGAGGGAGCCACCGTGGTCAGCACATCGCAGATGGGCGAGGCGATCGTGAAGGAGCTTGAGGCGCTGCACGCCTGAACGTGGCTCCGGAGTCATGCCCGCGGCAGGATTCCCGGCAGCCGTCGCGATCGGACGGGTTGGCGCGTCCGATGCCCGCAAGCGGCTGATCAGTGCAAGTGGCTGATCAGAGAATGGGCTGATCAGTAGAGCGGGAATCCGGTCGGGTATCTGCCGCCGAGATCGGCTGGCGAGCTGAGCGGCTGGCGGTCGATCGGCCGGTTCAGGTTCTCGCGGGCGAACGAAGGATAACCGACGGAAGGCGGAAAGGCATAGTCGGTGTACTTGCGCTCGCCTGGCAACACTTCGGTGCCTGCATCCAGCCACGAGCGCTTGGAGATGTAGACGCGGGTGCGCGGGCCGGACTGGTAGGACACGTTGGGGCCGCTCGGACCATAGGCGCTGTCGCGGTCAAGGTACCTGCGCTGCTTGGCGCTCGCGTCCGACGCGCTGAAGCCAACCGCGATGAAGGCCGCCGCAAGCGACAGCGCGATGATTCTAGGGGCGCCGGTCGCGGTGGAAATTTTCAAGGTCATCGCGTCCTCACAAATCCGAGTGATTGCCTTTTTACCGCCCAGTTGGTTCGCGCCACAAGCCCAATCGGGCCACACCTTGCCAGAATAATGCGGATGACGACGAAATGTTGCCTCGACCCCCGGCGCGGTCCCCGGTCTGTGGGGCCCTGAGAATCCTGGCGCCCGAAGCACGCGTTAGCCGGTGATATGGTTTTAAGTTACTGTTTTAAATAAGCTATATATGATTTTCACGGCGCGGTCACGGCCTGCCGTCCTCTCCGCAGCGCCCGGCGCATGGGCAAGGAGGATGAGGAACAGGGTCCGGCGTTGTCTTGATGGCGTTTCTCGCTTAGAAGCGCAGCGTCTTCCCTTCTCGCGCGTGAGCGGGACGGAGACGTTTCTTCGGAGAGTTGAGCGATGGGTTACAAAGTCGCGCTGGTCGGAGCGACCGGCAATGTCGGGCGTGAAATGCTCAACATACTGGACGAGCGGAAATTTCCGGCGGATGAGGTGGTGGCGCTGGCCTCGCGCCGCAGCGTCGGCACCGAAGTCTCCTACGGCGACAAAACCCTGAAAGTCAAAGCGCTGGAAAATCACGATTTCAGCGATACCGACATTTGTCTGATGTCAGCCGGCGGCGCGGTGTCGAAGGAATGGTCGCCGAAGATCGGCGCGGCCGGCGCGGTCGTGATCGACAATTCGTCAACATGGCGGATGGACCCCGACGTGCCGTTGATCGTGCCCGAGGTCAACGCCGATGCGGTGACCGGCTTCACGAAAAAGAACATCATCGCCAATCCGAACTGCTCGACGGCGCAGCTTGTCGTGGCGCTGAAGCCCTTGCACGACAAGGCCGTCATCCAGCGGGTCGTGGTTGCGACCTATCAATCGGTGTCGGGCGCCGGCAAGGACGCCATGGACGAACTGTTCGCGCAGACCAAGGCGGTCTACACCGCGAGCGAACTGGTTAACAAAAAGTTTCCGAAGCGTATCGCCTTCAACGTCATCCCCGAGATCGACGTGTTCATGGAGGACGGCTACACCAAGGAAGAATGGAAGATGATGGCGGAGACCAAGAAGATTCTTGATCCCAAGATCAAGCTGACCGCGACCTGTGTGCGGGTGCCGGTGTTCATCGGCCATTCGGAAGCTGTCAGCATCGAGTTCGAGAAACCGATCACGGCGGATGAGGCGCGCGGCATCCTGCGCAATGCGCCGGGGTGTCTCGTCATCGACAAGCACGAGCCGGGCGGCTATGTCACGCCGTATGAATCGGCCGGTGAAGACGCGACCTACATCAGCCGCATCCGCGAGGATGCGACCGTGGAGAACGGTCTGTCGATGTGGGTCGTGTCTGACAACCTGCGCAAGGGTGCGGCGCTCAATGCGATCCAGATCGCCGAGTGCCTGATCAACCGCAAGCTGATCCGAGCGAAGCCGAAGGCCGCCTGATCAAGCCGCCGGGGCCGGGCTTTCCGACTCCGCCACGGTTTCCCGCCATATAGCGTTTTCGCGAGCATCCATTGCGTTCGAAAACGCTATAGACCTCAGATGAGGCTGTTATCCCCGACGCTGCGGAACTCCCTGGCTTCCTGATCGAGCGCGTAGAGCGAACCTTCGGCGATGCTGAAATAGGCGCCGTGCAGGTGAAGATGCCCGCTCTCGACGGATCTCCGCACGAAGGGAAGGGTCATCAGGTTTTCGATGCTGCGGAATACCGCCGCCTTTTCGAGACGGGTGGCGAATTCTTTCGTCGTCTCCCGTTCGCGCTGCTCGATGACCTCGCCGGGCTTGATGAACATCGCCATCCACCGGCCGATGAAGTCGCCGGACGACAGCGGCGCGGCCTTTTTGATGATGGCGCTGATGCCGCTGCATTGCGCGTGGCCGAGGATCACGATGTGCTTTACCTTGAGCACTTCCACCCCGAACTCCAGCGCAGCCGAAATGCCATGGGCGGCGCCGTCGGGCTGATAGACCGGCACCAGGTTGGCGATGTTGCGCACGACGAACAGTTCGCCGGGCCTGGCATCGAAAATCACCTCCGGGGAAACGCGCGAATCGCAGCAACCGATCACCATCGTCTCCGGCGACTGCCCGCGTTCGGACAGCGCGCGATAGCGTGATTGCTCGACAGGCATCCGTTGCGTGACGAATGCGCGATAGCCGTCGATCAGGCGTTGCGGGAAACCGTTCATTTCGCACCCATCCGTTGTTGTCCGCACGGTGAAGACAAAGCCGGACGTTCCGGTCATGGCCTTCGAAGGCAGGCCGCAAACGCTGCTGGCGCGACCTGTCGACGAGCCGAGGCGTACGGACCCGCGACGTCTCGGGCGTTCGGGAAAGGTCAGGCCCAGGCGCGCTCGCGCTTCGCCTTGTCCTCGTAGCTGTCGATCGCCGCCTTCTTTTCCATCGTCAGCCCGATGTCGTCGAGACCGTTCAACAGGCAATGCTTGCGAAACGCGTCGATCTCGAATTTCACCGTGCCGCCGTCGGGCCCGCGTATTTCCTGATTGGCGAGATCGATGGTCAGCGTCGCGTTGGCGCCTCGTTCGGCGTCATCGAACAGCTTGTCGAGGTCGGCTTGGGTCACCCGGATCGGCAGGATGCCGTTCTTGAAGCAGTTGTTGTAGAAAATATCGCCGAACGAGGTGGAGATCACGCAGCGGATGCCGAAGTCGAGCAGCGCCCATGGCGCGTGCTCGCGTGACGAACCGCAACCGAAATTGTCGCCGGCGACAAGGATTCTGGCGTTGCGATAGGCGGACTTGTTGAGAACGAAATCCGGATTCTCCGAGCCGTCGTCTCTGTAGCGCTGTTCCGAAAAAAGCCCCCTGCCCAGGCCGGTGCGCTTGATGGTCTTCAGGTACTGCTTCGGAATGATCATGTCGGTATCGACATTGATGATCTTCAGTGGCGCCGCGACGCCTTCCAGCGTTGTGAACTTATCCATGGCGAGGATCCTCGTAAGTGGCCATTCTATCCCGTTCCCGGCGCTGATCCAATAGCCGGACATGCCGTAGCGGACATGCCGTGCTATTCCACCGCCTGCGCCTCGATCGCTTCCATGTCGGCATCGGACAGCCCGAAGTGGTGGCCGATTTCATGGATCAGGACATGGCTGATGATATGGTCGAGCGTTTCATCGTGCTCGGCCCAGTAGTCGATGATGGGACGGCGATAGAGCCAGATCATATTGGGCAGCCTGGCAACGTCATCGTGGCTCTGAAACGGCAGACCCGTGCCCTGGAACAGCCCCAGCAGGTCGAATTCGCTCTCGGCCTGCATTTCTTTCAGCACCTCGTCGGTCGGGAAATCCTCGACGCGAATGATGAGGCCGTCGCACAGACGCCGGAAATTCTCCGGCAGGCGGGCGAACGCCTCGCGCGCCATGGTCTCCATCTCGTTCAGCGAGGGGGCTTTGGCGGAGGTCCACATGAAGCTCTGTTTAACCCGTGTTTCACCGTTACGGCATGGTTTTTTACGATCCGGGCGGTCTTGCGGTTGACGCGGGCGCGGCAATCGGAGACCGTTCGCGGGGAACAGGGTGATCGGGGCGCGGCCATGGACGTCAGGACAGCGGCGGGAAGACTCGTGACGGCGGCGGCGTCGTTGCTGTTGCTGGTGGTGCCAGGGACGTTGCTGCTCATGTATGGCGGACAGGCGCAAGCGCGAACCGCCGCGCGGAACATGGATCGCGCCGTGTCGTCGGGCATGTCGGCGCAAACCCACAAGCGGCGTCCGCGCGTGCGGATTTATCGCGAGGATGAGCGTGGAGTTTATCCGAGCTATCATCCGGGATCAGACGCGGTGCGCGACTGCACCGCGCACTATGTGCAGGAATTCCGGCCGAGCGGGACAGTGATCGTTCCGCGAATGAACTGCTACTGGCGCCGCGGCTGACTGTTCGCATGAAGCGCGGTTTGTTTGTGGCCGCGCATCCGATCACGCTATCCGCGCATTCGATGCATCTTGCCGCAGGCACATTCACGTCGCGTTCACTTGTTGGCTCATAGCCTTGTCACTCGCGTCTCGCTCGCGTCGCGGCGACGAGTCTTCTGCTGCCGTCGCGGTTACCCGTCCTACTCAAGGAGGTCTACATGCTCTTGAAGAAAATTCTTGGATTCGCCGCTCTCGGTGCGCTTCTGTTTTTCGCGGCCCCCGCGCAACAGGCGCAGGCGGCGACTCCGGTCAGCCCGGGCATCGTCGCCGGGCAGAGCGGCGCAGGTAAGCTGACGACCAACGTGCAGTGGGGACACCATCACCATCGTCACTGGCGGCATCAACGTCATCACCGCCGTCATTGGCGGAACCATCGTCACCACCGCCACAATTGGAATCGTCATCATCATCGCCACCACCACCATCATCGTCACTGGCGTTGATGACCTGGAGCCCGCTTCCGATAGAATCAGAAGCGGGCTCCATGATTTTGTTTTGTCGCGTTTTCTTCACGCGAACCGGTGTCCACTTCGCTCGAAAACGCTCCAGGCCGGGAGTTCGGCGAAACCGGTTCCCGTCATGTCGAGCAGGTCCGCGCAGCGGGCCTGCCTTCCCTGAAGCGTGGCGGATCTTTCGAGAAACGTGTCATAATGACAACTCACGTCGGTCGATCCACGGAGCAATCGCCATGAAAAGATATCTGGGCGTCAGTCTGGCCGCGGCAATCATCGCGTTTTGTGGCGTGGCGTTCATTGAAAGCGCGAAGGCCGTCCCTGGCGCCGTCACTGTCTCCGCTCAGCCGGGGACGCTGATCGAGGTCGGAGCGACGCGGCGCCCTCATCGCGCGAGCCGCGGATATCGCCATCAGCGCGCGCGCGTCTACGTGCGTGGTCCCTATCAGCCTTACTATGGACGGCCATCCTACTATGCGCCGGGAAAAGTGACTCCGTTCTTTCCGTTCGGCTTCGGCTACGGCCTCGATCCGTCCTGGTGAGACGAGCGCGGCTGTTGAACCCCGTCCGATCGCGAGCGGATATGCCTGTGCGGGCCGGAAAGAAAAGCTGAAAGCTTCGACGCGCAACGGCCCGACGTCATCGGCGTCAATGCCGATCAGATCGGCAGCCGCGCTTTGTTCGCGGCATCGTATATCTCGATACGCAGGATCGGAAAACGCGACTTCAGGTCGGTCGCGGCCTGTGTCGCCTGGGCGAGCGTCTCGAACTGGTTCTTGAAATGCCCATCGACCCGCAGCGTAAAGCCGGCGTCAGGCGGCACGTCGGCCCGCGCCGCGGGACCGGATACCGGCTTGATCGTCGTAGCGGCAGGTGTCGGCGGCGCAGCCACGGGTGCCGGAATCGGTGGAGTGATCGCGGCAGCCGGTTTCGGCGGCAAGGTTAGTGCATCGCGCGGCGCGGTCATGACCGGCTTGTCAGCCGCACGCGGCGCGGCCGTGCCGCCGCTCTCCACGACCTCCGCCGGCCCAGCGGCTTTGCCTTTCTCGGACGCAGGCTTTGCAGCCGCCTTTGCAGTGGCTTTGGCAGCCGTCCTGGATGGCGTCTTTGCCGATGCCTTCGCATTGGCGGGCGGGCGCGAGGTTTTTTCCGCCTTGGGGGCGGCGGCTCTGGTCTTGGCTGTTTTCATTACGTCGTTACGGCTAACGGAATTGTCCGGCGAAGGCAGCCCGCCAGTTGAGGCGGGCCTGATTCGCCGTCGCATCCTCGTTGAAAACTTTTCGATCAGTGATCGAGCGGAAACTGATCGGAAGCCTCGTTTTGTCAGACGTTCGTTTTGTCAGACGAATGTGCGCGGATTGTAAGAGCACTTCGACAACGTCGTTCGGCACAAAGCGATGCGGCCACGATCACATGGAGGTGTTGTGCTTCATTGCGGTGTCGAGCGCAAGGCCATCATGCTTCGCTTGAAAATGCCTTCAGGCGACAGACGGCTCAACGCCATTCGCGTATATCGACGAAATGCCCGGCGATCGCGGCCGCCGCCGCCATCGAAGGTGACACCAGATGCGTGCGGCCCTTGAAACCTTGCCGCCCCTCGAAATTGCGGTTCGAGGTCGAAGCGCAACGCTCATCCGGCTTCAGCTTGTCGGGATTCATCGCAAGGCACATCGAGCAGCCGGGTTCGCGCCACTCGAAGCCGGCCCTGGTGAAGATCTTGTCGAGGCCTTCCGCCTCCGCCTGTTCCTTCACCAGCCCTGAGCCGGGTACGACCATCGCGCTGACGTTGCCGTTGACCGTCCGGCCTTCCGCGATTTTCGCGGCGGCGCGGAGGTCTTCGATGCGGCCGTTGGTGCAGGAGCCGATGAAGACGCGGTCAAGCCTGATGTCAGTGATCTTCGTGCCAGGGAGCAAGCCCATGTAATGCAGCGCGCGCTCCTTCGACAGCCGCTTGGCCTCGTCCTCGATAGCGGCGGGATCCGGCACCTTGCCGGTCACCGCGATCACGTCTTCAGGGCTGGTGCCCCAGGTCACGATCGGCGGCAGCTTTGCGGCGTCAAGCCGGATCTCGTGATCGAAGTGCGCGCCGTCATCGCTGCGCAGCGTTTCCCAGTAGCGCAGGGCGGCATCCCAATCGGCGCCCTTCGGCGCCTTCGGGCGGCCCTTCAGGAACTCGTACGCCGTCTCGTCCGGCGCGATGAGACCGGCGCGCGCGCCGCCCTCGATCGACATGTTGCAGACCGTCATGCGGCCTTCCATCGACAGCGCGCGGATCGCTTCGCCGGCGTATTCCAGCACGTAGCCCGTGCCTCCCGCGGTGCCGATCTCGCCGATGATCGCGAGGATGATGTCCTTGGCTGTGACGCCGTCCGGCAGCTTGCCGTCGACCACGGCGCGCATGTTCTTCGCTTTCTTCTGGATCAGCGTCTGGGTCGCCAGCACGTGCTCGACCTCGGACGTGCCGATGCCGTGCGCCAGCGCGCCGAACGCGCCATGGGTCGAGGTGTGGCTGTCACCGCAGACGATGGTGGTGCCGGGTAGCGTAAAGCCCTGCTCGGGGCCGATGACGTGAACGATGCCCTGCCGCTTGTCGAACTCGTTGTAGTACTCGATGCCGAAATCCCGCGCGTTCTGCGCCAGCGCGGCGATCTGCTCGGCGCTCTCCGGATCGGGATTGGGCTTTGATCGATCCGTGGTCGGCACGTTGTGATCGACCACCGCGAGCGTTTTCTCAGGCGCATGAACCTTGCGTCCCGCGACGCGCAGCCCCTCGAATGCCTGAGGTGACGTCACCTCATGGACGAGGTGACGGTCGATATAGATCAGGCAGGTGCCGTCCTCGGCCTCGTGCACCAGATGATCGTTCCAGATCTTGTCGTAAAGGGTTGTCGGTTGAGACATGAACGTGAACCTATCGGGAGTTCTTGAATCGGGTCGCGCAAGCCGCGCGGGACGGTCGCTGAAGAGAGGACGTGTCAGGTCGCCGAAGTCGCGAACCGCCCAAAGAAGCGTCCCGGCAAACGGCTGCGATCGTCGATCACGATGCGGGCCGTGAAGCGGCCGATGTCGCTGCTGATCCGATCCGTAATCATTGCGTCTTTAATACCATGGCCGCATCCGCCTCGACAATCGAACGAGCGGCGGCGCTCGGGATAGATAGGGCATTTTCCGGCGAAGTGGAGACCGGTTCGCCGCAAGAAAATGCGACCAGGCAGTATTTTATAGAGCATGGTCCAATTCAGTTCGATCGGGTCATGCTCAGACTTGCCCGCCGCAACAAAAAAGCGCGGCCAGCGCCGCGCTTTCGTGCATTTCGGGACCCGAGGCGGCTTGCGCTCAGTTCGTCGCGGCTGCGCGGTCCGTCTTCTTCTCGACAATACGGGCCGACTTGCCGCGCAGTTTGCGCAGATAGTACAGCTTGGCGCGACGCACCTTGCCGCGGCGCACCACCTTGATCGAGTCGATCATCGGCGACATCACCGGAAACACGCGCTCGACGCCCTCGCCGTAGGAAATCTTGCGGACCGTGAAGCTCTCGTTGAGCCCGCCGCCGGAGCGGCCGATGCAGACGCCTTCATAGGCCTGCACGCGGGTCCGCTCGCCCTCCACCACCTTGACGTTGACGATCACGGTGTCGCCGGGGCCGAACTCGGGAATGGTCTTGGTCGCCGACAGCTTGTCGAACTGCTCTTTTTCGAGCTGCTGAATGATGTTCATTGCAATCTCCATCGGCGGCGCGCCCGGCCGTTTGAGGGGGCTGCGCGGAATTCATATGTCCAGTGGCGCGCATGCCGCAAAAGGGGATACCGTTTCTGCGGAATGAATACGCGCAACTCAGTCAGGTAGAGAGTTTTCCAGCGGCGAACCGGATTCCACTTTGCCTGGAAATGCTCGCTGCGCGGATTTGGGCTCCCTATACGTCAAAGCCGCCGCGTTGTCACCCGTTTGTCTTGCGTTCTGGCGGATTTTGAGTGGCCCTTGCCGCCCACAGGTCCGGACGGCGCTCCTGCGTCAAGGCTTCCGCCTCGGCCCTTCGCCAGCCGGCCACCTTGGCATGGTCGCCGGACAGCAGAATGTCCGGGATCACCCGGCCCTCGAATTCCTGCGGGCGCGTGTATTGGGGATATTCCAGAAGCCCGTGCGAGAAGCTTTCATCCTCGCCCGATTCGGCCTTGCCCATCACCCCCGGCAGAAGCCGGACGCAGGCGTCGATCAGCGCCATCGCCGCGATTTCACCCCCCGACAGCACATAATCTCCGATCGAGATCTCATCGAGCCCGCGAGCGTCGATGATCCGCTGGTCGACCCCCTCAAAACGTCCGCAGACAATCAACGGTCCGGGACCGGCGGCAAGTTCCGCCACCCGCGACTGGGTCAATGGCCGACCGCGCGGACTCATCAGGAGGAGCGGTGCGCCCGGAGGCGTCTCTGCGGCATCGATGGCCCTGGCCAGCACGTCGGCGCGCAGCACCATGCCGGGACCGCCGCCCGCCGGGGTGTCATCGACGCTGCGGTGGCGGTCGGTGGCGGAGTTCCGGATGTCGCGGATGTCCAGCGCCCATAAGCGGGCCGCCAGCGCCTTTCCGGCGAGGCTGATGCCGAGCGGCCCCGGAAACATCTCGGGAAACAGGGTCAGGACGGTCGCGCGCCAGGTCATCGATAAGCTCTTGGCTGAATAGCTGTCATGGCCGGGCTTAAGCGCGAAGCGCTTCTTTGTGCAGGCGTCCCGGCCATCTACGTCTTTGTCATAGAGAAGACAGACGTGGGTGTCCGGGACAAGCCCGAGCCTCACGAAGAGCCAGGAAGAGTACCCGCACCGGCTAAACGGAGTTCGGCTCCTCGCCGTCGATTTCTGCGGGCGCCTCGATCACCACGCGTCCGCCTGCGATGTCGACGATGGGCACCACGGCGTCGGTGAACGGCAGCATCAGGGTCGGGCCGCGCGCCGGCGCGATCTCAATGATGTCGCCGGCGCCGAAATTGTGAATGGCGGCGACCGTTCCGAGCGCCGTGCCCGCCGCATCAAATGCGGCCAGGCCGATCAGGTCGGCGTGGTAGAATTCGCCTTCGTCCGTCTCGGGCAACTTGTCGCGCGCGACGTAGAGTTCCGTGCCATTGAGCCGCTCAGCCTCCTCGCGCGTAGTCACGCCGGTGAGCGTTGCGATGAGGTGATCGCTGGCCGCGCGCGCGTGCGACACTTCGAGTTGACGCGCGCCATCCTTTGTCGAGAGCGGGCCGTATCGCGTCACCGACATCGGGTCCTCGGTGAACGTCCACAGCCGCACCTCGCCGCGCAGGCCATGCGCGGCGCCGATCCGGGCGACGCAGACGCGCGCCGTCATGCCGCCTTAGCCTCAGGACTTCGCGGCGGCTTCGGCCTGCGCCTTGCGCTCCTTGCGCGGCACAGCCTTCACGGGATTGTTGCGCGGTGTGCGCTTCTTGACGCCGGCGGCATCGAGGAAACGGGCGACGCGGTCGGACGGCTGCGCGCCCTTGGCGAGCCAGGCCTTGACCTTGTCGAGGTCGAGCTTGAGGCGGTCGGCATTGTCCTTCGGCATCAGCGGATTGAAGTGGCCGAGCCGCTCGATGAAACGGCCGTCGCGCGGATAGCGGGAATCGGCGGCGACGACATGGTAGACCGGGCGCTTCTTGGTGCCGGCACGGGCAAGGCGGATCACGACGGGCATAAGGTTCTCCTTCTTGGATCTGTCTGATGAGTTCGTTGTGTCGTTAAATCAGTGGCGAAATGTGTGAGGCCGTTCGTTTCATTTCTTCTTCCGGGGAAAGCCGAGACCTGGCTTACCAAGACCGGGCAGAGTCGGTTTGCCCGTCAGTCCGGTGAGGCCGGGAAGATTCGGCAGGCCGCCGCGTAATCCGGCCGGCAGATCCTTCGGCAGTTGCGGCAGGCCATCGGCGCCTTTCGGCATTTTGTCCGCGAGCGCCTTCATCTGTTCGGCGCTGGGCATGCCCCCTCCAAATCCCATGGCCTGCGCGATGCCGGCGAAGGGGCCGCGCTTGCCGGCACCCATCATCTTCATCATGTCGGCCATGCTGCGATGCATCTTGAGGAGCTTGTTGATCTCCTCGACCTTCTGGCCCGCGCCGGCGGCGATGCGCCGCTTGCGGCTGGCTTTCAGGATTTCGGGATGCTTGCGTTCCTGCCGCGTCATCGAGTCGATCACGGCGACCTGGCGCTTGATGATCCTGTCGTCGAGGCCGGCCGCGGCGATCTGGTTCTTCATCTTGGAGACGCCGGGCATCATGCCCATCAGGCCGGAGATGCCGCCCATTTTGGACATCTGCAGCAACTGTTCGCGCAGGTCGTTGAGGTCGAACTGGCCCTTGCGCATCCTTTCGGTGGTGCGCGCGGCTTTTTCGGCGTCGATGTTGGCGGAGGCTTTCTCGACCAGCGAGACCACGTCGCCCATGCCGAGGATACGGCCGGCGATACGGGAGGGGTGGAAATCCTCCAGCGCGTCGGTCTTCTCGCCGGTGCCGATCAGCTTGATCGGCTTGCCGGTGACCTGGCGCATCGACAGCGCGGCGCCGCCGCGGCCGTCGCCGTCGACGCGGGTCAGCACGATTCCGGTGAGGCCGACGCGCTCATCGAACGACCGCGCGAGATTGACCGCGTCCTGGCCGGTCAGCGAATCCGCGACCAGCAGCACCTCATGCGGGTGGGCGGCGGTTTTGATGCTCGCCGCCTCGGACATCATGTCTTCGTCGAGCGTGGTGCGGCCGGCGGTGTCGAGCAGCACCACGTCGTAGCCGCCGAGCTTACCGGCCTCCAGCGCGCGGCGCGCGATCTGCTCCGGTTTCTGCCCGGCGACGATCGGCAGCGTCTTGATGTCCAGATCGCGCCCGAGCACCGCGAGCTGCTCCATCGCTGCCGGACGATAGATGTCGAGCGAGGCCATCAGGACCTTGCGCTTGTCCCGCTCGGTCAGCCGCCGCGCCAGTTTCGCGGTCGTGGTGGTCTTGCCCGAGCCCTGCAGGCCGACCATCATGATGATGACCGGCGGCACGGCGTTGAGTTCGATGGTCTGTCCGTCGGAGCCGAGCGTGGCGATCAGTTCGTCATGAACGATCTTCACCACCATCTGGCCCGGCGTCACGGATTTGACGACGGTGGCGCCGATCGCCTGTTCGCGGACCTTGTCGGTAAAGCTGCGCACCACGTCGAGCGAGACGTCGGCTTCCAGCAGCGCCCGGCGAACCTCGCGCATGGCGGCGTCGACATCGGCTTCCGTCAGCGCGCCGCGCCGCGTCAGCCGATCGAGAATGCCGCCGAGCCGTTCCGACAGATTGTCGAACATGAGCCGTTCCTGTCTTCCGAGGGTCCGTGAGACCTAAACCCAAAACACGTTTGCGCCCGAGGGCGCACAGCGCTGTCGGGCGTTGACCTCCGGCCCCTGCGGCCGGTCGGCGGGTCGAAAAGAAGTCTTTTCGAGAATTCGGGCGGATTTACAGGCACTGGCCCGCCCGAGTCAAGCCGATCGGCGGGCCGCGCTTTATGGCGCGGCCTTGATCTCCCAGGAGATGCCGACCGTCACGCGAAGCGTTTCCTCGCCGGGCGCGATGGCGGCCTCCGCGGCCATCGGCATCGCGGCGCGGCGATACATGACCGGCGCAGAGCTCCCGTGCTCCGAAATGCTGAGCGGCGCGCCGAGCGAGACGCCTGCCGCCTTGGCGTAGATTTCAGCCTTGCGCCGCGCGTCGGCGACCGCCTCGGCGCGGGCGTCGTCGAGCAGCTTCGATGCGTTGGAGACCGCGAAATTGATGCCGCCGATGTCGTTGGCGCCGGCGGCGGTCACCGTATCGATCACCCCGGCGAGTTTGCTGATGTCGCGCAGCTTGACGGCGACCCGGTTGGTGGCGCGGTAGCCGGAGAGGACGCTGGGGCTTGAGCGATTCGGATTGGTATATTGCGGCTGCAGCGATAGCCGCGACGTCTGAAAGTCCTTCTCGGGGATGCCGGCGCTTTTCAGCGCGGCCAGCACCTTGCTCATGGCGGCATTGTTGGCTTCGGACGCTTCGCGCGCCGTCTTGGCGTCGGTCGTGACGCCTGCTTCGATCTGGGCAAGGTCAGGCGGCGTGGAGATCGTGGCCTCGCCGGTTACCGAGATCATTGGCGGCGGCGTATCGGCTTGCGCGGCCAGCGGGATCAAGGCGGTGGTGGTGGCGATGGCGATGGCGATGGCGAGCGGGATCCGGTTCTGCATGACGGTTCTCATTTCAGCGGGACATAGACATCGATGACCAGGCTGTCTTCCTCGGTCTTCAGGGGATCGGTCGTATATTCCTCGATGAAGGTATCCTTGGCTTCAAGCTTCCTGTCGTCGAGGGTGTTTGTGATCGCCTCATAGGTGTTGTCCATGTTGTCATAGGAGCCGCGATGTACAAACTTCAGCGCCTTGCCCTCCGGTGATTTACCCATGCTCATGTTCTTGGGCAGGTCCTTGATCTCCTGATCGACCGGGATTTCGGCCAGAAACGAGAAGCCGTTATCGTCCGTCGAGGTATAGACGATCATCATGTTGCCGGCGGGCTTGACGCCCCGCTTGTCCAGCAGGGCCGCGAGCGACTTGAACGAATCGATCAGCGTTTCGAAGGCGGTGTCCCAGGTGGCGGTGTTTCGCAGTGACAGGACGGTCTTCGGGGTCAGGGTGTGTTCCTCGCCGAAGGGGTCGGCCGTTTGCACGGGTGCGGTCGCCGGCGGCTTGGGGGCTTCCGCGGTCGGGTTTTCCGGTGTCTGCACCTCGGCCGGGGGCGGAGTCGGCGTGGCGGGGGCGGTCGTTCCGGGCGGGGCCGGCGCGGCTGGCGGAGCCTCGGCAGCGGGCGCCGTCGCGCCGGGAGGCGTCGCAGGCGGCGTTTCGGCCAGCAAGGCGGATAGCCCCAGCAGCATGACCCCCGATATGGCGGCTATCCCGAGGGGGAAAAAGAAGCGAAGGCGGTTCATCGAGGAGGGTCTCCCTGGTCGTGCTGACCGATGTCCGCGAGACCCGGTCCTTGGCCGCTGGTGCAGGTGGAGGGATGAAGGTGCTGAATACGCGACTCTGGCGTTCGTCCCATGACAGAACAAGACCGATATGTCATGCCGCATCGTGGCGGGCATGGGGCGCTTGCGGCGGACTTGCGTGAATTGATCACGGGAGTTGTGGCGCTGGTCAACAACCGTGCGCCACCATATAACGCGGGTGAGATGGAGCCGGGGGTTGATCCGGAAACTGGAACCGATGAGTGTGCTCGCAAATCACGCTTTCAGCAAGATGAACGGCATCGGCAACGAGATCGTCGTTGTCGATCTTCGCGACAATCCTGCCACGGTCACGGCCGGGGAGGCTCGTGCTGTCGCATCGCCCGGCGGCGTGCCCTATGATCAGTTGATGGTTCTGCAGCCCCCGCGCACTCCGGGCACCGAAGCCTTCGTTCGGATCTACAATAACGATGGTTCGGAAGCCAATGCGTGCGGCAACGGCATGCGCTGCGTCGCGCGACAGATCTTCGAGGCGACAGACAAGACCGCGCTGACCTTCGAGACGCGCGCGGGGCTTTTGAACTGCTGGCGAGGCTCCGCGCCCGGTCTTTACAGCGTTGACATGGGATCGCCGAAGTTCGGCTGGAAGGATATTCCGCTGGCCGAGGAATTCCGCGATACCCGCTATATCGAACTCCAGGTCGGGCCGATCGACGCCCCCGTGCTGCATTCGCCGTCCGTTGTCAGCATGGGCAATCCCCACGCCATCTTCTGGGTTGACGACATCCATGCCTACGATCTCGCCCGTTTCGGGCCGCTGCTGGAGAACCATCCGGTGTTTCCCGAGCGCGCCAACATCACGCTGGCCCATATCGTCGATCGCGATCACATCACGATGCGGACCTGGGAACGCGGCGCGGGCCTGACCAAGGCTTGCGGCTCGGCGGCCTGCGCGACGGCGGTGGCGGCGGCGCGGCTCAAGCGGGTCGAGCGCATCGTTCATATGACGCTTCCCGGCGGCAGCCTGACCATTGAATGGCGCGAGCGCGACGATCATGTGCTGATGACCGGTCCGGCCATATTCGAGTATGAGGGCGCCTTCGATCCGGCGCTGTTCGCGTCGGTGGCCTGATGCCGGTCGACGTCATCACTTTCGGCTGCCGGCTCAATGCCTTCGAATCCGAGGTCATCCGTCGCAACGCGGAAGCGGCCGGCCTTGAGGATGTCGTCATCGTCAACAGTTGCGCCGTGACCAATGAGGCGGTGGCGCAGGCGCGGCAATCGATCCGTCGCCTGAAGCGCGCGCGGCCCGATGCGCGCATCGTCGTCACCGGATGCGCCGCGCAGATCGAGCCGGCGATGTTCGCGCAGATGGCCGAGGTCGATCGCGTGATCGGCAACGATGAGAAGATGCGGGGCGAAGCGTGGCGCGCCGCGCGGGCCGCTTTCGCTGCGCCGGATGTGACGATCGCGGCGGAGAAGAAGATCGCGGTCGCCGACATCATGGCGGTGACCGAGATGGCGCCGCATCTCGTCGATGGCTTTCAGGGCGGACTGCCGCGCGCGTTTGTTCAGGTGCAGAACGGCTGCGATCATCGCTGCACCTTCTGCATCATCCCCTTCGGACGCGGCAACTCGCGCTCGATGCCGATGGACGCCGTGGTCGATCAGGTTCGCGTGCTCACTGAAACCGGTTATGCCGAGATCGTGCTGACCGGTGTCGATCTCACAAGTTATGGCGCCGATCTTCCGGGCGGGCCGCGACTGGGCGGGCTGGTCAGGCAGATCTTGCGGCAGGTGCCGGAGATGAGGCGGCTTCGCATCTCGTCGATCGATTCGATCGAGGTGGATCGCGATCTGATGGACGCGATCGCGAACGAGGAGCGGCTGATGCCGCATTTGCATCTGTCGCTGCAATCCGGGGATGACATGATCCTGAAGCGGATGAAGCGGCGGCACGCGCGCCGTGATGCCATCGATTTCTGCGCGCAGGTGCGGCGGTTGAGGCCGGACACAGCCTTCGGCGCCGACATCATCGCCGGCTTTCCCACCGAGACCGATGACATGTTCGCGCGGTCGCTGGATCTCGTTGCCGAATGTGATCTCACCTTCCTGCATGTCTTTCCCTATTCGTCGCGTCCGGGAACGCCTGCGGCGCGGATGCCGCCGGTCGCGGCTGAGGTGGTCAGGAATCGGGCCGGGCGGTTACGGGCGGCGGCGGGCGCCGCGCTGCGGCGGCGGCTTGCGGCGGAGGTCGGTGCGACGCGCCGGGTGCTGATCGAAAGCGGCACGCAGGGCCGCACCGAGCATTTCGTGCCGGTCGCAATGACGGGAGACACGCCCGGCGCCGTGCGGACGGTTCGGGTGGCAGGGCACGACGATACGCGGCTGCTGGCTTGATCCCGCTGCGCCAGGTAGAAGCAGCCGTCGACAGGATCCAGGCTCGAGTCCCAGGGGGCCTCGCGGTAGCAGCCATTTCCCTTCTGACGGACGCAGGAGTCAGGCTCTGTCGTATCGATCTGACGCGTTTTCTTCACGAACGGGCCCCGGTCTTACGAATCGAGCCTGAAGACATGCTTCGCGCGAAAACGCGATGAGCGGCGCATGGCCGCAGGCGAATGCTCGCGGCTGAATCTTTTATCCGTGTGCGCTGAAAGATCACTTGGCCGGACTCCGTTAACGATCGTTCCCGGCTTTTGTACCTGGTGGCGGAACCAGGCTGGCGCGGCACGATTGATGTGGTGCATCGTCGCGGGGGCGCTGCTGTTCATGGTAAGGCCAGCCAGTGTTGCGAATGGTTTTATTCTCGTGATTTCCGGGTAGGGCGCGTGGTTCGGCTGGGTTTTGTCATTGGCTTTGTCGCAGTCATCGGGATTTTTCTTTCCGGTCTGGCGGCGTGGCGGGCTCATGATCAGGAACTGGCGATCGACAGGATTGCGCTGTCGCGCGCGATCGACGTTCATGCCAGCCTGGTTCAGGAGCGTCTCATCCAGCGGGAGCTTTTGGCGCGGGTCGCCTCGGGGCTGTTTCGGTCACCTTCGGCGATGCAGGCCAACATGCTCCACCCGTTGCGAGCCTCCATCTATGCCTTTGAGACCGATTTCGTCCTCGCCGCCTGGGTCGCGCGCCTTGAGTCCGGCGAATTTCCGCAGGCTCGTGATGCCCTCGCCAACGCTGGCTTTCCAAATCCGCAGATCAGAAGTTTTGACGACGCCTCGCGTGATCTGTCGTCGCTCGACAAGCCGATCGACGTGATCATGGATGTCGAACCGCAAAATGCGCAAACCTCCGCATTCCCCGGCCGCTCGCTCGATCAGCATCCGATCCTGGGGCCGATGTTCGCCCGAGCGATGCAGACCAAGACTTCCGTCGTGTCCGATCCGCTCAATCTGATGGATAGGGACGGGCCGATCGGGCTGGTCATCGCAACGCCGGTGTTCCAGGAGAATAGCGGGACCGCGGCCGGCTTCATTACCTTTTCCTACAAGCTGGCGTCGCTGATGCTGACCAACGACGAACTGTCGCTGTTTTCCGTCGTGCTGAAAGATCCGCGCAACCCCGCTCTGGAATTGGTCGCCGACGACAGCGGTGATGTCACTTCGCGTCCCGGACAGACGGCTGATCCCGCTCCGCCGGTGTTTCGGACGGTGACCTTCGGTGGTAGGGACTGGTCGCTGGGCTACTACGCGAAAACCAACGCCTCGCATCGCGCGCAGAAACTGGCCGCGGTGGTGGCCGCGATCGGTCTTGCGCTGACCAGCATCATTTGCGGCCTGTTCGGATATGTCGCCTATAACAATTTGCGGCTGAGCCGGGAAATTCAGGTTCGGATCGGCTTCGAGCGGCGGTTGACCGCCGTCATCGATGAACTCAATCACCGTGTCAAAAACATTCTTGCGGTGATTCAATCGATCGTCACGCGTACGCTGCGGCACGGCTCCGACATCGAAGTCGCCCGCGAATTGCTGATCGGCCGGATCCATGCCATGTCGAACGTGGTTTCTCTGCTCAGCGAGAGCCAGTGGCAGGGGGTCAAGCTGAGGGGACTGTTCGAAGCCCGCGCCATCCCTCATGTCGACCGCATCGCGATCCATGGTCCTGATATCACGGTCAGCGCGCGGGCGGCCCAAAGCCTGTCATTGCTGTTCTTTGAACTGGCGTCGCATTCCGACGAGGGACTTTCGCTGGTCGGCAAGCATCCGCATATTGTGGTGAACTGGGAAGTCGAGGGCGAGGGGGAAGAGGCGCTGTTTCGCTTTAGGTGGGAAGAATTCAATACCAGTGCGGCGACCCGACGCGAGGACAGCGATTTCGGCATCATCCTGCTGGACCGCGTTGCGCCGGAAGCGCTGGGCGGAATTTCCAAGCGATACTTCACCGAGGTGAGTTACGTCTATGAACTCGCCGCTCCCATAGATACCGTGGTGGACTTGACCGAGAGAGATCGCACGATGCAGATCTCCACGCCGCTCAAGCCCGGGGCTTGAGCACGATCCCCCACCCAAAGGCCCGCCGGTGCAAAGTGGAACGAGGTTTCGGACAAGCCGCGCTCAATCAAAGAATAAACAGAGCTTCGCTCTGCGCCATTGATCTCGCGCACCTGACACCTTTCCGCTTCTGACGGAATCAGAAGCGGGCTTTCTGCGCGGCTCCGCGATGTCGAGCTACCGGTTGCCGATGACGGCCCGGACCGTATCATCGGGGCCGAAATCCTCCGTGCCCTCGACATACAGCAGGGCGCTGAGCTTCGATCGCGCGCGGTTGACCCGGCTCTTGATGGTGCCGACCGCGCATCCGCAGATCTTCGCCGCGTCCTCGTAGGAGAACCCTGAAGCACCCACGAGGATCAAGGCCTCCCGCTGATCCTGCGGAAGTTTGTCGAGCGCCGCGCGGAATTCCTCGAACTCCAGATGAGCATTCTGGCTCGGTTGCGATTTCAGCGTTTTCGCATAGTTGCCATCTGAATCCTCGACCTCCCGCCGCCGCTTGCGGTAATCGGATCGGAACAGGTTGCGAAGGATCGTGAACAGCCATGCGGGAAGGTTCGAGCCTGGCTGAAACGAATCGATGTTGGCAAGCGCGCGCAGCAGGGTTTCCTGCACGAGATCGTCGGCTCGGTCGCCATTTCCGCTCAGCGATATCGCAAAAGCGCGCAGGTTTGGCACCGATGCCAGAATTTCGTCGCGAAGTGAATCTGTGAGAGGCATTAGTCCCTCCCGTCATTTTTGACGTCGAGATCGCCCCTTGGGGTTACTTGTGGTGTCCCGGGTTCGGATGCATCGAGCTTTCGAATTAATTCAGCAAACCGGTCCGGGATGCCCTGCCTCACGACGTCGTCATACATGGCGCGGAGCTGGTGCCCGATCCGGGATTGAATCTCGGCGTTGAGGCCGCCTTTGGCGAGGGGTGGTTTTGAATCTTTCATGACAGTCGCGCCCGGGTTTCAAGACATTGAAAATGTTGGAAATTCCTGTGCTTCGCGCCGCTATCACGGAATTTGTATGAAGCCTAATTCAATGCCGAAGTGAAAGTTCCAGGGTTCGGGAACTTTTGTCGTGTTCGGGAGTAAACTGGCGAATGGCGGGCCTGATTTTGCCGGTTGACGTGCTGCGCCGACGGTGAATGCTCCCAGCAATGAGCTACCTCAAAAAGGATGGATGGGAATGTTTCGATCACAGGTCGTTGCCGAGCATTTGCCGCTTTTGCGCCGTTATGCCCGCGCCCTGACGGGAAGCCAGGCCTCCGGCGACGCTTACGTCGGCGCCATGCTGGAGGCGCTGCTACAGGATCCGACGCTGCTCGATGAACAGCATGGCGCGCGCGCGGGTCTGTTTCGGCTGTTTACCCGAATCTGGAACTCTGTCTCGGTCAACGGAGGTGCGGACGAGGTGCCGACCCTGGCGCCGACCGAGCGTCGGCTGACGAATATAACGCCGCTTCCGCGACAGGCCTTCCTGCTGCTGTCGCTAGAAGGGTTCTCGGAGGATGAGGCCGCGTTCGTTCTTGAGGTCGATATCGCCGAAGTCCGAAGGCTGAGCGGTATCGCAGGCCGCGAAATGGCGGCTGAAATTGCAACGGACGTTCTCATCATCGAGGATGAGACGTTCATCGCGATGGATCTGGAAAGCCTCGTGAAGAACCTAGGACATCGTGTGATCGGCGTCGCCCGCACCCACGCCGATGCGATCGCGCTCGCCAAGACCAAGGAGCCCGGCCTTATTCTGGCGGATATTCAACTCGCTGACGGCAGTTCCGGGCTGGATGCCGTCAACGAGCTTTTGCGTGTGGTCGAGGTGCCCGTTGTGTTCATCACGGCCTATCCCGAGCGCTTTCTGACGGGCGAGCGGCCCGAGCCGGCGTTTCTTATCTCGAAACCGTTCCAACCCGCGATGGTTTCTGCGGTCGCCAGTCAGGCGCTGTTCTTCCAGCGGAATTCGCGCAACCGTGAGCCTCGCGCTGCGGCGTCGTGACAGCCTTCGCGAGAAGGATCCGCGGGATCCGGGCTTTATCAGCAAGATTCTCGCTGCTGGTCGATCAGGGGTGTTTGGCCCTCGTCGCGGCGCGCCTGCCGACAAGCGTTCCGTTCATGCATTTTCAGGGATCGCGGTGAACGATATCCGCCGCACGGCGTTGATGCAGGGCGGGTCCGCGAGCGCGACGGGCGGCTGTCGGAATCGGTGCGGCTTGTAGAATAGAGGCGGCTGGAACGATGTTGCAGGTATCGGCGGGATTTCTTGCCGGGCTGGCGGTGACCCTGTCATTGGGCGCGGTGCATCTGGAATCGAATGGTGAGGCAGCCGTCTATGACGCAGCCGTCGCTTCCGTGCATCGAGCCGTCAAGTCGGACCTCGGCATTGTCCCCTCCCCAAACGCTGGCGGCAGAACGGTTTCCGTTCGTCTGCAAAGCCTGCCGAGGATGTCGATCGTGTTCCGGCTTCCGGACTCGGGTCAGGAAGCGCGCGATCGCGGTGTGAAGCGAGGCTTGCAGCGCTCTCCCGCCGCGCGGGTCAAGCGAACGATCGCATGCGAACCCGTGGTGAGCATGTTGACGGACGTTGCGAAGCGGCTCCAGCCCGGCCGCTGTGTGACGTGAGAATCGCGCTCGGAAAATTCAATCTTCCTTGCGGCTTCGGCCTCCCGCGAACAATCCCAGCGCCAGGCCGCCGATCGCCACGATTGGAATCAGCTTCTTGACGCCGACGGCGCGGACGAGCTGAAGTCCCGCTGCCACCACCATCGGATCGGCAAGAAAGCTCTGCGTTGCGGTTTTGGCGTGCTGGACCGCGCGCTTCTTCGCGGTCTTGCGCCGGATCAATAAAGTGACGACCGCGATGAAAGTAATCAGGGAGAAGATCGCCGCTCCGCTCAGACAAGCTTCGATCAGGCCGTAGTTTTGGAGTACGAAAACGAACGCGGCCGCGCAGAGGAATACGATCGTAACAAAAGCTGCGAAAGCCGCGGCCAGCGCCAGACCCGTCAACTGCACCGCGCTGCCCGCGCTTTCCTTGAAGTCATCGATTGCCCGCTGAAACATTTACCGCCTCACCCGAAGCGCCTCATCCGACGAGAAGTCATTTGTCGAGCCGCATGTGTGAAAAGAAAGATTGTGAAAACAGAGACCGGCCCGGATGCAGCAACAGGATGCCGCGCTCCCCGCCGATCGCCGGAATGCAAGAAACCGCCAGAATACCCCTCGCTTCTGATTGAATCAGAAATGAGGGGCAGATCATCGTTCTGAGGCGTTTTATTCACGAGAAGGAGTCGCCCGGAAACACCATGGAGCGTCACCGGCGCCAGGTGACGCCGATCAGAAATCCGAGACCCATCGCAAGTGCGACCGTGGCGAGCGGGCGCTGCTGGATCGTGTCTTCCAGGGTTTCCTCGATGGTCGTTACAGCGCTCTGAGCCGCGTCGAGCGCTGCATTGCCGCGTTCGGAGACATCGGACAGAACGGAATCGACATTCGCCTTCGCCTGCCTGTAGCCGCGGCGGGCTTGCTTCCTGGCTGTGCCGGTCAACCCGCTCAGCGCGTCCGAGACCTGATCGGCAAGGGCGGAGATCTCGTTCTTCACGGCCGACAGGTCTTTCTCGAGCCGGTCGTAGGTCGCCTTGTCGGTCAGGTTCTTGATCGCATTCTCGCCGTCGCTCGCCATCCAACGCTCCTGAAAACTTGAGAAATACGCTAGCCAACGTGCTGTCGCGCTTAAAGTTCCGCACCGACATGCCTGCCGCCAAGGCGTTGAGAGATAAGACGTTGCGGGAGGAAATGCCGCTGGTCGCTCAGCTTCGGGCGTAGGGCCTGCGGCCAACGTGATCGTTTGCGATGCTCTCCAAAGAAGCAGGGTCCGGGCTGCACCGAAGTACGCTTTTCCTCATCCCGCACGATCGATCGCACGGTGCTTTCGCTTAGGAACTTTCAAACTTTGCCAGCGATTGGCTCGCGCGCCAAATGTCGTAAGGGCGCTTTCTCTAATTCCCACTATCGGTGTGAGGAGGCCGGAATGTTCATCAGCGTCCTGATTACGTTTTTCATCGTTGTTCTGGTTCTGTATTTCATCAGCGTCGCGCCGCTCGACATCCGCGGCAAGCAGATCGCTCGCGTCGCCGCCATTGTGATCGGCGTCGCTTCGGCGTTGAGATTTGTTCCGATGTTCTGAACGGATGGCCTGCGGCGCTGGTGCTCGCGCCTGCGCCGGGGCGCTGCCGGTCGGGGCTCGAACCGTCAGCTGGCGCATGGTCCGATCAGGTTGAATTGGACCATGTTTTAAAAACTATTGTCTGGTCGCATTTTCCCGCGGCGAACCGGTATCCGCTTCGCCGGAAAATGCTCGAGCCGCCTGAGCCATAAGCTTGGCCTCGCGCCGCCTCTCGGTCAGGATGTGTTCGGTATAGCCGTTCGGTTGCTCCCGGCCCCTGAACACCAGATCACAGGCCGCCTTGAAAGCCACGCTGTCAAAGCCCGGCGCCATCGGCTTGTAGAGCGGATCGCCCGCGTTCTGTTCATCCACGATGACAGCCATGCGTTTGAACGAATCCATCACCTGATCGTGGGTAACGACGCCATGATGCAGCCAGTTCGCCAGATGCTGGCTGGAAATCCGCAGCGTGGCGCGATCCTCCATCAGGCCGACATCGTGGATATCAGGCACCTTCGAACAGCCGACGCCCTGATCGATCCAGCGCACCACGTAGCCGAGAATACCCTGACAGTTGTTGTCGATTTCCTGTTTCACGTCTTCGGGCGGCCAGTTCGAATGAGACACCGGGATCGTGAGAAGATCGGACAGCCTGGCGCGTCGCCCGCCGGCCTTCAGTTCCTGCTGGCGTTTCCGCACGTCGATCTGGTGGTAGTGCAAGGCGTGCAGCGTCGCCGCGGTTGGCGACGGCACCCATGCGGTGGTGGCGCCCGCTTCCGGGTGGTTGATTTTCTGCGCCAGCATGTCCGCCATCCGGTCGGGCGCGGCCCACATGCCCTTGCCGATCTGGGCGCGGCCGGGCAGGCCTTCGATCAGGCCGATGTCGACATTCCAGTCCTCATAGGCCTTGATCCATGGCTGCGTCTTCATCTCGCCTTTGCGGATCATCGGACCGGCTTCCATCGAGGTGTGAATCTCGTCGCCGGTGCGGTCGAGGAAGCCTGTATTGATGAAGCAGACGCGTTTCGATGCGGTCTGGATGCAGGCATTGAGGTTGACCGTGGTGCGGCGTTCCTCGTCCATGATGCCGATCTTGAGCGTGTTCTCCCGCAGTCCGAGCATCGCCTCGACACGGGCGAACAGTTCGCAGGTCAGCGCGACCTCGTCGGGGCCGTGCATCTTGGGCTTGACCAGGTAGAGCGAACCGCTGCGGCTATTCCGCCTTTTCGAAACCCCGTTGATGTCGTGAATCGCGAGAAGGCCCGATATGGCCGCGTCGAGCAGACCCTCGGGAATCTCGGCGCCGCGCTGGTCGAGAACCGCGTCGGTGAACATGTGGTGACCGACGTTGCGGATCAAAAGCAGGCTGCGTCCGTGCAGCGTGAGTTGCCCGCCGTCCGGCGCGGTGTAGACGCGGTCGGGGTTGAGGGCGCGGGTGAGGGTTTTGCCGCTCTTTTCAAAAGTGTCGGTGAGGGTGCCGTTCATCAGGCCGAGCGCATTGCGATACACCAGGACCTTGTCGTCGGCATCGACGGCGGCGACGCTGTCCTCCATGTCGAGAATGGTGCTGATGGCCGCCTCGATGATCACGTCGGCGACGCCGGCGGAATAATGCCTGCCGATGGGGTGGGCGCGGTCGATCTGGATGTCGATATGCAGACCGTGATTGACGAGCAGGATCGCGGATGGAGCGTTCGCATCACCCTGATAGCCCGCGAACTGGGTTTCCGCCTTCAGACCAGTGGTGTCGCCGTTCCTGAGCGTGACCGACAACCGTCCATTGAGCACGCTGTAGCCTGCGACGTCGGCATGAGCGCCGTTCGCAAGCGGGGTTGCCATATCGAGGAAGGCCTTTGCCCTCGCGATCACCTTGTCGCCGCGCGCCTTGTCGTATCCCTTCGCCTCGCCGGCCTCGCGTGCGATGGCGTCGGTGCCGTACAGCGCATCATAGAGGCTGCCCCAGCGCGCGTTGGCGGCGTTCAACGCGTAGCGCGCGTTGGTTAGCGGCACGACCAGTTGCGGGCCGCAGATTTTGCCGATCTCGTCATCGACATTGGCGGTCTCGATCTGTCGCGTCTCCGGCTCCGGCTCCAGATAGCCGATCTCGGTCAGGAACGCTGTGTAGGCGCTGATGTCGAACGGCGTGTCTTTATGAATGCGATGCCAGTCGTCGATCCTGGCCTGCAACCTGTCGCGCACCGCGAGCAGCTCGCGGTTTCTCGGTCCGAGATCGCGCACGATCGCTGCAAGTCCGGCCCAGAACGCGTCGGGTTTGATCCCGGTCCGGAGCGTGGCTTCCCCGGCGATAAAATCGAACAGGACAGGCGCGATCTTCAGTCCGTGGGCGTCGATTCGGTTCATGTCGCGGGCTTCTCGCAGGAAACGCGACCATGCGCTGTTTCAAGATCGGGCGGCCTAAGCGCGGCCCTTGGCTGTCATCTTGCGCCAAAGCCGGCTCCGTGAGAAGCCCGTCACGAGAGTTGAACAGGGCATGATCCTGACCCGAAGGGCCGCGCCCGCGCAAAGCGGAGAGCGGTTTCGGACAAGATCATGCTCGATCAGAACGTTGAGGCAAGAGGCGGCCAGACCACCCGCCGCGTAGGTTCGCGGCGGCAGCGGGCCTCTGTGGCCGCAAGGCTCAGATGTTGGCGGCGATATCCGTCACTTCGTCGAACAGAACACCGGTTCTGATCAGCATCCGCTCGATTTCATCGGCGGCATCGCTGACCGTGCAGGACGAGGTATCGATCGTCAGTTCTACCGACTCCGGGGGCTGGTAGTCGTTTCCGATGCCGGTGAAGCCGTGCAGGACGCCCGCGCGCGCCTTCGCATAGTGTCCCTTGGGATCGCGGCGTTCGCAAACGTCGGCCGGCGTTGCGACATAGATCTCGCGGAAGGTGTCGTCTGCGATGCGCCGCGCCGCGGCGCGATCCTCACGCGACGGGGAGACCGCGGCGACGATCGCGATATGACCATTGCGTGCGAGATGCGTGGCGATTTCCGCGAGCCGGCGGATGTTCTCGGCACGGTCCTCCGGCGAGAAACCGAGGTCGCCGTTCAGTCCGGCGCGCAGCGTGTCGCCGTCGAGCAGGATCGGCGAGCCGCCGTCGCTGAACAGTTTTCGCTCCAGCGCGCGGGCCAGCGTTGATTTGCCGGAGCCCGGCAGCCCCGTCAGCCAGACCACGGCGCCGTTGTGACGATAGCGGGCGGACCGCTCTTCGGGCCGAAGAGCCGATTCCACCGGCACGATGTCCACCGGAACCGCGCGCTGTCCCGCATCGACGCTGAGCACGAGCCCGCCTCCGGCGATACGGCCATTGACCTCGATGACGAGGCGGCCGGTGCGGGGATTGTCGACATAGGGGTCGGCCGCGAGCGGCTGCGCCAGCGAGATGTCGATTTCGCCGACGTGATTGCGGGCGATCGCCTTGGTCTCGGCGCTCGAAAGCTCGCCCGGATCAACAGCTTTCTCGATGGCGACGACGACGGCGCGCGTTTCCTTGTTGCCGAGCCGCAGCAGGATGGATGCGCCGGCCGCTAGCGGTTGTTCGTGCAGCCAGAAGATGCGCGCCCGAATCCTTCGGGTATCGCGCGGGGCCGACCCGACATGGGCAATGACGTCGCCGCGCTCGACGAACAGTTCGCGGTCGAGCGTGATGCCGACCGAGCGGCCGGCGCCTTGCGCGCCCGTCGGACTGGAAGGCCAGCCTTCGACGCTGCGGATATTTGCGATCTTTCCGGCCGGCATGATGACGATCTCGTCGCCAGCGCTCAGACCGCCCGACTCGATACGCCCAGCCACGATCCGGCGATCATCGAATTTATAGATCGCCTGAACGGGCAGTCGCAGCGCCAGTTCGTCGAGCGGTCGCGCCGGTTGCAGCGCATCGATGGCTTCGACGACGACGGGACCGTCGTACCAGTCGATCTTCGGGGTTCGTTCTGCGACGCCGTCGCCATCGCGCGCCGAGATCGGAATAACGGCTGTCGGAGCGAGGCCGAGGCCGGTCAGGTGCGCGGAAATTTCATCCCGGATGGCGCCGAAGCGTTCGGCGCTGAAATCGACCCGGTCCATCTTGTTGACGACCACGGCGACCTGTTTGACGCCGAGCAGATGCAGCAGGTAGCCGTGCCGCCGCGTCTGGTCGCGCACGCCTTCCAGCGCGTCGATGATAAGCACGGCGCCGTCGGCCTGTGCGGCTCCGGTGATCATGTTGCGCAGGAACTCGGCATGGCCCGGCGCGTCGATCAGCACGACGTCGCGCGAGCGCGTACGGAAGCGGATCTGCGTGGTGTCGATCGTGATGCCCTGATCGCGCTCGGTTTGCAGGGCGTCCAGCAGGAACGACCATTCGAACGGCATGCCGCGCCGTGCGCTGACCGCTTTCAGCATCTCAAGTTTGCCGTCGGGCAGGCTGCCGGTCTCGTGCAGCAGCCGCCCGACGAGCGTCGACTTGCCATGATCGACGTGGCCGACAATGACGATGCTGACCTGGGGGCGGGTCGTGCCGTTGGGCGTCGCGAGGGCAGCGTTCGACGCGAGGTTGGATGCGATCACGTTCATGGGAAAAGCGCTCGTTCGATTCAGACGATTCGGATCAGAGATAGCCGGCGACGCGAAGCCGTTCGAAAGCGTCCTCGGTCTCGTGGTCGAGCGCGCGTCCGGCGCGTTCGGGAATCTTGGTGCCTTCGAGTTCGATCAGGATCTCGTCGATGGTTGACGCGGTCGAGGGAACCGGAAAGGTGATGTCGGCGTCGCCGAGCGAGCGATAGCGCTTGCCGTCCTTCGCCAGATAGAGCGGAATGATCGGAATGTTCTCGCGCTTGGTGTAGGCCCAGATATCCGCCTCGGTCCAGTGCAGGATCGGATGGATGCGCAAGTGAGCGCCGGGAGGCGGCGAGGCGTTGAACTGGTCCCAGAATTCGGGAGGCTGGTCGCGCACATCCCATCCGCCCTCAAGGCCGCGCGGCGAAAACACCCGTTCCTTGGCGCGGGTCGCTTCCTCGTCGCGGCGGATGCCGGCGATCAGCCCGTCGAAGCCATATTTGTTCAAGGCGAGTTTCAACCCCTCGGTCTTGCGCGCCGCGGAGCGCGCCGCGGGCGGCAGGGTCGGATCGATCGCCTCGACCGGCGGGCAGTGATCAACCTTGAGGTCGAGGCCCCACTCCTTGGAGTAGTGATCGCGGAACGCGTACATCTCGGGGAATTTCTTTTGAGTGTCCACGTGCAGCGCCGGAAAGGGCACCCGGCCGAAGAAGGCCTTGCGCGCCAGCCAGATCATCACGTTGGAATCCTTGCCCAGCGACCACAGCAGCGCGAGCTTCTTCAGGCGGGCAAATGCTTCCCGGAAAATATAGATGCTCTGCGCTTCGAGCGCATCGAGGTGGTCCATTCCAGGCTGCATGGCCTGCTCCTTAACTTCGTTCGCGTCGTTCACAGTCGACAGCCATGCCGCTGGGCGGCTGGAGTCCAGCGGCAGCCAGATTTGCGGGTTTCGGGGTTGAGAAGATGTATCTCCCCGGACAGTCTTTCGCAGCATGAAATTCTATACTTTGGTCTCTAGATAGAAGAAATAATTTTCTATTCTGTGACCTTGTCAGATACATAAATAGAAAATAATTTCAGTCAACCCTGCTCATGGGTATAGAAAACGCTAGATGAACGCCACATGAAATTCCTCCCGATCTTTCTCGACACCAGTCGCGGCCCGATCCTTCTCGTCGGGGCGGGCGACCCGGTTCGGGCCAGATTGCGCCTGTTGCTTGCTGCGGAAGCGCGGGTGCGCTGGCACGCGACCGACGGCGACTTCGCGGTTTCCGGTCTTGACGCGGCTGCGGCTTCGCGGATCGAGCGAGAGGAATCCGATCCGCGAAACGCGGATCTTGGCGGCGTCGTCGCGGTGTTCTGCGCGGGCGCCGGAGCGATCGGCGAAAGCGTCGCGGCGCGCGCGCTCACGGCCGGTGTACCTGTCAATGTGATGGATGATCCCGCGCGTTCCAGCTTCATCGTCCCTGCGATCGTCGATCGCGGCGACGTGGTGGCGGCGATCGGCACCGGCGGCGCGTCGCCCGTGGTGGCGCGGCGTGTTCGCGAACGCATCGAAGCGGTCCTGCCGGCGCGAATCGGCGACCTCGCGGCTATGATCGGGCGCTGGCGCAAAACGATTCATGATCACATTCCCGACCTTCCGCTGCGTCGTCGCTTCTGGGAGCGCGTGATCGACGGCCCGATCGGCGAGGCGGTTCTTGCCGGCCGCGCCAATGAGGCCGAAGGCTCGCTGAAGGCGATTGCCGATCCGTCCGCTTATGCGGGCGCATCTGTTCCGGGCGACATCGAGGGACGCGTCACGTTGGTCGGCGCGGGGCCGGGCGATCCGGACCTGCTCACCGTCAAGGCGCTGCGGGCGCTGCAGGACGCCGACATCGTATTCTATGACGAGCTGATCACGCCGGAGATCCTCGATCGCGCCCGCCGCGACGCGGTGCGTGTGCCGGTGGGTCGCCGCGTCGGCAAACCCGGCATCGGGCAGGACGCCATCAACCGGCTGCTGATCGATGCCGCCAGATCCGGCCGGCGCGCCGTCCGCCTCAAGGGCGGCGATCCCTTCATTTTCGGCCGCGGCGGCGAAGAGGTGGAGGCGCTCCGAGAGGCCGGTGTCCGCTGTTCGGTCATTCCCGGAATTACCGCAGGGCTTGGCGCGGCCGCGGAATCCGGGGTGCCGCTCACCTACCGCCATGAAGCGCTGCGCGTCACCTTCCTGACCGCGCACAAGGCTCACGACGCCTCGAACGTCGACTGGTCGACGCTGACCGATCGCAAGATGACCGTCGTGGTCTATATGGGAATCACGGCGGCGCCGGCGATCCGCAGCGGGTTGCTGGCGGCCGGGCGTTCGCCGGAGACCCCGGTCGGCGTGTTCGCCCGCGCCACCCGGCCCGACGCCAAAACCGTCGTCGGCATACTGGATCATCTTCCGGCGCTGGTTCACGACGTCGAGGGCGGCCCCGCCATCCTTGTGATCGGTGACGTGGTGTCGCACTCCGCGCGATGGCGCAACACGAACTCCTTCCTCCAGACACTTCAGATGGCTGCAGAATGACATCTCCGCTCGAAGAAAACAGCGTCGATCCCGGCAGGGCGGCGCAATCTGCCGCTGCGGCAGCGAACTCCGCATGGCCTGCTGCGGCCGCGCTGAACGAGTCCTTGCGCGACGCTTCGCCTGCGGAGGTGATCAGCGCTGCGCTGCGCGCGGTCGGTCGCGACAGGCTGGCGCTGGTCTCGTCATTCGGCACCGAGTCGGCGGCGCTGCTCAAGGTGATGGCGGATGTCGATCCGGCCATTCCGGTCATCTTCCTCGATACCGGATGGCTGTTCGAGGAGACGCTGACCTATCGCGACACGTTGATCGCCGCGCTCGGCCTGAAAGATGTTCGCTCCATTCCGCCGTCCGAGGATGCGTTGAAACAAGAGGATCCCGATCGGGAGTTGTGGTTTTCCGATCCCGATTCCTGTTGCCGGATACGGAAAGTGGAGCCGCTTGCGCGCGCGCTTCAGCCGTTCGCCGCATGGATCAACGGCCGCAAGCGGTTTCAGGGTGGGCTGCGCGCCGACCTCCCGATGGTCGAGGATGACGGGGCCCGGCTCAAGTTCAATCCGTTCGCGAACGCCTCGCGCGAGGATATCGAGGCGATCTATGCGTCGGCGAAGCTGCCGCCGCATCCGTTGGTGGCGTCCGGTTTCCGCTCCGTCGGATGCATGCCGTGCACCAGCCGCGGACAGGCCGGCGAGGATGCGCGGGCCGGCCGCTGGCGCGGCAGAGCCAAGACGGAATGCGGCATTCACACGATGAAGATTCCGTAGGGGAATGACTCTGCGCCGCCGCAAACATTGAAACGCCGTTCCGTTGACTTAAGCATGTCCTTTGACGAGGTTCATTCATGGGCTTTGGCGCTGACGGTCGTCGCTTGAGCGGGCCTTATGGAGATTGGAATGCTTCGTCGAATCTTAACGGTTTTGGCCGGATTGATCTGGGCCGGTTCTGCCTACGCGGCCGATGTGTCGTTGCTGAACGTCTCCTACGATCCGACCCGAGAGCTGTATGTTGATTTCAACAGGGCGTTTGCGGCGCATTATCAGAAAGAAACCGGCAAGAGCGTCGAGATCAGGCAGTCTCACGGCGGTTCCGGAAAGCAGGCGCGCTCGGTGATCGACGGTTTGCAGGCCGATGTGGTGACGCTCGCGCTCGCCTATGACATCGATGCGGTGGCGGATCACGGTCTGCTGGCGAAGGATTGGCAAGCGCGGTTGCCGGAGAACTCATCTCCCTATACGTCAACCATCGTTTTCCTGGTGCGTACGGGCAACCCCAAAGGCATCAAGGATTGGGACGATCTGGTCAGGCCCGGCGTCAACGTCATTACGCCGAATCCAAAAACCTCCGGCGGCGCGCGCTGGAATTATCTCGCGGCATGGGGGTATGCGCTGAAGAAGTGGGGCGGCGAAGATAAGGCGAGGCAGTTCGTCGCCGATATATACAGCCACGTCCCCGTGCTCGACACCGGCGCGCGCGGCTCCACCGTCACCTTCGTCGAGCGCGGCGTCGGCGATGTGCTGCTTGCGTGGGAGAACGAGGCCTTTCTGGCGCTCAAGGAGTTCGGAAAAGACAAGTTCGAGATCGTGGCCCCCTCGATCTCCATTCTCGCGGAGCCGCCGGTTGCCGTCGTCGACAAAGTGGTGGACAAGAAAGGAACGCGCGCCGCCGCCGAGGCGTATCTGAAATATTGGTATACGGAGGAAGCGCAGGATATCGCCGCGCGAAACTATTACCGGCCGACCAATCCGGGACTCATCAAGAAATATGCCGATGCGTTCCCCAAGGTCGAACTGTTCAGGATCGACGAGGTATTTGGCGGCTGGACCAAGGCGCAGAAGGTGCATTTCAGCGAAGGCGGCATCTTCGATCAGATCTACAAGGACTGATCTAACTTCAACGGGGCGGAGCGGGACGACGTGAAAGGAGGATCGGGACGACGACGGACCTTGCCGGGATTCGGTCTCACCATGGGGCTGACGCTGACGTGGCTTTCGATCATTGTTCTGATCCCGCTTGCAGGATTGTTTCTCAAGTCATTTGAACTGAACTTCGCCCAGTTCGTGGACATCATCACCAGCCGCCGAACGCTGAACGCGCTGAAGATCTCATTCGGACTCGCGTTTCTCGCCGCGCTGGTCAATCTGGTGATGGGCAGCATCATCGTCTGGGCGCTGGTGCGCTACCGCTTCCCCGGTCGTCGCATCTTTGATGCAATCGTCGACGTGCCTTTCGCATTGCCGACAGCGGTGGCCGGCATTGCCCTGACGACGCTGTTCGCGCAGAACGGCTGGCTTGGCGCGCCGCTGGCTGAACTCGGCATCAACGTGTCGTATACGCCGCTCGGCATTTTCCTTGCGATGGTGTTTATCGGGATTCCCTTCGTGGTGCGCACCGTACAGCCGGTGCTGATCGATCTCGATCCCGAGATCGAGGAAGCTGCCGCCAGCCTCGGCGCCAGTCGGTGGCAGACAGTGTGGCGGGTCGTTCTGCCCAGCCTTTTCCCGGCGCTGCTCACGGGCTTCGCGCTCGCATTCGCGCGCGCTGTCGGGGAGTATGGCTCGGTGATTTTCATCGCCGGCAACCTGCCGAATGTGTCGGAGATCGCGCCGCTGCTGATCGTGATCCGCCTGTCGGAATTTCGTTACGCCGACGCGACCGCGATCGCCGTGGTCATGCTTCTGGTGTCCTTCCTGGTGATTTTCGTCATCAATCGCTTGCAGCGCTGGGCGCGGGCGCAAGAGCAGGCGTATTAGAGGTGACGCTGATGTCCGAAGCCGCTTTCGCGATTTCGCGCGACCGCAATGACGCCCGCTCCGAGCCGCGCTGGGTGCGCGCATTGCTGATAGGCCTTTGCATTCTGTTTCTCACGGTGTTCATCGTGTTGCCGCTGACGATCGTGTTCGCTGAGGCGTTCGCCAAGGGCGGACAGGTGTATTTCGCGGCGCTTGCCGAACCGGAAGCGGTGTCGGCGATCAAGCTGACGCTGACGGTCGCGGCGATTTCGGTCGGTCTCAATCTGGTGTTCGGTTTGATTGCCGCATGGGCCGTCGCCAAGTTCGAGTTTCCCGGAAAGACGCTGCTCATCACCCTGATCGACCTGCCGTTCTCGGTCAGCCCCGTCGTTTCCGGTCTGGTGTTCGTGTTGTTGTTCGGGGGACAGGGTTTTCTCGGGCCCTGGCTGCAGGATCACGACATCCAGATTCTGTTCGCGCTGCCCGGCATCGCGCTGGCGACGACGTTCGTGACCTTTCCCTTCGTGTCGCGGGCGCTGATTCCGTTGATGCAGGAGCAGGGGACGGCGGAAGAAGAAGCCGCGCTGTCGCTCGGCGCTTCCGGGCTGCAGACCTTCTTTCGTGTCACGCTTCCGAATATCAAATGGGGCCTGCTCTATGGCGTGCTGCTTTGCAACGCGCGCGCGATGGGCGAGTTCGGTGCGGTCTCCGTGGTTTCCGGTCACATCCGGGGTGAAACCAACACGATGCCGCTGCTGGTTGAAATCCTGTATAACGAGTATCAGTTTGTGGCGGCGTTCGCGGTAGCATCGTTATTGGCGCTGCTCGCATTGATCACGCTGATTGCGAAAACGATTCTCGAAGGGCAACTCGACGAGGGGCGGCAGACGCGTGAGCATTGAGCTGAAAAATATCGTCAAGAGGTTTGGCGCATTCTCCGCGCTTAACAACGTCGACCTGACGATCGGGGATGGCGAATTGCTGGCGCTGCTTGGTCCGTCGGGCTCGGGCAAGACGACGCTATTGCGGATTATCGCCGGGCTCGACTGGCCGGACAGCGGCTCGGTGTCATTCGACGGCGAGAACGCGTTGGCGCGCGGAGCAGGTGAGCGGCAGGTCGGCTTCGTATTTCAGCACTACGCTTTGTTCCGCCACATGACGGTCTTCGAGAACGTCGCGTTCGGCCTGCGGGTGCAGCCGCGCGCCATACGCAAGGACGAAGCCAGTATCCGCGCGCGGGTCAAGGAACTGCTCGATCTGGTGCAACTCGACTGGCTCGCTGACCGCTATCCGAGTCAACTCTCCGGCGGCCAGCGTCAACGCATCGCGCTCGCCCGGGCGCTGGCCACCGAGCCCCGCATCCTGCTGCTGGACGAGCCGTTCGGTGCGCTCGACGCCAAGGTGCGGAAGGAGTTGCGTCGCTGGCTGCGCTCGCTGCACGAGGAAATTCATGTCACCTCGGTGTTCGTGACTCACGATCAGGAGGAAGCGCTTGAAGTCGCAAACCGCGTGGTGGTGATGGACAAGGGCAGGATCGAGCAGATCGGCAAGCCGGGCGAAGTGTATAACAGCCCGGCGACAGCGTTCGTCCATGGCTTCATCGGGGAGTCCATTGTGCTGCCCGTCGATATCCAGGACGGCGTGATCCGGCTCGGCGGCACGCCGCTGAATATCGCCGCGGAGTGCGGCGCGTCGGGGCCCTCGAAGCTGTTCGTCCGCCGCCACGATATGCAGATCAGCCCGCCGGGCTGGGGTGGACTCGAAGGCACCGTGCGGCGGGTGCGGAGCTTCGGTCCGATCCAGCGCGCCGACATCGCATTGTCGGACGGTCAGGGTGAAACCGTCATCGAGATCGATGCGCCGCGTGACCGCGAGCTTCGCGATGGCGAGGTCGTCGGATTGCAGCCCAGGCGCTATCGCATTTTCGCGGACCGCACCTAGAGCATGATCCGATCAAGAGGTCGCGATAAAGCCGTGCGAGCGCGGGAAACGGGACACTCGGGATCATTCATCTTTCAGCCATTGTTGATGTGCAACAACTGCGCTCATTGGGGCTGGTGGCCCGATTCCGACATTCGTATCCGGTCCAACTCATCTCTTGCGATGTCTTGCGATGGCTGGAATCGAGGGCCGCCAGCAAATGCAGGTTGCTCGTGTCCTTTCGAATCCGAAGTTCGCTACGGAGGGCGCAGTATGACGAGGCGAACTTCGGATTCGGAACACCAGGATGATCCGCACTTTTGCCGTGCTTCTCGGCCTGCTGCTTGTGGCTGGATGCGTTACGGAAAAGCCGGCTGCCAGGGAGCAGCCGGCTTTCTATCTCGACATGGCGCACGGCGGGGCCAAGCTGGATTCTGTTATGGCGGCCTCGATGATTTCCGGCTATCGCGCCAACAACGGCCTCGGTCCGGTGACGGTTGATCCCGAACTCATGAAGATTGCCGAGACGCAATCGATGGCGATGGCCAAGCGCAACAAGATGGATCACGACGTTGCCGGGACGCTGCCCAAGCGGCTGGCGGCGGCCGGCTATCCGGCGACGCTGGCGGTCGAGAATATCGGCGCCGGTTATCATACCCTCGCGGAGGCGTTCTCCGGTTGGCGCGATTCGCCTCCCCATCGGGCGAACATGCTCAAGAACGGCGTCACGAAACTGGGCATCGCCGCGAGCTATGCTCCGGAAACCAAGTACAAGGTGTTCTGGACGCTGGTGTTGGCATCCACGGGCGAGCGATAACGACTGCGTGGAGTAAGCGTCGTCGTGCGCGGGTGGGCTTGAGCGCGAAGCGGCTTGACCGGCGACATGGTCGCCGGTGCTTTGACGGCAGCGCGGCGCGGCTTTGATGATCCGCGCTTCCGACAGGAGAGGGTGATGACGAAGTTGAAAGGCAAGACCGCGGTCGTGACCGGATCAACCAGCGGCATAGGCCTGGCCTATGCCCGCGCCTTCGCCGGCGCCGGCGCCAATGTCGTGATCAACGGGCTTGGCGCCGAGGCTGACATCGAGAAGGCGCGCTCCGGCCTCGAGGCGGAGTTCGAGGTCAAGGCGGTCTACTCGCCTGCCGACATGACGAAGCCCGCCGAGATCGCCGGCATGATCGAACTGGGCGAAACAACCTTCGGCTCGGTCGATATTCTCGTCAACAATGCCGGCATCCAGTTCGTCTCGCCGGTCGAGTCGTTCCCTGTCGAGAAGTGGGACGCGATCATCGCCATCAATCTTTCATCGGCTTTTCATGCCATCCGCGCCGCAGTGCCCGGCATGAAGAAGCGCGGCTGGGGCCGCATCATCACTACCGCCTCGGCGCATTCGACGGTGGCATCGCCCTTCAAGTCGGCCTATGTGGCCGCCAAGCACGGCATAGCCGGCCTCACCAAGGCGGTGGCGCTCGAGCTTGCGCCGCACAGGATCACCTGCAATTGCATCAGTCCGGGCTATGTCTGGACCTCGCTGGTGGAAAAGCAGATTCCCGACACCATGAAGTCGCGCGGCATGACCAGGGAGCAGGTCGTCAACGATGTGCTGCTCGCCGCGCAACCGACCAAGCAGTTCGTCACCGTGGAGCAGGTCGCGGCGCTGGCGCTCTATCTCTGCAGCGACGATGCCGCCCAGATCACCGGAAGCAACCTGTCGATCGATGGCGGCTGGACGGCGGCGTAACCGGATCGACCTGAACAGCCTGTCTTCTCGGCATGCCCGGGCTTGTCCGGGGCATCCACGTCTTCGCGGAGTTTCCATCGGAACGACCTGGATGGCCGCAATAAATCCGCCCATGACGAATGTGCCTTTCATGTCGAGGCCCGCCCCTTCCCGAACGCCAGAACATGAAATCCGAGCTTGCGGCGGACGATCCAGAACAGCAGCACCGTTTCGAATGTGAGCGAGATCGACGTCGCGGCGGCGGCGCCGTGGCCGCCGTAGCGCGGGACGAACGCGAAGCACAGCGCCACGTTCATGCCGAAGGCCAGCGCATACGCGGCCGCGCAGGCATGCTGATGACCGAGCATGTTGAGCAGTCGCTCGACGGGGCCGATCGCGGAACGGACCACGAGCCCGATCGCGGCGACGAACATGATGCTGTAGCCGGTGACGAATTGCGGACCGAACAGCCACAGCATCGGTTTGCCGAACGCGAGCAGCAGCAGCGTGGCCGCGAGCGAGGGCCAGAAGGTCCATTTGATCGCATAAGCGAGGTAGGCCGCCAGCCGCTCGCGGTCACCAGCGGCATGATATTCCGTGAAGCGGTGCGCCGTCGTCGCCGACATGGCGTAGTGGATGAAGGATACCAGGGCCAGGGTTTTGACGACGGCGAAGTAAACGCCGACTTCCTCCGAAGAACGAAACTGCTGCAGCACGAGCACGTCCGTGTAGGACAACAGCAGATAAAAGCTCTCGACCAGAAGGATCGGCAGCGAGACCGCGAGCCAGCCGCGAAAATCGTGGACTTTGGGTCCGGGCGTGACGATCGTGCGCAGTCTGCGATTGAGGACGATCATCTGGCCGATCATGGCGATCCACACCGCCGCGACGCTGGCCAGCATGGCGACGGTGGCGCTGAGGTGAAATCCCAGCACGAAAGCGCCGGCGGTGAAGCCGATAATCAGCGATTGCCGTACGATGAATTGCGGCATCAGTCCGAGCCGCATCCAGTCGTGGGAACGCGCAATGCCGTCCTGGGTGTTGGCGACCACGAACGCCGGCAGGGTCAGGCAGCCGATATAGAGCGGCAGCACCGTCGCGGCATCGATCCACGGTGACAGCGCTGTGACCAGGGCCGCCAGCGATGCCGATATCAGCGAGGCGACGATGAATGTCATCCACCGGCTGCCGCTCAGGAATCCGCGCAGCCGCGCGTTGTCACCGCTCGCGTGATATTCCGGAATGATCCTCTGCGCCGACGCCGAGATGCCGAAATCCATCATGCTGCCGAGCAGCAGCACCCAGGTCCAGACATACACATAGACGCCGTAGTCGGAACCGCCCATCCAGCGCGCGAGAAGGATCTGCGCCACGTAGGCAATCCCGGCGCTTATCACCCGGATGATGAAGATCGTGCCGGCGAGCCGCCTGGTCAGCGAGGCCTCGCTCGAGCCGCCCAATATCGCGCGCAGCCGTCCGATCAGCATGGGCAATCGCTTCGCAGGAGCGGAGGGAGCGTCCGTGATGGCCACTGCGGGATCCTCGACGCGGGATGCGCGCCCTGACTCGAATTTGCAACCTTTCCGCTTCTGATAGAATCAGAAGCGGGCTCCATGATTTTGTTTTGACGCGTTTTCTTCACGCGAACAGGTCATCCACTTCGCTCGAAAACGCTATAGCAACCGTTTCTTAAGATTCAGTTGGGCGGACCAGACAGCCCGGCCTGGCGCCTCCGGCGACGACCAGCCATCAATCCAGATTGATATTGAATTCATAGGCCTGTTTGCCGCCGACCAGCGTCAGCTTTAGCGCGGCGCCCTGGGCGTTGACGTTGGCCGGCAGGCCATCGAGCTTGAACGAAAATCGTTTCACCCCGCGCGGCGCGCGCTCGTGCCGGGTCGGGATCGGCAGCGCCCAGTCCGGTGTCGGGCCTTCGACGAACAGGTTGACGTCGTCCTTGGGATTGGCGGTTGCGACATCGACGGTCACGGTTGATTCTCCCTCGCGCCTGACGTTGCTGATCGTCAAGGGATTGGGGTCGCCGATCCGGGCCGGCTTCGGCACCATATCGAGCGCGGCGGCCAGCGTGCTGTCCTCGGCGCTCGCGACGCTGGCGAAAGCAAGCTCCATACTGGCTTCGGCGGGAATGCACAGCCTGGCGCATACCGCGAAACTGACGGTCGCGCGTAGCGTGATCGGCCTGTCGGCATTGGTGGCGGCAATTCGCAGCGGCAGCACGACCTGCTCCTTGTAGCCGAGCGAATGGCCGCCCGCGCCGTCGGGAAATTTCGATGGCGCGGGCCACAGAACAGTCACGGCATCGACATTGTCGGACTTTGAAAAATCGAAACGCGGCGGCACGCCCGAGTCGCCAGGCGTGCGCCAGAACGTTTTCCAGCCCGGTTCGAGCTGAAACGCGATGCCGCCGAGCAGCACCGCGCCGCTGCGCGAGCCCGCGAGCAGGCGGACGGCGGCGTGGCTGCCCTGCTGCCATGGCGAGGCATCCTGGCCCGTCGCGGCGGTCGAAAGCGCGCACGACAGCAGCACGACCGCAACGCCGGGCAACGCGTGAAGAGGAACCTTGATGATCATGCGGGCGTCTTTTTATCGGTTGCGCGCGGGCCAAACTATTGAATTGCTTGTGATGCGCTGTTTAGCCATGGCTGGGGAAGGTTGAATGGCTCGGGAAGGTTGATTGACAGAATGCGCACCCAATATCAGGATGGAAGGGCAACATGAGGGTCATTTGCTGATGAAACCAGCGCGTAAAGGACCTGGCAGGGACCGTCGTCACGCTGACGACGCGGACATGGATATTGCGGACACGGATACTTATGACCGCAACTATCTGGACGGCCAGTTGCTGATCGCGATGCCGGTCATGGAAGATGAGCGGTTCGCACGTTCCGTGATCTATGTCTGCGCGCACTCGTCCGAGGGAGCGATGGGTATCATTCTCAATCGCCCCGCCGGAAGCGTCGATTTCAGCGATCTGCTGGTGCAGCTCGACATCATCAAGCGAGCCGACCTGATCAAGCTGCCGGAAACCGCCGAGACGATGAAAGTGATGAAGGGTGGCCCGGTCGAAACCGGCCGCGGCTTCGTTCTGCATTCGAGCGATTTCTTCATCGAGGATGCGACGCTGCCCATTGACGAGGGTATCTGCCTGACCGCCACGCTCGATATCCTGGAAGCCATCGCTAAGGGCGCCGGCCCGAAACATGCGATCCTGGCGCTTGGTTATGCCGGATGGGCGCCGGGTCAACTGGAGACTGAAATCCAGGACAATGGATGGTTGCACTGCCCTGCTGATCAGGACCTGATCTTCGGCCGCGATATAGAAGACAAATATGTTCGCGCGCTGCATAAGATCGGAATCGATCCCGGCATGTTGTCGAACGAAGCCGGTCACGCCTGAGCGGGCCGGGCTTCGCCTGTCGAGCGTCGCGAGCTGTGTGGTTTCAGCTTGCCGTCTCGAGCCGCTCCTGGGCCAGGAGCCGCATCGTCGCATCGACGTCCATCGGCTCGCCGAAAGCAAAGCCCTGGGCGTATTCGCAGCCCATCTGATAGAGTTCCACTGCATCGGAGTCGGTTTCGGCGCCCTCGGCGACGACATCCATGCCGAGATCGTGCGCCAGCGCGATGATCGACTTGAGAATGACCGGCCGCGTGCCGCGGGTCGAGGTGCGCACGAACGACTGGTCGATCTTGATGGTGTCGAGCGGGAAACGCTGCAGGTATGACAGCGAGGAATAGCCGGTGCCGAAATCGTCAAGCGAGAGCCCGACGCCGAGTTCGCGAATCCGTTGCAACATCTGCGCTGCATGTTCGGGATTTTCCATGACGAGCGATTCGGTCAGTTCAAGCTTCAGGGTGCCGCGTGCGATGGATGAGCGCGACAGCACCGAGCGGATGTCGTGGATCAGATCGTGCCGCAGCAACTGGCGCGAGGAGACGTTGACGCTGGCGAAAATCGGGGGCTGCGACCGCATGGCGCGCTGCCAGACGGCAAGCTGGCGCGCGGTCTGGTCCATCACGAAGGTCCCGAGATCGACGATCAGGCCGGCTTCCTCGGCGATGGTGATGAATTCGTCGGGCGCCATCCGTCCGAGCTTGGGGTGGTCCCATCGCGCCAGCGCTTCAAAGCCCGCGATCGAGCGGTCCTGCAGCCGGACGATAGGCTGGTAGAGGACGGTGATCTCCTGCCGCTCGATGGCGCGCCGCAACTCCGCCTCGAGCGATAGCCGGTCGTTCTTCCGGGCGCGCATCGCGGGTTTGTAGACATCGATCCGATCGCCGCCGATCCGCTTGGAATGGTACATCGCCAGTTCGGCGTCCTTGATCATCTGGTCCGACAACTGCGTCTGAGGGTCGCTCAGCGCGAGGCCGATCGACGCGGTCAGGAAGATCTCACGGTCATTGAAGGCGATCGGGGCGCGGATGGTCTTGCGGATGGTTTCGGCGAACGCGGTGATGCGAGGCGGATCCTGCTCCGACATCAGGATGAGGCCGAACTGATCGCCGGAAAGCCGCGCCAGCGTATCCTGGGCCTTAAGGATACGCGTAAGCCGTCGCGCCAGGGTCAGCAGGATCGAATCTCCCACGGCGACGCCAACAGAATCGTTGACCTGCTTGAAGCGGTCGAAATCGATCACCATCAGGGTCGGCCTCAGGCCCGGCATGGTCTTGGCCAGCGTCGCGACCGCGTTGAGACGGTCAATGAAGAGTTTACGGTTGGGAAGGCCGGTCAGGTTGTCGTGCACCGAATCGTGCAGCATTCGCTCCTCGGCCTTCCTCGTTTCGGTGACATCGGCGAGAGTTCCGACCACGCGCGACACCTCGCCGTCGGACCCCACCACCGGGCGCGCCTTCAGGGCGAACCACATGAAGTGGCCGTCGGACGCGCGCAGCCGGAAGTCCTGCACCAGCCGGCCCCGGCGCTGTTCGAGCACGCTGTCCAGCGCCGCGCGGAACCGGTCCTGATCGAGCGGATGCAGCACCTCCAGCCAGCCTGCCGCCGGCCCTTCGAGCGTGCCGCGTTTGAGGCCGAGCAGGCTTTCGGTCTCGAGACTGGTGAAGACCTTGTCGGCGGAGACGTCCCAGTCCCAGACCAGATCGCCCGCGCCGGTCAATGCGAGCGCGCGGCGCTCGATGTCGGATACGACGCCCGAAGCGCCGCCTCCACCGGCGAAGGCATGCTGCATCACCGTGAACCCGATCAGCATCACGATCAGCACGAGGCCGCCGAGCAAAGCGGGGCCCACGATGTCGTTGACGACCTTGCCTTCGATCGCCATTCCGGCTGCGGCGACCCACACCACCAGCAGGAACCAGGTCGGGATCAGCAGGACGGCGCGATCGAAGCCGTGAACCGCGAGATAGACGATCAGCCCGAAGCCGAATACCGCGATCAGCGCGAGCGATATCCGGGCGATGCCGGAGGCGACCGCCGGATCGAACAGGGCAAGCGCCACCAGCGAGCCGAGAAAGAAAAGCCAGCCGAGAGTGATGTGCGAATAGCGCACGTGCCAGCGATTGAGATTGAGGTAGGCGAACAGGAATACGAGCAGCGTCGCCGCGAGAATCGCCTCGCCCGAGGCGCGCCAGATTCGTTCAGCGCCGGCCGGCATGTCCAGCACCTTGCCCCAGAAGCCGAAATCGACGCCGATGTAGACTAGTACCGCCCAGGCAAGCGCCGCGGCGGCGGGAAACATGATGCTTCCCTTGACCACGAACAGGATGGTCAGCACCAGCGCCAGCAGCCCGGAGATGCCGATGACGATTCCCTGATACAGGGTGAAGGAATTGACCTTGTCCTTGTAGGCGTCGGGCTCCCAGAGATAAAGCTGCGGCAGCCTGTCGGTGCGCAGTTCCATGACGAAAGTGATGACGGCGCCGGGATCGAGCGTGATCTGGAAGACATCGGCGGTGGCGCTCTCCTGCCGCTCCGGACGATCGCCGGTCGACGGCGTGATGGTGGCGATGCGCGATTGCCCGAGATCCGGCCACAGCAGTCCCGACGACACCAGGCGGTAATGCGGTGCGACGATCAGGCGGTCGAGTTGATCGTCGGTGTTGTTGGCGAGCGCGAATACCACCCAGTTCTGGCCGCCTTCCCGCGCGCGCACCTCGACGCGGCGAACAATGCCGTCGGTGCCGGGCGCGGTCGAGACCTGAATGCGGTCGGAATCGCTGTGCTGATGATCGAGGATGGCGGTGAGATCGATGGCGGGCGCGTCGCTCCGGACGCTGACGGCGTCGACTGCGCGCGCCGGCGATGCCGCGACGAAAATCATGAGGGCCAGCGTAAGCCACGCAAGCCGCCTGACCAGATGCAATGTCATTTCCTCGCGTTCAACATACAGTCCCGCCGACCGCGCGAGATAGATGACATAATCGCAAAAGAAATTATAGGCTTCAGCAGGACGCGGGAATCTAAATCGTCAACACAATTTTGCCAACATGGGCGCTGGTTTCCATCCGCCGGTGCGCGTCCGCTGCCTGTTCGAGCGGGAAGCTGCTGTCGATCAGCGGCTTGATTCGTCTCTCCCGCATCATGGGCAGCACTTTGGCTTCGATGGCGGCGACCATCGCGGCCTTGTCGGCCACCGAACGCGGCCGCAGCGTCGAGCCGGTATGATGCAGCCGTTTCACCATCAGCCTGGCGAGATTAACGGTTGCCTTCGCACCGCCCAAAAACGCGATCTGCACGATGCGGCCCTCGAGCGCGGCGGCGTCGTAATTCTTCTCGATGTAGTCGCCGCCGACCATGTCGAGGATGAGATCGGCGCCGGCGCCGGCCGTCGCGGCCTTCACCTCCGCGACGAAATCCTGAAGCTTGTAGTTGATGGCGTGATCGGCCCCGAGCCCCAGACACGCGCCGGCCTTCTCCTTTGATCCGACGGTGACGATCGTCCTTGCGCCGAACACCTTGGCGAGCTGGATCGCCATGGTGCCGATTCCCGATGAGCCGCCGTGGATCAGCAGCGTCTCGCCCGCCTTCAACGCGCCGCGCTCGAATACGTTGTGCCATACCGTGATCAGCGTTTCCGGCGTGCCGCCGGCTTCGATCATGGAGAATGCGGTGGGGACCGGAATTGCGATCGCTTCATGCGCGACGCAATATTGAGCGTAGCCGCCGCCCGAGACCAGCGACATCACCTTGTCGCCGGGCCGGTACCTGCTTGCTCCCTCGCCGAGCGCCACCACTTCGCCCGCGACTTCCAGGCCCGGCAGATCGCTGGCGCCCGGCGGCGGCGGATAGCTGCCGGAACGCTGCAGGACATCCGGCCGGTTGACGCCGGCCGCCGCGACCTTGATCAGGACTTCGCGCGGGCCGGGCGAGGGGACCGGGCGGAGTTGCGGCACCAACACTTCCGGGCCACCGGGCTTGCTGATGCCGATGGCGGTCATTTGCGCTGGCGGCTTTTCCATGGTCGGTCACCGGGCAAGCTTGGAAAGGAGGTCGGACCCTGATTATAACGTACCGGCGCGCGTGAAGAAGGCGCGTCATCCAACGAAATCGTCAGGCCCAGGCCGCTTCTGATCGGTTGAGAAGCGAATAGCTCTGGACAGTCGACCGCGAACTGGAAAAGAAACTCGCGGGTTGAGGGGCTCTTGAGCCGCAGCGGAACAGGCGCATGACCATTGACGGCGACGAACCCAGGAAAAAGATCGCCCATGAGATCGGACAGGATCTCTCGCTGCTTTCGGTGAATGAACTCAACGAGCGCATCGCGCTGCTGACGGAGGAGATTCAGCGGCTGCGGACGGCCGAGGCGAAGAAGCGCGCTTCGAAGGATGCGGCTGACCGCTTTTTCAAGTCCTGAGATTCAGGCATCGAGGTTTCAGTTCAGGTTCAGATCGTGGGCGAGTTCCTTCAGGGATCGGCAGGCGCGAAACCGTCCGCCCTTGGTCGTGGCATCCTGACCGGCCCCGGTCCGCCGGTAACCGCGCAACGCGAATGCACTTCTTGCAAAAGCCTCGCCTCGCCCAAATTGCAAACGAAAGCTGAAGAAATTCGTTCGTTTACGATTGATTAAGCTTTCCTGACTATGACTGAAATGTCCTTCATTGGACACCGAGTGGCTTCCTGTCCACTCTGTTTGACGCCTCCCTGTTATCAACTTCAAGGCCGCCGGCAACGGCGGCTTTTTTTTGCCCGGCGTCGTCCTGTTTATCCGTGCATATTAACCCTTACCGATACTTGGCGCTGGACTCCCGCCTCTCCGGCGGGCAATGATTTGTTCATCATAAGCCGGCGCGAAAGATCCGGTGGAAGGCTCGAACGCGTATCGCAAAAGGTGAAAACCGCCCGTTGCGAACGGAATGCGCACAAGTTGTTGATTGAAAGCATTTTCTTGCAGCTTAACGGACCCACCTGGCGGATAATGCTCTGGTTGCGTGAGGCATGAACCTATGTTCGATCCATCGGCAGGCGGCACCGGTCTTGTGCAGTTCAGCGAACGTCTTGCGGGCTCTTCGGTGTTCACGGCCCTGTTCCGGGAAGGCATGGATCTGGTTGAGGAAACCGCCGCCTATCTGGATGGCGATGGACGCAGCGAGGCGAAGACACTCGAACGTGCCGTCAGCCTGACCTACGCCACCGAAAGCATGAGGCTGACCACCCGGCTGATGCAACTCGCATCGTGGCTGCTGCTGCATCGCGCCGTCAAGGAAGGCGAGATGACGCTGGCGCAGGCCAATCGCGAAAAGACCAGGGTGAAGCTGACCGCAGCGGATCCCGGTCCGCATGACATGATCGCGAAACTGCCGTGGCAGTTGCAGGACTTGATCGAGCGGTCGATGAATTTGCAGGCGCGGATCCGGCGTCTCGACACCACCATTCATGCGCCGCCCCTGGAGCGCGGAACCGCCGATAATCCGCTGGTGTCGCAGCTCAACCTCCTCAGGGAAGCCTTTGAGCGTCACAGACCGGCTGACCGGGTCCGCGGTCCCCGAAGCTGATGCCGCGGGAGCGGATGTTCTAGGAACTTATGCTCCAGCTCATGCAAAAACGCTCCCGCGCAGCAGGAGCGTTCGAAAAGCGGAAGCGTTCAACCTGAAGAAGGGGCTCAGCCCTTCTTGAGGAAGCCCGAGAACTTCTTCTGGAACCGGGAGACCCGGCCGCCGCGGTCGAGGATCTGCTGGGAACCGCCGGTCCAGGCCGGATGCGACTTGGAATCGATGTCGAGGTTCATGGTGTCGCCATCCTTGCCCCAGGTGGAACGGGTGAGATACTCCGTGCCGTCGGTCATGACGACCTTAATTGTATGATAATCGGGATGAATTTCGGCTTTCATGATATGTCCTTGCAAGGCGAAGGGTTTTGGGCGAATTCGGACCGCTCTATATCGCACCAAGGTTTCACCGACAAGCGCGCCTGCGCATTTGCAAGCGCGCACAGGGGGGCATATGACGTGCCTTAATCAGCAATAGCGTGGTCAGGTGATGAGTTCGGTAGAAGTGCGTGAGAATACGTCGAAGGCGCCGGCCGTTGCGCTGCCGCCCGGTAGCTCCCCGAAGGCCGGAACCGGAGCGTCGGAGCCTGCCGCGCCGGATCAGGCCGCGCCGTCCGCCAAGGATGCCCGCCGCCTCCGGCTGCGCCCGCTGCTGGCGCTCACGCCATATATCCTCCGCTATCGCGGCCGGGCGCTGCTTGCGCTTGTCGCGCTGATCGTCGCCGCCCTGACGACGCTTGTCGTGCCGCTCGCGGTGCGCAGGATCATCGACTTTGGCTTCACGGCCGAGGGCGTCGCGATGATCAACAGCTACTTTACGATGATGATCGGTGTCGTCGCCGTCCTCGCCGGCGCCAGCGCGGCGCGTTATTTTCTGGTGACCACCACCGGCGAGCGCATCGTCGCCGACCTGCGGCGCGACGTGTTCGCCCACCTGATCTCGCTGTCGCCGGTGTTTTTCGACACCGCCCGCAGCGGCGAGCTGATCTCGCGGCTGACCGCCGATACGACCCAGATCAAGTCCGCGGTCGGTTCTTCGATATCGGTCGCGCTGCGCAATGTCGTGCTGTTCATCGGCGCGGCTTCGATGATGGTCATCACCAGTCCGCGCCTGTCCGGACTGGTGCTGGCGGCGATCCCGTTGATCATTGTGCCGCTGGTCGCGTTCGGACGCTGGGTCCGCCGCCTGTCGCGGAGCGCGCAGGACAACCTCGCGGACGCCACCGCCTATGCCTCCGAACTGGTTGGCGGGATCAGGACGGTGCAGGCCTACACCAATGAACGGCTTGCCGATGCGCGTTTCGGTGGTGAAGTCGAACATGCCTATCTGGCGGCGCGCAATTCGGCGCGCGCCCGCGCCGTGCTGACCGCGATCATCATCTTCATCGTTTTCACCAGCGTGGTCCTGATCCTCTGGATCGGCTCTCGCGACGTGCTCGAAGGCGACATGACGCCGGGCCGGCTCGGCCAGTTCGTGCTGTATGCCGCGTTCGCCGCGACCGGTCTCGGCCAGCTCAGCGAGGTCTGGGGCGAGGTTGCCGCCGCCTCCGGTGCGGCCGAGCGCCTGTTCGAGCTTCTTCGCGTCAAGCCGGTGATCGCGGCGCCGCCGACGCCGCGCGCGCTGCCGGCGCCGGCGCGCGGCGATGTCACGCTCGACAATGTAAGCTTCGCCTATCCCTCGCGCCCGGAAGTCAAGGTATTGGACGGCGTCTCGCTGGCGGTGAAGGCGGGCGAGAAGGTCGCCATCGTCGGCCCGTCCGGCGCGGGAAAAAGTACGATATTTCATCTGCTGCTGCGGTTCTACGATCCTGTCTCGGGCACCATCTCCTTCGACGGCGTGCCGTTGCGCACCGCCGATCCGCGCGAGGTTCGCGCGCGGATAGCGCTGGTGCCCCAGGAGTCGGTGGTCTTCGCCGCGTCCGCCCGCGAGAATATCCGTTTCGGCAGGCCGGATGCGTCCGACGCCGAGGTTGAACGCGCCGCCGAACTGGCTCATGCCACCGAATTCATCCGCCGCTTGCCCGGCGGCTTCGAGGCGCTGCTCGGCGAGCGCGGCGTGACGCTGTCCGGCGGACAGCGTCAGCGCATCGCCATCGCCCGCGCGATCCTGCGCGACGCGCCTCTGTTGCTGCTGGATGAAGCGACGTCGTCGCTTGACGCCGAATCCGAGACCCTGGTGCAGACCGCGCTGGAAGAACTGATGCGCCATCGCACGACGCTGGTGATCGCGCATCGTCTCGCGACGGTCCTTTCCTGCGACCGCATCATGGTCATGGAGCGGGGACGGATCGTGGAACAGGGGACGCACGCCTCGCTGGTGGCGGCGAATGGACTATATGCCCGCCTCGCGCGGCTGCAGTTCGAGGGGGCGTGAAGTCTTAATTTTTCCCCTCCCTTTGACTTGATCTCTCCCGCGAGGCGGGAGGGAATAGCCCTCAGGGTTTCCATTCCATGCGGTTGACCGGCCGTCCTGAAATCGGATTCACATCCTCGCCGGCGTGCGCGAATCCGTTGCGCGCGTAGAAGCGTATGGCACGGCCGTTGTCGGCGTTGACCAGCAGTGTAATTCCCCACGGCGACAGCCGCTTCGCCTCAAGCATCAGCGCATTTGCGATGTCGCCGCCCCAATGCGCGGGGGCGACCACGAGCTGGTCGAGATAGCCTGCCGTATCGATGGTGACGAAGCCGGCCAACTCGCCGGATTGATCGGCGACAACGATGGCGGCGTTGGGGACGAGTTCATTGCGCCAGCGCTCGCGCCACCACGACACGCGCGCCGCGAAATCGATCGCGGGATAGGCTTGTTGCCAAGTCGCCTGCCACAAGGCGATCGCGGCGTCCTCGTCGGAGGCACGGTAGGGGCGGAGCTGAAACGAGACCGTCATTCAAGCGCTGCCATCATGCCCGGCACTATAGCGTTTTCGAGCGAAGCATGTCCCCGGGCTTGACCCGGTGGTGGAATCCGGTTCGCGTGAAGAAAACGCGTCGAACATAAAGACTCTCGGGTTCGGCTTCGCGACACCAGCACAGGCCCGCTTTGCCGGGGTATCCACGTCCTTCCTTTGGCGGCCTGGTCATGACGATGAGGGGATCGCATAATGACCTCACCGCTCGGTCAGCTTCAGCTCGATGCGGCGGTTACGCTTGTAGGCCTCTTCCGTTGCATCGGGATCAAGCGGCTGGAATTCACCGAAGCCCGCGGCGACCAGACGTTGAGGCGGCACGCCGAGCGACGCCAGATACTGCACCACAGAAATCGCGCGCGCCGCCGACAGGTCCCAGTTCGACTTGAACACCGGACTTTTGATGGGCCTGACGTCGGTGTGGCCGTCCACGCGCAGCACCCAGGCGATCTCGCTGGGGATCTGCTTGTCGAGATCGGTTAGCGCGCCTGCCACCTTGTCGAGTTCAGCTTTTCCTTCCGGCAGCAGCGTCGCCTGCGCGGTATCGAAGAAGACCTCCGACTGGAAAACGAAGCGGTCGCCGACGATTCTGATATCCGGCCGGTTGCCGAGAATGGCGCGCAGGCGTCCGAAGAATTCCGAACGGTAGCGGGACAGCTCCTGCACCCGCTTCGCCAGCGCGACGTTCAGCCGCTGGCCGAGATCGGCGATGCGGTTCTGCGACTCCTTGTCCTTTTTCTCGGAGGCGTCGAGCGCGTTCTCCAGCGCCGCCAGTTGCCGGCGCAGCGCGCTGATCTGCTGGGTCAGCACCTCGACCTGCGCCAGCGCGCGCGATGAAATCTGCTTCTCGGAATCCAGCGCCTTGTTCAACTGGCTGTCGCGGCCCGCGGCATCGTTCCCCGCGCCGGCGAGGCCGTCATAAAGGCCCTTGATCCGATCGCGCTCCGCCTCCGCCGAGGCGAGACCCGCGCGCAACTGGCTGACCTCGTCGCCGAGGCTGACCTTGCCGAGCTTTTCCAGCGACAGCAGATCGGTCAGTTGAGCGATCCGGGCGTTGAGTTGTTCCAGCGCCTTGTCCTTGCCCGTGACTTCCTGCGACAGGAAGAACTGCGTCACCAGAAACACAGTCAGCAGGAACACGATTGCGAGCACCAGCGTCGAGAGAGCATCGACGAATCCCGGCCAATAGTTGAATCCGCTCTCGTTCCGGCGCCCGCGTGCTAGGGCCATGATCTCTCTCTTAAGATTTTGCCTCTCCTTCGGCCGAGGGAGCGACCGGCCGCGAAGCGGTGGTCGCGGCCAGCGGGACGGTCAACGGATCCTCATCCGGCTGCTGCGCAAGGTGTTGAAGCAGCTTTTTGATCTCGCGGTTCTGCTCGCCCTGTTCGTCCGCCCATTCGCGAATCAATTGCTGTTCGGTCCGCATATGGCTGACGAGCCCCTGAATGGCTTCTGCGAGGCTGGCCATCGCGGAGGTGGTTTCATGGCCGGATCCAGTCTTCTCGACGGTGGTGCTGAGCCGCTCGATCGCGGCCTTGATCTCGGCGGCCGGATCGGGCCGGGTCTTGTTGCCACTGTATTCGCGAACGGTGGTGGCGAGCCAGTCCTCGAGGTCGGTATAAAAGCGGTTCTGCGCCTGGCTGGATTGCAGATCGAGAAAGCCAAGGATCAGCGATCCGGCGAGGCCAAACAGCGACGACGAAAACGAAATCCCCATGCCGCCAAGCGGCGCGGCGAGGCCTTCCTTCAGCGTCTCGAACAGCGATCCGGTGTCGCCGCCCACCTTCAAACCGTCGATCACCTTGCCCACGGAGCCGACGGTTTCGATCAGGCCCCAGAAGGTGCCGAGAAGACCCAGGAACACCAGCAGGCCCGTCATGTAGCGCGAGATGTCGCGGGCTTCATCGAGCCGGGTGGCGATGGAATCGAGCAGATGCCGCATTGTCTGCTGGGAGATCGACACGCGCCCGGTGCGTTCGCCGCCGAGGATCGCGGCCATCGGAGCCAGCAATCGCGGTCTTCGGTCTGGAACCCGGCCCGCATTGGCGATGCGGAAATTGTTGACCCACGCGATTTCCGGATAAAGCCGGATCACCTGCCGAAACGCGAAAACGATTCCGATCGCCAGCACGCCAATGATCAACGCGTTGAGGCTGGGGTTGGCGAAGAACGCGGCAACGATCTGCTTGTAGAGAACGACCAGCACCAGCGCGCAGAGCACGATGAATACGACCATGCGCACCAGAAATATCCGGGGCGGGGCCAGTTTCGTCAGTTCGATCTCCGGTGCGGAGCGGGGGGCGGTGCCTTGCGCCATGAGCCAGCGTGCTTAACCATCGAGGGGAGGGCAGGAAGGTTGAGACAAGCCGCATTATGGCACGGCGTTGGCGGCAGAAAATAGCTCACCCGACGATTTTGCCAATCGTCGCTCTTCTGCGGCGCCGGCTTTCAGTCGTGGCGTGCCCCTCTGAATTATTTAGAATCGTCGCGGTATGATGCTCGCACAACAACGTGGCGAGACGGCAGCGGGCGCGAAGTTTGCGCGCGTTAGTTCTCTTCAAATTTGAATGGAACCCGGTTCACGATTGTTTGAGAACGAGGTAAAGTGTTGTGACACAAAGCCATATCGTTCTGTGACATTGCGCCGCCGCCAAATAGTGTTGCGTCGCCGTCCTCCAGCCCTCATTAGAATTTGGTTGGGGATTCGATAGTATCGACGTTGTGCGTCACGTAGCGAATCCGCGCGTCGCGTAGCAACACCTCACAGAGCTTGCAGTTTCCATGCCGAGATTCAATATACGACTGGCGTTTCTGGCTATCGTGATAGCCGGTTCGTCGCCGCTTCTTGGCGGCTGCGATGAGCCGACAACGGCGGATGCGTCCGCTGGAACTGTCATTCCCGAGGTCAGCGTCATCACGGTGGTTCCGAAACCGCACGCGATCGTTCGCGAACTGCCGGGACGCATCTCGCCGTTGCGGGTTGCGGAGGTGCGCCCGCGGGTTTCCGGCATCATCACCAAGCGCCTGTTCCAGCAAGGCAGCGAAGTGAAGGCCGGCGACCCGCTGTATCAGATCGATCCGGAGCCGTTTGCGGTTGAAGTGCAGGCCGCGGAAGCGGCGCTCGCGAAAGCCAATGCCGTCCTCGAACAGGCATCGCACCATGCGAGACGTATCGAGAAACTGACCGCGCGGCATGCCACGTCCGAGGCGGAGAACGAGAAGGCCATCGCCAACATGCGCCAGGCGGCGGCTGATGTCGCCGCCCGCAAGGCGGATCTGGCGCGGGCGCGGCTCCATCTTGATTACACCACCATTCGCGCGCCGATCGACGGCGTGGTCGGCGCCGCTCAGGTGACCGAGGGCGCGCTCGTCGTGCAGAACGATGCGGCGAGCCTCGCGACGGTGCAGCAGCTCGATACGATTTATGCCGACTTCACCCAGTCGGTGACGGAGCTTAACAAACTTCGCCATGCGTTCGAGTCTGGCGATCTGGAGCGCATCGCACCGGGCGCCGCCAAGGTCCGCCTCCTGCTCAACGATGATAAGCTTTACCCGTTGCCCGGAAAGTTCCTGTTTTCCGAGGCGAAGGTCGATTCCTCGACCGGACAGGTGACGCTGCGCGGCGAATTTGCCAATCCGAAGCGCGAGTTGCTGCCGGGCATGTACATTCGCGTGCTGTTGGAGCAGGGCGTCGACAGCGATGCGATCGCCGTTCCGCAGCAGGCGGTGCAACGCGACTCCAGCGGCGGCAGCGAGGTCTTTGTCGTTCGGGACGACGATCGCGTTATCGTGCGTCCGATCCGGACCGACGCGGTCCAGCACGGCTATTCGATGGTCAGCGATGGGCTGAATGCGGGCGACCGCGTCGTGGTCGAGGGCTTCCAGAAGTTCACGGCGGGCGACAAGGTTCGCGTCGTGACGTGGGAAGCCGATGCTTCGCCGAAGACGGGAGCGGTGCCGGGCGAAACAGCGTCCGCCCGGCAGTAACGCAGCATGCCGGCTTTCTTCATCGATCGACCTATCTTTGCGTGGGTCGTCGCGCTGTTCATCTGTCTGGTCGGCGCGATCTCGATTCCCTTCCTGGGCGTTGCGCAGTATCCCATCATTGCGCCGCCTTCGATCTCGATCGCGACGGCATACCCCGGCGCTTCGCCGCAGAATCTTTATAACAGCGTCACGCGCCTGATCGAGGAACAGCTCAACGGCGCGTCGGGCATCCTCAATTTCGAATCCACCAGTGATTCTCTGGGACAGGTCGAAATCACCGCGTTCTTCGTTCCCGGCACCTCCACCGATCTCGCTTCCGTGGACGTGCAGAATCGCATCAAGCGCATCGAGGCCCGCCTGCCCGCGGCCGTACTGAAGGAAGGCATCCTGGTCGAGGAAGCTTCCAGCGCGGTGTTGCAGATCATCACGCTGCGTTCGACGGACGATAGTCTCGACGAGGTCGGGCTCGGCGACTTCATGACGCGCAACATCATCGGAGAGATCCGGCGTCTTCCCGGCGTCGGCCGGGCCACGCTGTTCTCCACCGAACGTTCGTTGCGAGTCTGGCTCGATCCGGAAAAGCTCGTCGGCTACGGCATGACGTCGGAGGACGTCACCAAGGCGATCGCGGCGCAGAACGCGCAGGTGGCTTCGGGCAGCATCGGCGGACCGCCGAGCCGGGCCGGGCAGAAAACCGCGGCGCTGGTGCTGGTGAAGGGACAACTCGGCACGCCCGAGGAATTCGGCTCCATCCTGCTGCGCGCCAACCGCGACGGCTCCACGGTACGCCTGCGCGACGTGGCGCGGGTCGAGGTCGGCGGCATGGATTACCGGTTCACCACGCGCCTGAACGGCAAGTCGACCGCGGGTCTTTCAGTGCTGCTCGCGCCGGGCGCCAATGCGCTCGCCACCGCGAGCGCGGTGGAGGCCAAGATGGAAGAGCTTTCGAAGTTCTTCCCGGCGAATATCACCTACGATATCCCCTACAACATCACGCCCGTGGTGAAGGCCTCGATCGAAAAGGTCGTGCATACGCTGATCGAGGCGGTGGTGCTGGTGTTCCTGGTGATGTTCCTGTTTCTGCAGAACATCCGATACACCATCATTCCGACCATCGTGGTGCCTGTCGCGCTGCTCGGCACCTGCGCGGTGCTGCTAATCGCAGGCTATTCCATCAACATGCTGACGATGTTCGGCATGGTGCTGGCGATCGGCATTCTGGTCGACGACGCCATCGTCGTGGTGGAGAACGTCGAGCGCATCATGTCGGAGGAGGGGCTGCCGCCCAGGGAGGCAGCGCGCAAGGCGATGTCGCAGATCACCAGCGCCATCGTCGGCATCACGCTGGTGCTGATGGCGGTGTTCGTGCCGATGGCGTTTTTCCCGGGCTCTGTCGGCATCATCTACAGACAGTTCTCCGTCACGGTGGTTGCCGCGATCGCCTTCTCCGCCCTGATGGCGCTGTCGCTGACGCCGGCTTTGTGCGCCACGCTGCTGAAGCCGGTCAAGGCCGGACATGCTCACGCCCGCAAGGGCTTGTTCGGCTGGTTCAATCGTGCGCTGGAGGGCGTGCGCGGCCGCTACGTCTCGACGGTCGGCTGGTCGCTGAGACGAACCGGACGCCTGATGCTGATATACGCCGTTCTGGTCGGCGTTCTGGTCTGGGCCTTCGTTCGATTGCCCGCCGGCTTTCTGCCGGTGGACGATCAGGGCTTCATCACGACCGACGTGCAGACGCCGGCGGATTCGTCCCACGGACGGACCGGAGCGGCGGTGGAGGCGGTGGAGAGATACCTGGCCGAACGGCCGGGAGTTAAGAACGTCACCTTCCTGACCGGCTTCGCCTATTCGGGGCAGGGCATGAACACGGCCCAAGCGTTCATCACCCTGAAGGACTGGTCGGAGCGGCCTGAGAAAGATTCCGCCGCGAATATTGTCGCGGACGCCAATCGCGATCTGGCTTCGCTGCGCGACGCCAAGATCACCGCGCTGCAGCCACCGCCGATCGACAACCTCGGCAATTCGTCGGGGTTCAGCTTCCGTCTGCAGGATCGCGGTCAGAAAGGCTATCCGGCATTGTTGCAGGCGACCAATCAGTTGATCGCCGAGGCCAATGCCAGTCCGATTCTGCAGAATGTCTATGTCGAGGGACTGCCGTCGGCGGGGCAGATCAATCTCGTGGTCGACCGCGAGAAGGCCAGCGCTCTCGGAGTCACCTTTGAGGACATCAACGACACGATGTCGACCAATCTCGGCTCGACCTATGTCAACGACTTCCCCAACCGGGGGCGAATGCAGCGCGTGATCGTGCAGTCGGATCGCGAAGGCCGCACCACGGCGCAGGACATCCTCAACTACAACGTCAAGAACAGCAGCGGCGGGCTGGTTCCGCTCTCGTCCTTCTCCTCCATTGAATGGTCGAAGGGGCCAACGCAGGTCGTCGGCTTCAACTACTATCCGTCGATGCGCATCTCCGGAGAGGCGCGGGCGGGCTTCACCTCGGGCGATGCGATCGCCGAGATGGAGCGGCTGGCCGGCCGCCTGCCGCGCGGCTTCGGCTATGAATGGACCGGTCAGTCGTTGCAGGAGAAGCTGTCGGGATCGCAGGCTCCGTTCCTGCTCGCGCTCTCGGCGCTGGTGGTGTTTCTCTGCCTGGCGGCGCTTTATGAAAGCTGGACTATCCCGCTTGCGGTCCTGCTGACGGTGCCGCTCGGGATTTTCGGCGCGGTGCTGGCGGCGACAACGCGAGGGCTCGCCAACGACGTCTATTTCACCGTCGGACTCGTGACCATCATCGGCCTGGCGGCCAAGGACGCCATCCTCATCGTCGAGTTCGCCAAGGATTTGCGTGCGCAGGGCAAGTCCCTCATCGACGCCACGATGGAGGCTTGCGCGTTGCGCTTCCGGCCGATTCTGATGACCGGATTTGCCTTCGCCTCCGGCGTGCTGCCGATGGTTATCGCCAGCGGCGCGGGCGGAGCGAGCCAGCAGGCGCTCGGCACCAGCGTGATGGGCGGCATGATCGCGGTGGTGGTGCTGGCGCTTCTGATGGTGCCGGTGTTTTTCGTCGTCGTGATGCGCGTGCTCGGACGCGACAAGAGCGGACTGGAGCCGGCGGGCAAGGCGGAGATCCACGGGCCGCCGGCGCCGATGCATCCGGCTGAATAGAGCTTGATCCCACTCCTTCGCGTTTTCGAGCGAAGCATGTCCTCGGGCTCGACCCGAGGATGGATGCCGGTTCGCGTGAAGAAAACGCGTCAAAACAGTAATCTGGAGCTCGCTTCTGATTCAATCAGAAGCGAAAGTGCTCTAAGGACACGCCAGCTTGTGACGTTCGCTATCCCAGCGGCTTGATGATCTTCACGAGTTCGGCGTGGACGAATTCGTTGCCGCAGATCACATGACCGGTCGTGAGCGGATCGTCGTCGCCCTGGATGCCGCTGACGATGCCGCCGGCCTCGCGCACGATGATCTGCCCGCCCGCGATATCCCACGGTTGCAGGTTGCGTTCCCAGTAGCCGTCGACGCGGCCCGCCGCGACGAAAGCGAGATCGAGCGAGGCCGCGCCGAAGCGTCGCAGGCCCGCCACCTTCGGCTGGAGGGCGGCCATCTCCCGTCGCGACAATTCATGGTCGCCGCGTCCGATATGCGGCAGGCCGCACGCGATCACGCAGTCGTTCATCTGACGGCGGCCCGACACGCGCAGCCGCTGATCGTTGAGAAAGGCGCCCTTGCCGCGCTCCGCGGTGTAGAGTTCGTCATTGGCGGGGTTGTAAACGAGGCCGGCGATCAGCACGCCATCACGTTGCAGGCCGATCGAGATCGCGAAATGCGGAATGCCGTGCAGGAAGTTTGTGGTGCCGTCGAGCGGATCGACGATCCAGGTGTGGCTCTTGTCCGTGCCCTCGCGGCTGCCGCCTTCCTCACCGAAAAAGCCGTAGCCGGGACGCGCCTTGTTGAGTTCATCATACAGGATGTCCTCCGCGCGCTTGTCCGCGAGACTGACGAAATTCGCTGGTCCCTTCAGTGACACCTGAAGGTTCTCGATCTCGCCGAGATCGCGTTTCAGGCTACGGCCGGCGCGGCGCGCCGCCTTGACCATGACGTTCATAAGAGCGGATTGCAGCATGATGGGGCTCGGATGGATGTTGAGGTCTGGGTGCCCTGCGCGGAAGCCCCCGTCAAGCGGTTCATTTGATTCCAAGCCATTTGCGCGCGGCGCTCTCCGCACCGGCGCGTTCTTCGGGCGTCGCCTGCGCCATCGCCGCGTCGAGCTTCAGATCGCCCTTGCCGCCGGTTTTCGCCACGATGTGCCATTTCAGGCCTTCGACCTTGTCCATCGGGACGCCCATGCCTTCGACAAGGGCGTGGGCGAGACGATTTTGGGCGATCGCGCTGTTTCGCCTGGCGGCTTTGCGCAGCAGCGATACCGCGGCCGCCTCGTTTTTCCCGGTGCCGCTGCCGTTGAACAACGCGATTGCATATTCGACCTCGGCGTCGACGTTGCCGGCGAGCGAGGCGGCCTGCAACAGCCGCACCGACTTGTAGAGGTTCTTTTCGACGCCGGTGCCTTCCTTGTAGAAAGTGGCCAGCGCATACTGCGCTTCCGGACTGCCGGCGTCGGCTGCGAATCGCAACAGTTCGGCGGCGCGCTTGAAATCCTGCGGCAGCGTTTGCCCGTCCATGTGGAGAAGCGCCAGATTGTAGGCGGCCTTGGGCTGGCCGAGCTTGGCCGACGCCGCCAGCCATTTCACCGCGCCCGTCCTGTCGGGAGGTCCGCCGCGTCCGCTGATGCGAAGCATGGCGAGCGCGAACATGGCCTCTCGATCGCCCAGATCGGCCGCACGTTGATGCCATTCGATGGCCTTGCCGTAGTCGCGCCTGACGCCGAGCCCATTGGCGTAGAGTTCGCCGAGCATGGTCATGGCGGCGGGGTTCTTGTCCTCCTGTGCTCGTTTCAAGGCGAGATCGAACGCCGTCTTGTAAAGGCCGCGCTGATAGGCGCCGTAAACCGGATCCGCGTTCGGATCGTCAGCAACCTGCGCGTTCGCCTTGTTGTCCGGCTCCAGCCCGGCGGGCGGCGTTGGCGGCGGCGGTTTGATGGCCTTGGTCTTGACGCTCTTGCCCGCGGACGGCGCATCGGCCGACGGCGAGGGCTGGAGCTGCGCAGCCGCGCTTTCCCCGAGCATGAGAAGGCCGGCGGCGATGGCGACCGGACGCAGCAAACTCATCCGGCGCCCCTGACGCCATGTGGAGGGTCCGTGCGCTCCGCGCCGCCTTGCGATTCGTGACCTCGTGCGATTGCGGTTGCGATATCCGCGAGCGCCAAGGCCGCGCCGCGGGTGTCGGTCCAGACGATGTCGTCGACCAGTATGAAATCCGCGCCCGATGCCGCGAAAAGCCGCGCTTCATCGATGTTCATCGCGTGGGCGACACACGGCGGCTCGAACAGTTCGGCCCACCATGTCAGCCGCTCGGCGATCGCTTCCGCGGACGGCCGATCACCGGTCTCATCCGGCTCGCCGAACAGCACGTAATCAGCGCCGGCCTCGCCGGCGACCATGGAGTCATGGCGCGTCGACAGGCCGCCGACGCCGGCGATACGGTCGGGCTTCAGTACGGGCAGCGTCTCCTGCAACGCCTCGATGCCCGTGAGATGCGCGCCATCGGCGCCCGCCCTTGCGACCAGATCGGCGTGAGCCTCGAGCAAAAGCGCGACGCCGGTGCTCTGAATCAAGGGCGCCAGCGCCTTGATCCGCGATATCATCGTGCGGGGATCGGACGGCGAGAGCCGAACCAGCACCGCGGCGACATCCGCCGACGCGAGGAGCGCGGGAAGCTGCGCCGCGACGTGCGAGGGGTCATCGATGACCGGCGTCGCGAGATAAAGCCGGGGGGCTGGTCGTGGTGGTGCGGCTTTCGGGGGCATATCAAGCCTGAACCTCGTGAGCGTTTTCATATAGTGAGAAACGCATCATTGAGCACCGTGAAACTCCCTCGGCAAGCAGGAGAGGTGAATTTCACTCGTTATCATTCAATACGAACCTGACGCGCCTGGTGTCGCAATGCCGGCAAGATCAGATCGGATTAGAATCTCACGCAGCTTTCTCTTCAAGATCGGCGCTCCACGCTCCCCGGGTTGCGAGCGAATTCATCCGCGCCCGGTGGATGAGAGCCCGCTGCCCGGCGACGACGTTCTCGGGCTTGCCGGACCACGCTTTCTGCGGCGCCGCCTGCAGCGCGCGGCCGTAGGAGAAAGTGAGCTTCCACGGCAGGTTGCCCATCCGGTTCATGGCGTCGAGATGAGCGGTGGCCTCCTCGTCGGACTGACCGCCGGACAGGAAGGCGATGCCGGGGACGGCGGCGGGCACGCAGGCCTTCAACATGCGCACCGTCTTCTCCGCGACTTCCTCCACGGGCGCCTTCCTGGCGCTCTTCTTGCCCGAGATCGCCATGTTGGGCTTCAAGATCATGCCTTCCAGGGCGACACGCTGCTTCCGCAGCTCCTGAAAGGTCACGTTGAGGACGCGCGTCGTGACCTCAAGGCAGCGATCGATGTCGTGGTCGCCGTCCATCAGCACTTCCGGCTCGACGATCGGCACGATCTGGGCAGCCTGACACAACGCGGCATAGCGTCCCAGCGCATGGGCGTTGACGCCGATCGCGGTCATGCTCGGGATGCGGTCCGCCGCGTTGATGTCGATCACCGCGCGCCACTTCGCGAAACGTGCGCCCTGGGCATGGTATTTGTTCAGGCGCTCGGCGAGACGGTCCAGCCCGACGGTCACGAGTTCGCCGGAGCAGGCGGGCAGGGGTTGCGTGCCCTCATCGACCTTGATGCCGGGAATCGCGCCGGCCTGCTCGATCAGCCTGATCAGCGGCGTGCCGTCCCTGGCGCTCTGCCAGATGGTTTCGTCGTAGAGAATGACGCCGGAGATGTATTGAGTCATGGCGTCGGTGGCGCGGAACATCATCTCGCGATAGTCGCGGCGGCTTTCCTCGGTCGATGTCACGCCGATGGCATTGAAGCGTTTGGTGATGGTGGGCGACGACTCGTCGGCGGCGAGAATGCCCTTGCCCGGCGCGACCATCGCCTGCGCCACTTTGTTGAGGTCATCGAGATTCATGAGCGGCTACCTCCTGCATGCCCTCTTCCGACCTCCGGTCAGGATGCCGGGTTTCGAGGATCATGCAGGCATGAGAGTTGCGGCTTTCCGGCGCCGCAACTCATTTTGCCGCGAGGAGCAGCGTCATTTTGCCCTCAGCACCTCGACGCCGGGCAGCGGCTTGCCTTCCATCCACTCCAGGAAAGCGCCGCCGGCTGTCGAGACATAGGTGAAATCGCCGGCCACGTCCGCCTGGTTCAGCGCCGCGACCGTGTCGCCGCCTCCGGCGACCGACACCAGCTTGCCAGCCTTGGTGCGTTCCGCCGCGTGTTTTGCCGCGGCGACTGTGCCGCGATCGAAAGGCGTCAGTTCGAACGCGCCGAGCGGGCCGTTCCAGACCAGCGTCGCGGCGTCGTCGATGGCCGAACGAACGCGCTCCACCGACTGCGGGCCGACGTCGAGAATCATGCCATCGGCCGGGATCGCGTCGAGCCCATAGGCGTGGGATGGCGTGTTGGCGGCGAAATGGAACGCCACGGTCGCATCAACCGGAAGGATGATGGCGCAGTTGGCGGCCTCGGCCTTTTCCATGATGCGCAGCGCGGTCGCCGCGAGATCCTTTTCCGCCAGCGATTTGCCGATACTGACGCCTTGCGCGTGCAGGAAGGTGTTGGCCATGCCGCCGCCGATCACCAGCGCATCGACCTTGCTGACAAGGTTTTCGAGAAGGTCGATCTTGGTCGAGACCTTCGCGCCGCCGATCACGGCGATGACGGGCTTGGTCGGCGCTTCGAGCGCCTTGTTGAGCGCCTCAAGCTCGGCCTGCATGGTGCGGCCCGCATAGCCCGGCAGCTTGTGCCCGAGACCTTCGGTGGAGGCGTGGGCGCGATGCGCGGCTGAAAAGGCGTCGTTCACCCAGATGTCGCCGAGCCGGGCCAGTTCGGCGACGAAGGCCGGGTCGTTCTTTTCCTCCTCCGGGTGGAAGCGGGTATTCTCCAGGCAAAGGATGTCGCCATCCTTCATCGCGGCGACCGCCTGTTGCGCCGGCTCGCCGACGCAGTCGTCGGCGAAGGCCACCGGCTTGCCGAGGACTTTTGCAAGTTCCTCCGCGACCGGGCGCAGCGAGTTTTTGGGGTCGGCGCCCTTGGGGCGGCCGAAATGTGCCAGCAGGATCGCTTTGCCGCCCTTGTCCGCGATCTCGGTGATGGTCGGGGCCACCCGCTCCAGCCGCGTGGCGTCGGTGACGCGGCCCTGCTCCATGGGGACGTTGAGATCGACGCGGAGCAGGACGCGCTTTCCGCGAACGTCAACGTCATCGAGGGTGCGGAAGGAATTTGTCATGGTCTGGATGTCCCGAACACGGTGCTGCCGCGTAAACGGTGAGCCGTAAGCCGGGACCGCCACGCAGGAAAAGTTGCGGTAGTGAGTGGCGCCGGTTTCGCACCGCAGCGCTTGCGCCGCGATGCGCCCGGAAACCGTGGTGTCAGATCAGCTTCGCCATGGCGACGGCGGTGTCCGTCATGCGATTGGAGAAGCCCCATTCGTTGTCGTACCACGACAACACGCGCACCAGCGTGCCGTTCTGTACCTTGGTCTGGTCGATGTGGAGAGTCGAGGAGTGCGAATCGTGGTTGAAATCGCTTGAGACATTGGGCTGGTCGGTGGTGCCGAGGATGCCCTTCAGCTCCTGTGATGAAGCCCGCTTCATCGCCTCGTTGATCTCGTTCGTGGACGTCTCTCTCTTGGCGATCACCTTGAGATCGACCACCGAGACGTTCGGCGTCGGCACGCGGATCGCGACGCCGTCAAGCTTGCCCTTCAGTTCCGGCAGCACCAGGCCGATCGCCCTCGCGGCGCCGGTCGAGGTCGGAACCATCGAAAGACCCGCGGCGCGGCCGCGATAGAGGTCCTTGTGCATGGTGTCGAGGGTCGGCTGGTCGCCTGTATAGGCGTGAATCGTGGTCATGAAGCCGGTTTCGATTCCGATCAGATCGTTGAGGACTTTCGCCACCGGCGCGAGACAGTTGGTGGTGCAGGATCCGTTCGAAACGACCAGATGATCCTTCGTCAGCTTGTCGTGGTTGACGCCATAGACCACCGTCAGATCCGCGCCTTCGGCCGGAGCCGACACCAGCACGCGCTTGGCGCCTGCGGTGAGGTGCGCGGAAGCTTTTTCCTTCGCGGTGAAAAGGCCGGTGCACTCCATCGCGATGTCGATGCCGAGTTCCTTCCAGGGCAGCTTGGACGGATCGCGTTCGGCGGTCACCTTGATCTTGTTCTTGCCGATCACGATGCTGTCGCCTTCAACCTTCACCTCGAAGGGGAAGCGGCCATGCACCGAGTCGAAGCGCAACAGATGCGCGTTGGTTTCCACCGGGCCGAGGTCATTGATGGCGACGATTTCGATCTCGTCGCGGCCGGACTCGTAAACGGCGCGCAAAACATTGCGGCCGATGCGGCCAAACCCGTTGATTGCGACCCGGACTGCCATGTCTTCATTCTCCTTCAAATGGATGCGTTCCCTGCGCGCAACCATTGCTTGCCGCGCGCAGCGTCGACGCCTTTTTGCCCGGTTCTGCCAGGCCGCGACCGTTGGTAATATCTAGCGGTCCGAGTTTTGGCATTCCGATGCTCTTAATTTCTGCGAGCATCTTCTCCGAATGTCGAAATCGCAGGGACCGCCAGCGAATGCAAGTTGTCGGTGGAAATCTGGATTTGCCATTCGCGTCCAGGGCCAAGATCGGCCGAGCAGCGAACGCCAAATCCATTCCACCGTTTTTAGCTAGCGCCTTTTTGATTTTGAGGCAATCTCAACCTCAGCCAAGGCGTTTTTCGACTGCGCTGACCACGGCTTCGGCGGTGATGCCGAAATGCTTGTAGAGGTCCTTGGCGGGAGCGCTGTGGCCGAAACTGTTCATGCCGACGAAAAGGCCGTCCGCCCCGATGACGGCGTCCCATCCGAAGCGCACGGCGGCTTCCACGGCGATCTTGACGGGAGCCTTGCCGATAATGGCCTGCCGGCGATCCTCGGGCTGCTCTAGCAACAGTTCCAGGGAGGGCACCGAAACAACGCGCGAGGCGATGCCGCGCTGGGAGAGTTGCTGCTGCGCGGCAACGGCGATCTCGACTTCGGATCCCGACGCGAAGATCGACACCTTCGCCTCGCCGTTGGGTGCGACCAGTTCATAGGCGCCATGCGCGCAGCGATTGTCCGTGTCCGCGGTCTTGCGCACCGGCGCGAGGTTCTGGCGCGACAGGGCCAGAACCGTCGGTCCCTTCGGCCGCTCAAGAGCGAGTTGCCAGCATTCGGCGGTCTCGACCGCATCGGCGGGGCGGAACACCCGCATGTTGGGCATCGCGCGTAAGCTTGCCAGATGTTCCACCGGCTGATGGGTGGGACCGTCCTCGCCGAGCCCGATCGAGTCGTGGGTCATGATGTAGATTGTGGGAATATACGCCAGCGCCGAAACGCGCATCGCCGGGCGGGCATAGTCGGCGAAACACATGAAGGTGCCGCCGGCCGGCGCATATCCGCCGTGCAGGGCGATGCCGTTCATGGCGGCGGCCATGCCGAGTTCGCGGATACCGTAGTGGATGTAGCGGCCGCCATATTGGCCGGGCTCCACTTCTTTCAGGCCCTTGGTGCGGGTGTTGTTCGAAGGGGTGAGATCGGCGGAACCGAGCAGCAGTTCCGGCACCGCCGGCACCAGCGCCTCGAGCGCCATTTCGCTGGCTTTGCGGGTGGCGACCGTCGGCGGTTCGGCGACCAGCTTGTCCTTGAGCTTGCGGATCGCCTCATTGAGGTTTTGAGATGGCTTGCGTTCGATGACGCGACGCTTGAATTCGTCTCGCTGAGCATCCGGCTGGGCTGCGAGCCGCGCGCGCCACTCCTTGTTGTGCCGCTTGCCCTTGCGTCCGGCGCTGCGCCAGGCGTTGAGGACATCGTCGGGAACTTCAAAGGGACCATACTCCCAGTCCAGCGCTTTTTTCGTCCCCGCGAGTTCTTCCGCGCCAAGCGCTTCGCCGTGCGCCTTGGACGTGCCGGCCCTGGTGGGAGCGCCGTAACCGATGATGGTCTTGCAGGCGATCAGCGACGGCCTGTCGGATTTCTGCGCCCGGCGGATCGCGGCGGCGATTGCCTTCTGATCATGGCCGTCGATCCGCCTTGCGTCCCAGCCGCACGCCTTGAAACGCGCCACCTGATCGACGTCGTCGGCCAGCGAGATCGGGCCGTCAATGGTGATGCCGTTGTCATCGTAAAGGAAAATCAGCTTGTTGAGCTTGAGGTGACCCGCCAGCGCGATCGCCTCATGGCTGATGCCCTCCATCAGGTCGCCGTCGGAGCACAGCACGTAAGTGTAGTGGTCGACCACCTCGCCGCCGAATTCGGCGGCCAGCAGCCGTTCCGCCAGCGCGAAGCCGACCGAGGTGGCGACACCCTGGCCGAGCGGGCCTGTGGTGGTTTCCGCGCCCTCGGTGATGAAGTTCTCCGGATGACCCGGCGTCTTGGAGTCGAGCTGCCGGAAATTCTTGAGCTGATCGAGCGTCATCTGCTTGTAGCCGGTCAGGTATAACAACGCATAAAGCAGCATTGAGCCGTGGCCGGCCGAAAGAATGAAGCGGTCCCGGTCCGGCCAGTGCGGATCGGCGGCGTCGTATTTCAGGAACTTGGTGAACAGCACCGTGGCGATGTCGGCCGTGCCCATGGGCAGGCCGGGATGGCCCGATTTTGCTTTTTCTACACCATCCATCGCGAGCGCGCGGATTGCATTTGCCATACGGGAGGAGTCGACGGTCGGCATGGGAGATATCCGGTCCTATAGGGAGGAGGGCTAAGTAAACGGTTCGCATTGGATTTCGATGCAGTCCAGTGGAAAGGACTGGCGTGCCGGGGGCATAGCACCTGCGTCGGCGGAGTCCAAGTGCCGGGGGGGGTACGCTGACGGGGAGAATGTTTTATGGTGCATAGTTTTGCACCGGCGTTGCGCTGGCCTCGTCCGCCACGTAAATTTCGGTTCCTAAGGGCTTGCCGAGCCGCCGCTTTGTAGCCTGACCGGCAGCCGCCCAAAGGCGCGCAGGACGAACATGAACGACCGACCGGCCAATCGTTCCGCCAGTGCTGAACCGCCCAATGGGGGCGGGGGAACCGATATCGACGCCGCCACCCGGCGGCTGACGGCCGCGCTCGATGCGCTGGAACGGGCGGTGGAGCGGCGGCGCGACGCGGACCGCGACGAGGACGAACTGGCGAGCCGCATTCAGGCTCTCGGCGCGGATCGCTCACGCCTTGCGGATGAACTCGACGGATCGCTGGTGCGCACGCGCAAGCTGGAGCGGACCAATCGTGAGATCGCGGAAAAGTTGGACACCGCGATCGGCGCCATCAAGTCCGTGCTCGAGGCGGCGGGAGAGAAGCCATGAGCCACGTCAACGTGACCATCAATAGCCGCCAGTACCGGATGGCTTGCGAGGATGGCCAGGAAGACCGGCTGCTGAAGCTCGCGGGCGATCTGGAAGGCCGTATCGGCCAGTTGCGCGGCAAGTTCGGAGAAATCGGGGATCAGCGTCTCGAGGTCATGGCGGCTCTGGTGACATCCGACGAACTGATGGATGCGCAGCAGCGCATCCGCGCTCTGGAGGAAGAGCTCAAGGCGTTGCGCGATGTGCGCGCCGCGGCCGCCGAGCGCGCCCGCGCGACGCAGACGGCGGTTGTCGCCGCGCTGAACATGGCGGCGCACCGGATCGAGAAGACCACGCAGGTACTGAACCGCACCGTCGGCGGCGGCATCGCCATCGGGTGATCAACTCTAAAGGATATAGAGAGCCCTTCGGACAGGCGATGACGTTCCGCACCCTCCTTTGGATGGTAAGTCAGAAGAGGCAACATCATCCACTGGCGCTTCGCATCCATCGGGCCTACATTGAACTCGCGAGGCTGCGCCGCGCGTCAGAAGCCACAATCCCCGGGGCCTTATCGATCCTTAAGGGAACTGTCCCTGGTCGGGTCCGTGGATCCGGCCATATGGTGCCCACCTACTTTCGTAGGGAACTCCGGGATCGAGCGCTTCAACGGCGGTCGCGGCTTCGCGCATTTCCTTGCATATTCACTCCTTGCATATTCACATGCGCTCGAAATCTGCCACTCTCGGGCCGTGCCGGAAATCTGCTTTCGCGAATGATGACCGGGGCCTGAACCGCGCCGGTTTTTACGCGGGCTTCGGTGATCTTTATTCTGGCGCGCTCGTTGGCGAGCCGATCTTATTGCTCGAAAAACGTTATAAACGCTCTGTATGCCGATTTCCTCTGATTCACAGCCCAAGGACGAGTTGCGCGCTGCCGCACTAGCTCGCCGCGATGCCTTGAGCGCAGAGGAGCGCGCCAGCGCGGCGGTTGCGCTCGCGGCGCGGATGCCGCCGCTCGATATAACGTCATCGACAGTCGTTGCCGGTTATGCGCCGATCCGCAGCGAGATTGATCCCATGCCGTTGATGCGGAGCCTTGCCGGGAAGGGCGCGGCGCTTGCGATGCCGGTGATCGTGGCGCGTGACACCGCGCTGGTGTTTCGCGCGTGGGTGCCGGGCGCTGCGCTGGTTCGCGGGGCCTTGGGAACCTTTGAGCCGCCCGCCAATGCGGTCGAGGTCGTTCCGGACATCGTGCTGGTGCCGCTGGCGGCGTTCGACCGCGCCGGCCATCGCATCGGTTATGGCGCCGGCTATTACGATCGCACGCTTGAAGCGTTGCGGCGACACAAGACCGTTACCGCGATCGGTCTTGCTTTTACGGTGCAGGAGGTAGCGCAGGTGCCCGCGTTGTCCCACGACGTCCGGCTCGATTATGTGCTAACCGAAGCCGGCGTATGCAGGCTCGGGAGCAAATAGGACGTGCGAATCCTTTTCATCGGCGATGTTGTCGGCAGGACTGGGCGTACCGCGATCAACGACTATCTTCCGGAACTCGTCACCGCATGGAAGCTCGATCTCGTCGTTGTCAACGGCGAGAACGCCGCGGGCGGCTTCGGCATCACCGAGGCGATCTACCAGGAGTTGCTCGACGCCGGCGCCGATGCGATCACGCTCGGCAATCACGCCTGGAATCAGAAGGAGGCGCTGGTGTTCATCGAACGCGCACCGCGTCTCGTTCGTCCGCTGAATTTCCCGCCGGGCACGCCGGGGCGCGGCGCGGCGATGATCGACGCCAAGGACGGCCGCCGCGCGCTCGTCATCAACGCCATGGCGCGCATCTTCATGGAGCCTCTCAACGACCCCTTCCACGCCATCGAATATGAACTCGACGCCTGCCGGCTCCGCGAGGCGGCGGACGCGATCATCGTTGATTTCCACGGCGAAGCCACCAGCGAAAAGCAAAGCATGGGTTATTTCTGCGATGGCCGCGTCAGCCTGGTGGTGGGAACGCATACCCATGTGCCGACGGCGGATCACCGGATCCTGTCAGGCGGCACCGCCTACATGAGCGATGCCGGCATGACCGGCGATTATGACTCCGTGATTGGAATGCAGAAGGAGGAGCCGCTGCGCCGCTTCACCACGGGCATTCCGAGCAGCCGCTTCGAGCCGGCGGCGGGGGCCGCCACATTGAGCGGCGTCGCGGTGGAGACAGACGATGCGACAGGGCTTGCCCTCAAGATCGCTCCGGTGCGAATAGGCGGGCGGCTTGAGCGGGCGGAGCCTTCCTTCTGGACCTAGTTGCGTTTTTAGAACGTGTAGAACTTGATCTCCGAGCGCGCGATCGTGTCGGGCGCTACCGGGCATGGTCTTTAATTTCGTTCGATCCCGTCTTATAACGCCGCGCCGCTTACGCCCTTTTGCCGACCTCCCCGGTGCGCCGCCGGCGTCGGATTTTTGAGAGAGACTTGCCGATGGCCGGACATTCCCAGTTCAAGAACATCATGCACCGCAAGGGCCGGCAGGATGCCCAGAAATCGAAGCTGTTCAGCAAGCTTGCGCGCGAGATCACCGTTGCCGCCAAGCTCGGGACGCCCGATCCGGCGATGAACCCGCGGCTGCGCGCGGCGGTGATCGCGGCGCGGGCGGAAAACATGCCCAAGGACAATATCGAGCGCGCGATCAAGAAGGCCAGCGGCAACGACGCCGAGAGCTACGACGAGTTGCGCTACGAGGGCTATGGTCCAGGCGGCGTGGCGGTCATCATGGAAGTGCTGACCGACAATCGCAACCGCGCCGCCTCCGACATCCGCTCGTACTTCACCAAATCCGGCGGCAACCTCGGGGAAACCGGCTCGGTATCCTTCATGTTCGACCGGCTCGGCGTCATTGAATATGACGCGGACAAGGCTTCAGTCGACGACATGCTGGAAGCCGCCATCGAGGCCGGCGCTGACGATGTGGTGTCGGACGAGGGCGGTCACGAAATCTATGCCTCGCAGGATACCTTCCGTGACGTCGCCAAGGCGCTCGAAAGCACGTTCGGCGAGGCGCGCAAGGTGGCGTTGATCTGGAAGCCGCAGAATACGATCGCCGTCGACGACAACACCGGTGAGAAGCTGCTCAAGCTCATCGATCTTCTCAACGAACATGACGACGTCCAGAACGTCTACGCCAATTTCGAGGTCTCCGACGCGCTGATCGCGAAGCTGGGCGGCTGACCCGCTTCTCGCCCCGCAGGCGAGGCAAACTGCAAGATCGCGGAACGCATTTCTCCTTCATTCATGATGCGCGTAGGATCGCGCGATTTTTTCTTGACGTGATCCGGCTGAAGGATCATGTCAGCGAAGCGGGATGCTGCGGCCTTGGTCGCACGCCCATCACGGGAACATCATACAAATGCCAAGCGACAGTCCAGGTACCTTGCAAGGTACCTCGCCACATACTTCGCCGACAGCGGCGCCGGTCTGAAAGCTTGATGAAGCTCGCCAGGCCTGCCGTTGCCGGCAGACCACGAAGGTGAGCTATGACGGATACCCACACCGCCACAACGGACGGCGATCTCGATGTGTTCGCGCTGGCCTCGCGCCTGAGCGGCGGCCATGTCGCCGATAACGTCGAAATTCTCAACCAGCTCGAACCGCAGGACGCCGCGGCGGTTCTGGTGCTCCTGCCGGTCGATATTTCGATCGAGATTCTCGACAAGCCGGAGCTGAATTTCGGCCCCGAGATCGTTGTGGCGCTGCCGCGGCAGACGGCGACCATCCTGCTGGCCGGCATGTCCGCCGACATGGCCGCCGACATTGTTCAGCAACTCGAGGAGCCGGCCCGCACCGAGTTGATGCAGGCTCTCGACGAGCCGACACGCACGACCATCGAGGGCCTGCTCGCCTATCCGGAAAACACCGCGGGCGCGATGATGACCACCGAATTCGTCACCGTGCCCGCGAACTGGACGGCGGAGCGCACCTTGCAGCACATCCGCCAGGTCGAGCGGACCCGCGAGACCGTCTACGCCATCTATGTGCTGGACGCCTTCACCCGCCGCCTGGTCGGCGCGGTGTCGCTGCGGCGGCTGATCTCCGGCGAGCCTTCGGCGCGGATCGCCGAGCTTGCGCGCTCTCCGATCACGACCTCCCCCCTGACGGATCGCGAAGAGGTGGCCCGGCTGATCTCGCGTCACGACATGCTGGCGGTGCCTGTCGTGGACAAGGCGGGGCATGTCCTCGGCATCGTCACGGTCGACGATATCATCGACGCCATCATCGAGGAAAACACCGAGGACGCCCAGAAATTCGGCGGCATGGCCGCGACCGACCAGCCCTATCTGCAGATCGGGCTGCCGGGCATGATCCGCAAGCGCGGCGGCTGGCTTTGCGTGCTGTTTCTCGGCGAGCTGTTGACCGCGAGCGCCATGCAGCACTTCGAGGGCGAACTGGAGAAGGCCATCGTGCTGACGCTGTTCATCCCGCTGATCATGAGCTCCGGCGGCAACTCCGGCTCGCAGGCGACCTCGCTCCTGATCCGCGCGCTGGCGTTGCGCGAGGTCAAGCTCGGCGACTGGTGGCGCGTGGCGCTGCTGGAATTGCCGACGGGACTGATCCTCGGCGCCATGCTCGGCGTGATCGGGCTGGTCCGCGTGGTGGCCTGGCAGAAGTTCGGCATCTATGACTATGGCGAGCACTGGATGCTGATCGGGCTGACCGTCGCGGCCGCGCTGATCGGCGTCGTGGTGTTCGGCTCGGTGGCGGGATCGATGCTCCCGTTCATGCTGCAAAGGGCCGGCTTCGACCCCGCGAGCGCGTCAGCGCCGCTGGTGGCCACGCTGGTCGACGTTACCGGGCTGATGATCTACTTCAGCGTCGCGCTGCTGATCCTGAGCGGGACATTACTGTAGTCAGTCCAGTATCCGCCCTCGGGCGCAAGCCCGAGGACATGCTTCGCTTGGAAACGCTCTCGCTCATTGTTCCGCGACGCCCCGCGCGATCTCTTTCGCGGCCCTGGTGCTCACGCCGCCGATCGTCGGTTTATCCTTGCCGCATGCGAACGATGGCGCCGCGTCCGCAAGCGCACGCGCCGCTTCATTGGCGTTCGGGTTCGCTCCCGCATCGACCGCGCCCATGACGCAGGCGGTATCCGGCGCGATCCGGATCACGGCCAATACCTGGTCGCCGGCAACCGGCAGATACTGCTTCTGGAACTTCATCCTGACGATCGCGGCATAAGGCTCGAACTCATTGTCTGTGCCTGATCCGCGCCAGTTGACGGTCAGTCCGGCGGACCATGCTTCCACCGCCCAGATGGTCTTTTGCGGCTGACCTGCCTTCGGCCAGCGAAAACCGATCCGTAGCCGGGTCCCGAGGGAATTGACCAGCACCTGCGCGCCGCCGACGCCGGGACATGTCTTGAGCTGATCCTCCGCGTCCTCAGGCTCGTTGCCGATCGGAGCGAAGGTGCAGTCCTTGTTGGCGATGGACGTGAACCGGTTTTGCGCCGCGTTTGCTGGACTGGCCGAAACGGCGAGGCTGGCGATCGTCGTCATGACGAAAAGGGCGACCGTGATCCGCATGGCGCTGGAAACTCCCTTCTGTCCGGGTCTCGGCGCGGATGCGCCGCCCTCTTGATAATTGTCCCGGCCATCCCGTCTCCTGGATCACGATGGTTTTGGATCGAATCGATCTAGGACCCTGAACGTGATCGGTTCCAATATTTTGAGACGCGGGATGCGGACGGAAAACCGCACCACACTTTTCCTCATTCCGCTCTAGCGGATTCCTGTTCAGCCGAACAGGAGATCAATCGGATGAGCGGAAGGCGGCTACGGTTTTGTCGTTACCGGAACCGGCAAGGTTCGACAAACCACGGCGCTTCGCTCCGAAAACGCTATAACATAAGGCATGATCTCCTCACCGATTCGCATTCTGGGCATCGATCCCGGTCTTCGTCGCACCGGCTGGGGCGTGCTCGAGATTGACGGCAATCGCCTGATGTTCGTGGGCTGCGGTTCGGTCGAGACGCGCGAGCACATGGCGCTGGCGAGCCGGCTGCTGGCGATCCATGCCGGACTCGGCGCGGTACTCGACCAATTTCGTCCCAGCGAGGCCGCGATCGAGCAGACCTTCGTCAACAAGGACGGCGTGGCCACGCTGAAGCTCGGGCAGGCGCGTGGCGTCGCCATGCTGGCGCCGGCGCTGTTCGGCATCGCGGTGGCGGAGTATGCGCCCAACCAAGTGAAGAAGACCGTGGTTGGCGCGGGCCATGCCGACAAGGCTCAGATCCAGGCGATGCTGAAAATCCTGCTGCCGAAAGCCGATCCGAAAAGCGCCGACGCGGCCGACGCGCTTGCCATCGCCATCACCCACGCGCATCACCGCAAGAGCGCGGCGCTCGCGGCGCGGATGAAGGCTGTGGGATGAGCGGGAGAGGCGAGAAAGCCATTTCATGATAGGCAAGCTCAAGGGCGTCATCGACTCCTATGGCGAGGATTACGTGATCCTCGATGTCGGCGGCGTCGGCTATCAGGTGCATTGCGCCTCGCGCACGCTGCAGGCGCTGCCGTCGCCGGGCCAGGCCGCGGTATTGTCGATCGAGACCTATGTGCGCGAGGATCAGATCAAGCTGTTCGGCTTTCGCACCGACCATGAGCGTGAATGGTTTCGTCTGCTGCAGACGGTGCAGGGCGTCGGGGCGCGGGTGGCGCTGGCGGTGCTCGGCACATTGTCCCCCGCGGATCTCGCGAGCGCCATCGCCCTGCGCGACAAGGCGTCGGTGGCGCGCACTCCGGGCATCGGCCCGAAAGTGGCCGAGCGCATCGTCACCGAACTGAAGGACAAAGCGCCGTCCTTCGCCAACGTCGATCCGACGGTGGTCCATCTCGCGGGCGACCTCGATGATCAGCGCGCTCCGCGTCCGGTGCGGGATGCGATTTCGGCGCTGGTCAATCTCGGCTACGGTCAGCCGCAGGCGACCGCGGCGATCGCGGCCGCCTCGCGCGGCGCGGGCGAAAACGCGGAGACCGCGCAACTGATCCGGCTTGGCTTGAAGGAGTTGTCGAAGTGACTGAGGCGTCCCGCATCGTCGCGCCCGAGCGCCACGCCGACGATGTGGGCGACACCGCGCTGCGGCCGCAGAAGTTGTCCGAGTTCATTGGTCAGCGCCAGGCCCGCGCCAACCTGCAGATATTCATCGACGCGGCTCGAAAACGAGAAGAGGCGCTCGATCACGTGCTGTTCGTCGGTCCCCCCGGTCTGGGGAAAACCACGCTGGCGCAGATCGTCGCGCGCGAACTCGGCGTCGGCTTTCGCGCGACCTCGGGGCCGGTGATCGCCAAGGCCGGCGATCTGGCGGCGCTGCTCACCAACCTGGAGGAGCGCGACGTTCTGTTCATCGATGAAATTCATCGTCTGTCGCCGGCGGTGGAGGAAGTGCTCTATCCGGCGATGGAGGATTTCCAGCTCGACCTCATCATCGGCGAGGGTCCGGCGGCGCGTTCGGTGAAGATCGAGCTGGCGAAGTTCACGCTGGTCGGCGCCACCACGCGCGCCGGCCTTCTCACCAATCCGCTGCGCGACCGCTTCGGGATTCCGGTGCGGCTGAACTTCTATACCGAGGATGAGCTGGAGAAGATCGTCAGCCGCGGCGCGCGGGTTCTCAATGTCGGCATGACGCCCGACGGCGCCAACGAGATTGCCCGCCGCGCGCGGGGCACGCCACGGATCGCCGGCCGGCTGTTGCGCCGGGTGCGCGACTTCGCCGAGGCCGCCGATGCGGCGGCGATCGATCGCGCGGTCGCCGATCACGCGCTCGGCGCGCTCGAGGTCGATGCGGCGGGGCTCGACGCCATGGATCGCCGCTACCTCACCACCATCGCGCTGAGCTACGGCGGCGGGCCGGTGGGTGTGGAAACCATGGCGGCGGCGTTGTCGGAGCCGCGCGACGCGATCGAGGACATCATCGAGCCGTATCTGATCCAGTGCGGCTATCTGCAGCGCACCCCGCGCGGACGGTTGCTCACCTCGCACGCCTTCCGCCATCTCGGTCTGACCGAGCCCTCGCGCGATCCGGCGCAGTCCGGGTTGTTCGGGCAGGACGAAGATCGATGAATGCGCCACCTCCGACCGGCCATCTTGACGGTGCGATCCGCGACGGCAGGCATCACATGCAGATTCGCGTCTACTACGAGGACACGGACTTTTCGGGGCTGGTCTATCACGCCAGCTATCTGCGTTTCATGGAGCGCGGGCGCAGCAACTATCTGCGGCTGCTCGGCGCCGACCAGCGCGCGCTGTTCGCGGAGACCGAAAGCGAAGCGCCGGGCTTTGCCTTCGTGGTGCGTTCGATGCATCTCGATTTCCTGAAACCTGCTCACATGGACGACATTCTCGACATCGTCACGCGGCCGCTGGAGGTTCGCGGAGCCTCGATCACGCTGCATCAGGAGGTGAAGCGCGGTGACACGTTGTTGCTGGATGCGAGGGTGAGGGTGGCGTTCATATCCGACGGGCGGGCGAAGCCGATACCGAGGCCGCTGCGCATCGCGATGAAAGCGGATCAGGTCTGAGCGACGGTTATCACCTGACGAACCATGGTCTCGGGCTCGATCGCGCGTTCATGGGATTTGCCGGTGGCTTGCGGCTTCGCGGCGCCGGATTTCAACCGGCTGCTTGCACCGAAGCAGGACGAAACGAGTGGTGTTTCCCCCGTGCTCATGTAAAAACTATTCACATGAGTTGGCGCAAGGACCATCGCCGCCCGGAGCGGGGCTATCATCACGGCAATCTGAAAGAGGCCCTGCTGCAGGCGGCGCTCGGCCTGATCGCCGAGAAAGGCGCGGCGGGTTTCACCTTCGCCGATGCGGCGCGTTCGGCGGGCGTCAGTCCGGCGGCGCCGTACCGGCACTTTCGCGACCGTGATGAACTGCTGGCCAGCATCGCGCAACGTGGTTTCGAGCAGTTCGAAGCGGTGCTGACCAGGGCCTGGGATGACGGCCGCCCGGATACCGTCACTGCGTTCGAGCGCGTCGGCCGCGCCTATCTCGCTTTCGCGCGCGATGAGCCAGCCTACTACTCGGCGATGTTCGAATCCGGGCTGCCGACCGATGTCAATCCGATGCTGTCGGCCGCCAGCGAGCGCGCCTTCAGCGTCATTCGCGCTGCGGCGGAACGACTGGCCGCGCTGACACCGCCGGGCGCCGCGCGACCGCCGGCCCTGATGATGGCGTTGCACATCTGGTCGATGTCGCACGGCATCGCTTCCCTGTTTGGCCGCGGCGACGCGGCGCGCCGCAAGATGCCGATGTCCGCCGAAGATCTGCTCGAAGCCGGCGTGCTGATTTACTTGCGCGGACTCGGTTTTCCGACCGACCGCCGGTCGCCAGAGGATTCGAACCCTCCGGCCGGGCGGCCGCGCGGGCCTTGGGATCAAAAGTCCGCGACCTGATCGATCGACTCAGCGGTAGGTCGTCCGTGACCGGGTTCATCCCGCGCCGCCGGCGCGCGGCCAGCAGCCTCTGATTGTTGGTTTTTTCTTTGCGCGCCTGTGGTGAGACGTTCTTAAATGTGATGAGGCATCACAATAGGGAACCGCGCCCCCTGTAACATCAGATATTTTCGGACAAAGTCGCGCTTGACAAAAGCCTCAGGTCGCCTACCTATGTAAATGTTATTTACATTCACGCGGCGCGACGCCGTTCATGGAGAAGGCCCATGGCCCACACCGCTGACTACGATCGCTGGAATGGTCCCAACACCGCGCGGGGCCAAGGCCAGTATCCGTCTTCCCGTTTCACGGATGCTCCCTGGCATCCCTTCCGCATTGTTCTGATCGTGCTCGGCTTCATGGTGTGGTGGCCGATTGGTGTCGCGATTCTTCTCTACACACTATGGAGCAGAAAAATGGGCTGCTGGAACGCCGATCGAATGCAATACAAGATGGACCGGATGCGCCATAATATGGAGCGCTGCGGTTTTGGCTTCCGCGGCTTCAACGCGCCATCCAGCGGCAACCGCGCCTTCGACGAATATCGCATGGAGACGCTCCGTCGGCTTGAAGATGAGCAGAAAGAGTTCAAGAACTTTCTCGAGCGCCTTCGTCACGCCAAGGATAAGGAAGAGTTCGATGCGTTCATGGCGCAGCATCGCACCCAGCCGACGCCGCCGAACGACAGGCCGCAAGAAAGGCCGCAAGACCAGTAGCTCCTCATTATCCTCGGAAAACACTCCGACCCGAGGGCCGGCCCCTTTACTGTCCGGCTCCCGTCATCGATCCGAAAGCCCGCCTGTCCGACAGGCGGGCTTTCTTCATCTGTGCCTGCGGGGTACGGCCGCGGTGAGCAACGATTGAAACCCAGAGCAATTTCAAAGCCGCGGTTCTTCTTTGGTAACCTGGTCTTAACTATGATTAGCGTCTGGTTACAGCGTTCAGGATGCGCTGCTAGCCCTCGTTTTGACACGTTGGCAGGGGATGCAAGCTCCGGCTTTGGACGGGCCCCCCAAGTGACTCAACCGGCTTTTGCGTGGCGCCTGCACGCCGCGTGCGCTTCGTGGCCGCGAAACCGGCGGCGGAGATCATGCCCCGCGTCGATCGAGGATACCTTGCGTTGAGAGGAAACTGCTCATGAATCCGGCCGACGTGGCGCAGTCAGCCTTGCCCCTGGCCTCAGCCGACGTGTCGCTGATCACGCTTTTTTTCCATGCTCACTGGATCGTGAAAGCGGTCATGCTCGGCTTGCTGGCCTGCTCGGTGTGGGTGTGGGCAATCGCGATCGACAAGACGTTTCTTTATGCCCGCACCAAGCGCGCGATGGACCGCTTCGAGCAGGCTTTCTGGTCGGGGGAGTCGATCGAGGACCTGTACCGGGCGTTGTCGGCCAAGCCGACGCAGTCGATGGCGGCGTGTTTCGTCGCGGCGATGCGCGAATGGAAACGGTCTTTCGAAAGTCAGGCGCGTTCGATCGCCGGGCTTCAGATGCGGATCGAGAAAGTGATGAATGTTTCCATCGCGCGAGAGGTCGAGCGGCTGGAGCGGCGGTTGCTGGTGCTGGCGACGGTGGGCTCGGCCGGTCCTTTCGTGGGCCTGTTCGGCACCGTGTGGGGCATCATGTCGAGCTTCCAGTCGATTGCCGCATCGAAGAACACCTCGCTCGCGGTGGTGGCGCCGGGCATCGCCGAAGCGCTGTTCGCAACGGCGATCGGCCTTATCGCCGCCATCCCCGCGACTATTTTCTACAATAAGTTCACGGCGGAAGTGAATCGTCAGGCCCAGCGCCTCGAGGGTTTCGCCGACGAGTTTTCCGCGATCCTCTCACGTCAGATCGACGAGCGGGCGTGAGGTCGAGCGGCATGGTAGCGGGCGGTCCATCATGGCTATGAATTCGGCAGCTCCTTCCTCCGGCGGGGGCGGAAGGCGGGGACGGCGGCGGTCACAGCCGATGGCCGAGATCAACGTCACGCCGATGGTCGACGTCATGCTGGTGCTTCTGATCATCTTCATGGTGTCGGCGCCGCTTCTGACGGTCGGCGTGCCGCTCGATCTGCCGCAGACCCAGGCCAAGAGCCTGGAGCAGGACAAGACACCGTTGCAGTTGTCGGTTGATGCCCAGGGACGGATTTTCATCAACGACACCGAAGTGACGATGGAGGAACTGATTCCGAAATTGACGGCGATCACCGATGCGCGCGGCGGTCTCGATGAGCGCATCTTCATGCGTGCCGACAAGAAGGCGGATTACGGCACGGTGGCGCGGGTGATGGGCCGGCTGTCGGGCGCCGGCTTCAAGCGTCTGGCGCTGGTCACCGAAGTGGAGCAGGGATCTTAAGGTTGAGGGTCAAGGTCGATAAGACATTGGCGGCGTCGGTTGCCCTGCACGTCCTCGTGATCGGGTGGGGGCTGGTGTCGTTTTCGTCGAAGGCTTTCGAATCGGTGCCGGAGGAATCCCTGCCGGTCGACATCATCTCCGCCGATCAGCTCACCCACGTCACGGCCGGCATGAAGACCGGCAAGAAGGAAAATCCAAAGCCCCTGGTGGAGAAGGTCGCCGAGCCCACGCCGCCGCCGGAGGACACCGTCGGCAAGATTGACGAAAAGAAGCCGCCGGTCGTGACCGACGTCGCGCCCAAAGAACAACCGAAACCTGATGACAAGGCCGCCGCCGAGGCCGCAGCGGCGGCGAAGGCCGAGGCGGCAGAGGCAAAGGCCAAGGCGGATGCGAAAGCCCAAGCAGAGGCCGCAGCCAAGGCAGAGGCCGCGAAGGCTCAGGCGGAAGCGGTAGCTGAGGCAAAGGCTCAGGCTGAGGCCAGGGCGAAGGCCGAAGCGCAGGCAAAGGCAAAAGCCGAGGCAAGGGCAAGGGCAAAAGCGGAGGCCAAGGCGAAAGCGGACGCCAAGGCCAAAGCCGAGGCTAAGGCAAAGGCTGAAGCCGATGCGAAAGCCCAGGCGGAGGCGAAGAGGGCCGAGCGCGTGTTCGACCGATCAAAGATAGCGGCGCTGCTCGACAAGCGCGATCCCAGCCGTCATTCTGTCGCCGGCGACACGCTGAATGCGAACGCCGCGCTGGGATTGGCCCACGGCAAGGCTGCGGATAATTCCGCGACCTGGGGTTCGATGTTCAAGTCCCAGGTCGAGCGTTGCTGGAAGAAACCCTATGGCGGGCTTGAAGCCCAGATGACCGAGGCGATCTTCAGCATCAAGCTGAAGCGCGACGGCACGCTCGAGGCCACGCCGACGGCTATCAGCAACCCGACAACGCCATACTTCCGCGTCTATCAGGAGAGCGCGTTGCGCGCGATCATTGAATGCCAGCCCTATAAGCTGCCCGCGGCTTATTTCGATGAATGGAAGTTTTTCGAACCCGTATTCACGGAACGAAAATTATAAGCGCGCCGCGACGAACGTGGCGGAAAAGAAAAAGTCTGACCGATGATTGAGAGAAATGGATTGCAGAGAATGCCGTTCCGCCTGAACCGCCGACACATGATTTCCGGGATGGCATCGGCTGCCGTGTTGCTGGGCAGCCGGCAGGCCCTCGGCCAGGCGCGGGTCCAGATCACCGAAGGCAACGTCGCGCCGCTTCCGATCGCCATTCCGAACTTTGTGGGAGGCACACCGTCGGATAACGAGGTCGGCGCCGGCGTCGCCAAGGTCATCACCAACAACCTCAAGCGTAGCGGATTGTTCGCGCCGATCGACCAGGCCGCGTACATCGAGAAGATCACCAACATCGACGTGCCGCCGCAGTTCGCCAACTGGAAAACCATCAACGCGCAGGCGCTGGTGACCGGACGCATGACGCGTCAGGGAGACGGGCGGCTCAAGGCCGAGTTTCGCCTGTGGGATGTCGCCACCGGGCAGCAGCTCGCCGGCCAGCAGTATTTTACGTCGCCGGAGTACTGGCGGCGCATTGCGCACATCATCTCGGATCAGATTTACGAACGTCTGACCGGCGAGAAAGGCTATTTCGACAGCCGCGTGGTGTTCGTCGACGAGAGCGGGTCGTCGCAGCGTCGCGTCAAGCGCCTGGCTTTGATGGATCAGGACGGCGCCAACGTGCGCTACCTCACGCGCGGCGCGGACCTCGTGATCACGCCGCGTTTTTCTCCGTCGACCCAGGAAGTCACCTACATGGAGTTTGGGCAGGGCGATCCTCGGGTCTATCTCTTCAACATCGAAACCGGACAGCGCGAAATCGTCGGCAATTTTCCCGGCATGTCGTTCTCGCCGCGATTTGCGCCGGATGGCCAACGCATCATCATGAGTCTGCAGCAGGGGGGGAACTCGAACCTGTTCGTGATGGATCTGCGTTCGAAGTCGACGACACGTCTGACCGACACGCCGGCGATCGACACTTCGCCCTCCTATTCGCCGGACGGCGCTCGAATCTGTTTCGAGTCGGATCGCGGCGGCAAGCCGCAGATTTATGTGATGGGCGCGACCGGCGGCGGGGCGCAACGCATCTCGTTCGGAGAGGGTTCCTATTCGACGCCGGTCTGGTCGCCCCGAGGTGATTACATCGCCTTCACCAAACAGGGCGGCGGCCAGTTTTCCATCGGCATCATCAAGCCGGACGGTTCCGGCGAACGCATCCTGACGTCGGGATTTCACAACGAGGGTCCGACCTTCGCGCCCAATGGCCGCGTCCTGATGTTCTTCCGCGATCCCGGCGGCGGTGGCGGACCATCGCTCTATACGATCGATGTCTCCGGCCGCAACGAATTGAAAGTTCCCACGCCCGGTTTCGCCTCCGATCCGGCATGGTCGCCGCTGCTCTCCTAGAGTCATGATCCCGACCCGAAGGGCCGCACCAGCGCAAAGTGGAAACCTGCTTTCGGGAAAGATCATGCTCAAGCATTCAACGTAGTTGAAACAGAATCTGGAGCATGATCCGATCAAGTTGAATCGGACCATGCTCTGGAAATGGTTGTCTGGTCGCATTTTCCCGCGGCGAACCGGTATCCACTTCGCCGGAAAATGCTTTAGGCTGGGCCTTTCGCGATGGCTGGGCTTCGCAAGCACCCGCATGATTCCCATCCTCGAACCGGCCCGACATCATTCAAACGTGATCGGATAACCCGCTGATTCTCGCGAAAAATCCCACTTTCGACAATCGGTGCAACGTCTCGCTAACGATGTTCGCTCAGAAAGGCTTCATGAGCGGCCGGTAACACTGTGCGCGCCATAAAAGGATGCGCGCGCAGCCGATGCAATTGGTCGACCACCATCGCGATACCGATACGATGTCGCCAGCGATATATGCGGCGCTCGTGGGGTCGCTCTTCCAGAACCCCGCGCCGATGTTCGCTGGCGCAGCCTGCGCTGCGATTGCCGCGGTCATGACCGCATTGAAAACCGGCAACCATCTGTTGTGGCCCTGCGCGTTGCTTCTGGTTCTGATTGGCCTGCTCCGCAGTTTCGACATGGCGAAATACAAGAATCGCCGTTCGGATCTGACCGTAAGCGAAGCTGGGCGGTGGGAGGCTCGCTATCAGATCGGAGCGGTGCTCTACGCAACCGCCCTTGGCGCCTGGTGCGCCATCGCGCTTTTGATGACCGACGACGCCGTCGCGCACATGATCTGCATTTCGGTCACCACGGGATATGTGGCGGCCGGCGCCGGCCGGGCCTACGGGCTGCCATGGATTTTCCACTTGCAGATTCTGCTGACCTGCGGGCCGATGGCCGGGGCGATGGCGCTGCGAGGCGACCCTTATTACTTCGGGATGGCGCTTCTCACCGTGCTGTACTTCCTTGGTCTGGAGAGGATCACGACCAGGTTGCAGCAGATTTTTCTCCGCGCCTTGATCGCGCGCGAACGCGAAGCCGCGCTCGCCGGCCAGTTCGACACCGCGCTGAACAACATGCCTCATGGCCTGTGCATGTTCGGCGCTGACGGCCGGCTGGGCGTGATGAATTATCGTTTCAACGAAATGATGCATCTGGCCGACGATTTCGTGCATCGCGGCGTCGGCGCGGTGGATGTGATTGCCGCATGCGTGACCGCCGGAACGATGTCACCCGAAAACGGGAGGGCGATTGTCTCGGAGATCGAGAATTCACAGGCCGGCGCCATCGTGACCGCCGATGTGGATCTTGAACGCGGCCGGGCGCTGTCGTGGACGTTCCAGCCGATGGCCGGCGGAGGTACGGTTATCCTTGTCGAGGACATCACGGAACGACGCAAGGCGGAAGCCAAGATCAATCATCTCGCTCGCTTCGATTCCTTGACGGAACTGCCCAACAGGCTCAGCTTTCGTGACGAAATAGAACGCCTGCTGGCATCCTTGAACGGGGAGTCGCGGCTTTCCGCGCTGCTGTTCATCGATCTCGATCAGTTCAAGCAGATCAACGATACGCTCGGTCATCCCTGCGGCGACCGCCTGTTGTGCATGGTCGCCGACCGGCTGAGGGGAATGCTGCGTCCTGAGGATTTCGTCGCCCGGTTCGGCGGCGACGAGTTCGTGGTGTTTCAGCAGAATATCCGGTCGCCGGAGGAGGCGTCCGCGCTCGCCCGCCGTATCGTCGAGCGGCTCGCGGAGCGATACGAGGTCGATCGCCACCTTGTCGAGATCGGGGCGAGCATCGGTATCGCGCTGACATCGCCCGGCATCACCGCTGATAACCTTCTGAAGCACGCGGACATGGCGCTCTACCGTGCCAAGGCGGACGGCCGTGGAACGTTCTGCTTCTTCCGCGGCGAGATGGCCGAAACGGTCGAATCGCGCCGCGTCCTCGAACTCGATCTGCGCAAGGCGCTGGCCAGGGAAGAGTTCGAGCTGTTCTATCAGCCGCTGGTTCATCTGAAGTCGGGGCGGATCACCACCTGCGAGGCGCTGCTGCGGTGGAATCATCCGACGCGCGGGATGGTTTCACCGATGGACATCATTCCGGTGGCGGAGGAGATGGGGCTTATCCTCGATCTCGGCCGCTGGATTCTGCGCAAGGCCTGCATGGAATGCATGAGGTGGCCGGAGGCCGTCAGCGTCGCCGTCAACTTCTCCTCGCAGCAGTTCCATCAGCGCGACATCCTGAGCGAAGTCCGCTATGCGCTTGAGGTTTCCGGGCTTCCAGCGCACCGCCTGGAAATCGAGATTACGGAGTCGTCGTTGCTGCGCAACACGGAGTGGACGCACGACGCGCTGAGGCAGTTGCACTCGGCGGGCGTGAAGATTTCACTCGACGACTTCGGTACGGGATATTCAAGCCTCAGCTACCTGCACAATTTCCCGCTTCAGAAAGTCAAGATCGATCGCTCGTTTCTGGAGGGGATCGATACCGACCGGCCCCTGATGCTGCTGCGTGGCGTGGCTCGGTTGAGCGCCGATCTCGGGATGGCCGTGGTCGTCGAAGGCATCGAAACCACCGAGCAGCTTGAACTCGTCAGCCTCGACGGCACCGTGACGGAAGCGCAAGGCTACCTGTTCAGCCGCCCGGTGTCCGGGGTCCGCATCCGTGAGTTGCTCGATGCCTCTCATGGGCGTTATCTGCATGATAACAATGTGAAGGCCGTGCGGTCGATCGCCTAGAGCCATTCCGCTCTGATTGAATCAGAGGCGGGGCTTTATGATATTGTTTTGACGCGTTTTCTTTACGCGAACCGGTATCCGCCGCGCTCGAAAACACTCTAGAGTCTGATTCAACTGCGTTGAAGCAGACTCGTCGCTTATCTTTCTGTTTGAGCATGATCTTTTCCGAAAACCGGTTTTCCACTCTTCGGGATCATGCTCCAGAAATCCAGCCTCCACGTTTATCTTCGGGATAGAGTTCCTCTAATTTCAAAAGCGGGAAAGGGGCTTGTGGCGCCGGGCCATGAAAGAATATGAGGATACGGGTTAACACTAATGCTTTGTTAGCTTTTCAAATGGTTAACGAAGCGTTAACCTTTGGTCGCCGGCTGGAACTCAGGCGGCTCGGGGGGTGCTCCAATGAGTCCGGCTCCACAGACAATCGCCAAGCAGACAATCGTCAAGCCTGTCGAACGAGGCATCGAGCTTCTTGATCGGATCGATTATCGTTTGGTGGAGACGCCGGCAGACAAGGATATCATCTATCGCCTTCGATATCGCGCTTATCTGAATGAAGGCGCGATCGAGAGTAACAGTGATCGCAGAATTTCCGATCGCTTCGACGATATGCCGAACTCCTGGATTTTCGGCGCCTATCTGGATGGAACGCTTGCCAGTTCCATTCGTCTCAGCATCTCATCGCCGCAGCATCCGCTTACCCCGTCGGTGGATGTGTTTAACGATTTCCTGCAGTCGAAGGTGGATCGGGGCAAGGTGATGGTCGACCCGACCCGCTTTGTCGCCGAGCCGGAGCTCGCGGGCCGATACCCTGAACTGCCTTACCTGACGCTCCGACTGTGCTTCGTCGCCTGCAGTTTCTTCGACGCCGATCTCGGTCTGGCCACCGTTCGCCCGGAGCACCGCTCGTTCTACCGGCGCCTATTCAATCACCAGCCGCTGAGTCCGCCGCGCCTCTATCCTGGGCTGATCAAGCCGATCTGCCTGATGGCGGTCGATTTTCCGGCCTCGCGCGAAATGGTCTTCACCCGCTATCCGTATCTCCGATCGAGCTATTTCGAACGCCGAATGCTGTTCGAGCGCAGAGCCGGCGTCTCGGTGCGCGCGTCCGTCGATTCTCCGTTCCCCTCGATCGTCCCGAAGTCCTGATCCGGCCTGTCGCCTTACTTTGGGGGCGCTCGGTAGCGGTTGTGCAAATCGCTGCCGGTCCACCCTCGCGCCACATTTGCCGCTCATTAACCATCGCGCGCGCTTCTTTCGCAAACATGGCATTTGATGCATTTGAGCAACGTCTCATCAAGGTTGACGGAACGTTCGCTTAACCATCCCCCTGTAGAGCGATAACAGTGGAAAACGCGAGCGTGGAGGCTCCGGAATGTTAAATCAGAAGCGATTCCTCCGGGGATTGAAGCTCGCTGCCGTGCTTGCGGCGGCGCTGTCGATGGGCGCCTGCGCCAACAAGAATCCGATGGACGGGAGCGGCGGCCGCGGCGGGATGGCCGGCATGGCGGCGCCGGGCAGCCAGCAGGATTTCGTGGTCAATGTCGGCGACCGCGTGTTCTTCGAGAGCGACCAGACCAGCCTGTCGCCGCAGGCGATAACGACACTCGAGAAACAGGCGCATTGGCTGCAGACCTACCATCGTTATTCCTTCACGATCGAGGGCCATGCGGATGAGCGAGGCACCCGCGAGTACAATATCGCGCTCGGTGCCCGCCGCGCTCAGTCCGTTCGTTCTTTCCTTGCGTCGCGTGGCATCGATCCAAGCCGGATGCGGACCATTTCCTACGGCAAGGAGCGCCCGGTCGCTGTCTGCAACGATATCTCCTGCTGGTCCCAGAACCGGCGCGCCGTCACGGTGCTCAACGCCAGTTCCTGACGCGCCGCGTACGTCGTTTTCAAGCCGGCGCCCCAGGGTGCCGGCTTTTTTGCGTCTTCACGATCGACGGAATAAAGCTGACCGCTTTACTGACGGCGCGTACCCGCATCATCTGCAGCAAGCAAACGGGTTTGCGGTTCTCGCGTTCAGCAATTTTGGGGAGCAGGCCGATTGGGTGATCGTCGTAAAGCGCAGCCACCGTCGTTAAAGTGCAAGATCGTCGTAAAGTGATTGTGTTGGACCAAGTCACATTTTCGGCGTACTCAGGTTTTCAATGAGTGCGCTTTCGATGTGGCTTTAATATTCAGTCGACAGGCCGAGATGTCATCCACGCTTCCGATGTTCGCGCGCGCACTGGCCGTTGCCACGATGCTCATGCTGTCGTCCCATGCCTCTGCGCAATACGACATCGATCCCGAACTCCGCATTCAACAACTGGAACAGCAACTCCGAACGCTGACCGGGCAGAACGAAGAATTGCAGCATCGCAATCGGATGCTGGAACAACAATTGCGGCAGTTGCAGCCCGGGCAGGCGTCATCAGGTGTCGCGGCGACCGCGCCCGCAAGTCCCGGTCCCCAAGCTTCCAGTTCGCAGCAGCCGGGTTATGATCAGCGGGGAGGCCAGCCGCCGCTCGTGCAGGAGCAGGCGGCGACCGCGCCGGCGCAAGGCCGCCGCGGGGATGCTTTCGATCCCAGCCAGAATCCCGGCGCTCCCGGTGCGCCGCGCGCGCTGGGCGGTGGACAGATGCCGATCCCGACGGCGGCCGTGGGCTCGCCGGGTGGTCGTGAAGCCGGCGCTCCGCTCGATCTCGCCAATGTCGGCCCACGCTCTTCGGTGAGCCATCCGGCAGCCGGTAGCGCTCCGCTCAGTACGGGCGGCCTGACGACACTGCCGCCGTCGGCGACGCCGCGCGACCAGTTCGACCTCGGCATCGGCTACATGCAGCGCAAGGACTATGCGCTTGCCGAAGAAACCATGCGCAGCTTCACCGAGAAATACCCCTCCGACACGTTGACGGGCGACGCTCAGTACTGGCTGGGAGAGAGCCTGTTTCAGCGTCAGAAATATCGTGAAGCCGCTGAGGCTTTTCTGGGCGTCACCACGAAATACGACAGTTCGGCGAAGGTAGCCGATGCGTTGCTGCGGCTCGGACAATCGCTGGCCGCGCTGAAGGAAAAAGAGGCCGCCTGCGCGGCGTTTGGCGAGGTCACGCGCAAATATCCCCGCGCCTCCGCCGGGGTGAAGCAGGCCGTGGATCGCGAGCAAAGGCGGGTGAAATGCTAGAGCCTTTTCGCTCCTGATTCCGTCAGAAGCGAAAAGGCTCTAGGCTTGAGTCCGAGTTCAACGCAATTGAATCAGACTCAAGGGTGGGTTTCACTTATGGTGATCCGGTTTTTTGCGCCGGTGTTGAGCGGGACGAAGTGACGATTCATTTGCAGGCCGCGCGCAAGACGCAACGCCGATCGGGCCGAGGCGCCGTCAACGTGTTCGCGACCGAGGTCGACGCGCTGCACGATGAACTGAGGTCGCGAGGGGTGGCCATCGTGCATCCGCCGGGCGATCGTCCCTATGGCATGCGTGATTTCGAGATTTACAATCTGGATGGCAATCGTCTGACGTTTGGGATGGGCATCGGTGGCTCGGACTAGATCGTCCGCGCGCGCGACGAAACCATTGAAGGCGTGCACCGGATCGCCGATCGCAGACACGGAAACCAAACGGCTTTTTTCAGACTGGAAAGCCAGCCGCGCGCTGGTCCTCGCCGTATCCGGCGGTCCCGATTCCGTCGCCCTGATGTGGCTGGCCGCGCGCTGGCGGCGCGCCATGAAGCGCGGGCCCGATCTCGTCGCCGTCACCGTGGATCATGCGCTTCGGCGCGAGGCGGCGCGCGAGGCCCGCCAGGTGAAGCAACTGGCCAAATCTCTCAGTATTCCTCATCGCACGTTGCGCTGGACCGGTCCGAAGCCTGCGACGGGCTTGCCCGCGGCCGCGCGTGAGGCGCGATACGCTCTACTGTTCAAGGCGGCGCGGTCTCTCGGCGCGAGCCACGTCCTGACCGGACATACGCTGGATGATCAGGCGGAAACCGTTCTGATGCGTATATCGCGCGGCAGCGGCATCGCGGGCCTCTCCGCGATGTCGCGCGAAACCATGCGTGACGGGTTCGTGCTGGTCCGGCCGCTGCTGAACGTTCCCAAGGCGAGGCTGATCGCGACGCTGAAGAAGGCAAAGATCGACTATGCGGAGGATCCGACCAATCGCGACCTCGGTTTCACGCGTCCGCGATTGCGCGCCCTGATGCCGGCGCTGGCGGAGGAAGGATGCGATGCCCGCAACCTGTCGCGGCTCGCATCGCGTTTGATGCGCGCGAATGCCGCGCTGGAACTTCTGGTCGACGGCGCCGAGAGGTTTCTGGCCCTGCAGGATACCGCCGCGCCCCGTCCAGGCTTTCGAACGGAGGCTTTCATGGTCCTCTCGGAGGAGATCAAGGTTCGATTGTTGCAGCGGACGATCGATCGCTTCGGCTGCGAGGGGCCGGCCGAACTGGGCAAGGTCGAAACTCTGCTTTCGGCGCTCGAAAGCGCTGCGAATGATGCGGATTCCGGCCGCCGTATTCTACTCAGGAGGACCCTGGCGGGGGCTCTGGTGACGCTGACCTCCGAGCGGATCAGCATCGAGCCAGCCCCCCCCCGGCGCGGATCGAAAGGTGAAACGGATCAAGGAGGTGGTGAGCGGGAATATCGCCCCTGACGCGGAGCAAAACCTTGTGTCATCTTGCCTCAGCCGGACAAGTCTTATTTAATAAAGAGTCTCGTCCGGTTCCCTTGGCAGCGGCGGCCGCCGCGCCTAGATTGGTATACGCGTCGGCAACTTCCATCTGTTAGAGTCGATGCAGGGATATCTGGCTGCGATCCGCGCGGCCTCGAAGGAAGATCGATGAACGCCAATATGCGCAATTTCGCCCTCTGGGTCATCATTGTCTTGCTCCTGTTGGCATTGTTCACATTGTTCCAGAATCCTGGCCACCACACGACCGCGCAGGATATTTCATTCTCGCAGTTGCTGACGGAAGTCGATCAGAACAATGTTCGCGATGTCGTGATCCAAGGACAGGAGATTCGCGGCAACTTCACCAACGGCTCCGCTTTCCAGACCTACGCGCCAAACGATCCGGGGCTGGTGAAAAAGCTTTATGACGCCAAGGTGCAGATCACGGCCAAACCCCCCGGCGAGAGCGTGCCGTGGTTCGTTTCGCTGCTGGTCTCGTGGCTTCCGTTCATCGCGCTCATCGGCGTGTGGATTTTCCTGTCGCGCCAGATGCAGGGCGGCGCCGGCAAGGCGATGGGCTTCGGCAAGTCTCGCGCCAAGATGCTGACGGAGGCCAACGGCCGCGTCACCTTCGAGGACGTCGCGGGGGTCGACGAGGCAAAGCAGGACCTGCAGGAGATCGTCGAGTTCCTGCGCGACCCCGGCAAGTTCCAGCGTCTCGGCGGACGGATCCCGCGCGGCGTGCTGCTGGTCGGTCCTCCCGGCACCGGTAAGACGCTGATCGCGCGCGCCGTCGCCGGCGAAGCCAACGTGCCGTTCTTCACCATTTCGGGATCTGATTTCGTCGAGATGTTCGTCGGCGTCGGCGCCAGCCGCGTCCGCGACATGTTCGAGCAGGCCAAGAAGAACGCGCCCTGCATCATCTTCATCGACGAAATCGATGCTGTCGGGCGTCATCGCGGCGCGGGTCTCGGCGGCGGCAATGACGAGCGCGAGCAGACGCTGAACCAGTTGCTGGTCGAGATGGACGGCTTCGAGGCCAATGAGGGTGTCATCCTTATCGCGGCGACCAACCGGCCCGACGTGCTCGACCCGGCGCTGCTGCGTCCCGGCCGCTTCGATCGTCAGGTCGTGGTGCCGAATCCGGACGTCGTCGGACGCGAGCAGATTCTCAAGGTCCACGTCCGCAAGGTGCCGCTGGCGCCGGACGTCAACCTCAAGACCATCGCGCGCGGTACGCCCGGTTTCTCCGGCGCCGACCTGATGAATCTCGTCAACGAGGCCGCGCTGACCGCGGCCCGGCGCAACAAGCGCATGGTGACGCAGTCGGAGTTCGAGGAGGCCAAGGACAAGGTGATGATGGGTGCCGAGCGCAAGTCGCTCGTCATGACCGAGGAAGAGAAGCTGCTGACGGCGTATCATGAGGGTGGCCACGCCATCGTCGGTCTCAACGTCGCCGCCACCGATCCGATCCACAAGGCGACGATTATTCCGCGCGGCCGGGCGCTGGGCATGGTGATGCAGCTCCCCGAGCGCGACAAGCTGTCGATGTCGCTGGAGCAGATGACCTCCCGGCTCGCGATCATGATGGGTGGCCGCGTGGCGGAAGAGATGATCTTCGGCCCGGAAAAGGTGACGTCGGGCGCGGCGTCGGACATTGATCAGGCGACGCGTCTGGCGCGCATGATGGTGACACGCTGGGGCCTGTCGAAGGAACTCGGCACCGTGTCCTACGGCGAGAACAACGATGAGGTGTTCCTCGGGATGCAGGTCAACCGTCAGCAGAACGTGTCGGAGGCGACCGCGCAGAAGATCGATTCCGAAGTCAGGCGTCTGGTCGAGACCGGTTACAAGGACGCGACCCGCATTCTCACGGAGAAGCGGGCCGATCTGGAGGCGCTCGCCAAGGGTTTGCTTGAATTCGAGACGTTGACCGGCGACGAGATCACCGACCTCCTCAACGGTAAGAAGCCGAACCGGGAATCGGTGCTGGAGCCTGCGACCCCGCGCGCTTCGGCTGTGCCGCCTGCCGGAAAAGCGCGTCCGCGTCCGGAGCCAGACCCGGGGCTCGAACCGCAGCCGCAGGCTTGATGGTCCATCGACCGCTCGGTGTCTCTCCACCGGCTCCGTCATCGAAACAGCCCGGCCGCAAGCCGGGCTGTTTGCCATTTGTAGGTTGTCTCCCGAACTTGAATCGTCTGTCGATCTCCTTCGGAACAAGGCAAGTTTGCGTAGCTTGCGCGGAGTCGCCGAAATATGGTGTAGGGCGATCGCGTTGTCCCCTGATCTGTTGTTCCTTGATCCAGACTCTTTCATCGCTTCAAGAAAAGGTGAAAGACTCTTAGTCTTATGTTTTGACGCGTTTTCTTCACGCGAACCGGAATTCCCATCCTCGGGACAAGCCCGAAGACACGCTTCGCCTGAAAACGCTATGGAACGGTTTCAAACCATGGCCAAAGCTGCCTCGAAGTCGAAAAAGCTGGCGACTAAATCAGGATCATCTGCGAAATTCCGGGCGAAGGCGCGAAAGTCCGTCGGCACGGGAAAGCCGACGCGCAACGCTCAGGGAGCGTTGCCGCGGTCAAAGAGCAAGTGGGTCTATATCTTTGGGGGCGGCAAGGCGGAGGGCAAGGCAGCACTGAAAGAGTTGCTTGGCGGCAAGGGCGCCAATCTCGCCGAGATGGCCAACCTCGGTCTGCCGGTGCCTCCCGGCTTTACGATTACCACTGCCGTCTGCGCGTTTTTCTATGCGCATGACAAATCCTATCCGAAGGAGTTGAAGCCGCAGGTCGAAAAAGCGCTGGAGCAGGTCGCAAGAATAACCGGCAGGGCGTTCGGCGACGCGACCAATCCGCTGCTCGTCTCGGTGCGATCGGGCGCACGGGCCTCGATGCCGGGCATGATGGATACGGTGCTCAATCTCGGTCTCAACGACCGGACCGTCGAGGCGATTGCCGCACGCTCCGACGATCGGCGTTTCGCCTATGACAGTTATCGCCGCTTCATCACCATGTACTCGGATGTCGTGCTTGGCTTCGCGCATCATCACTTCGAGGAAATTCTGGATACGTTCAAGGACGGCAGGGGCTATTCGCTTGATACCGACCTGACCGGCGACGACTGGATCGAGGTGGTCGGCAGGTACAAGACGGCAGTTGCGCGAGAGACGGGCAAGGATTTTCCGCAGGATCCTCATCAGCAGTTATGGGGTGCGATCGGCGCGGTGTTTTCGTCCTGGATGAGCGCGCGGGCAGTCACCTATCGCCGCCTGCACAACATTCCGGAGTCGTGGGGCACGGCCGTCAATGTGCAGGCCATGGTGTTCGGCAACCTCGGCGAAACATCGGCGACCGGCGTGGCGTTCACGCGTAATCCCTCCACCGGCGAAAGCCGGCTCTACGGTGAGTTTCTCATCAACGCCCAGGGCGAGGACGTGGTGGCGGGTATCCGCACGCCGCAGGACCTGACTGAGGTGGCGCGCAAGGAGTCCGGCTCCAACAAACCGTCGATGGAAACGGCGATGCCGGAGTCCTTCAAGGAATTGACGCGCATCTCCAGGTTGCTCGAAGAACATTATCGCGACATGCAGGACATGGAGTTCACGGTCGAGGATGGCAAGCTGTGGATGCTGCAGACCCGAAGCGGCAAACGGACGACGCGCGCCGCGTTGCGCATCGCGGTTGAACTCGCGAGGGGGGGGCTGATCTCGAAGAGGGATGCGGTAGCCCGCATCGATCCGGCTTCGCTCGATCAACTGTTGCATCCGACCATCGATCCGAACGCAACGCGTGATGTGATTGCCGCCGGTCTGCCGGCCTCGCCCGGCGCGGCCGCGGGTGAGATCGTGTTTTCCTCGGAAGAAGCAACCCGGCTGCAGGCCGACGGCCGCAAGGTTATCCTGGTGCGGATCGAGACCAGCCCGGAAGACATCCACGGCATGCATGCCGCCGAGGGCATTTTGACCACGCGCGGCGGTATGACCTCCCACGCCGCCGTGGTTGCGCGCGGCATGGGCAAGCCCTGTGTTTGCGGCTGCGGCAGCATTCGTGTCGACTACGGCGGCGGCGTCATGACGATCGGCGATCGCACTTTCAAGGTCGGTGACGTCATCACCATCGACGGCTCGCTCGGCGAGGTGCTGGCCGGACAGATGCCGATGATCGAGCCGGAGTTGTCGGGCGAGTTCGGCACGCTGATGGGCTGGGCCGACGAGATTCGCAAGCTCGGCATAAGGGTCAATGGCGACACGTCAGCCGACGCACGAACGGCGCTCAGGTTCGGTGCCGAGGGAATCGGCCTGTGCCGCACCGAGCATATGTTCTTCGAGGAGACCCGCATTCGCACGGTGCGGGAAATGATCCTGGCCGAGGATGAGCAGGCGCGCCGCGCCGCGCTATCGAAGCTGCTGCCGATGCAGCGCGCCGATTTCGTCGATCTGTTCGAAATCATGAAGGGTCTTCCGGTCACGATCCGGCTGCTCGATCCCCCGCTCCATGAATTTCTGCCGCATACGCAGGCCGAGATTGAGGAAGTCGCGCGTTCGATGAAGGCCGATCCGCGCAAGCTGGCCGACCGTGCCCGCAATCTCGCCGAATTCAATCCGATGCTTGGCTTTCGTGGATGCCGACTTGCCATCGTTTATCCCGAGATCGCCGAAATGCAGGCGCGGGCGATCTTCGAGGCGGCGATCGAGGCTGAAAAGCGCACAGGCAAGGCAGTGGCCGTTGAAGTCATGGTGCCGCTGATCGCGACCAAGGCGGAGTTTGATCTGATCAAGGCGCGGATCGATATGACCGCGCAATCGGTGATGCGCGAAACCGGCGGCAAGCCGACTTACCAGGTCGGCACCATGATCGAGTTGCCGCGCGCCTGTCTGGTGGCGGGAGAGATCGCCGAAACGGCGGAGTTCTTCTCGTTCGGCACCAACGATCTGACGCAGACCACGTTCGGCATCAGCCGGGATGATGCGTCGAGCTTCCTTGGCGCCTATATCGCAAAGGGAGTTGTGGCGATCGATCCTTTCATCTCGTTGGACCGCGGCGGTGTCGGAGAGCTGGTGAAGATCGGCGTCGCGCGCGGCCGCAAGACCCGCCCGAATCTCAAGGTCGGCATCTGCGGCGAACACGGCGGCGATCCCGTTTCGGTCGCGTTCTGTCACGAGATCGGATTGAACTATGTGTCGTGCTCGCCTTACCGCGTGCCGATCGCGCGCCTTGCCGCCGCCCATGCGGCGCTCGGCAAGATCGTCGCGGGCCGGCGGTGATGAGCGCTCACGATGGAAGAACGGTCAGACACTGATGCAAGATAACGAAGCAGGAGCAGGCCTTAGATAAGATCATGGCCCTGCCTGAATCCGCGTATGCCACGCGTCGCCCGAAGCGGGCGTTGACCTATAGCGTTTTCAAGCCAAGTGGAAACCGGTTCGCGTGAAGAAAACGCGTCAAAACAAGATCATAGAGCCTCGCTTCTGATTCCATCAGAAGCGAAAACGCTCTAATCTTCATTCTTTCGCTCAGGCCGTTGTTTACCAGCACGTCCGATGTTTGCTCGCGCTCTCGGGCGCGTGCTTGCCTGTTGCGTGTCCGCATCGCCGATTAACGCGCCCGCAACTTTAATCCGATATTACCGTAATCGATCGAAATGCATCAAAAATGCGGCTCGATCGCGTGTGTAGCGTTGCGTGGGCGTATCGATGGCTGTGTTGCGTAACCAACCGAAGAGCGTGCGTCTTGCGCTCTTCGGTTCGGGTCTTTGCTTCTTCGCATTGGTCCCGAATGAAATCGGGTATCAGGACATCGCATCCCTGCTTGCGCGACAGCCGGGTGTCGCCGAGCGCTGGCAGAAGCGTGTTTCCGCCAGCGCGGTCAGTTCGATTCAGGTCGCGACCTTCAATTTCGGACGCCCGGTCGGCACCTCGTCGCCGCGCGCGGCCACGCTTCTGCTTGCGAGTCTCGATGAGGGTGTGGGCGCCGTGGTCCGCAACCGGCTGGCGCGGCCGCCGCAGCGGTATAGCGCCTCGGATTTCCCCAGTGTCAATCGGGCGCTGAAGGGGGACCGTCTCGCTCTCGCCGGGCCGGAGACGCCGCCCGTTGCGCCGACGAATGCTGCGCCGCAGGATCCTTCGACGTCGAATGCGTCGGTGCTGGGGGCAAAGACGGCGGCCGGGCATGGCGAGCCCGCGACGCTCGATCCCGAACTGGCGGAAGCCCTGAACGCACCGCCTTTGCCGCAATACGGCGCGTCGCTGTCGCTCGAGGGGCAGCCGTCCGGCGATCTCGAGGACGACAGCGCGGTCGAGGGGTCGCAATCCTCCACCGAGGGGTTCTCCATCAAGACGGCGAGCCTGTACTTCGGCAATTCGGCGCTGGGTGTCGTCAATGAAGGTCTCGAACGCTGGCGTCCCGGTGAGGAACCCGTGATCGTGATGCCGGCTCCGGATCCCGACATGAAGGTAGCGCTGCCGCCGCGGCGGGATTCAGCAAGGGCGGGCGAAACCGTGGTTGGCAAGGGCGAGGTCAAGACGCCGGCCGAGCGGCTTGGTCTTCTGGATGACAAGAAGCGCGCCAGGCAGGAAAAATGCCTCGCGGAGGCGGTTTATTTCGAAGCGCGCGGCGAAGCGGTTCGCGGCCAGATCGCGGTCGCGCAGGTGGTTATGAACCGCGTGTTCTCGGGTTATTATCCGACCACGGTATGCGGCGTGGTCTACCAGAACGCAGATCGCCGTCTGGCCTGCCAGTTCACGTTCGCCTGCGACGGCATTCGCGATGTCGTCACCGAGCCGGACATGTGGGATCGCGCCCGCAGGATCGCCAAGGCCACGCTCGACGGGCGGCTATGGCTGCCGGAGGTCGGCAAGTCGACGCACTATCACGCCTATTGGGTCCATCCTTCCTGGGTCCGCGAAATGAAGAAGATGTACCGCACCGGCGTTCATACCTTCTACCGCCCGCGCGCGTGGGGCGACGGCCGGGATGCGCCGAGTTGGGGCGCGACGGCTCAGACCGCCGAAATCTCGGCCAGACTTGCCGAGGCGGCTCGCAGTTCGGCTGAACTCGATTCAGGCCGGAGGCGTTAGAGCATGATCCCGACCCGAAGGGCCGCGCCACGCAAGTGGAAACCGGTTTTTCGGATAGGATGTTTCCTGGCAGTATGAAATCCGGTTCGTTCTCAAGAAAACGCTCGTAATCAACAACTTGCGCGTGCCCGGATTGCAAAACCGGTATCCACTTTCGCGGAATCCGCTAGGATATTCAGACTTTACCAACCAAGCTGCTCCAATGTTGCCACGGTTGGTATGGTAAGGAGCGGGTAAAGGCATCAGCCATCAGCCATCGGCTGCCGTGCCCGTCATCAAGTTTTCGGAGTTGCAGTATGCTTGCGCGTTTCGTGTCAGGAGTCCTCTTTGCGGGTGCGATCGCCGCACCGGCAATGGCCGGTCACCTCATGAATGCCAGCGAGGCCAAACGCTTTGTGGCCGGCAAGGTTTTCGCGTTTACCTGCTTCGACGGCACGCGCGGCGCCGGCCGGGTATTCGAGGACGGCGGTGCGGCCGGTGCGGTGCAGTTCAGCGGCGAGGGTCCGGTTCGCCACATGAGGCTGCCGGGCAATACGCTCCAGGTACGCGGCCAGACGGTTTGCGCGTCGATCAAGGGACTTCCGTTCGAGCCGTGCTTCAATCTCGACAAGAAGAGCGAACGTAGCTTCCGCGGCTCGGTGTCCGGCATGAGTTTTGCATATTGCGACTTCAACCATCAGGGCGGCAGGCAGATGTTGCTGGCGCGCGCCGCCGCACGCCCCTATGCCCGGAGCAGGGTTGCGCGTACGGCCGATGCGTCCGCGTCGAACACGGAGGTGACCGCGCGCGTTCCCACCCCGCGGGTGGAAAGCGCGAGGCTTGAACCCGTCAAGCCGGACGCGAGGCCGGCCAGGGCGGAAGGCGCTTTGCAGCTACGCCCGTCCACCGAGTAAGCTTTCTTCACGCGACAGGTCATCCATCCTCGGGACAAGCCCGAGGGCATGCTTCGCTCGAAAGCGCTATAAAAAGCGCTATAAACCGTGCAGGCTCTGGAATCGTGCCAGAAGCCGGTTCTCTGCTTCGCTTGCTGGCCATGGCGTCAGATAATCGTCGATCATCGCGGCCGGCAGGCGAGGGTCGTTGCCGAACAGCCGCTTTGCCTCGGGCTCGGAGAAGCCGGCAAGATGGGTCGCCTCGAGATAGGCCGCGCCCATGTCGGCGGCCTTGATCTGCCGCCCGGTTTCCGGCGGCAGGACGGGCGGCAGCCCGAACCGGATGTGGATCGCCGCCAGCAGCCGTTTTTCGACGGCTTTATAGGAACCGCCGATCACCGCCTTGAACGGCGAGATCATGTCGCCGATGACATACTCCGGGGCGTCATGCAGCAGCGCCGCCAGCCGCACCTGAATATCGATGCGGGGCGTATGCTCGCGCATGACGGCCTCGACCAGCAGCGTGTGCTGTGCGACGGAGAAAATATGCGCGCCGTGGGTCTGGCCGTTCCATCGCGCCACGCGGGCGAGGCCATGCGCGATATCGGCGATCTCGATGTCGAGCGGCGAGGGATCGAGCAGGTCGAGCCGCCGGCCGGACAGCATCCGCTGCCACGCGCGCGTTGCGGTTTTCGGAAGCCGGGCCGTCATTGCGTTGCGGAACGTGGCGTGCGCGCCTGCTTGCCGCATGTCTCGTGGCAATGGCATGTCACCAGATGGTCGTTGACCATGCCTGTTGCCTGCATGAAGGCATATACGATCGTCGGTCCGACGAACTTGAATCCACGCGACGCCAGTTCCTTCGAGATTTTGATCGAGAGCGGCGTCGAGGCCGGCACGTTCGCGGTGGTCTTGAACCGGTTGACCTTCGGCTGGCCGTCCATGAAATTCCACAGCAGCGTGGAAAAGCCCGGACCCCGCTCCATGATCGCCAGATAGGACTTCGCGCTGGTGACGGCGCCCTCGATCTTCGCCCGGTTGCGCACGATGCCGGCGTCGTTCATCAGCGCGTGGACCTTCTTCTCGTCGTAGGACGCGATCTTCTCAGGCAGGAAACCATCGAAGGCACGGCGGAAGTTGTCGCGCTTGCGCAAGATCGTGATCCACGACAGGCCGGCTTGAAAGCCGTCGAGGATCAGCTTTTCGAACAGCGCGCGGTCGTCATATTCTGGGACGCCCCATTCGGTGTCGTGATAGGCGAGGTAGAGCGGGTCGTCGCCGGGCCACGGACAGCGGGTGAGGCCGTCCGCATGCAGGCGCGCGGATGGCGTCATGCGACGGTGTTCTTGGCCGGCAGCTTCAACTCGTCCGGTTCGGCAACGCGGATCGGAACGCCGCCCGCCGTCAGCGGAATCCCGGCCTCGATCGCATCGGCGGCGCGATCCAGCCGCAGCAGCGCAAGACCCTGGTCCGCCGCCGACGAGCCCATGGTGCCGACGGGCTTCTCTCCCGCGACCACGGCCGTCCCCGGCTCGGGCGCGCCGCCATCGAGGTGCACGCGTACAATCCGGTTGCGCGCGGTGCCGCGATGCTCCATGCGCGAAACCACTTCCTGACCGACGTAGCAGCCCTTGTCGAAATCGACGCCGTGCAGCCGGTCCATATTGGCTTCGTGCGGAAAGGCGTCGCCGAAGTTGAAATCGGCGCCGCCGCTCGGCACGCCCGCCCGGATCCGGTGAGCCTCGTAATCGGCGCTTTCGACCAGTTCGGCGCCGATCACCGTGGCCGCCCGGGCCGCGAGTTCCTCCGGCACGAGGCTGCGCCAGCCCAGCCTGTCGCTTCGTGGATCGGCGAAGGTCAGGTCCGGGTGCATCGCGGGTTCGCCGTCCCAGGCCGCCAGCACGCCGAGCTTGCCCGAAAGGTTCTCGACCGTGACCTTGGCGCGCAGCTTGTAAAAGCCGAGCTTGGTTGCGAGCGGTTGCGCCAGCGGCAACGGGCAGTCGATCAAAAAGCCGCCGCCGTGCCCCGGTTGAGCTTCCGTGATGAGGAAATCGACGGTGATCTTGCCCTGCGGCGTCAGCAGCGCGCCGAACCGGCCGAGTCCGGGCTGAACCTTTGTCACATCGGTGGTCACGAGACCGTTGAGAAAATTGCGCGCGTCGTCGCCGCTGACCTTGACCACGCCACGGTCGGGAAGAAACGCTGCTTTCATGACACCTTCTCTTGGCCGGGTGTTGTTGTTTGAACTGGTCTTGCGCAGTGTTCCCGGACAAACCTGCGTGCCTGATTTCGTTTTCGGAACGTAAGCCGCTAAGGTGCCGGCAACAAGGGTCCGCTCGGCCGGCGCGCGGATGCTTTCGGGAACGATGACCAAGACATTTGACGATGACCAAGACATTTGACGTGATTCTGAGATCAGGCGCCATCGTCAATCAGGACGGCGAGGGTGTCGCCGACATCGGTGTTTCCGGCGGCCGCATCGCCGCGATCGGCGGGCTTGGCCAGGCCGACGCCAATGAGGTGATCGACTGCCGCGGACTGCATATCCTGCCCGGCGTGATCGACACCCAGGTGCATTTCCGCGAGCCGGGACTGACTCATAAGGAAGACCTCGAAACCGGCTCGCGCAGCGCGGTGATGGGCGGCGTGACCGCGGTGTTCGAGATGCCGAACACCAATCCCCTGACGGTGACGGCGGAGACCTTTGCGGCGAAGATGAAGGCGGCGCATCACCGGATGCACTGCGACTTCGCCTTCTTCATCGGCGGCACCCGCGAGAACGTGCGGGAGCTTCCCGAACTGGAACGCGCGCCGGGTTGCGCCGGCGTCAAGGTGTTCGTCGGGTCATCCACCGGGGCGCTGCTGGTCGAGGATGACGACAGCCTGCGACGAATATTCAACGTGATCCGCCGCCGCGCCGCGTTTCACGCCGAGGACGAATACCGTCTCAACGAACGCAAGAGTTTGCGTGTCGAAAATGATCCGCGCTCGCATCCGCTGTGGCGCGACGAGACCGCCGCGCTGCTGGCGACACAGCGGCTCGTCACGCTCGCCCGCGAGACCGGAAAGCGCATTCATGTGCTGCATATCTCGACCCGCGAGGAGATCGAATATTTGCGCGACCATAAGGATGTGGCCTCCTGCGAGGCGACGCCGCATCATCTGACCATGGCCGCGCCCGAATGTTATGAGCGGCTCGGCACGCTGGCGCAGATGAATCCACCGGTGCGCGACGCCGCTCATCGTTCAGGGATATGGAAAGGCATCGAGCAAGGCATCATCGACGTGCTCGGCTCCGATCACGCGCCGCATACGCTGGAAGAGAAGCGGAAGACCTATCCCGCGTCGCCATCGGGCATGACCGGCGTGCAGACGCTGGTGCCCCTGATGCTGGATCACGTCAGTTCGGGCCGCCTGTCGCTGGCGCGTTTTGTCGATCTCACCAGCGCCGGTCCGGCGCGGCTGTTCAACATCGCCTGCAAGGGACGGGTCGCGGCCGGCTTTGATGCTGATTTCACCGTGGTCGATCTCAAGCGGACCGAGACCATCACCAACAAGTGGGTGGCGTCGCGCGCGGGCTGGACGCCCTATGACGGCGTTGAGGTGACGGGCTGGCCGGTCGGCACCTTCGTGCGCGGTCGACGCGTGATGTGGCAAGGAGAGCTGGCCACCGCATCCACGGGAGAGCCGGTGCGTTTTCTGGAGACGCTATAGCGTTTTCGAGCCAAGCATGTCCTCTGGCTCGTCCCGAGATGGATGACCGGTTCGCGTTCTGACGCGTGGATCATGTGAGCCCGGACCGTGAAACGGATTTGGGTCCGGATCTGTCAGTTGCGGCTGGTTTGGCTCCGGACGGCCTGATCCGGGGCTTATTGCTTCGCCAGTGCGATCGAGAATTCGCCGTTGCGGACGCGGCCTGCCAGACCTTCGACGAAGGTCGCCACGGCGTCCTCACCATAGGTGCTGACAAGCTCGGCGAAGGCGGCAAACAGGCTGGCCTGCGCCAGACAGTCACCATCGACGCCGTCGTGGCGCGCGTCGGCCCATGCTTCATTGAGATAGCTGAGGGCCGCCTGCTTCTGTTCCTGATCGGCAAACGAATCGCGGGCTGGGCTGAATGCAAATGGCGGGTGCATGTAAATTCCGAATGCGTCTGACGAGGCGAACGCTCAACATCCGTGGTTTAGCACGCGAGCGGGCAGCGGACAGCCAGTTCTTTAGGAAAGGTTAACGTCCCTTTTTGCATTTGAAACGCGTTCCGAGAGCGCTTTTGGAGGGATGTCCAAAGGACTGACCCGGATATCCCGGAAATGTCCGGAAAGCCGGCTCAATTCGCGTATCTGGCTGTCAGGTCGCGGGAAATTTTCGCGCCTTCCTCGACATAACGGCGGATGACGACATTCGCGGCCGGCGTGCACGCCCGGTAGGTCTGCTGGAACCAGTTATAGCCACGGTTGAATCCCGCGATCATCCTGGCGCGGCGTTCGCCCGACGGCGTTTCGGCGTCGATCAAGGCCTGCATTTCATTGCGCCATTTCGCCCCGTCGTTGGCGGCGCAGATGCCGCGAAGATAATGCAGCGTGCCGAGGATTTCGGCCAGACGCTGCAACTCGGCGTCGAAGGGCGCGGCTCCGTCCTGCGCGCGCGCGGGCAGCGCGCCACAGATTGTCGTCATCAGAACAATCGCTAAAACCGATTTGCGCATAAAGGGCCCGAATCCGCCGTGATATGCCCATTCCGTGCGATGGAAGCAAGGCAGGGCAATCCGCGCAAGACGTTTCAAGCCCGCTTCAAACCCCGACAAGCCGCCGTGCCGCATCGATGATGGTTCGCAGACCTTCGGTAAGCCGCAATTCGCCCGGCAGCTCCGGGGCGACCCAGCTGAAGGCGTCGAGTTCGTCGTTCAGGATGGGCTCGCCTGCGATCCAGCGGGCCGCGAACGACATCACGATATAATGCCCGTCGCCCGGAAGGGTCGGCATCACCTCCCGCCAGCCCGCGAGGCCGGTGATCTCGATCCTGAGCCCGGTTTCCTCCGCCACCTCGCGATGCAGCGCGGCGGCGACGGTCTCGCCGAACGCGATGCGTCCGCCGGGCAGCGAGTGCAAGCCCTTGGCGGGCGGTCGCGCGCGGCGCACCAGCAGAACCTTGCCGTCGCGGAAGATCGCGGCGCTGACGGCGATCTGCGGAAATTGAGGCGGCGGCATCAGTGGTTCATGATGTAGTCGACATCGGTTTCCCGACCCTGGCCATTGATAATGCCGCCCGCCCGCGTGATCATCGGCTTGATCCAGCTGACTGCCTCGGTCGCAAGCGCGGCGCGGGTCTCGTGCCGGTGGATGTCCTTGGTCGCGGCAGCCACCGCGGTCAGGATGGACGTCATCGTGATGGTCAGTCTATCGAATTCGGCGCGAATTTCGGGGGCTGCGTTCTCATAAGCCTCGATCGCCTGCTCGCGCGCCTTGAAACCGGACGCCATGAAGTGCTCCTGATAGGTCATGGGCCGCCAGTTCAGGAAGTCCTCCACGCAATCGGGCATGTCCGGGATCATTTCGAGCAGCATGATGGCTTCGTTGAAATGATTGAGATAGTCGGTCGCAAGACAGCTTTGCGGATTGATATTGGCGGCCGCCAGCGCGGCGGCGCTGTCCGGCCTGTTCTGGCCGGGGCGGCTCGCGGTCGGGGGAGAGGGGAGTGATTCGTCGGCTCGGGGTGTCATTGGTCCCAGTGTCGGACCGCGGGATTAAAACGGATTGAATGTTACGTTTGTTGGGATGACGAAATGTGCGGACGCTATGTAATCCTGTCGCCGCCGGAGGCGATGCGTCAGGCTTTCGGCTACGCTGAACAGCCGAATTTCCCGCCGCGGTACAATGTTGCGCCGACGCAGCCGGTTCCTGTCATCCTCCTCGAAAACGGAGGCCGGCATTTTCGTCTGATGCGATGGGGACTGATTCCGGTCTGGGTGAAGGACCCCCGGCAATTCGCGCTTCTCATCAATGCTCGCGCCGAAACGGTGCTCGATAAGCCGGCTTTCAGGAACGCGATGAAACGGCGCCGCTGCCTGCTTCCGGCCGACGGCTATTACGAGTGGCGTCAATCGGAAGGACGAAAGCAGCCGCTTTTCATCCGGCCGGGCCATGGCGGGCTGATGGCGTTCGCGGGGCTGGCCGAGACCTGGAACGGGCCGAACGGCGAAGAACTCGACACGGTCGCCATCATCACCACGGCGGCGCGGGGTGATATCGCGACCTTGCATCCGCGCGTGCCGGTGACGATCGCCCCGAGGGATCACGCGCGCTGGCTCGACGGCAACGCTGTCGATGCCGGGGGAGCCACACTGTTGCTCCGCGCGCCGGAAAACGGCGAATTCGTCTGGCATGAGGTATCTGTGCGCGTGAACCGCGTCGTCAACGACGATGAGCAACTGATCATGCCGATCTCGGCGGAGCAGGCGGAAAGCGAGGCGAAGCAGGCCGCAAGGAAGCCGGTAGCTCGCAAGGTCGCGCCCGCAGCCTCCGGCAACGACGGTCAGGGCTCGTTGTTTTGACGTGGAACCAAAAGCATTTGCAGCTATCGCTCTATCTTCAGGGCGCTACCGTTTCGAACCCTCTACAGCACCTTGCCCGGATTCATGATGCCGAGAGGGTCGAACAGCGCCTTGATGCCGCGCATCGTCTCGATCGCCGTCTTGTCCTTCACGCGGGGCAGGTCATCGCGCTTCAGAACGCCGATACCGTGTTCGGCGGAAATCGAGCCGCCCATCCGCAGCGCGATGGCGAAAACGACGGCATTGACCTCCTGCCACCGGGCGAGAAATTCATGCGTCGTCATCCCGCTCACGGGCTGGCTGACGTTGTAGTGGATATTGCCGTCGCCAAGGTGGCCGAACGGGACCGGACGCGCGTCCGGAATGAGCTTCACCACAGCGGCGTTAGCCTCGGCAATGAAGGCGGGTATGGCGGCGACGGGCACCGAGATATCGTGCTTGATCGAGCCGCCCTCCCGTTTCTGGGCCGGTGGAATCGTCTCCCGCAGCTTCCAGAACGCCGCACGCTGCTGAAGGCTGGCCGCGATCGCCGCATCCTCGATGCAGCCGCTCTTTATGCCCCGCTCGAGAATGGTCTCGACGGTCGCCGTCGCATCGTCGCGCGAGGACGAGACTTCCATCAACACGTACCAGGGATAGCGACGGGTGAGCGGATCGCGGATGCCGGAGCCGTGCCTGACGCAGATGTCGACGCAGATCTCCGCGAGCAGTTCGAAGCTTGTCAGGCTGCCCGCGGCTTCGGCCTGTGAGATGGCCAGTAATCTCAAGGCGTCGGCCGGCGTTCTCAGACCGACGAAGGCGGTTTGCACGGAGCGGGGTTTTGGAAACAGCTTCACGACCGCGGCGGTGATGATGCCGAGGGTGCCTTCGGCGCCGATGAACAGGTTGCGCAGGTCGTAGCCGGTATTGTCCTTTTTCAGCTTGGACAGCCCGTTGAGGGTGCGGCCGTCGGGCAGCACCACCTCGAGTCCGAGCGCCATGTCGCGCGCCACGCCGTATGCGAGAGCGCCGGTGCCGCCGGCATTGGTCGAGAGATTGCCGCCGATAGTGCAGCTTCCTTCGGCGCCGAGCGACAAGGGGAAGAAACGGCCGGCCTCGTCGGCGCGCCGCTGGATGGCTTGCAGGATAGCGCCGGCCTCCACCGTCATTGTGTTGGAGGCGGTATCGACCTCGCGGATTTTGTCCATCCGCCGCATCGACACCACCACCTCGCCGTTGTGCGGGGTTTGCCCGCCGACGAGACCGGTGTTGCCGCCCTGCGGCACCAGCGCGATCCGGTGTTCACTCGCGAGCCTGCAGATCGCCGACACCTCCGCCGTGGATGCGGGGCGCAGCACCAGCGGCGAACGGCCGTGAAACAGGTTGCGCGCCTCCGTGAGGTAGGGCGCCAGTTCGTCAGCGTCAGTCACCGCATATTTGTCGCCGACGATGGCGGCGAGGCGCGCGATCAGATCGGGCGACAACGGCGGCTGCGCGGATTTTGATATGGCGATCGGCAAATCCATCAGCCTTTCGGCGCGGCGGCGCGGCGCAGCCGGTCGTTGATCGCTTCCCCGAGCCCGTCCTCGGGGATCGGCGTCACCGCGATGGTTCGCGCCCCGCTGGCGTCGAGGGCGCGAAGACAGCCGAACAGATGAGCGGCCGCTTCCTTCAGATCACCGCGTTCGGACAGGTTCATCACCGCAACCGCGGTGTCGATGCCCGGCGGATCGACTGGCCCGAAGGCCAGCAGCGCCTCGCCGGGCGCAAGGTTTGCGGCATTGAGCCGCATCCTGGCGCGCGGCGCGTAATGCGAGGCCAGCATTCCCGACGCCCGCGGTCGTCCATCGGCCGCGGCGGGAGCGGGCGAGACCAAGGGGCCGCCCAGCACGCGCTCGATGTCCGCGCGCGAAATCCCGCCGGGCCGCAACAGCGTCGGCCGATCGAAACAGCCGACAATGGTGGACTCGATACCGACCTCCACCGGTCCGCCGTCGACGATGAGATCGATCCGGCCTTCGAGATCATGTCGCACATGCGCCGCCGTCGTCGGGGAAACATGGCCCGACAGGTTGGCGGACGGCGCGACGACCGCCCCGCCGAACCCGCGCAGGATAGCGCGCGCCACCGGATGGGCGGGAACCCGCAGCGCGATGGTATCGAGGCTTGCGGTGGCGAGATCGGCGACCGGGCAGCGCGCGACCTTCGGAAGCACCAGCGTCAGCGGGCCCGGCCAGAACGCTTCTGTGAGTGCGAGCGCGGCTGCATCGAACCGGGCGATCCTCTGGGCCGCCGCAAGATCGCTGACATGCGCGATCAGCGGGTTGAAGGCGGGCCGGCCCTTGGCCCGGTAGAGCCGCGCGACCGCCTCCGCGTTGGCGGCGTCAGCGCCGAGGCCGTAAACGGTCTCGGTGGGAAACGCGACAAGCCCGCCATTATGAAGGATCCGCGCCGCCGCGGCGGCCGCCGTCTCGCCGGCCGGGAGAATCTGCGTCTTGAGGTCCACGGTCATGGAATGTCAGTTCTCGATTTCAGCTTCTTGCGGTGCGCGCAACCCGACGCTATAAGCCGCGTCTTGTCGGAGTGTGGCTCAGCCCGGTAGAGCACTGCGTTCGGGACGCAGGGGTCGCAGGTTCAAATCCTGCCACTCCGACCATTATTTCAATGACTTATAATTTCGATGCGCCTGGAGCGCAACGCAACGCGCGACGAATCGACCCTGATGCGGGCTTTTACCGTACGCGGCCGATCGGCGCCTGCGGCAGGAACTCCTTGCCGTTCGCGACCAGGAAATCCAGCATTTCCTGCGCCGGAGGCAGCAGCACCTTGTCTTTCTTCCTGACGACGAACCATTGCCGGATGATCGGAAGACCGGTGATATCGAGCGTGATCATTCGTCCCTCCCTCAGTTCGACGGCCACGGTATGCGCCGAGATGAAAGCAATCCCGAGACCGGCGATAACCGCCTGCTTGATGGTTTCGTTGCTGCTCATCTCCATGCCGATCTGAGGCTCGAGATTGCTCTTCTCAAAAAACTGTTCCATGAGGAATCTCGTACCCGAGCCCGGCTTGCGGGAAAGGAACTTTTCGTGCGCCAGATCCACCGCCGTAAGTCCGGACGCGTTCGCCAGCCGGTGTCCCGTCGGCGCGATAACGACGTGCGGATGATCGCCGATCAGATGCGTGTCGAGTTCGATATCGGGAGGCGGATGGCCCATGATCGCAAGATCGAGCGCATAGCCGCGCAAAGCCTGGCGGATGTCCTGGCGATTGACGATCGTCAGGCTGATGTCCATCCCCGGATGAAGCTTCGAAAAGGCGGAAATCGCGAAGGGGACAAAATACTTTGCCGTACTGACCGCGCCGATCGATATGCGTCCGCCGGTTCGGCCTGTGATCATGTCGAGCGACGTCGCGCAACTGTCAATCGCGGCTTCGATGCGCTCGAAAAGCGTATACAGTTCCTGTCCGGCAGGCGTGAGGGTCATGCCCTCGCTGGTTCTCTGAAGCAGAGGCAGCCCGCAAAGCTGCTGAAGATTCCGCAGTTGCAGCGTGACCGCGGGTTGAGTCAAATGCAGTTTGTTTGCGGCGGCGGTGACGCTGCCGCCGGCCGCGACCGATGCCAAAGCACGAAGCTGCCGGATAGTTACGTCGCGAAGCTTCGTGATCATATAAGGAAAATTTTGCGGCTATGAAGGATATTGAAATTGTACTTATTACATGCAACGAGTCAATTCGCGCGACGCTCTGGAAAGCGGCAAATTGGCTGTTTGGAGATTGCGGCCGAGGGGGAGTCTGAATGAGTCAAGAGATGACACTGCAGGAAAGGATGGATGGCGAGGGGGGATCGGATCCGCTTCGCCAGGCAGTGAAGGGGGCGGTAGCTGCGCTTGCGCAGGCCGCGATCGATATTTCTGATCTGACTTGCCGCGGCGCGCTGGCCGGGATCACCGGACAGGCACAAGGCCGCAACACCGACGGGGATGTTCAGAAGGATCTGGATGTTCGCGCCGATCAAATTATCCGCGACGCTCTCGGCAAGCAGCCGATCGCAGCGCTGGCCTCCGAGGAAATGGAGGAACTGGATATTTTGAATCCGGGCGCGCCGATCTGCGTCGCATTCGATCCGCTGGACGGTTCATCCAACATCAATACGAACATGTCGGTGGGTACGATCTTTTCGATCATGCCGACGCCCTCCGATGTGAACGCCGCCTTCAGGCAGGCCGGAAGTGAGCAACTCGCGGCTGGTTTCGTTGTCTACGGCCCGCAGACCTCTCTTGTTCTTACGCTCGGGCAGGGTGTCGACATCTTCACGCTTGACCGGGTCGACAGGGTATTCAAGCTTACCGGATCGGCAGTGAAGATTCCGGCGGAAGCCACCGAATTCGCGATCAACGCATCGAACAGGCGGCACTGGGACCTGCCGGTTCGCGCCTATATCGACGAGTGCCTTGCGGGAGCCGATGGCGCCGGCGGCAAGAATTACAACATGCGCTGGATCGGCTCGCTGGTCGCGGAGGCGTTCCGCATCCTCATTCGCGGCGGCATCTTCCTTTATCCCGGAGACGCCCGCGACGGTTACGAGGAAGGACGCCTGCGCCTGGTTTACGAGGCGCACCCGATGGCTTTCATCGTCGAGCAGGCGGGAGGCGGTGCTTCGACCGGACGAAAGCGGGTTCTCGATCTCGTTCCCGGCAGCCTGCACCAGCGAGTTCCGCTGATCATGGGGTCGATCAAGAACGTCCAGCGGCTCGAGCATTTGCATACGGTGCCTGATGGCGCTCTGGAAGCGAATGCGCCGTTGTTCGGGAATCGCGGTCTGTTTCGCGTTTAAGGGGCTGATATCGTGTCGAGGAAACATCCTATCATATCAATTACGGGTTCGTCGGGCGCCGGTACGACGTCCGTCAAGCGGACCTTCGAGCAGATTTTCCGCCGCGAGAAGGTCGTCGCGGCCTACATCGAGGGCGACGCCTTTCACCGTTACAACCGCGCCGAGATGCGCACCCGCATGGCCGAGGAATCGGACAAGGGCAACAGGCACTTCAGTCATTTCAGCCCTGAAACCAACCTGTTCGCCGAACTCGAGTCGGTGTTCCGCAGCTATGGCGAGACCGGAACGGGCACCACGCGATATTATGTCCATGACGATACGGAATCGGCGCTCCATGGTGTGCCTCCCGGCACCTTCACGGACTGGCAGCCGTTGCCTGAGAATTCGGACCTGTTGTTCTATGAGGGCCTTCACGGGGCCGTCGTCACCGACAAGGTGAATGTCGCGCAGTACGCGGATCTCAAGATCGGCGTGGTTCCCGTGATCAATCTCGAATGGATTCAGAAACTGCACCGCGACCGTAGCGCGCGCGGCTATTCCACCGAGGCCGTCACCGACACCATCCTTCGGCGCATGCCGGATTACGTCAACTATATCTGTCCTCAGTTCGCGGAGACGGATATCAATTTCCAGCGCGTGCCGACGGTGGACACCTCAAATCCGTTTATCGCCCGGTGGATACCGACGCCCGACGAGTCGATGGTCGTCATCCGTCTGAAAAATCCGAAAGGCATCGATTTTCCATATTTGCTGTCCATGATCCCGAACAGCTTCATGTCGCGCGCCAACTCTATTGTCATCCACGGGTCCAAGCTGGATCTCGCGATGCAGTTGATCCTGACGCCGCTGATCCTTCAACTCATCGAGCGAAAGAGGCGCGCATGAGGGGAATGATCGCATGTCCGGAATCGTCAACCCCGATGGCGCCAGGAGGGGACGTGGCCAAGAATACGATCGCGTCAAACGCGATGTCTTTTCACGATAGCCAGATGGGGAGGGAACCGACATGGCGCGCATAACTTTGAGACAGTTGTTGGATCACGCCGCGGAACACGGCTACGGCGTTCCGGCGTTCAACATCAACAATATGGAGCAGGGCCTTGCCATCATGGAGGCGGCGGCCGCCGTCGACGCTCCGGTCATTCTCCAGGCCTCCAGGGGCGCACGCTCCTACGCCAACGACATCATGCTGGCGAACATGATCGACGCGCTGGACCAGATGTATCCGCACATTCCGCTGTGCATGCATCAGGATCACGGCAACGAGGAAGCGACCTGCGCCACCGCGATCAAATATGGCTTCACCTCAGTGATGATGGACGGCTCGCTCAAGGCCGACGCCAAGAGCGCGGCGGACTATGAGTATAACGTCGACATCACCCGCCGCGTCGTCGACATGGCGCATTGGGTCGGCGCCTCGGTGGAAGGCGAACTGGGCGTGCTCGGTTCGCTCGAGCATGGCGGCGGCGAGCAGGAGGACGGACACGGCATCGAAGGTCCGGTCAGTCACGATCAGTTGCTGACCGATCCGGACCAGGCCGTGGATTTTGTCCGCGCCACCAAGGTCGATGCGCTGGCGATCGCGATGGGCACCTCGCACGGCGCCTACAAGTTCTCGCGCAAGCCGGACGGCGACATTCTCGCTATGAAGGTGGTCGAGGAAATCCACCGTCGCCTTCCCAACACTCATCTGGTGATGCACGGCTCGTCCTCGGTGCCGCAGCATCTGCAGGATGAGTTCAACAAGTACGGCGGCGAGATGCCGCAGACCTGGGGCGTACCGGTCGAGGAAATCGTTCGCGGCATCAAGCATGGCGTCCGCAAGGTCAATATCGACACCGACTGCCGGCTGGCCATGACCGCGGTATTTCGGAAAGTCGCGGCCAGCAACAAAAGCGAGTTCGATCCGCGCAAGTTCCTGAAACCCGCGATGGATGCGATGCGCGACCTCTGCCGCGAGCGTTTCGAGCAGTTCGGCACGGCCGGAAATGCCTCGAAGATCAAGGTGATCCCATTGGCTGAAATGGCCAAGCTCTACCGCGCCGGCAAGCTTGATCCGCGCATTGGTGAAACGGCGGTCGCCGCCGAGTGATAGATCCGGCTCTGGCGTGGCCCGGCTTTTCGGCTGGACCGCGCCGAGGCCGATCACGCGACATCGCCGCCTTCCGTGCGGTGAGGGCGCGTTCCGGGGACGGCCTTGCCGAGGAGCAGCTTTGCACCTCGTAATTCGCGCCTCGTAACATGACACCATCCGGTTCGAACTGGGACGATTCATCCTCCCGATCGTCCAGCCCCGGATGTACTGCTCCGTCGTCTTGCATGGCGACGGAGCCTTTCTCCCGGCAGTCCTCAAAAAGCTCCCAATTCAACTGCATCGTATCAGGCTGAAGTGCTCTTTTCAGTGGACCACGATGCTGTCGAAAGTTTCTCCTTTCGAGATCATGCTCCAGGCTCCGGCAATGCGGGGACAATCATGGGACGGACGACATCCACGCGCGCGGTCATCGCTTTGGCCGTACTGTCGCTGACTGTGCTGTCCCTGGGCGGATGTGCTAATCTTGAGCGGCACAATCCGAGCGCGCTGTCCCAGGGCGATGACGATGCGTACTGTCAGACGCACGGCGGACCGCAGGGATCGGCGGCCTACACCGCCTGCCGCAAGAATCGCGACGTCGCCGCCACGCGATCGGATCGGATGGAACGCTCCCACCGCGATCTCGCCGAGCGGATGCTGAACGGGCAGTAACGGCGTTCAGCGGCGCGCCTGTCCCGATGGTCCGTCATGGCCATGGAAGCGGCGTCCGGTACGTTGCCTTGCCGGATCGGGATCGCTGAGATCTCGTGGCGCGGAACCCACGCCGTGAACCGGTCAAGTCTGAACGCCTTTACTCTGTTTGCTCATCCTCGGCTTTCTTGCCGCCGATTGTCTTCAGCTTGGCGAATACAGCGTCGACGTTGAGGTCTTCCTGCTGCTTCTCGGTCGGCTCGAACCCGCCATCCTTGCGCGTGGTTTCGGATGCCGGCAGCAGGGTGGCGCCGCCATACTGCTGATCGGTCGGCTTTTCCTTGGCGGCGCGCTGCACCTCGAAGTCGAGTTCGATCTGCGAGCAAAGGCCCAGCGTCACCGGATCCATCGGCGTCAGGGTCGAGGCGTTCCAGTGGGTACGGTCGCGCACAGCGGCGATCGTGGTTTTGGTGGTGCCGACCAGACGCATGATCTGGGCGTCCTTCAGTTCCGGATGATTGCGCACGAGCCAGAGGATCGCGCTCGGCCGCTCGTGGCGGCGTGACACCGGAGTATAACGGGGTCCCTTTTTCTTGGCTGCCGGGGGCAGCACCACCCGGCTCTCGCTCAGCTTCAGCCGGTAATCCGGGTCCTTCTCGCCTTTCTCGATCTCGTCGCGGGTGAGTTGGCCGGTGGAGATGGGGTCCATGCCCTTGATGCCCTGGGCGGCGTCGCCGTCGGCGATGGCGCGGACTTCCAAGGGATGCATCTTGGTGAAGTCGGCGACCTGATCAAACGACAGCGCGGTATTGTCGACGAGCCACACGGCAGTCGCTTTCGGCATCAGCGGTGCATTGCTCATGGCAAATCTCCTTTGCGCTCTGCCCAACCCTCGGGGCAAAGCCTTTTGGTCATCGACGATGACGGGAATTGGAGTCTATATATGCTGCCGGAGGTCGGCCGCGCAATGGTTTGCTCCGTCGAACCTCCGGTTTGGGGGGCTGTCTTGACAGCGCCCGAAAGCCGTCCAAAGTCATCATTATTGGCCGTTCCCGCCCTGTCGGTATGGGTGATTCGGTCCCGGATCGCCTCATGAATGCTAAACCGAAACTTAAAATCGTGCTCTGTTCGCCCCGCGGCTTCTGCGCCGGGGTCGTCAGGGCGATCGACACCGTGGAACGTGCGCTGACGCTTTATGGAGCGCCGGTGTATGTGCGTCACGAAATCGTCCATAATCGCTATGTTGTGGACAGCCTTCGCGCCAAGGGAGCGATTTTCGTCGAGGAACTGGCGGAGATTCCCGACGACACCACGGCGCCAGTGGTTTTCTCCGCTCATGGCGTGCCGAAATCGGTTCCCGCGGATGCTCAGCGGCGCAATTTCTTCTCGCTCGACGCCACCTGTCCGTTGGTGACCAAGGTTCACCGCGAGGCGGCGATCCATTTCAAGCGAGGCCACGAGATTCTGCTGATCGGGCATTCTCATCATCCGGAAGTCGTCGGCACCGTCGGGCAGTTGCCGGCGGGTGCGGTGACCCTGATCGAGACCGCCGAGGATGCCGAGAAATTCACGCCGAAGGATGCCGATAATCTGGCGTTCGTGACCCAGACCACGCTGTCCATCGACGACACCGCCGAGATCGTGGCGGTGCTGAAGCAACGCTTCCCCAACATTCATGGGCCGCACAAGGAAGACATCTGTTACGCCACCACCAATCGCCAGCTGGCCGTCAAGAAGGTGGCGCCGGTGGTCGACGCGCTGATCGTGGTCGGGGCGCCTAATTCCTCCAACTCGCAACGGCTGCGCGAGGTTGCCGAGCGCGAGGGATGCAAGGTGTCTGTGCTTGCGCAGCGCGCCGGCGATCTCGACTGGAGCATGTTCGAGGGGATCAAAAGCCTCGGCATCACCGCCGGCGCGTCGGCGCCCGAAGTCATCGTCGAGGAAATCATGGATGCATTCGCGGCGCGCTATGAACTCGAGGTGGAGACGGTCTCGGCCGCGGAAGAAAACGAGTTCTTCCCGCTGCCCCGCTCGCTGCGGCCGGACGCCGCCTAGAGCCTTTCCGCTTCTGATAGAATCGGAAGCGAGGCTATGATTTTGTTTTGGCGCGTTTTCTTCACGCGAACAGGTCATCCGCTTCGCGCGAGAACGCGATCGCACTGCCATGACCGGAACGGGGATATGAGATGGCGGTCTACACCGACGTCGCCGCCGAGGAGCTTGCGGATTTTCTGAAAGCCTACGATATCGGCGAACTGCTGTCCTACAAGGGCATCGCCGAGGGCGTCGAGAACTCCAACTATCTGCTGCACACCACCTCCGGATCGTTTTTCCTGACGCTCTATGAAAAGCGCGTCGCCATCGACGACCTGCCGTTCTTTCTCGGCCTGATGGGTCATCTGGCGACCCATGGCATCGTGTGTCCGCAGCCGGTCAGGACCAGAAACGGCGAAACTCTCGGCAGCCTCGCGGGGCGTCCTGCCGCCATCATCGATTTTCTCGAGGGCGTGTGGCCACGGAAGCCGAACGTCGCTCATTGCGCCGCGGTCGGTGCGGCGCTGGCGAAACTGCATCTCGCGGGCCGCGACTTCTCCATGAGGCGCGCCAACGCGCTGTCGGTGTGGAGTTGGCGGCCGCTGTTCGAACAGGCCGGAGCTTGCGCCGATACGGTGCAGCCGGGATTGCACGATTTTCTCAAGGCTGAACTCGACCACCTCGAGGCGCGCTGGCCGCAGGAGTTGCCTGGCGGCGTGATCCATGCCGACCTGTTTCCCGACAATGTGCTGTTTCTCGGCGACAGGCTCTCGGGGCTGATCGATTTCTATTTCGCGTGCCATGATTTCTTCGCCTATGACGTCGCGATCTGCCTCAACGCATGGTGTTTCGAGCCGGATCATGCCTTCAATGTCACCAAGGCGCGCGCGCTGCTTGGCGCCTATCATCGGGAACGCGCGCTGTCGGAGGCCGAGCAGGCGGCGCTGCCGTTGCTTGCGCGGGGCGCCGCGCTGCGGTTCCTGCTGACGCGGCTGGTTGATTTTCTCAACGTCCCCGCGGGCGCGCTGGTGAAGCCGAAAGACCCACTCGAATATGTCCGTAAGCTGCGTTTCCAGCAGCGGGTCGGTGGCGTCCGCGATTACGGCGTCGCGATATTGGGGCCGGTGGCGTGAATTCGCCCGCGCTTCCGCATGTCACGATTTTCACCGACGGCGCCTGCTCAGGCAATCCGGGGCCCGGCGGCTGGGGCGCGATCTTGCGTTTCGGCGACATCGAGAAAGAGTTGAAGGGCGGCGAACCGCACACCACCAACAATCGGATGGAATTGCTGGCGGCGATCTCGGCGCTAGAGGCGCTGAAACGTCCGGCGCTTGTCGATCTCACCACCGACAGCCAGTACGTGCGGCAGGGCATCACCGCCTGGATTCACGGCTGGAAGCGCAATGGCTGGCGCACGGCCGACAGGAAGCCGGTGAAGAACGTGGACCTCTGGCAACGGCTCGACGCCGCCCTGCAGCCGCATCAGGTGCGCTGGCACTGGATCAAGGGCCATGATGGCCATAGCGAAAACGAGCGCGCCGATCAGCTTGCGCGCGAGGGCGTTGCGATGGCCAAGTTGATGCGAACGGTTTGATCGCCCGGGATCGTCATGGCCGGGGCGAGCCCTCCCATGACGATGTTGAAGTGTGAGCGTTATGGGCTTTCAAAGCTGCCCGAGCAGCTTGTCGCCGCCGGAGACCTCGACCTTGCCGGGTGAGTCCTCGACATTCAGCGTCTTCACAACGCCGTCCTCGACCAGCATGGAATAGCGCTTCGAGCGGATGCCGAGCCCCTTCTCGGAACCATCGAACGTCATGTCGATGGCTTTTGCGAATTCGGCGTTGCCATCCGCGAGAAACGTGGCCTCGTTTCGCTGGTCGGTGTCGCGCTTCCACGCGTTCATGACGAAGACGTCGTTCACGGAGACGATGGCGATCTCGTTCACGCCCTTGCCCTTGATGGCGTTGGCGCTGGCGAAAATGCTCGGAAGGTGTTGCTTGTGGCAGGTGCCGGTATAGGCGCCCGGCACCGCGAACAACGCGACTTTCTTGCTCTTGAAGATATCGTCGGTGCTCTTTGTTAGAACTCCGTCCTCGGTCATGATGCGGAACGTCGCGTTGGGCAGGCAGTCGCCAACTTTGATGGTCATCGTCAAATCTCCTGGAATGGCGGTGGGCGTGGAGGGACGAACATACAGTATTCCATAGCCGCGAAACGGCAATCGTCACGCGCTCACGGCGCTGTCATCAAGGCCCCGGCGAACACAACGCGCGGCTGAAAAGCTACCCGGCGAATCCACCTGTATCGAGAAACGCCTGCTCTTCCGCGTTCGTCGCGCGTCCGAGCACAAGGTTGCGGTGGGGAAAACGGCCGAACCGGCGAATGATGTCGGCGTGGATTTCTGCGAATTTGAGATTCTCGGGTCGGCCGCGGGTGCGAAACAGCTCAATGCAACGGTCTTGATCCGCCAGCCGTTCGGAATGCATGAAGGGAACATAGAGGAACTCGACAAGGTCGGCCTCTATGCGCGTGTCGGCGCCGCGGGCGATGGCACGCTCGGCGACGGCCAGCGCCTGGTCGTCGGTCGAGAAGGTCCGGGCGTCGCTGCGGAACATGTTGCGCGGAAACTGGTCGAGCACGATGACGAGCGCCAGCGCGCCGTCGTCGGTCTTCTCCCATTCTGCGAGTTCGCCCGCGCCGGCGGCTTCCCAAAGCCGAAGAAAGCGACGGCTCACCTCAACGTCGAACGCGTTGTCCTTTGTGTACCATTTGCCCGGTCCGGCGGCGCGCCAGAAAGCGAGGACATCGGCGGGAGAGGGGAGGGACGTGCTTTCGGATTTCATGATGCAACGCTTTGCTGTTCTCGTTGTCCACGCATGCGCGGACAACTTTTCCATTGGAAAGTTTCAGTTGGGCAGGGCCGTATCCGCCTCACGCCGCCGTCTTGTTCTCGTCGCGCAATGCGCGGCGGAGAATCTTGCCGACATTGGTTTTCGGCAGGGAATCGCGAAACTCGATTTGTTTCGGCACCTTGTAGTTCGTCAATTCCGTCCGGGCGAACTTGATGATTTCCTCGCGCGTGAGATCAGGATCCTTCCTGACTACGAACGCCTTGACCGTTTCGCCCGACCTCTCGTCCTTGACTCCAATCACGGCGCATTCGAGCACGCCTGGATGGCTTGCGATCACGTCCTCGATTTCGTTCGGGTAGACGTTGAAACCGGAGACCACGATCATGTCCTTCTTGCGGTCGACGAGCCGGGTGTAACCGTCCGTGGACATGACGCCGATGTCGCCGGTGCGGAAGAAGCCGTCCGCCGTCATCACCTTCGCGGTTTCGTCCTGCCTGTTCCAATAGCCCGGCATGACCTGTGGCCCGCTGGCGCAGATTTCTCCCGCCTCGCCGAGCGGCATCTCCCTCCCGTCATTGTCGCGGATGGAGATGTATGTCGACGGCAGGGGAAGCCCGATGGAGCCGGTATATTTGTCGCCGTCGGCGGGATTGCAGGTCAGCGTCGGCGAGGTTTCCGAAAGACCGTAGCCTTCCAGCAGCGGGCATCCCGTCACTTTCAGCCATCTCTCCGCCACGGCCTTCTGCACGGCCATGCCACCGCCGATCGACGCCCTCAGCTTGGAGAAGTCGACCTGCTCGAAACCGGGCGCGTTGAGCAGAGCGTTATAAAGCGTGTTCACCGCCGGGAAGCAGTTGATCTGATACTTCCTCAGTTCTTTCACCAGTCCGGGAATGTCGCGCGGGTTCGGGATTAGCAGATTGACTCCGCCCGCGCGCATTCCCAGCATGAAGCACGCCGTCAGCGCGAAGATATGATAGAGCGGCAGGGCGCAGACGATGAAAAGCTGATCGATCACCGGCGGCTTTTTCAGCACCGGCTGTAGCCACGCGTCATTCTGCAGCATGTTGGCGAGGATGTTGCGATGAAGGAGCGTCGCTCCCTTGGAGACGCCGGTTGTGCCGCCGGTATATTGCAGGAAGGCCACATCGTCAGGCGCGAGTTCGGGCCGGGCCAGCGCCATGCCGCGCCCCGCGGCAAGGGCGTCGTTGAACTTGACGGCGTGCGGAATCGATGATGGCGGCACCATCTTTTTGATGTGGCGGACAACGAAATTGACGATCAGGCCCTTGAAGCCGAGCAGGTCACCCATGCTGCCGACGATGACGTGCCTGACGGCGGTTTTACCGATCGCCTGCTGCACCGTCGCTGCGAAGTTTTCCAGCACGATGATCGCTTCCGCGCCGGAATCCTTGAGTTGATATTCAAGCTCGTGCGGCGTGTAGAGCGGGTTGACATTGACCGCGGCATAGCCGGCGCGCAGCACGGCGACCGTCGAGATCGGATATTGCAGCACGTTCGGCATCATCAGCGCGACGCGCGCCCCCTTTTTCAGTCCCAGGCTCTGCAGGTAAGCGCCGAGAGCACGCGACGTTTCGTCGATCTCGCGATAGGTCATCGCCGTGTCCATGCAGATGAAAGCTTTGCGGTCGCTGAACCTGGCGAAGCTCTCCTCCAGCAACTCGATCAACGAAGCGTATTGCGAAGCGTCGATGTCGGCGGGCACGCCTGCGGGATATTGCCTGAGCCAGATGCGATCCATGTGACGTCCCGGTGATCCCATGTTCAAGGGAAAGAGAATGTCTTGTGCAGGGAATATCGGGCAAGGCGGCAGTCCAAGGCAAGTAGTTGCGCGATCACGACGCGCGAATACCGCCGCAGCAAGCTTAACGGTTTATTCCGTCGGCAGGCCCGAAATGGTCTGGAGGCCAACGTGCAGGGTTCGCCTGTGCGGCGTTTGCCGCCTGTTATTATAGCGTTTTCGAGCGAAGCATGTCCTCGGGCTTGACCCGAGGATGGATGCCGGCTCGCGTGAAGAAAACGTGTTAAAACAACAGCTAGACGAGTCTAGGCGCTGGTGCCACGCTGCTGCCGTTTGGTGGCTGATGATGGAGTGCGCGGGGAGAAAGGGCTCCTTGTTGAGTTGAGAGGTGATGGTTATGATCATCGCGGGTTTTTGAGGGCTGAGGGGTCTCGCTATGCACAGTCATATTCTCATTCCTACTGATGGCTCCGAACTGGCACAGAAAGGTGTCGACTATGGTCTGTCGCTGGCCGACGGATATGGCGGCAAGGTTACAATCATCACTGTGACAGAGCAGTCGCCCGTTCCCTCTATTGGTGAAAGCGAATGGGGTAAGGTTGGTATGGATCCGGATCGGCTTGAAGATGCCGACACGCGGCATGCAAAAGCTATCCTTTCGGCAGCCAAAGCAGCGGCAGAAAAAATAGGATTGACCGTCGAGACACTCCATACCCAGAACGTCTCACCGGCCGCAGCTATTGTTGATGTGGCGAAGAAGAATGGATGCAGCCTGATCGTCATGGCCTCTCATCGACGCCGCGGGATCAAGAGTGTCCTTTTAGGCAGCCAAACCGCCGAGGTTCTTGCAACCGCACCTATCCCCGTTCTTATAGTCCCCTGATCCGCCAGACAGGTTGGCGGCTTCGGCTTCTTGCTCAGAGCAAAACCCCGCTCCGGAGGGAAGAACATGGAGAAGGCAATAATGAATGCCCTCAGAGTTGCGTTTGCATTTGCGGCTTTCTCCCTCCTTTCGACGCCGTTGCAGGCGATGCCGGTTGCCTCCGCGCCGGGATGGTCCACGGACATCGTTCAGGTTGCCGACGGGTGCGGTCAAGGACGTTATCGCGGGCCGGGAGGCGCATGTCATCGGTTCGGACGCGGTCCCAATCCTGGCGGAAATTTTGCAGGAAGCCATCGCGGTGAGGGCTGTGGCACTCGCAATTACCGAGGTCCAGGCGGTGCATGCCACCGTTTGGGGACGGGTCCCCATCCGAGCGGATACTGGGCCCCGCGTTGAAATATGACTGATTAACGGTAGCGTCGTATTCGTCGCATTCGCTTACGAACTCAACCCCGCTCCGGCGGGGTTTTCTATTTTTAAGGGACCGCGATGCTCGGTAGATAGGCCAGCAATCCCGATCAGAACAATAAATCCAACAACAATGAAGCTCAGTAAAACGGCGTGACTAAACAGCTAGGGTTTGGACTTGCCTTCAGCGGTTTTGGGCTTGGCGGATGGGCTGGCGGCGGGCTTGGTATTGACCGGGGGCTTTGTGGACTTGGGCGTGGACTTGGATGCGGACTTGGGGTCGATGGTGATCGAGACCCGGTTCTTTGATTTTTCTCTGGCTTCTGCTTTCGGCGCGGGTTTGTCGCGGGCGGTCTTGCCAGGCTTCTTGCTCTTCGGCGGAGCGTCGCGCGCGGCGTCGGCTTCCGCCGCGGCGGCGATGGCGGCGCCGGTGCGCGTCGGTCCGGTATAGACAATGACGGGATCCGAGGGCGCCGGGGCGGCCGCGATCATGTCCACCGGCCGAAGCGTCGGCGGTTGCGCGCCGGTCGCGAAGAACGACATCACGGCGGCGCTTGTCGCTGACGTGTTGGCGACGACATCGTTATCCTCGTCGCTGGCGGGATGCCTGCGTTTCGGCCCGCACATTTCATCGCGCAGATTGGGAGGCGTCGCGGCGATCGGCGCCAGCCTGTCGACGGTGCCGAGCGCCGGTCGCAGCCACGACAGCGAGTTATTGGCGAAGCCGCGCTCCAGCATCTGCGCGGCGCGCACAGCCCGCATCGTACCCGACGATGCGCCGAGCACCACCGCGATCAGGCGCTTGCCGTTCTGCGTGGCGGATGCGACGAGATTGTAGCCGGAGGCACAGATGAAGCCGGTTTTGAAGCCGTCGGCGCCTGGAAAGCGTCCGATCAGCTTGTTGAAGTTGTGCGTCACCCTGCGGCCGTAGCGTATCGAGGGGATGTGCACGAAATATTCGTATTCGGGCAGATCGTGAATGAATGCGCGCGCGAGAATGGCCATGTCGCGCGCCGAGGAAATCTGGCCGTCGGCGGGCAGGCCGTTCGGGTTGACATAGCTCGACTGCGTCATGCCAAGCCGCTGCGCGGCCGCGTTCATTTCGGCCGAGAAACCGTCGATCGACCCGCCGACGCCTTCCGCAAGCACCACGGCCATGTCGTTGGCCGACTTCACCATCATCATCTTCAGCGCGTTGTCGACGGTCACCTGGGTGCCCGGCCGAAAGCCCATCTTCGATGGCGACTGTGCGGCGGCGGTCGGCGATACCGTCAACAGCGTGTCGAGCGTGAGGCGCTTTTGCTTGACCGCCGTCAGCGTGACGTAAGCGGTCATGAGCTTGGTGACCGAGGCCGGATACCAGGGAAAGGTGGCATTCTCGGCTTCCAGCACCTTTCCGGTATCCGCTTCGATCAGCAGATGCGCTTCGGTGGCATGAACTGTGCGGGATGGCGCGAGCGTAACCAGCGCCACGGCCGCGAGGACGATGCAGGTCGGTAGCCATTTGCGAAACGGGAAGATGGAAGAATGCACGGTCGATCCGGTCCTTTAAGACCCTCTTTCAGCAAGACGGTCTGCTTCTCGAGCATTTTCCGATGGAGTCCGGTCAGGCGTCAGAAGATGCGCTCGGTCGGTAGCTGCGCGTCGTCTGATCGCGAAACCGGCATCCATTTTTGCGGAATACGCGGCTGGGTTTCAAGCGTGTCCGGGCGCCGTCGTCGCGGCCGCTCCAATCTATACCAGCCCGACAGGCCAGAACAGATGGTCCTCAGCCTAATTCCCCAACGAAAGGGGCCGAATTTCGACGGCCGGGTTGGTTCGCGATGAGGACAGGTCTGCCTGGGTACTCTCCTGCGTCATGAATTGCGCTTTCGCGAGTTGGGCGAAATGACCTCCGTTCGCCAGGAGTTCGCCGAAAGTTCCGCTTTCGATCACGCGGCCATCCGCGAAAACCAGAATTCGCGCGGCGTTCCGTATGGTGGACAGCCGATGCGCGATGACGAATGTGGTGCGTCCCTTCATCACCTCGTCGAGCGCGGCGTTGACCTTGGCCTCGGTCACGGCGTCCAGCGCGCTGGTCGCCTCGTCGAGGATCAGGATCGGCGGATCCTTCAGCAGGGCGCGGGCGATCGACAGCCGCTGCCGTTCGCCGCCGGACAGCATTCGCCCGCGCTCGCCGGCATGCGTATCGAATTTTTTCTCGCCGCGTTCGATGAAGTCCAGCGCCTGGGCACGTCCGGCGGCGAGCCGCATCTCCTCGTCGGTGGCGTCGGGCTTGCCGACGCGGAGGTTCTCGGCGATCGAGCGGTTGAACAGCAACGGCTCCTGGAACACCACGCCGATGTTTCGCCGTAACCCGCTGAGCGTGAGGTCGCGAATGTCCATGCCGTCGATCCTGATGATGCCGGATTGCGGATCGAACGCCCGGTGCAGCAGCGCGACGGCGGTGGACTTGCCCGCGCCGGTCGGGCCGACCAGCGCGATGGTTTCCCCAGGCGATGCGACAAACGACAGGTTCGCGACCGCCGGCCTTTTGCTGTCGTAGGAGAACGACACGTCGTTGAATTCAACGCGTCCCTGCAATCGTCCGGGATCGACGGCGTCGGGCCGGTCGCGCACGGCCGGAACGGCGTCGAGCACGTCGAAGAACTCCTTAAGACGCGGCGCCTCCATGAACACGCTGTTGATGAAGGAAACGACCTGCTCCAGCCTCTGGATCAGCATGGTGGCGAAGCTCACGAACATCACGATCTCGCCGATCGACGTCATTCCCCGCTGGTTCAGCGCGATGCCTGCGGTGAAGATTGCCAGAATGGTGATGGTGGTGGAGGCGCGCGTCATCACGGTGACGACGGCCCACCACGACAGCACCGGCATCTGCGCAGACAGCAGCTTGTCGACGACGAACCGCAGGCCCTGCACCTCGGCGTCGACCCGAACAAAGCTCTGCACCAGCGCGACGTTGCCGAGGGCGTCGGAGGCCCGCGCGGAAAGATCGCTGAAATGCGCCTCCACCTCGTTCTGCATGTCGAAGGTTCTGCGAACCACCAGCGTCGTCAGCATCGTGAATACGATGCAGAGCGCGAACAGAAGGATCGCCAGCCGCCAGTTGATATAGAGCGACAGCGGCAGCAGCACGACGAGCGACATCATCGCCGCGAAATGCTCGCGGAAAAATCCGAGCCACAGCCGCCACAGCGCATCCGTGCCTTGCAGCATCACCTTCATCAGCCGTCCCGAATGGGTGCCGGCGTGGTAGGCGAGCGGCAACTGCATGATGTGCTCGAAATAGCCGGTCAGCACGGCCTGACGCTGGCGATGCGAGAGACGGTCGGCCTGCAGGGCCACGGTCACGCCGCACAGGATCGTGAACAGGCCGAAGGCCGCCCAAACCGCCAGCAGCGGCCAGGGTGACGTCGAGGCCATTCCAAAGAGGCCGGAGGCTGGATTGCCGGACAGGACGTCAATGATGCGGCCGAACAGCACCGGCTCGGCGAACTGCGCGCCCGCCAGCAGCAGGTTGGCGCCGGCCAGGATCCAGCCGAGCCGCGCTTCCGCGCCGAGCAGTTCGAGAACGCGCGTGTAAAGGCGGACCATCGACATCAGGCAAGGCTCTTGTGAATCGCGATGCTGTAGCGTTTTCGAGCGAAGCATGTCCTCGGGCTTGACCCCAGGATGGATGCCGGTTCGCGTGAAGGAAACGAGTCAGAGCAACAGTCCGTACCGTTGCTTCTGATTCCATCGGAAGCAAAGCTTGAGAAATTCCGGCGCGGATGAAGAATGCGCCGGACGGCAGACGGCATCTAATCAGAGGCCGACGCTGGAATATAGCGGCCCGTGCCGCTCACTCAACCTGCGTGATCCTGCGGTCGCTGGCCGGGGGCAGAAAACTGCTGTCGAAGATATCCGTAGCCGCCGGACGATTGCGGAATCTGAAGTCTTCGGCGATCTGGTCGAGCAACGTCTCGAACCGGGCCGGATCGATGCCGCCGATGCCGCTATGCCTGACCTCGCTGGTGAGAATATTGTCGCTGAGGACCGTATGCAGGCGTTCCAGCTCCACAGCGCGTGATCCGCCGTCCATCTGAGCCAGCACGTCATCCACGGCCTTCGCGGGCTCCCTGATGGTGAGCCGCAGCCCGGCGATCACCGCGCGCAGGAACGCCTTCACCGCTTCCGGCTTGCCGGCGGCGAACGCCGGGTTGACGATCAGCGCCTTGCCGTAGGCCGCGCAGCCGTAGTCGGCAAATCTCAGCACCGCGATATCGTCGGCCGGGATGCCGCGATCGCGCAGGTCGATCGCCGACAGGTACGACAGGCCGGATATGGCGTCGAGCTGGCCCGCCGACAGCATCGGTTCACGAACGGCCGGGGAGATCTGCTGCAACTTCACGGTTTTGAGCCGCAGGCCGTTCCGCCGCGCCAGCGCAGGCCACAGCCTGATGGAAGGATCGCCCTCGATGACGCCGACTGTCTTGCCCTCGATGTCGGCAAGGGCGTTGATGCCCCGGCTCTTGCGAGCGATGAAGGCGTAAGCCGCCTTGTCGAACAGCACGAACACGGCCTTGACCGGGGGCGCGCCCCGCTGATCGCGAAAGCGGATCAGGGCGTTGATGTCCGCGAGCGCCAGATCGCTCTTGCCGGCCGCGACACGCGCAATCGCATCAGCGGTGTCGGCGGCCGCGGCCGTCGTGACGCTCAGGCCTTCCGCGCGGAACAGTCCCCTGGTCGATGCCAGAACCACCGGAGCCACGGCGGCATCGATCGGGCGGTCGAGCGAGAACCTGATCTGGGTTGGCGCGCCGGCGTCGGCCCCATTGTCCGCAACGCCGGGACATGCAACGCCGACCGCGCTCACGAGCACAAGCAGGATACACCAGAGACGACGCAAAGAACGCACTTGCATGAAGATACTGCGGCAGTTCGGTGGCTGGGCCGCGGCGCGCGACCGTAACGCGGTGTACTTTATCAGAGACGATCTGAATGTGCGATGACCCCCGTGATATCGCGCGCGTGAGGCTCGACTTCCTGCGCTGCGTCGGGATCGGCAACGCGGAACGACGGCGGCGCTGCCTATCGTGCGGGCAGCCGATCGCGGAGATCGATGTTCACCGGTTGTGCAGGCGTCGCTGAATCTTCGTGTGGGCCATGGACAAATCGGCCACGTAATGGTTGATCGCGCCATGCTGAGACGGACCTACGACTGGTGCATCGCCGCCGCTGACAAGCCTCATGCGCTCTGGATTCTGGCGGCCGTGGCTTTCGCCGAGAGCTCATTCTTTCCAGTGCCGCCCGATGTCATGCTGCTGCCGATGGCGCTGGCGCGGCCACGACGCGCCTGGCTGTTCGCGACCGTATGCACGATCGCCTCGGTCGCCGGCGGCGTGCTTGGCTATGCGATCGGCGCGCTCCTTTATGACTCGGTCGGCCAGTGGCTCATTCATCTCTATGGGCTTGGCGACAAGGTCGAGGCGTTTCGCGCGTCATATGCGGAATGGGGCGCGTGGATCATCATCGGCAAGGGCCTGACGCCGATTCCCTACAAGCTCGTCACCATCACCTCGGGTTTTGCGGGATACAACGTCTGGCTGTTTATCCTGTGCTCGATCATCGCCCGCGGCGGCCGGTTCTTCATCGTCGCGGTCGTGCTCGACCGTTACGGTGAAGCCATTCGCCGCGAGATCGAAAAGCGGCTCGGCCTTTGGGCGGCGATTGGCGCTGCCGTTATCGTCCTCGGGTTCGTGATCGCGTTCCGCTTGATCTAGAAAATGAGGCCGCGCTCCCCGCGCCTCCGCGAACCGATGCGTTGATGAGCAGGGCGGAGTTGGAATAGATGGAGGCCGCAGTTTCGGGCGATGCCGCCTTTTAACGGTGGAGAAGGGAGGAGCATGATGATGACGATCAATGATGACCTGGAAAAATTCAGGCAGGCGAGGACGATGGCCTTCAAACGCGGCTTCGTTGTTCGAAGGGCCGACGACCCCGACGATCCCAAGCCCTACACGCTGGTTCGCCAGGCCGTGGAAACGCATCTTGCGACCATCGATGAGGTGCTGGAGGAACTCAAGCGGACCAAGTAATCGGCCGGGTCGGGCCGCCGCGGCGAGCGTTCAACCGGCGTCGTTCCAAAAGGCCTCCGCAACGTGGCGGGCACCGTTCTCCGAGTGAAGGACCAGACGGTTCCGTATTAACAACACATTAACCACTATCGAGGCAAATTTTGCCCGTGAACGGTATGCACTTGCCGCGAGAAAGGCCAGGGACCGTCGGGCGGGGCAAAAAGGCCATGGAATGCGATATCGGGCCGCGGAAAATACCGGCGACCATCCAGGAATTGCAGGCACGAGTGGCCATAGCGTTCGGCAGGCATCCCTTGTGTCGCGAGGTGAGGTTCGACGTCGTCAGCACGCCGAAAACCCGTAGCGGCGCGAACTGGACCGTCAGCATGAGCGCGGTCCCGCCAGATGCCATCTGGGAGGCCTCCGAACTCGTCGCCGACATCCAGGATGCCTACACTTTGGCTGCCTGACCTCTGGGGCGTTCGATCACGATGGTTTGGATCGAATCGATCCAAAATTCTGAGACGCGGGATGCGGGCGGAAATCGCACCACACTTTTCCTCATCCCGTTCTAGAGCATGATCCGATCAAGTCGAATCGGACCATGCTCTAGAAATGGTTGTCTGGTCGCTTTTTTTGCGGCGAACCGGTATCCACTTCGCCGGAAAATGCTCTGGCCGCGCCCGAGAGGCGGGATTCCCGATGTGGAATAAACAGCCGCCCGGTTCCGTCTTGCACGGCAAGCCTTGATTCATAGCGCGTTGTGAGGATCAATCAGCCGCGCTCGTGAATTGAAACCGGAGATCCTTTTTGACGCGGACGATGACGATTCTCGCGCTCGCGTGCTGCGTCGTCACAGGCGTGGCGCTGGCGGAGATATTCGGCCACGGCAACGTTCTGATGGTTCGGTTCGTGGCTGCGCCGTCCCCGCAGTCCGCGGAAGGGGAGCCGCTCGAATCGGCGGCCAATCGCGAGCGCAAGGCAGACAGGCTTCCGGTCATGCTTCAAGCTGGGACGCCTGACGCCGAGGGCGCGTTGCCGGAAGCGCTTCGGCCGGCGGTTGCAACCGATTCTCCCTTCGATGCCGAGATTTTACCTTCGACGCCGCCGATCGAGGAACCGCCGCTGCCACGTCCGCGGCCTAAACTCGCAAGCCAGTTGGTCCAGAAGGACTACTCGCTGCTCAGCGATATGCAGATCGCGGCGTTGAAGGGAAGGCTGCGGCTGACGCCGGGGCAGGAGCCTTACTGGCCCGCCGTGGAACGCGCATTGCGGGAGACCGCCCAGAAAATCCATGAGCGGCGTTCGGCGCCGGGCAAGCAACCCGCGCTCCGCGCCGGCGAGATCGAGCAGATAAAGGTCGCGGCGCAGCCGCTGTTGACGAGGCTGCGGGAAGATCAGAAGCGGGAGGTGCGTGCGCTGGCGCGTATTATCGGGCTGGAAGCGGTGGCCTCGCTGATCTGAGACCGCCGCACGCAGCCAGAGCGGGATGAGGAGACGGGATGATGAGAATCGTGCAGCGGTTTTCCGCCCGCATCCCGGCGTCTCGAAATCGTCGAGCGTATACGCGACGACTTGCATGATATCCATGGCCCCTGCGGGCGCATCCTCTTCACATCAAAGGCCAAGGTGGCTGAGATCCGGACCTTTCGGGACGATGCCGTTCGGGTTAAGTGACTTGATGGAATAATACCCTCTCTTGATGTGATCGATGCTGACCGTCTCGCGAATCCCGGGAACGTCCAGCACACGTTTGAGATAGGCGGTGAGGCTGGGGTACTCGGAGAGGCGCCGCAGGTTGCATTTGAAAAGACCGTGATAGGCGGTATCGAAACGCACCAGCGTCACGAACAGGCGGATGTCGGCTTCGGTGAAGCGCGGGCCGAGCAGAAACGGACGGTTCGCCAAATAGTTTTCCAACAGGTCCAGCATCGCGAAGACGTCGTCGAACGCCTCGTCATAGGCGATTTGCGTCGTGGCGAAGCCGGCGCGGTAAACGCCGTTGTTGAGCGCGGGGTAGATGCGGTCGTTGAGCGCATCGATCGCGCTACGGAGCCCCTGCGGATAAAGATCGACGCTGTCATCTGCCAACCCGGCGAATCCCGAGTTGAACATGCGAACGATCTCGGCGGATTCATTGTTGACGATGGTCTTGCGTTTCTTGTCCCAGAGGACCGGGACCGTCGCGCGCCCGCAGATTTCCGGATCGGCTCGTGTATAGAGTTCGTGCAGATAGGTCGCGCCGTTGACCTCGTCCCGCCCGGCGCCCGGATAATCGCCGAAGCGCCATCCCTGGTCGGTCAATACCGGCTCCACGACGGACGCCGAAACAACTTCCTCAAGCTTTTTCAGCTTGCGGGCAATGAGTGTGCGCGAGGCCCACGGGCAGATCAACGCGACATAAAGATGGTAGCGGCCGCGTTCCGCGGGGAAGCCACTTTCTCCGCTCGGTCCGGCGCTTCCATCGGGAGTGATCCAGTTGCGGAAGCTGGACGTCTGACGGACAAAGCCGCCCTTTTCATCCTTGGCCTGGACCGGTTGCCAGTCCGATGTCCATTTTCCATTCACTGTCCGTCGTCAGATGAATTGAGACTGTTCCGGGGTCACGGGAACGGAGGTTCTGGCTCATCTGGGTTTGAGGTTAGGCGGCCTGCAGGTGATGCTGCAAGCGTCTTTGGTGGATGGTCTGGCGTTTGATCCTTTCGCGTTCGGTGAGGATGGTCTGCCCGCGGCCGAAGTAGACGTCAGCGGGCGTGAGATTATCGATGCTCTCGTGATAGCGGCCGTGATTGTAGTGCTCGACGAAGGCCGCGACCTGCCGTTCAAGGTCGCCGGGCAGATAGTAGTTTTCCAGCAGGATGCGGTTCTTCAGGGTCTGATGCCAGCGCTCGATCTTGCCCTGCGTCTGGGGATGATACGGCGCGCCGCGAACGTGTTTCATGCCCTTGCCGTCGAGCCAGGTAGCGAGTTCGGCCGAGATGTATGAGGCGCCGTTGTCGCTCAACAGCCTCGGCCGATGCGCGACCGCGATCTGGTCGAGCCCCGATGCCGCCAGAGCCAGATCGAGCGTGGCGGTGACGTCATCCGCCCGCATCGTGGCGCAGAGCTTCCAGGCGACGATGAAGCGGGAGAAGTCGTCGAGCACGGTCGAGAGATAATACCAGCCCCAACCCGTGATCTTCAGGTAGGTGAAGTCGGTTTGCCAGAGCTGGTTGGGCGCTGTCGTCTTGTCCTTGAACTCAGACGCCGCCTTGATGACGATATAGGCTGGGCTGGTGATGAGATCATGAGCCTTCAGCAGCCGATATACCGACGCCTCCGAGACAAAGTAGCGCTTCTCGTCGGTGAAGCGCACCGCCAGCTCGCGCGGGCTCAGCTCCGTTTCGCGCAGCGCCAGCTCGACGATCTCGGCCCGGATTGGGTCAGGAATCCGGTTCCAGACACGATCCGGCCGCGAGCGATGATCGGCCAGAGCCTCGATCCCACCGGTGAGATAGCGATCGTACCAGCGATAGAACGTGGCGCGCGGGATGCCGAGCTTGTCCAGGGTTCGCCGTGCCGGCAGATGCGAGGCCTCGACCAGGCGAATGATCTCGGCCTTTTCGGATGCAGGATACCTCATGTGTCGTCCTCCCCATCCGCGAGCATGCTTTTTTTCAGCAGGCGGTTTTCCAGGGTGAGATCGGCCACGGCCTCCTTCAGGGCCTGCGCCTCACGGCGCAGCTCTTTCACCTCGTCCGACGTCGCGGCGCGGGCCGTGTCACCAGCGAGACGGCGCTTGCCGGCGTCGAGGAACTCCTTCGACCAGCCGTAATACATCGACGAGGCGATCCCCTCGCGCCGACACAGCTCGGCGATGCTCTCCTCGCCGCGCACGCCTTCCAGCACGATGCGGATCTTCTCTTCAGCCGAGAACTGCCGGCGCGTTGCCCGGCGGATGTCCTTCACGACCTGCTCTGCCGGTGCTTTCTCCGGCCCGGATTTCTGTCTCATCTGCGCTCCAAATTGGCTGCGATGATCCAGAAATCCTCCCTTCCCGAAAACTCCTAAACTGTCTCAAGAGCCCTGACGGCGGACAGCTGACCATCGAACTGGGCGTCATCTTCGCGCTTGCGGCGCTGTCCGGCGCCGCGGCGGCGGCCGTCGTCAAGCTGATCCCCATGTACTTCGTGCACGTCGGCGCGGTCAGCGGGTTGGCCAAGGCCGCCGGCGCAGCATGCGGGTTCACCATGACCGCGATCCTTGCCGGCAGCAAGTATCTGATGGGCGGCTACACGTTGGGTTTCGCGATCTGGGCGCTGATGAATATCGCCGCGTTTTATGTTTCGTTCTCGCGCGTCGGTTTCAGGAGCGCCAAACCGATTCACCCGATTGGAAAGCCCATTCCTGCTCACTGAGCAGGAAAACACCGTCGTTCGGCCCGGCTCGGTCCTGTAGGACCCGCCGGGCCTTTATTTCAAGTAAGGGCAGAAGCGTTTGACGTAAGAGAGAAAGCGCTCGGCCATCGTAGATCCGGGGTTGCTTACCAATCTGGAACTGCGGTCATAACGGCGATCGGGGTGGCGAGCGTCAGCCATCGGTACCTCCGGATGATGAATGGCATAGAACGCCAGGGACGAGCCTCTGTTCCCAAGGTTGGCTTACACACGTTCCAGACTTCAATAGCGGTCGTTTCCGGCGCTCGCGCCCTATTCGCGGCGAGCCGATGGGATGAGCTGTTCGCGTGAAGAAAACGCATCACATCAAGACCGGACAGCCTCGCTTCTGATTGGATCAGAAACGAAAGGCTCTCACTGGATTCCACCTGCCTTCCTGACAGGCTCGTGCCGGCGCGCGTGAACCGGGCCGGGGGCGTCAAGGCCTCGTCGTGAACGGGTGATATTTGATCAATGGATGTCTCCGGGCACGCTGTTTCGGTGGTCGGCAGCCAGTCCGCGATCTCGCGATGCTTTTGGAGATAATCCTTCAGTCGCGTCTTAATGATGATGGAGCATCATCGCATCAAGGTTCGCAGCTTGAAGAGTCTCGCCATGAGCAGGAAAAATGACATCGACCGGGTTTGGGACATCGTTGAAAAAGTTGGCGTCTGCATGCTGACCACGCAATTCGCCGGTGGGCTGCGCGCGCGGCCGCTCGAAGCAAGGCCGGATCGCGACGCCGGTCTGATTTTCTTCGTGACCGATATTCGCAGCCCGAAGGAGGAGGAGATAAAGGCAAGGCCGGACATCGGCCTCGCCTTTATCGGTTCGAGCGATAAAGCCTACCTGTCGATCACCGGGCAAGCCTGCATCATTCGCGATGCCGAAATGACCAGGGCGGCGTGGCGCAAGACAGATGAAGTATGGTGGCCGGGGGGACCCGCAGATCCCAGCGTATGCCTGTTGCAGATTGACCCCTCTACCGCGGAACTATGGGATGGCCCGGCAAGCAGCGTCGCGACTGCTTTCGAGTTTGCCAAGGCAAAGCTGACCGGCAAGAAGCCGAACCTTGGCGAGAACCGCAAGGTGACGGTCAAGATGTAGCTTTGCTATTCAACGCTTTGACTGTGGTTTCGGATGAGTGTGCTCACAAGCAGGTTGAACACGGAGCGTCGGGATCAAGGTGTCACTTGCGAGGCTAGAGCGTTTTCGAGCGAAGCATGTCCTCGGGCTTGACCTGAGGATTGATACCGGTTCGCGTGAAGAAAACGCGTCAAAACAAAATCATAGAGCCCCGCTTCTGATTCAATCAGAAGCGGAAAGGCTCCAGGTTGCGAGGCCAGGAAAAGGGAGTGATGCGCACGATGGTCGATATTTCGTCCACGACGGACGGGGCGGCGAGGCCCATTCCGCAAGCGCCGATGCTGGCTATCCAGAACCTGACCAAGACCTATTGTTCGGCGCAGGAGAAGATCGCCGTTCTTCGCGGGGTCTGCGTGCATGTCGTCGCGGGTGAGAGCGTTGCACTGACCGGTGAATCGGGAAGCGGCAAAAGCACCCTGCTGCATCTGATCGCGGGTCTCGACGAGGCGGACGGCGGCTCGATCCGGATCGATGACGCGGAGGTGACCGCATTGTCGGACCGGGATCGCGCGGCGATCCGGCGCGACCGGATCGGACTCGTTTTTCAACAGTTCAATCTGATCCCCTCCTTAACGATCGCCGATAACCTGGCTTTCCAGTCGCGTATCGCCGGCCGCCATGACGGCCATTGGCAAAACGAACTTGTCGATCGGCTGGGCCTCGGCACTCTGTTGAAGCGTTATCCCGAACAACTCTCGGGCGGCCAGCAGCAGCGGGTCGCGATCGGGCGCGCGCTTGCGGTCAGGCCGTCTCTGTTCCTCGCTGACGAGCCTACCGGCAACCTCGATGAGGCGACGGCCGACGATGTGACGGACATCGCGCTTGATCTCGTCAAGCGGACCGGATGCGCATTCCTTATGGCGACGCACAGCACGCGGCTGGCCGCGAAGCTGGACCGGAAAGTTCGACTGAGCGCCGGACGGATTGCGTGAAGCAGGGATACTGGGTCCTTGCGGTTCTGCTCAGCCATTGGCGCCGGCATCCGCTGCAATTGATGACGCTCATGGTGGGCTTGATCTCCGCGACTGCTTTGTGGAGCGGCGTGGAGGCGTTGAACCATCAGGCTCGCGCCAGCTACGATCGGGCCGCGGCGGTGTTTGGCGGCCCCCGAACCGCGATGCTGGTCGGGCAGCGTAGCTCCACATTCTCTCAGCAGCTTTTCGTTGATCTCCGGCGCGCGGGGTGGCGAGTCTCGCCCGTCGTCGAAGGGCGGGTTCGTGTTCAGGGAAGGCCATTGCGCTTGCTGGGGATCGAGCCGGTGACGTTTCCCGCGCAGGCGGGATCGATTCCGGCGATCGGAGCGCCGGATCTGAAATCGTTCATCGCGCCTCCGGGCGAGGCTCTGGTCGCGCCGGAGACATTGATCGCGCTGGCCGGCACGGAAGGCGCGGGCTTGCGCACGGACGACGGCGCATCCTTGCCGCCACTTAGGGCTCACGCGCAACTCGCGCCGGATGTCGTGATCGTCGATATCGGAGCGGCGCAAGGCATTCTTCACCTGCAAGGCCAACTCTCCCGTCTGCTGGTCGCGGACGCGCGCAGCCGGTCGCCGCCGCTTGAAGCCGTCACCGGTGACATGCTGCGGTATGTCGCGGCGGACGCCGGAACCGATCTTGAACATCTGACCGACAGCTTTCATCTCAATCTGTCGGCCTTCGGGCTGCTGTCGTTTCTTGTGGGACTCTTTATCGTCTATTCGGCGATAGGTCTGGCCTTCGAGCAGCGCATGCCGATGTTCCGGACCTTGCGCGCTTGCGGCGTATCATCGAGGAGGCTGAATGGTTTGCTGCTGATCGAGTTGCTGGTCCTCGCCATCGCCGGCGGCCTGGTCGGACTGGTGTGCGGATATCTGATCGCCGCGGGGTTGCTGCCCAACGTCGCCGCGAGCCTGCAGGGGCTGTATGGCGCGCGGGTTTCCGGAGCGTTGGCCCTCAGGCCCGAATGGTGGGTCGCGGGTCTGGCGATGAGCGCCATCGGTACATTGGCGGCGTCGGCGACGAGCCTGTTGAAAGTCATCCGGCTTCCGGTGCTCGCGGCGGCGCAGCCTTATGCATGGCGGCAATCGCAGCGGCAATGGCTGGGCTGGCAAGGCGTCACGGCCGCCGCGATGCTTGTCGCAGCCATCATCGTCCTGATCCTCGGCGAGTCGCTGATTTCGGGATTTGTGGTGCTGGGGTTGCTGCTTGTGGGCGCCGCGCTTGTGCTTCCCGTGCTGCTCGCATTCCTGCTGCGTATCGGCGAGCGAAGCTCGCGGCGGCCGCTTGTGTTGTGGTTCTGGGCGGACAGCCGCCAGCAGCTTCCCGGACTGTCGCTGGCGTTGATGGCGTTGCTGCTCGCGCTCGCGGTTAACGTTGGAGTCGGGACCATGGTGGAGAGTTTCAGCAAGACCTTCACCGCATGGCTGGATGGTCGGCTTGCCGCGGACGTCTATGTGAACGCGATGAGTGAGGCTCAGGCGCGCGATATCGAAGCGAGCCTGCGCGCCCGCCAGGAGGTAACAGCCATCCTGCCGAGCGGTCGCGCCGAGACCGGGATCGGCGGCCGGCCGGTGGAGATTCTTGGTCTCGCCGACCACGCCACCTATCGCGACCTCTGGCCGTTGCTGGAGTCGCGGCCGAATGCGTGGGACGACCTTAAGTCGGGCGAGGGCGCACTCGTGAGCGAGCAACTCGCAAGAAGGCTGAAGCTAAGGCCTGGCGACCGGCTGGATGTCGGCGCGCCCACTGGCGACTGGTCTTTGCGCATCGCGGCGATCTATGCCGATTACGGCAACCCTAAAGGGCAGATCGCGGTCAACATCGACGCCTTCACGGATCGATTTCCAGGTCTGCCGCGGACCCGGTTCGGCCTGCGCGTATCGCCGGGCAAGATTGCGCCGCTGATCGATGACATGCGCAAGGCATTTCATCTCGACGAAAGCCGTCTCTCCGATCAGTCGACGTTGAAGATGGAATCGAAAGGAATTTTCAACCGCACCTTCGCCGTGACCGCTGCACTGAACACGTTTACGCTCGGTGTCGCCGGAGTGGCGCTGCTCACCAGCCTGTTGACGCTCAGCCATTCCCGTCTTCCTCAACTGGCGCCGCTATGGGCGCTCGGGGTGACAAGGCGGCAGCTTGCCGGCATCGAGTTTCTCAAGACGGTATTCATCGCGTTCATCACGGCGATGCTGGCGCTGCCGCTCGGCTTGCTGGTGGCCTGGTGCCTGATCGCTGTTGTCAACGTCAGAGCATTCGGCTGGCGTCTGCCGTTCCATGTCTTTCCGCTGCATCTCGCCGAGCTTGTCGTTGTGGCGATGCTTGCGTCGCTGCTGGCGATGTTGATTCCGCTCCTTCGGCTGACGCGCATGCCTCCGGCGGCGCTGATCAGGATATTTTCCAATGAGCGCTAGTCCAAAAATCTCGCGCCGCGCATTTGCGACGGGACTTGCCTTTCTCGGCTTCGGGCGTGGCGCCTCGCTGGCGCAGAACTTCGCGGGACTTGGGGGTGATGCGTCCGGGTTCGCTTCCGTCATGCCCGGAAAGAGTTTTGAATTTCCCCGGGATCACGGCCCGCATCCGGATTACCGGATCGAATGGTGGTACCTCACGGCCAACCTTAGAGATCATGCCGGCGATGCGCTCGGTATTCAGTGGACGTTGTTTCGCCAGGCGATTCAGCCGGGACCGCAACGCGAAGGTTGGGCGAACCAGCATGTCTGGATGGGCCATGCCGCCGTCACTCGCGCCGACGCGCATCGCTGTGGCGAAACGTTTGCGCGCGGCGGCGTGGGCCAAGCCGGTGTGGATGCAGACCCTTTTCACGCCTGGATCGATTCATGGCGAATGCGCGGGCTCGATCGCGTGTCGGCGATGAACGTTGCGCCGCTTGAGGTCAATGCATCGAGCGCGGAGTTCAGTTACGTACTGCGGCTTGAAGCTGACAAGGCTCTCGTGCTCCAGGGCGACGCCGGCCACAGCGTGAAATCCGAACGCGGACAGGCATCCTACTATTACAGCCAGCCGCACTTCACGGCGGCTGGGACCGTCACGATCGACGGCAGGTCCGCCGATGTCATCGGGCAGGCCTGGATGGATCGAGAATGGAGCAGTCAGCCGCTGGCCCCGGATCAGACGGGATGGGACTGGTTCTCGCTGCACCTCGAAACCGGCGAGAAGCTGATGCTGTATCGGTTACGGCAAACACGCGGAGAACCTTACCTTACAGGCAACTGGATCGGTTCGGATGGACGGTCGGCTGCGCTCTCTCCCAGAACCGCTGACATGATCCCGACAGCCACGACGGAGGTCGCAGGTCGCAGGATGCCGACAGGATGGCGTATCATCATTCAAGATCGGGGAATGACGATCGACACCGTCCCGCTGAATCCGGCAAGCTGGATGGGAACGCGCTTTTCCTATTGGGAAGGTCCGGTCAGCTTCACCGGCACCCACCGGGGTGTCGGCTACCTAGAAATGACGGGCTATTGATCGAGACCGCCCACCATTCGTTCGCGACGCAAAAGGTGTTCAGCTGAGGAACTCGCCGCGTGGAACAGATTTCGTCGCGGGCAATTGATCATGCGCGACAACGTCCTCAAGCGGCCGGAGAGAAAAATGTCTCAATGCGAAACCTGCGGAAACGAGTACGACAAGGCATTCCAGGTCACGATGGATGGCAAAACCCATACGTATGACAGCTTCGAATGCGCGATCCATGCGCTTGCCCCTGTTTGCGGGCACTGTGGGATTCGGATCGTTGGTCATGGGCTTGAATCGGAAGGCAGGTTCTATTGCTGCGACCATTGCGCGGAGAACAGCGGCGTCAAGGGATTGCGCGACCGTAATAATTAGGATGTGGCGGGTAACGCCGACAACGACTTCGCTTCTGATAAAAAACGGGAGCGAACTTTTCAGCGTGCCCAGGACGCTCGATCTGACAGCTAATCTTCAAGCGAACCATCCCCGGGTCAAAGCCCGAGGACAGTTTCTCTGACGGCTGCTTCCATGCTTAGAGCCATTCCGCTTCTGATTGAATCAGAACCGGGAGGCTGTGTTTCTTTGAGGCGTTTTCTTCACGCGAGCCGATATCCACTTCTTCGCTCGAAACGCTCTAGGTGATCCGCTCGTTCGATTCATCTATGTTCGATCCTGTTTCATCCCTTTCGATCGCGCGCTGATCCGCCTGGGAATCCATATGCTCCTTGGGATGGCCCGTCGGGTTGGAAGTGGCCTAGAAATAGAGCAGGTAGACTGCCGCGAATCCGATCACCACAAGTCCGGTACTCCAGACCAGGACATTACGCACGGTAGGCCCACGTTCGGCGCCGCGCGCCTCCATGGTGGTTTCAACTATACGTCCATCTTCCTTCTTCATTTTGTCCCTCCTGCGAAACTGATTTCGTGCCGATGAGGCATCGGGTCAACCTGAGGAGTCAGCTTTCGTTCCGAATTGAAGATGGACGAGGTTCGCAGCTCGAAATTACAGCTTGGCTATTCCAGCATGGCAACATGCAGAGGTGGTTTCGAATGTCCGCCGTCAGGGCTCTTGAGACAGTTTAGGGGTTTTCGGGAAGGGAGGATTTCTGGATCATCGCAGCCAATTTGGAGCGCAGATGAGACAGAAATCCGGGCCGGAGAAAGCACCGGCAGAGCAGGTCGTGAAGGACATCCGCCGGGCAACGCGCCGGCAGTTCTCGGCTGAAGAGAAGATCCGCATCGTGCTGGAAGGCGTGCGCGGCGAGGAGAGCATCGCCGAGCTGTGTCGGCGCGAGGGGATCGCCTCGTCGATGTATTACGGCTGGTCGAAGGAGTTCCTCGACGCCGGCAAGCGCCGTCTCGCTGGTGACACGGCCCGCGCCGCGACGTCGGACGAGGTGAAAGAGCTGCGCCGTGAGGCGCAGGCCCTGAAGGAGGCCGTGGCCGATCTCACCCTGGAAAACCGCCTGCTGAAAAAAAGCATGCTCGCGGATGGGGAGGACGACACATGAGGTATCCTGCATCCGAAAAGGCCGAGATCATTCGCCTGGTCGAGGCCTCGCATCTGCCGGCACGGCGAACCCTGGACAAGCTCGGCATCCCGCGCGCCACGTTCTATCGCTGGTACGATCGCTATCTCACCGGTGGGATCGAGGCTCTGGCCGATCATCGCTCGCGGCCGGATCGTGTCTGGAACCGGATTCCTGACCCAATCCGGGCCGAGATCGTCGAGCTGGCGCTGCGCGAAACGGAGCTGAGCCCGCGCGAGCTGGCGGTGCGCTTCACCGACGAGAAGCGCTACTTTGTCTCGGAGGCGTCGGTATATCGGCTGCTGAAGGCTCATGATCTCATCACCAGCCCAGCCTATATCGTCATCAAGGCGGCGTCTGAGTTCAAGGACAAGACGACAGCGCCCAACCAGCTCTGGCAAACCGACTTCACCTACCTGAAGATCACGGGTTGGGGCTGGTATTATCTCTCGACCGTGCTCGACGACTTCTCCCGCTTCATCGTCGCCTGGAAGCTCTGCGCCACGATGCGGGCGGATGACGTCACCGCCACGCTCGATCTGGCTCTGGCGGCATCGGGGCTCGACCAGATCACGGTCGCGCATCGGCCGAGGCTGTTGAGCGACAACGGCGCCTCATACATCTCGGCCGAACTCGCTACCTGGCTCGACGGCAAGGGCATGAAACACGTTCGCGGCGCGCCGTATCATCCCCAGACGCAGGGCAAGATCGAGCGCTGGCATCAGACCCTGAAGAACCGCATCCTGCTGGAAAACTACTATCTGCCCGGCGACCTTGAACGGCAGGTCGCGGCCTTCGTCGAGCACTACAATCACGGCCGCTATCACGAGAGCATCGATAATCTCACGCCCGCTGACGTCTACTTCGGCCGCGGGCAGACCATCCTCACCGAACGCGAAAGGATCAAACGCCAGACCATCCACCAAAGACGCTTGCAGCATCACCTGCAGGCCGCCTAACCTCAAACCCAGATGAGCCAGAACCTCCGTTCCCGTGACCCCGGAACAGTCTCAATTCATCTGACGACGGACAGTTTCGAATCTTTCGGGCGAGAGTGTCTTTCCGCTTCCGGCTAGATAGGTCCGGATGTTCTTCGCTTTGAGCTTCTTCAGGCGAAAGATTTCGCTCACGATGTTCGATGCGAGTTCCGGAAAAGAAGAAGCCATCACCTTTCGGTAATGGCTTTTGGAACAGCTTGGCTGTCGTGGAGTTCTATGCCGCTTCCGCTTCGATGTTGACGATATTCTCAGCGAGCGTTACCAGGGCTTCATCGGTCTTCTTCTCTTCCACCAGAGTCTGCTTGAGGAGTTTGGCGGAGTTGCTGAATCCGAGCTGGTTGGCCCACGCGATCAGCGTGCCATAGCGCGATATTTCATAGTGCTCAACCGCTTGAGCCGCCGCGAGCAGTCCTGCGTCCAGCGCCGGCGAGCCCTTGTACTCGGACATGATCTCCTTCCCCTCTTCGATAATACCGAGGATGGCGTCGCAGGTTTTTCCCTGCGGTCTCGCCTCGATTTCCTCGAACACCTGTTCGAGCCGCTCGATCTGGCCTTCGGTCTCATCAACGTGCTTTTCGAAGGCGGCTCGGAGTTCGTCACTTTGCGCGGCCTTCGCCATTTTTGGCAGCGCACTCAGGATTTTCTTCTCCGCGAAGTAGATGTCCTTCAGGGTGTCGTGAAAAAGGTCTTGAAGCCGTTTCTGCTTGCTCATCGGAAGCTCCCTTGCATGAGGTCTTCCAATAATCGCCGATTCGAGGCGAAGTTCCTTGTCTTGGTCTACGGATCCGGCCGCCAGCTATCGATCAGCTCCGCGGCGTCGGTCAACTCCACCTGGACGTTGAAGCGCTGGGCGTAAAGCCGCAGCGACGCGTCATGCGTCTCGTCGGAGGAACTGCAAAGGCCGTCCTTCACCACGATGGTGCGATAGCCGAGATCCACGGCGCTCAGAACGGTCGCGAGAACGCAGACGTCGGTTTCAGATCCTGTAATGAGCAGCGTATCGACGCCCATCTCGGCCAGGTAAGATTGAAGCGCGCTGGCCGTGAAGGCGGAGTAAGCGGGCTTGTCGATCACATGCGCGGGGGGAGCGAAAGTTTCAAGCTCAGGAACCAGCCGCAGCAACGACAGGTCCATCACGTTGCGGGTAACCCGCGGCCATTTCGCGTAATAGGCGCGCCACATGCCCGTTGCTTTCTCAGGCTTCTGCGGCGGAATGAACCGGGTGAAGACCGTGCGTTCGGGGGCGTGCGTGACAAGCCGCTCGACGGTCGGCAGAACCCGCGCCATCCATGGAGCGGGCCAGGGACCCCCTTCGTCGAAGAGCCGCTGCATGTCGATGCAGAGGTGGATGCTGTGAGGTCCCGGAGCGGCTTTAAGCTTTCCCATTTCAGCACCCGTGGCGGAACAAGGAGAGCGCCCAACCTGACGGGGGCATAAAGGTCACGATAATGTCCTGATGGTCCATGAGCGAGGGCGGCGAGTCCTCAACGACCGCTCGACGCGACGGTTCCCGGGAAAGGTTCTATGCAGTTCGCGCTCGGCATACCCGAAGCCTCTCTGCATCGTTCGCTTAAATCCTTGCCGGACGATACGCTATCCCGAGCTTTCCAATGGCCCGGTTTGCGGCCCGGTAACGCGTTGACATTGGAACGGCCCGTGTTCTGGCGTGTTGGCAGAGACCAAGCCTTCAAGTGAGGAAGTTTCAGCAGTTCATCCCTTCGTACACTTCCTTCGTACACGTTCGCTGACGCCTTGCGACGCGATCGCATAGGAGGAATTCGTCAGGCCCGGCTGCCATTGGCGATGGGATCGCCGCGCAAACAGGAGACCGCTCATGTCGTCAGACCATCCCGCGCCACCGTTTGCCACCCAGAAGCAGCCCATGCCAGGCACGACGGCAAGGATGGAACCACGGCCGGACCATGGCGAGAGCAGCTACAGGGGTTCGGGCAGGCTGCGGGGATTGAGAGCGATCATTACGGGCGGCGATAGCGGTATCGGCCGGGCCGTCGCCATCGCTTTCGCGCGCGAGGGCGCGGACATTCTCATCGCCTATCTGAACGAGAGCGAGGACGCCCAGGAGGTGAGATCATTGATCGAGAAGGAGGGGCGCAAGGCCGCCCTCGTGGCCGGCGATATCAGCGACCCCGACCATTGCCGGGCGATCGTTCGACGCGCCGTGGACGAGCTTGGAGGTCTCGATATCGTCGTCAACAACGCGGCGCATCAGGCGACGTTCAGGGAGATCGGGGACATCAGCGACGATGAGTGGCGAATGACCTTCGAGGTCAACATTCACGCGATGTTCTATCTGACCAAGGCGGCGGTGCCCCACCTCAAACCAGGCAGCGCGATCATCAACACGACGTCCATCAACTCCGATATGCCCAATCCGATCCTGCTCGCTTATGCCACGACGAAAGGCGCCATCCAGAACTTTACGGGTGGGCTGGCGCAGATGCTCGCCGAAAAATCCATCCGCGTGAATGCTGTTGCTCCCGGCCCCGTCTGGACCCCGTTGATTCCCTCCACCATGCCCGAGGAGGTCGTGACCGACTTCGGCAAGCAGGTTCCGATGAAGCGCCCCGGGCAGCCCGCCGAACTGGCGACCGCCTATGTCATGCTGGCCGATCCGCTCTCGAGCTATACGTCCGGCACCACCGTGGCGGTGACCGGGGGTAGACCTTTCATCTGAAAGCGCAAACGCTTCATCTGAAAGTGAATGAGCAGGCGGCGTGGCGAGGGGACAATTTGCCTTCCGTCACGTTGAAGGTTGCGCCACGTTGATAGTCCCATATGAGAGGAAGAAGGAACAATGGCATACGCTTTATTCTATCAGAATCAATGCATCGGTGCGGCTGCCCCGACCGAGCTTGAGGCATGGCGACGGGCGCTGCGTTCGGGTCTGATTACGAACATTCCCGCCTCGGATTATCGGGACGTTGATGCCTCGCGGCGGGGTCTTTACGTCAAGCAAGTCAACGAGGAGGTTGAGTTGCAATTCGACGGCAAGTTCCCGACCGACGCCTCCTGAAAATAGGTTCGCTTCTGATCGAGTGAAGCGAAGCATGAGATTCTTGTTCTGAGACCCCGCACGCGACGCGATATTCCCCATACTCGGGTCACGCCCGCGGAGGTGCTCCATTTGAATCAAAACCCGCGGTTTAACGGCAGGGGATGGCTTCAGACCCTTCAAATAATAAGAAAGTCAGTGAAAATAAGTAAATAAACTTATTATACTATATATACGTAGTATATCCTATCGTTTTCCTCATCAAATGCTCGACACGGCCATATATGTGGCGCATTATACTTGCGGAAGGCGGGGAGCTTTTTCAAGCCGGAGCAATTGGAGGGGGTCGCATGTCGCGTGGCGGATCTTTGGCGCGCGCCGGGTATCTGGCGGGTGCCTTTGTCGGGGGCGTAGCAATTGCCGGGGCAATTCCCGCCGCGGCCGAGATCAACAATCCTCCGGTGCTGCAGGACGAGCGGGCGCCGATCGCCAAGCCGGCGTTCAAGAAACTGGCTCCCGCCGCGCCAGCGCCCGGAAGCGCGGAGCCTGTACGCGGTGACCGCCAACTCGATCTCAAGATCGAATATATCGACAGTCAGATCTATAATCCGTCGAAGGACGGATACGACAAGGTTCGTTTGCGGGGTTACACCGGAAAAGGCGTCAACCCGAACGATCCATTTGTTTCGCCGACGATTGAGGCAATTCCCGGCGATACGGTGCGCATCACCCTCGACAACACGTTGCCCGCGGGTCCGCAACCCGGTGATCCCGGCTGCATGCCGGGGGCGCAGATGCCTGATATTCCGCATTGCTTCAACGGCACCAATCTCCATACCCACGGACTGTGGGTAAGCCCGACCGGCAACAGCGACAACGTCTTGCTGTCGATCAATCCGCAAACGCGGTTCACCTACGAATACAATATCCCCTCGGATCACCCGTCCGGCACCTTCTGGTATCACACCCACCGTCATGGCTCGACCGCGCTGCAGGTCTCCAGCGGCATGGCGGGCGCCCTGATCATTCGCGGTGATCGCCCGCCGTCGCCAACCGCGCATGGTGATCTCGATACGCTGATCCCGAGGTCGGCCATTCCGGAGCGGGTGCTGGTGATGCAGCAGATCCAGTATGCCTGCCGCGGGCCCGCGCCCAAGCCGGGCGAACTCGGCCCGATCAAGCAGGACGCCGACGGCCGGTACATCTGTGATCCGGGCGATGTCGGCGGCATCGAGGGCTACGATCAGTTCGGTCCGGGGACCTGGCCTGCCTCAGGCCGCTATACCTCGCTCAACGGGCTGGTCTTCAATCCCGACAATCCGCTCAAGGCGAAGCAGGGCGAGATCGAGCGCTGGCGCATGATCCATGCCGGCGTGCGCGACACCATCAGTCTGCAGTTTTTCAAGGTGCGTGACGGCAAGCTGAAGCCGGGTACGAAAACCCTTTTGAAGGCAGGCGCTGCCGCCGATTTCATCAAGGATACATGCGGCGCCACGCCGGTCCCCTACATGCTGGTCGCGGCGGACGGTCTGACGATGGGTGCGGGACAGATGACCGAACTCGCGACTTTCCAGCCAGGCTATCGGTTCGATGCGCTTGTCGCGTTCCCTGACGCCGGACGATACTGCGTGATCGACGCATCGGCGCCGAAATCAGGCGTGGTCAACGGACTGGATGTCGGTCCGCGGCTGCTGGCGGTGGTGGACGTGGCCGCGGGAACGCCGGTCAAGGACATTCAATCCCACATCACCGGCAAGCTGCTGGCGCTGGCCGAAGCCAACATGCCGGATGATGTCAAGCAGACGGTGATCGCGGACCTCAAGAATGGTACGAAACTCTCCAGCTTCACGCCGCATCCCGACATCGCCGACGAAGAGGTGAGGGGTAATGGGACGCAGGAACTGACCTTCTTCATCGACACGTCCGGCTCCGACGTGAAGTTCGAAGTCGGCAACACGCTGAACACGGCTGACGTGAAGCCCTACGATCCGGCTCGCATCGACCGCTCATTGCCGCTCGGCAAGGCGCAGGAATGGGTGCTGCAGTCGCATTTCGTCAGCCATCCTTTCCATATTCACGTCAACCCGTTTCAGATCGTCTCGATCCTTGATCCCAACGGCAAGGACGTCAGCGCCGCGGGCGCGATCGACGACGCCGGCGGCACGCCCCCCGATCCGCAATATCCCGGACTCAAGGGAGTCTGGAAGGACACGCTGTGGATCAAGAGCCTGATCCCTCCATCGTCGGCTCCCGGCGGCATCTATACGATCAAGCTCCGCACCCGCTACCAGCGCTACATCGGCGAATACGTTCTGCATTGCCATATCCTCGATCATGAAGATCAAGGCATGATGCAGAACGTCGCCGTCGTGCTTCCCGACCAGGTGGACAGCCCCGCGCAGGGCGACGCGGCGCGGTCGGGAGAACACGCGCGGGTGGGGGGTCACAAGGGGCACAAGTGAAGGAGCCAATCCACGCGGAAGATTCGGAGAACGATGATGAGCAATCCCTTTGTCGGAAACTGGAGCTATCGCAGCTTCCTCAACGATCCCAACCTCAACAAGCCCGCCAATGACCTGCTCTTCGGCGCGGGGACGCTGACCATCGTGGAGCGGTCCGAAACCGAGCTTTCAGGGACCATCGGCGGATCCGGGTGGTCGCTCGATCTGCGCGGCAGTTTTGGTTACGGTTCGCCCATGCAGGTGCGCTTCCAGGGCAAGGGCACCGTCGGAGGCGAGCCATGGATCTACGATTACATCGGCTGGCTGGTGCCGGTGTGGCCGAATAGTACAGATCAGCTGGAAGTGCCTGCGATCGTCGGTTCGGTCGTGCGCACCATTCCGCATGGCGCCAGCCAGGCGGGGGTGGTGGCGTCGTTCTATGCCGTCCGTGCAGGTTGATTCCAACGGCGGGCCGCGGTGGAATGGCTGCGACATCGCGCGAACAGGTGATCCATTCTCGGGTCAAGCCCGAGGACATGCTTCTTTCGAGAACGCTATAGGACATCAGGGCTGCTCGTCTTTTGCCTTTCGCTGGGGTGCCCCGTCGCTTTCGGATTTATCCCGAACGAGGGCGGCATTGACCAGAATCATCAGGCCGATCGGGGTCGTCGTGATGATAAGAACAATGATGAGCAGTTCATGCAGCACCGGACGCGTTCCGAGCGCTGAGAAGTAGATCATCGACGCGATGGCGATGCAGGCCGTTCCCAGGGTGGTTCCCAAAGTGGGCGCGTGGACCCGTTCGTAAAAGCTCCGGAGCGTGAGCAGGCCTAACGAGCCGATCAGGGTGATCGCCGCTCCGCCGACCAGGAAAACCGCCGTCAGGACGGCGGGCAGCGCGGAAAGTTCATCTGCCGCATTCACTCGATGACCTCCCCGCGAAGCAGGAATTTGGCGAGGGCCACCGTGCTGACGAAGCCGAGCAGCGCAATGATCAGGGCCGCCTCGAAGTAAAGCGTCGTTCCGGTGCGGATGCCCAGGGTGAGAACTAGCAGCATCGCGTTCACATACAGGCTGTCGAATCCGACGACGCGATCCTGCGCCCGTGGCCCACGGAGGATGCGGAAGGCGGCGCACGCCATCGCGCAGCCCAGCAGGATCTGTGCCGTGGTGATCGACCAGGCAAGCATCATGCTCATGTGAAAATCTCCATCAGCCGCCGCTCGTAACGTCCCTTTATGATGTCCACCCATTCGGCCTTGTCGACCAGATCAAGCACATGGATGGTCAGAATGCCGCTCGCTTCGTTGAAGTCCACCCACAGGGTGCCCGGCGTCGACGTGATGATGCAGGCCAGCGCCGCCAGCCCATAGGGGTTACGGAGTTCAAGCGGGATCTCCACGAAGCCCACGGTCCGTTCCCTTCGTTCGGGTCCGAAAATGATGCGGGCGACGGCGACGTTGGATCGCACGATGTCCACGAAAACGAGAAACGCCAGGCGGAAGATCGCGCCCAGCCGCCGTGGCCGCGCCTTCGGCGGCTGCAATGCCGCGAGCCCCCATCCGCCGATAAGGGCCACCACGCCGCCCAGAAGAATGTGGCCCGGCGAAAGTGTTTCATTGAGCAGCAGCCAGAACCCGAGAAGACTGAGACTGACCAGGGGAAACGGCACGAGGCGCGTCATGTCGGCCCCCGTGAGTCACTGGGCTTGGCCGGGGAATCCAGAACTCCCCGGACATAGTGGTGAGGCGCGTGCAGCGATTGCGCCGTCGCCTGCATGAATCGCATAATCGGACCCGCCTCGACCGTCTGAATTGCGCAAAGTAGCAGGAGGACCGCAACGGGCGCCATCTCGATCAGGCGGACGCGGGGGATGGTGCGGTCGGGCGAAGCCCAGAACGACCGGATGCCGGCGCGCGTCATGGCGATCAGCGCCGCCAATCCTGAAACGATCAACAGGAAAAGAAAGATCCATATCGCGAGCGGGAGTTCGTTCGCCGGAGAGCCGAGAGCGGTCGTCAGGATCGCGAATTTGGCGACAAATCCGGAAAGCGGCGGCATGCCCGAGATGACGAGGGCGCAACTGATGAAAGCCACGCCGAGGATGCCGATCGTCGCCGGGATCGCGATTCCGGTTTCCTGCGAATTCTCCGAGTCATCCTCGTCGCCGTAGAGTTCACGGGTCACCGCAAGCACGTCGGCGCCCGGTTCGCGGTCGCGCTCGACAAGTTCGATCAGGAGAAAGAACGCGCCCAGGCCGAGCGTCGAACTGATCAGGTAGAAGAGGGCGGCTCCGGTCACGCCGACCTGTCCCAGGCCGATCGTGGCGAGTATCGTGCCTGACGACACCAGTACTGAAAAGGAAGCGAGCCGCGCCATGTCCTGCGACGCGAGGCTTCCGATCGCGCCGAACGCCACCGTCGCCATGCCGCCCATTAGCAGCAACTGGTCCCCGAATTGAGCCGATGCGCCCGTGCCGTCACCGAACAGCAGCAGCGACAGCCGGATGATGATGTAGGCGCCGACCTTCGTCAGCACCGCGAAAATTGCCGCCACCGGCGGTGGCGCGGCCGCATAGGTGCCGGGAAGCCAGAAGCACAACGGCCACATCCCGGCCTTGACGAGAAACGCGATGCCCAGGATGCCGGCTCCCGCCTCCAGCAGCGCGCGGTCCTGCGCGCCGATCGCCGGAATGCGGGTGGCCAGATCCGCCATGTTGAGCGTGCCGGTCACGCCGTAGATCAGGCTGACGCCGATCAGAAACAGCAGCGACGCCACCAGGTTGACGGCGATGTAGTGTAACCCGGCCTTGACCCGTGCCGATCCCGAGCCATGCAGCGCCAGGCCATAGGAAGCCGCGAGCAGGACCTCGATGAAAACAAACAGGTTGAAGAGATCGCCGGTGAGGAAGGCGCCGTTGATTCCCATCAGCATGAACTGAAACAGGGGATGGAATAGCACTCCCGCGCGGTGCCAGCGCGCCAGGGAGAATACGGCCGCTGCGGCGGCGAGCAGGCTGGTCAGCAGCAGCATGAGCGTCGCCAGCCGGTCCACCACGAGCACGATTGCGAAGGGCGCGGGCCAGTCGCCCAGGCGATAGACGCCGGCGACGCCCGTCGGGGCGACATCGGCCGCGCGCAGCAGGATGATGGAGATCGCCACCAGCGCGAAAGACGTGATGATATTGAGCGCGGCGCTGATGTTGCGTCGCTGCTCTCCTCCGAGAGCCAACATGATCGCGCCTGCAAACAGCGGCAGCACGACCGGCGCGATCATCAGATTATTCACGATTACGGCTCCCGTCCGTCGACGTGGTCGGTCCCCGTCAGGCCGCGGGATGCGATCAGAACGACCAGAAACAGCGCAGTGGTCGCGAAGCTGATGACGATGGCCGTCAGGACGAGCGCCTGTGGCAACGGATCCGGAAGGCCGGTTATGTCCGCAGCCGCGTGCGACCCCAGAATCGGGGCGGCGTCGATCTTGAGCCGCCCCATCGCGACGATGAAAAGATTGATCGCATAAGACAGCAATGACAGGCCGATGATCACCTGAAACGTGCGCGGTCGAAGCAGCAGCCACACCCCCGAACCCGCGAGCACGCCGATGCCGATAGCGAGTACGATCTCCACTATCGCACCTCGGCCGTTGCGGATGCGGCCGCGGCGCTGGATGCGCGGCTGGAAGGCGTCCGATGACTGCGCACGGTCTGGTGCGCGATCGCGATCAGCATCAGGACGGTGGCGCCGACGACCAATGCGAAGACCCCGAGATCAAAGAGAAGCGCGCTGGCCACCGGCACCGGGCCGATCCAGGGGATCTCGTGATATGAGAATGACGAACTCAGGAAAGGCCGCTCGAACCACCACGCGCCCACGCCGACGCCGGCGGTCATGAGCAAGCCCGCGCCCATCCAGTGCACGGGCAGAATGCGCAGATGGTCCTCCGTCCAGGTGGTTCCGCGAGCGATGTACTGGAGGATGAACGCGACGGCCATCGTGATGCCGGCGACGAATCCGCCACCGGGCAGGTCATGGCCCCGCAGCAGGAGAAAAGCCGCTGTCGTGCAGATCACCGGGAAAAGCAATGCCATCATGAGCCGGGGGACGGCCATCGCGCTCCTGAGCGTGTCGCCCTTCTCGCGACTGGGTTGAGCCTCATCGTAAAGATCCTGACTGGACTGCTGCTCGGGGACCGGAATGCTTTCGGCGGCGGGCCGGAATCGCCGCAGCAAGGCATAGACGGTCAGCGCGACGATGCCGAGCACAGTGATCTCGCCGAAAGTGTCGAACGCACGAAAGTCGACGAGGATGACATTTACAATGTTGGTCCCGCCGCCCAGCGTGTAGGCGTTCTCGACAAAGAACCGCGCGATGCTGTCGGGCGCCGCTCGCGTCATCACCGCGTAGGCCAGCGCCGCGAGCCCGCCTCCGGATGCGATCGCGATGCCGAGGTCGCGGTAGCGGCGCGAGGAGAGATCGCGCTCCGGTACGTCGGCCGCGGGAAATTTCTCGATGCGCTTCGGCAGCCAACGCAGCCCGAGAAGGAGCAGTACGGTCGTGACGGTCTCGACCGCCAGTTGGGTCAGGGCGAGATCAGGCGCGGCCAGCCAGACGAAGCTGACGCACGTCACCAGACCCGCGCCGCCCATGAAAATGAGGGCCGCGAAGCGGTGGAATTTGCCCTGATAGGCCGCGGCCAGCGCGCAGGTGCCTCCTACCGCCCAGATCAGCGCGAATGTGACATCGAAAGACGTTCTCGGCGCTCCCCAGATATCTATGCCGTGAGCGAACATCGGCGCGATCCCGGCCAGCAAAGCCGCGCAGAACACCAGCCGCAACTGTGGTTGCAGGCGGCGCGTGCCCAGCAATTCCTCCAGCCGTCTTGCGAGTTGCCATGAGATGGCGACGAGCACGCGGTCGAAAATGCGCTGACCCTGGATATACCGCAAAAGCGGCGGCCCTTCCGCGATCAGCAGATACGACCTGAGCATCAGATAGATGGCGATTCCGCCGGTGATCGCGACCAGACTCATCACGAACTCGGGCGTGAAGCCGTGCCAGATCGCAAGGCTGTAAATGGGAATGATGTCGCCGAGGACCGCATGGAGCGCGGTGAGGAGCAGGGGGCCGATCGTAAGGCTGGGGACAATGCCGACAAGGAGACAGGCAAGAACGAGGAGCCCGACGGGAAAGCGCATCAGGAACGGCGGTTCATGCGGTGTGCGTGTCAACTCTTTCGGCGGGGGACCGAAAAACACTTCGGCGATGAACCGCAGCGAGTAAGCGACCGTGAACATGCTGGCCGCTGTGACGATGTAGGGCAGCGCCTCGTCCAGGAGCGAGTTGGTGTGGGTCTCGATTGTCTCGGCGAAGAACATCTCCTTCGACAGGAAGCCGTTCAACAACGGGACGCCCGCCATGGCGGCGGCGGCGACCATCGCCAGCGTCGCCGTGATCGGCATGAAGCGGCGCAGGCCGCTCAGGCGGCGCAGGTCGCGGGTGCCGGTTTCATGATCGATGATCCCTGCCGCCATGAACAGCGACGCCTTGAACGTCGCATGGTTCATCAGGTGAAAGATGGCGGCGACCTGCGCGATCGGCGAGTCGAGGCCGATAAGCAGGGTGATGAGCCCGAGGTGGCTGATGGTCGAGTAGGCGAGCAGTCCCTTCATGTCCTGCTGGAAGAGAGCGATGAACGCCCCGAGCATGAAGCTGATCAGTCCAGCCGAACCCACGAGCCAAAGCCACTCGTCCGTTCCGCCCAGCGCTGGCCACAGCCGCACCAGAAGAAAGACCCCGCCTTTCACCATGGTGGCGGAGTGCAGATAGGCCGAAACCGGCGTCGGCGCCGCCATCGCCTGAGGGAGCCAGAAATGAAACGGGAATTGTGCGCTTTTCGTAAGGGCTCCGAGAAGAATGAGGACGAGCGTCGGAGTGTAGAGCGAATGCGCGCGGATCTTGTCCCCGGACGCGAGAACCTGATCGAGGTCATAGCTGCCGACGATATTTCCCAGGATCAGTATGCCGGCGAACATGCAGAATCCGCCGACCGAGGTCACGATCAGAGCCATGCGCGCGCCGTCCCGCGCCTGCGCCGTCTGGTGCCAGTAGCCGATCAGCAGAAAGGAAAAGAGGCTGGTCAGCTCCCAGAAGAAAACCAGCTGGATCAGGTTGCCGGAGAGCACGATGCCGAGCATCGCTCCCATGAAGGCGAGCAGAAAGGAAAAGAACCGCGGTACGGGATCCTGGGGAGACATATAGTAGCGGGCATAGAGCACCACCAGGAACCCGATGGTGACGATCAGTGCGGCGAGCACCCAGGCGAAACCGTCCATCCTCAGGTAGAAGTCGAGGCCGAGTTCGGGCATCCATTCGACGGTACGCCGGATCACCCCTCCGTCGTCGATCTGAGGGTAGCTGACGGCCAGAAGCACCACGCAGGCGAGCGACACCGCGCCGGCCAGCCAGGCTTCGGCGTTGCGCGCGTTGCTCGGAAGGACCGCGGCAACACAGCTCCCGGCGAAGGGGAGCGCGAGAACGACGATGAGGATCGTTTCATAAGGCATCGTCATTCGTGACCTTTTCGGGACGAGAACTCCAGACGGTTATGTCGGCCGGGAACCATGGTATGGTCGATTTGTAGGCGGGAAGGCAAGCTGGCGTCGAGTCGCGGGCAGCCAGGGCCGATGCGCGGGCCCGGGGCTCTCTGGAACTGCCGCGCGTTGCGGCCAGACTGATGCAGCGTCAAGGCTGATGCTACGTATCGACACTTGCGAAAGGCGTCGGACCGGTTCATCTTTTTCCCCTGATCACGCGACGTGCCGCCGGCGGGACACCCGATGCGACTGACGAGCTTCTTCGATTACACTCTGCGCCTGCTGATGTATGCGGCCACCCATGGCGATCGGCTGATCACGATTGAAGAGACCGCCAGCGTTTACGGCATTTCGCGCACCCATCTGATGAAAGTGGCAAATCAGCTCACGCGCGCGGGTTATCTCAAGGCCGTTCGTGGCAGGTCTGGCGGGCTGATGCTTGCCAAACGGCCCAACCGGATCAAGCTCGGCGACGTCTTGTGCGCCACCGAGCCGGATTTTGCGCTCGTGGAATGTTTTTCCTCGAATAACCGCTGCCCGATCACGTCAAGTTGCCGGTTGCGGGCGCCGTTGCGGGAAGCGCTGAACGCGTTCACCACGACGCTCGATCGCTATACGCTCGCCGATCTCATTCTCAGCCCGAAAGATTTCGGAGTCCCGCCGGCTGCTTGAACGGCGCGCCATCCGTCATTGCTGTGGGATGTCGGCAGACAGCATCGAAGCGTTGTCCCGTGTTTGAAGCGAGTCGTGCACCGCCGATCGCCGTGCATCGGCCTGCTACCGTTTGCCGCTCTTGCCCCTGAATCTGTGTTTTTGTCGATTTCAGACTGTACAAACATATATCTCCAATGCATGTTTATCCATGTTGCCCGAGAGTGAGACGATTTGATCTATCCGCGGCGTGAGGCATGAGGAAAGCACCTGTCGATCAAACGCAGAGGTCCAGAGGCTGGCTGAAGCTGTACCTTGGCTCCTCGTTTGCCGGTGCCGCGGTCGGCATGGCTGTCGCGGTCTGGTTCACGTATCAATCGCCTCTCACCACGCATCAGGTCACCGTTCCCTTGAACAGCGCGGCGACCAATCCGCCCGTGCCGCTTGAGGGCTTGTTCGATTTGCCGAAGCTCCTGGCCGCGGAGCACGCAAGCCAGCCTTGGGCAGTCATGGGTGGCGCATTGCTGCAACTGAACCTTCCTCGCTTGAGCATTCCGCTGCTTGAGCGCGCGATCAAGCGTGATCCTGATAACAGCGTGCTGCATGTCGCATTGGGGGAGGCTCTCGCGCTGGCGGATGGCGGCGTGATCTCGGATCGGGCCAAGGCGGAATTTGAACGCGTGCTCAAAGGTGATCCGAACGACCTGATCGCGCGATTCTACATGGGGAAGTGGCTGCTGCAAAACGGCAAGGCGAAGCCGGCGCTGGTGAAATGGGTCGGCTTGATGCGGACGGTGGGGAACGATCAGACCTGGAATGATCGGCTTTGGACGGTGATGCCGAGGGCGGCGGAGGAGGTCGGCATCAGCCAGTTGACGTTGCAGGCTCTCTGCACCTCGGGGATGTAGTCATGCTGCGATGTAACGTGCCGCGATGTAACCGGCGCCGTCGCGCAACGTATTCAACGCAGCGCGCGCGCGATCGTCAGGCATAATCTCAAGGCTCGACGAGGTGTGTAAAAGATGAATATTAAATATTGCTTTATGGCTGTGAAGATGGCACGTTTCGCATGAAGTCGGTTCGAGGTTGAAATTCAGGCGTCATGATCACGACAACTGTTCAGTATCGGCGACTTCAGCGAGAGCAGGCGCCTGACGGATGAACGCTCCCGATCGCCTGTGCCTTGGTAGCGGTTTGTCTAAAAACATCAATCGAGAATGCATGTTATGCCCATGATCGTGCAATGCCGTGCGCTGCGCGCACGTCTCGCAAAAGTCATCTTCGCAGCAAGCGCCGCATTGTGCGCCGTGAGTCCGGGAGCGGCGCTTGCCGAGACGAGGCAGTTCTCGATGATCATCGAGGATACGATCCTCAAGCTCGTCGACAAGCAGACTTTCCATGTCTTCTCGTTCAACGGCCAGAGTCCCGGTCCGCTTTTCCACGTGAAGGAAGGCGATGACGTCGAGATCGAGGTCGAGAACCAGACCACATTGCCGCATACGATTCACTGGCACGGCCTGTATCAGCGCGGCACCTGGAAGCACGATGGCGTGCCGGATGTCACGCAGCCGGCGATTCCTCCGGGCGAGACCTTCACCTACCGCTTCAAGGCCGAGCCGTCCGGCACCATGTGGTATCACTGTCACGTCAACGTCAACGAGCATGTCGCCATGCGCGGCATGTGGGGTCCTTTCATCATCGATCCGAAGGACCCGCCGCCGGTCGAGAAGGAAGTCACCAAAGATTACATCATGATGTTCTCCAGCTGGACGTCGGCCTGGGCGAAGAAGCCCGGCTATGGCGGCGTCCCTGGCGACGTGCCGGATTTCTTCACCATCAACGGCAAGGCCTATCCGGACACCCAGCCGTTGCGGATCAAGGAGGGCGATGTGGTCCGCATCCGCCTGATCGGCGCCGGCGACGAACTGCATTCCATCCATATCCACGGCCATCTCTTCGAGGTTTACGCCAAGGATGGCCGGCCCCTCGCCAATCCCTACCTCGCCGACACCATCCTGTTCGGGCCGGGTGAGCGCTATGACCTGATCTTGCGCGCCGATAATCCCGGCATCTGGATGGTGCACGATCACATCGACAAGCACACCACGAACGGCAGTTCTCCGATGGGTGGCATGATGACCACCATCGAGTACGAGGAAATTCCGGTGAAGGAGCAGTCCTTCTACAAATGGAAGAACAAGGAGTTCGTGCCCGATTTCTATTACGAGGAATCGATGAAGAAGCCGCTCGACATGCACGAGAGCCCTGCCTTCAAGGGCGATCCAGCGCCCTGAACCCAATCGAAAGGAGAGTGGACATGAAAGGGCTTTTGCTCGCCGTCGCGGGACTGGCCGCGGCATTACTGGGCAGCGCAAGCGCCGCCGATAAACTTGATCCGAGCTGTTCCGGCTGTCATGCGCTGGCCAAGCCTGCCGACACGTCGCTGGACAGACTGCTGACCCGCAAGGGTCCCGACCTCTGGTTCGCGGGCAGCAAGTTCAAGAAGGAATGGCTGGTTGCCTGGTTGCAGGATCCCAAGCCGATCCGTCCCGCCGGCTATCCGTATTTCAAGACGGTCAAGAAGGGCGACAAGAACGACGTGCCCGATCCGTCCAAGATCGCTGCCCACCCGAAGCTCAAGAAAGCCGACGCCGAGGCTGCTACCGAGGCGCTGATGGCTTTGAAGGCTCCCGCCGATCTCGTCCCGGAAGGCATTTTCAAGGGGGAGATGAAAGGCGCGCGGATGGGGTCGCTCGCCTTCGTCAAGTTTCGCGGCTGCGTCGCCTGCCATCAGGGCGAGAAAGGCGAGGGAGGTCTTTCCGGGCCGCGGCTGACCGACGCCGGCGCGCGGCTGCAAGCGGACTTCATCGCCGCCTATACCGCCGATCCGCAGCGTTTCGATCCGCATATCTGGATGCCGACATCGAACCTGAAGGATCAGGATATCCAGCGGCTGACCGCATTTCTGGTTCAGTTGAGCCAAGGAGACAAGTGATGAAAACGCAAATGTTCGCGGTTTTCGCTGGTCTGGCCCTGCTGCTCGCGCCATCGACAAGCCGGGCCGATCAGTCGATCGAGCAGGTCTATGAGGTCTATTGCGTGCAGTGTCACGGCCTCCAGCGCAACGGCACCGGCGTCAACGTGCCCGCCCTTTCCGTGAAGCCGCGCGATCATACCGATGCGAAAAGCATGGGCGACACGCCGGATGACGAACTGTTCAAGGCCATCAAGGAAGGCGGGCTTGCCGTCAACAAGTCGGTGCTGATGCCGACCTGGGGTCACGTCCTGTCCGAGGATCAGATCAAGGGCCTCGTCAAATATCTGCGGCAGGTCTGCAAATGCGGCAAGTGAACTCAACGAGGAATCATACCAGGCCATGAAGGGGAGAAAGATTTCAATGACCACTGTACGTTTGAGGAATGGCGTCATCGCGGGGAGCGTGGCGGCCGTCATGATGCTTGCCGGCGCCGCGATCACCGCGGCCCAGGCCAAGACCGTCAAGATCGAACTGGTCGCCAAGGAAGTGACGGTCCCGCTCGATAATCAGGGCAACACCGTCGCTGCCTGGACCTTCAACGGTCAGGTCCCAGGTCCGATAATCCGGGCGACGGAAGGAGACACCATCGAGTTCACCTTGAAGAACGATGCCGCGAACAAGAAATCGCATTCGATCGACATGCACTCCGCGCGCTCGGATGTTCTGACGGATTTTGCGTCGATCAAGCCCGGCGAGACCAAGACCTTCTCCTACGTTCCGGAACACCCTGGCGTGTTCTTCTATCACTGCGGGTCAGATCCGATGATCCAGCACATCGCCCGCGGCATGTTCGGCGTGGTCATCATCGATCCGAAAGACCCCAACGCGATGCCCAAGGCGGACCGTGAGTATGTCCTGATCGAGCATCAGATCTTCGAGAATCCCGAAGACGTAGACAGCATGATGGCGAACAAGTGGAAGCGTAACGCCTTCAACGCCGTGCCATTCCAGTATGACCCCGTGCATGATGAACATGCCACGCAGACACTCGAGGCCAAGCCCGGCGAGCGCGTGCGCATCTATATGGTCAATGCCGGCCCCAACGAGTTTTCCGGATTTCATCCGATCGCCGGCATCTGGGACAGGATCTATCCCTCGGGCAATCCGAAGAACGTGATGGTCGGGATGCAGAACTATACCCTGGCGCCGGGCGACGCAGCGACCTTCGACCTCATCTCACCGAAGGAAGGCGCCTATGCGCTGGTGAATCATTCCATGCGCGCCGCGCTGACCGGCGGCATCGCGATTCTCATGATCAGTGACAAGGCTGATCCCTCGATGGGGCGTGGTGATAAGATTCTCGTCCGCTGACGGCAGACTGTGACGTGGAGCGTCCTCGGCGTTCCACGTCACGATTTCTTGAGTCTTTCCGCTTTTGGTAGCATCAGACGCGGCTCCATGATTTTGATTTGACGCGTTTTCCTCACGCGACCGGTGACCGCTTCGCTTGAAACGCTCCAGGACGCGAGATCGGACGGAACATGGATCGGGCATCCGCTTCAAGCGGCTGGATGCGGTCAACGGCCCGAATCTTCAGCCTGTGGTACTCTGATATTCTGCTCGTCTGGTCATTGCCGGGCTGGTCGGTAATCCGTTCACTTACTTGTAATGATGATCCGGTCTGATTTGAGTGGCTTTGCATTTGATGTGGAAAGTGCGGCCATGTTTATGCGTCGGATTTAACTAAACCTACAACGTGCCTGGTTATCTCTTGGGAAGGCAGAAGGTGGTGCCGTATGTGACCGCGACCGCCGTTGCTGCCAGCAAGAGCCTGAAAGTCCGGAAATTTCCCCTTTCAGACGCGATGAAGGTTGGGAAGTCCATGTCCGGCGCGCCCGAGCGAAGTGAGTTTTCCGTTATCGCTGGTGGGAGCGGACCGACACCTCCCGATGAGTCCGGGACCGGCCCGAATGACTGTGGTGTCGAAGCGGGCGACCCCTCGCGGGTGAATTTCCTCGCCGAGGTGGTCAGATTACTTCCGACAGCCGTGACGGTTCAGGACGAGCAGGGACATTTCGTGTTCGTGAATGCGGCCGCCGCGGCCCAGTTCAACGTGCCCGCGGGCGCTATCGTCGGAACCGGATCAGGCGCGCTGCTCCCCTCAAAAGAGTTGAACGATCGCGTCAATCTCGCGCGCGGGGTGCTGCAATCGGGGCGGATCCGGATATCCGAGGAACTCATTCGGACGGATCATACGACAAAGACCTATCTGACCACGCATGAGCCTGTCCGGATTTCGGACAGGAATCTCATGCTGTCGAGCTCGGTCGATATCAGCGGTCAGAAGGCTGTCGAGGAGGAGCTTTTTCGTTGTGCCTACTTTGACGATCTGACGGGTCTTCCGACCCGGCGCGTCATCGAGCAGCACGCCAACAGCCTCATCCGTGAGGGAGAACAACCCGTCAGGTTTGCGGTTGCTTTCCTTGACATCGACAATTTCAAGCACATCAACGACTATTACGGCCATGCATCCGGCGACGAGCTTCTGATCGAGGTTGCGAGGCGCCTGAGTTTCGGCCTTCGCGGCACCGATATGCTGTCTCGGATCAGCGGCGACGAGTTTCTGCTTCTGCTCAATCCGGTCCAAAGCGACGCCGAACTCGCCGACTATATTGGATTTTTGCTGCAGCGCCTCAAGGCGCCGTTCTTCATCGAGGGATCGGAGCTGTTCGCCTCCGCATCGATCGGGGTGAGCATTTATCCGGATCACGGCGACAGCTACGAGGTTCTGCGCCAGAACGCCGATACCGCCATGTATCACATCAAGAACGAAAAAAAGGGCGGCGCCGTCATCTTCGATTCCGGAATGCAGCGCGAGGCGCTGACGCGGATGGAGATCGAGCAGTCGCTGCGGCTTGCGATTCTCGACAAGCGGTTCTATTGCGCGTTCCAGCCCAAGGTCGACATCAGAACCCAGCAGGTCAGGGGCATCGAGGCGCTGGTTCGATTGCGCAATGATGACGGCGTCATCCAGGCGCCGGGAACGTTCGTCGATCTCGCGATTGAGCTCGGCCTGATCGACGAGTTGACGCATCTGGTTCTGGCCGAGATCATGAGGTCCATCGACCTCATCGACGAAAGGTTCGGCGCGGGCGTCAGCATCAGCATCAACGTCGCCGCCAAGCAGGCGGGAAACGTGGCCTTCATGACATCCTTCGCGCGCGCGCTGGAGAAAACCGGCTGCCCGGCGCGATTCGTCGTCGAGGTCACGGAAGATGCGTTCGTGGCGAAAACCCGTTTCCAGACGGAAATTCTGCCCGTCCTGCGAAGCTTGGGCGTCGGGATCTCCATCGATGACTTCGGTATCGGATATTCCTCGCTCTCGGCTCTGGCCGATATCACCGCTGACGAAATCAAGATCGACCGGTCATTCATCGTCGATATTCACAAGCGCCCGCGCAGCCAGGGTATTTTGAAGGCCATTGAATCTCTCGGTGATGCATTGGGAATGACGGTGATCGCGGAGGGCGTCGAGAAGTTCGAGGAACTCGCTTATTTGCAGGCAGCGACGCGGATCAAGTATGCGCAGGGTTTCTATTTCTCGGAGCCCGTCTTTCTCGAAGATCTCGAATCGGACAAGCGCGCGGTGAGCAAACGAAGCACGAGTTCGATTGGCCGTCCGCTGCAGGAGAACCGGCTGACTTATTCCCGCGCCACCGGCTACAGCCCCTAGAGTATGTGATCCGATCAAGTTGAATCGGAAAATGCTCTAGAAATAGTTGTCTGGTCGCATTTTCTTGCGGCGAACCGGTATCCACTTCGCCGGAAAATGCTCTAGAACATCGTTCTCCACTCGCAAGAGGTTGTTCTTCCGAAAACTCACCGGACGGGATGGCCAACCGCTCGCCGATGAATAATACTGACCGTTTCGTCATCCTGTTTCGGCTCGCGTCCTGTTTTCAGCTTTACCCGCCGAGATCTGCCAAATTGCCAAGCAGAATCGAAGACTACGGAATCATCGGCGACGGCGAGACCGTCGCGCTCGTCGACCGGACGGGATCGATCGACTGGCTTTGCTGGCCATGCTTCGATTCCGATGCCTGTTTTTCCGCCCTTCTGGGCGATGAGCGCAATGGCCATTGGCGGATCGCTCCTTCGGAAAAGATCGAGCATTCGAGCCATGGCTATCGCGGAGATGGCCTTATCCTCGAAACCCGCTTTGAGACGGCCGGCGGCGCGGTCACTTTGATCGACTTCATGCCGCCACGCGACACGGCGACCGATATCGTCCGCCTCGTCCGGGGGGACCGCGGTCGCGTGAGGATGCACATGGATTTGGTGATCCGGTTCGGTTTCGGAAAAGACGTGCCATGGGTCCGCCGTACCGAGGATCGGGCGCTGCTCGCCATCTGCGGGCCGGACATGCTGGTGCTGCGCACGCCGGTCGAGACGCGCGGCGAGAACATGACCACCGTCGCCGACTTCGAGGTCAGCGCAGGGCAGACGATCCCGTTCGTGATGGCCTACAGCGCATCGCATCTGGCCGTTCCAGCCCCGATCGATCCCGCGGCGGCACTGCGCGACACGGAGGCGTTCTGGCGCGACTGGTGCGGAAAGTTCGACTATGACGGTCCGTATCGTGATCTTGCGATGCGCTCCCTGGTTGCCCTGAAAGCCATGATCTATGCGCCCTCCGGCGGCATCGTCGCGGCGCCCACAACCTCGCTTCCCGAAAAGCTCGGCGGCGCGCGCAACTGGGACTACCGGTTCTGCTGGCTGCGCGACGCGACCTTCACGCTGCTCGCGCTGATGAACAGCGGCTATCACGACGAAGCTTCGGACTGGCACGACTGGCTGCTGAGATCGGTCGCCGGCTCGCCCGCAGACATGCAGATCATGTACGGCATCCTCGGGCAACGTCGCCTGACGGAATGGGAAGCCGACTGGCTGCCCGGCTATGAGGGCGCGCGGCCGGTCAGGATCGGAAACGCGGCCTATGCCCAGTTGCAGCTTGATGTCTTCGGCGAGTTGATGGACGCGTTCCACCAGTCGAGGGAGGCGAACCTCAAATTGCGTGAGCCGACCTGGGATCTGGAATGCCAGTTGCTCGAGCATCTCGGCCGGATCTGGAATGAAACGGATTCCGGCATCTGGGAGTTGAGGGGACCTGGCAAGCACTACGTCTCCTCGAAGGTGCTGGCCTGGGTGGCGTTCGACCGCGGCGTCAAGAGCGTGGAGCATTTCGGCTTTCACGGGCCGGTCGAGCGCTGGCGTGAACTGCGGGAGATGATTCATCGCGACGTCTGCGAAAAGGGTTTTGATCGCGAACAAAACACTTTCGTCGAATCCTACGGCTCGAAGCTGCTTGATGCCAGCACGCTTCTTATTCCATCGGTCGGCTTTCTGCCGGCTTCCGATCCCCGTGTCGCGGGAATGCTGGCGGCGGTGGAGCAGCACCTGATGCCGGACGGATTCGTGCTCAGGCACGATCCGCGCGCGGTGACGGACGAGCAGCCGCCGATCGAGGGAGCTTTTCTGGCCTGTACGCTATGGCTCGCCGACGCTTATGTGCTGCGCGGCGATATCGAGCGCGCCGAGGTGCTGCTGAAGCGGGTTGCGGGGGTAGCGAACGATCTTGGCCTGCTGTCGGAAGAGTACGATACGGTCGCCCGTCGCATGACCGGAAATTTCCCGCAGGCGTTGACCCATATTGCGCTGGTCAACACCATCCACAATCTCAACGCCGCCCGCAAGCCGGCGATGCAGCGGGCGAAGGCTTAGAGCCTTTCCGCTTCTGATAGAATCAGAAGCGGGGCTCTATGATTTTGTTTTGACGCGCTTTCTTGACGCGAACCGGCGTCCACTTTGCTCGAAAGCGCTATAGGGTCTGTTTCAACTGCGTTGAATCAGACCCGTCGCTTATCTTTTTGTTTTGAGCATGATCTTTTCCGAAAACCGGTACCCACTTTGCGCTGGCGCGGCCCTTCGGGGCGGGATCATGCTCTAATCGAGCGCGATGATGATGCGTTCAGTGATGTCTTTTATGGTCGCGTCGATGTCGACGACGATGGGCCGCTCATCCTCGGTCGGCTCCTCCAGTGTCGCGAACTGGCTCGCGAGCAGTCCCTGCGGCATGAAATGCTCGCTTCTCGTCTTGAGACGGCTCGCGATCAGGTCCTTGTCGCCGCGCAGGTAGATGATGCGGGTGTCGCTGCTGCCCTGCACGAGAATATCGCGATAGGCGCGCTTGAGCGCGGAGCAGGCCATGATCACGCTCGTGCCGTCTGCGCGCCTGCGGCCGATCTCGGCGGCGACGGCGCGCAGCCACGGCCGCCTGTCGTCATCGGTCAACGCAATGCCGTCGCGCATTTTATCGATACTGTTTTTTGCATGAAAGCGGTCGGCGTCCTCGACGATCCATCCCAGCCGCCGGCCCAGCGCGTCCGCGATGACGCTTTTACCCGATCCCGACACACCCATGACGATCAGCGCGCGAAAGGCGGCGCCTCCGCCCGCATTCATGCCGTCGATCCTGCGGCCGCGACATCGGTCAACCAGGTCGTGATGCCGTTGGAGCGAGCGCGCGTACCGGGCAGATCGGCGTCCGCCCTGACCTTCGAGAGGATGCCGCGCTTGGCTTCACCACTGACAAGAAACAGCATCTCGCGGGAGGAAGCCAGCGCCGGAAGCGTCAGGGTGACACGGGGCACGAGAGGCTCGACGGGCGCGCGGTCCACGCCGACAACCCATCGCTCGGTTTCGTCGAGCGCTCGATCTCCGGGAAACAACGAGGCGGTATGCCCGTCCGGTCCAAGCCCCATCAGGACAAGATCGAAAAGCGGCCTGGCTGGATCAAGTCGATCCGCTCCGTAAAACGCTTGCAGTTCGCGCTCGTAAAGCCGTGCCGCCGCATCCGGATCGGATGCGTCCGTTGGCATCGGATGGATATTGCCCGGCGGGGCGCAACGGTTCAGAAAAATCTCTCTCGCCATCGTCATGTTGTTGCGCTCGTCGCTTGCGCTCACGAAACGCTCGTCTCCTATGAACCAGTGAACGCGATCCCAGGCGATGCGCGAACGATAGCGCGGGCTTCCCAGCAGCGCATATAGCGCTTTCGGACCGGAACCCCCGGTCAGGCATATCGCCGGCCGCGTCGCATTTTCCGTAATCCGAAGGATGATACGTTCAGCGGCTTCGGTTGCGATCGCCTCGGCGTCCGGCAGCACCTGAAAGCCGCGGTCGGGTGCAGCGGATGTCATGTCAGCTCGCGCCATTGGTTGCCGTCCCGCGCCAGCAGGTCGTCGGCTTCACGCGGACCCTCGCTGCCCGCCTCGTAGCCGACCAACCCGTCGGCGCCGGCCTTCTTCCAGGCATCCAGGAACGGCTGCACCGCCTGCCAGCCGGCCTCCACGCCGTCCGCGCGCTGAAACAGGATGTTGTCTCCAGTCATGCAATCGTAGATCAGGGTTTCGTAGCCGGTGCTCGGCGCGGCGTGGAAGTAATCCTTGTAGCGGAATTTCATCTCGACGCCGTCGATCGAGATCGAGGGACCGGGCACCTTGGTGTTGAATTGCATGGTGATGCCTTCGGCCGGTTCGATGCCGATGACCAGATAGTTGTGCGACAACTGGTCCACGGGCGTGCAGCGAAACATCGCGAACGGCGCCTGCTTGAACTTGATGGCCACCTCGGTGCGCTTGAGGCCGAGCGCCTTTCCGGTTCGCAGGTAGAACGGAACGCCGGCCCATCGCCAGTTGTCGATGGTCAGCTTCAGCGCCGCATAGGTCTCGGTGGTGCTGTCGGGCTTGACGTTGGGGGCGCTGCGATAATCGACGACCGCCTCGCCGCCGACCTGCCCGGCGTGATATTGTCCGCGCACCGAATTTCTCAGCGCCTCCTCCGGCGTCTGCGTCTGGATCGCGGCCAGCACCTCCGCTTTCTGCGAACGCACCGAATGGGCTTCGAACCGCGTCGGCGGCTCCATCGTCACCAGCGACAGCAATTGGAACAGGTGGTTCGGCACCATGTCTCTCAGCGCTCCGGTGGCGTCGTAGAAACTGCCGCGATGTCCGACCGACAGTTTTTCCTCGACGGTGATCTGGATGTGGTCGATGTGGTTGCGATTCCAGATCGGTTCGAACATGCCGTTGGCGAAACGAAGAACGAGGATGTTCTGGACGGTCTCCTTGCCGAGATAGTGGTCGATCCGATAGATCTGATGTTCGTTGGCGAACTTGAGCAGCCTGGCGTTGAGCGATCTGGCGGATGCGAGATCGGTCCCGAACGGCTTTTCGACGACCAGGCGGCGCCATGTGCCGCTTGTCTCTCGCAGCAGCCCGACGCGGGCGAGTTGCTCCGCGATCGGCGCGAAGGCCGTTGGCGGCACGGCGAGATAGAACAGGCGGTTGCCGCAGGTCCCCGTTTTCGTCGCAAGTCCTTCACACACCCCGTTCAGAGCATCGAAAGAGGACGGATCGGAGGGATCGGCTTCGATGCACGTCAGGCAGTTGAGCACCTTTTCGGCGATGTCGATTTTGACGGGCCGCGTGGCGTGCCTCTTCAAACCCTCCATCAGGCTCTGCCGGAGATCCTGGTCCGACATCTGCTTGCGGACGACGCCGACAATGCAAAACGGCTCCGGCAGCAAGCCGGATTCGGCAAGATTGTAAAGCGCCGGAATGATCAGGCGATGGGTGAGATCGCCGGTGGCGCCGAAGATGACGAAGCAGCACGGCTCCGGTTTGCGCGGTATGTTGCTTGCGACCGTCATCGATTCGCGGTCCTTTCCTTTGTGGAGGGATCGGCTTCTCCGGGCTCCTTGTGTCCACCGAATCCTTCCCGCATCGCCGAGAGGATTTTCTCCGCGAAGGTATGTTGCTGACGCGAGCGAAATCGCGCGAACAGCGCCGCGGTCAGAACTTCGGCGGGAACGGCTTCATCGATGGCGGCGTTGACGGTCCAGCGGCCCTCGCCCGAGTCCGCGACAAATCCGGAGTAGGCTTCGAGGGTCTCGCTGCGGGCCAGCGCGGAAGCGGTGAGATCGAGCAGCCAGGATGAAATGACGCTGCCGCGACGCCAGACCTCGGCAATATCCGCGAGGTCGAGCTTGAATCGATGCTGTTCCGGCAGCGCGGGGACGTTCGCGTTCCTGAGTATGTCGAAACCTTCGGCATAGGCCTGCATCAGGCCGTATTCGATTCCGTTATGCACCATCTTGACGAAATGGCCGGAGCCGACGGGCCCGGTGTGGAGGTAGCCTTGCTCGACGCGCGGATCGCGGCCGTCCCGGCTCGGCGTTTTCGGAATGTCGCCGTGGCCCGGCGCCAGCGCCGCGAAAATCGGATCGAGACGATCAACCACCGCTCTCTCGCCCCCGATCATCATGCAATAGCCGCGCTCGAAGCCCCACACTCCGCCGCTGGTGCCGACATCGACATAATGGATGCCCTTCTCGCGCAGCGTTCCAGCGCGCCGGATATCGTCCTGCCAGAAGGTGTTGCCGCCGTCGATGATGACATCGTCGCCATCGAGCAGTCCGGCGATCGTCGCGATGGTGGATTCCGTCACCGCTCCGGCGGGCAGCATGATCCAGACCGCGCGCGGCTTTTCGAGCTTGCGGACGAAGTCTTCGAGATCAGTCGCGGCCGTGGCTCCTTCCGCGGCAAGCGCGGCGACGGCCTGCTCGCTGATGTCGTAGACGAAGGCGTGATGGCCTCCCTTTTTCATCAGACGGCGAACGATGTTGGCTCCCATCCGTCCCAGCCCGATCATGCCTATCTGCATTCGTCCGATTCCTTCTCCGGGCGCGGGCTCGTGGTCTCGATACTCCGCTCGCGGTCCCATTGTTCAGTGACGCTTGGGGAATCATGATGCTTGAGGATCAAGGGGGGGCGCAACACCTCGTATGTTTCGCGGCGGTTGGCGAACGAGAATCGTCGGACGAACGGACGGCGAGGGCAGGGGCCGGTTTAGCGCAGCTTGCGGAACCTTGGTTTCCTGGTGATGATCGAGGCAGCGTCACAATCCCACCCGTCATGGCTACGGTCACATCAGAGCCCGGCTGATCGCATCGTCGAGCCGCGACAAGCCTGATTTCAGGTTTCCCTTGAGATGAACGCGAAGCGCCCGTCGTCCCCGCCGCGTGAGCACATCGAAATCGCCGCGCGCCTGCGCAGCCTTGATGATGCTGAAGCTCATCTTCCGGCCGGGGATCTTCAAATCCCGTGGATCGTCGGCGGTGATCTGAAGGAAGACGCCGCTATCCGGACCGCCCTTGTAGGCTTGGCCAGTCGAATGCAGGAAGCGCGGGCCGAACTCGGCGCAGGTGGCGACTTTCTTCCGGTCGCGAACGGCGAGGCGCATCCGCTGCAGTTCGCCGATGTGGTCTTCATTGCGCGCGACATAGGCCAGCAAGGCGACATAATCGCCGGGTTCGGCGCGCGAAAGATGCGCCTTGAGCCAGGAGGACAACTCGCCGTCGGCGCCCTTTTCGCGCAACGCGCGCGCATTTTCGGCGTCGGTGTAGATATCGAAGCCGTTGGCGGAGATCGCCGGCTCTTCATCCGGAAGCCTGCCTGTCTTTTCGAAGGCCGACGTGAGTTCGCGAGTCCTGATCTTGGCCGCTTCGACGTCGGGTTGGTCGAACGGATTGATGCCGAGAACCGCGCCGGCGACCGCGGCCGCGATCTCGAAACGGAAGAACTCCTGACCGATCTGCTCGATCGAGTTCATCACGATGCGAACCACGGGATGTCCGGCGTTTTCGAGCGCGCGCAACTTTTCATCATGGGCGGCATCCTCTTCGTCCGCCGTGCGGATATCGATGAAGAAGCGGTCATCGCCGTAGAGGCTCGCATCGCCGAGCGGTTCCCCGTCGACCGGAATCAGGCCCTTGCCCTCCTTGCCGGTCGATTCGGCGATCAGCTGCTCGGCCCATGCGCCGAAATCAGCGATCTTCGGAGACGCCAGGATGGTGACCTTGTCGCGGCCTTCGCGTCCGGCAAGACCCATCGCCAATCCGAGCTGGACGCCGGGGTTGTCATGCGGCGGGACCTGGGCGCCACAGGATCGCACCATGACGAGTGCGCCCTCAAGCAATCCCGTCACATCGATTCCGGCCGTCGCCGCCGGAACCAGGCCGAAGGGAGACAGGATCGAATAGCGGCCGCCGATCTCGGGATCGCCGTGGAAGGTGCGCGCATAGCCGAGCCTTGCCGCCTCCGCGTCAAGCGAGGAGCCCGGATCGGTGATCGCGATGAAGCGGTGGCCAGCCTTGTCAGCGCCGATCGCCTTGGCCACCCGCGCGTGAAAATAGTCCTTCAGCGCGTTAGGTTCCGTCGTCCCGCCGGACTTGCTGGACACGATGAAGACGGTTCTCGCGATGTCGATCGCGGCTTCAAGCGAACGGATCTCGGCCGGATCGGTCGAGTCCAGCACATGGAGCTTCGGGAAACCCGCCGCCTTCGGAAAAGTCTTCGCCAGCACCTCCGGACCGAGGCTTGATCCGCCCATCCCGAGCACGACCGCGTCGGTGAATTTCTGCTTCTTCACCCGCCACGCATAGTCCTCGTAGTCAGCCGCCCGATCAAGCTCGGCGGCGGGACTCGTCAGCCAGCCCAGCCACTTGTCCTCGTCCGTGTTGGTCCACACGGACTTATCCTTTTGCCACAGCTTGCGGACGGCGCCGGCGGCTCGCCAGTCGTCCGCCTTCGCTTCAACGGATTTCGCGGTCGATGGATCGAGCGACAAGGTTTGCCGATCGATGGCGGAGCCGAGAATCTTTTCCCGCTTCCGGGCGACGGCGCCGAGCAGTTTGTCGGCCGCGTCCTCGAACAGCTTTACGCCTTCCGTCACGAGGTCCCGGGTGATCGCGTCGAGCGAAATTCCGGCGTCCGCGAGCGCGGCGAGCACCTGCCGCGCGTCATCGAGGTTTTCCTCCAGACTGTCCCGCAGTTCGCCGTGATCGCGAAAACCGTCAAGGGTCGCCGGTGGCACGGTATTGACCGTATCCGGGCCGATCAATTCCTCAATGTAGAGAACGTCGCGGTAGTCCTTGTTCTTGGTACCGGTCGAAGCCCATAGCAGCCGTTGCGGTCTGGCGCCTTCGGCCTCGAGCTTTTGCCAGTCTTCGCCTGCGAACAACTGCTTGTACTCCTGATAGGCGAGCTTGGCATTGGCGATCGCGACCTTGCCCTTGAGCGCGGCAAGACGCGCTTTCTCCGCGGGATCGTTGGCCTGCGCGATCTTTTCGTCGAGTTGCTTGTCGGCGGCGCTGTCGATCCGGCTGACGAAGAAGCTGGCGACGCTTGCGACATGCGCGGGGTCGCCGCCATTTCGGATATAGTTCTGAAGTCCGGCCAGATACGCCTCAGCCACTTCGACGTAAACCTTCTGCGAGAACAGCAGCGTGATGTTGACGCTGATTCCTTCCGAGATCAGTTGCTGGATCGCAGGCAGGCCGTTCGGCGTCGCCGGCACCTTGATCATCAGGTTTTTGCGATTGACCGACTTCCACAGCCTCCTGGCCTCGGCGATTGTCCCCTCGGTGTCGTTCGCAAGATATGGCGAGACCTCTAGGCTGACGAAACCGTCCGCGCCGTCGAGCCGGTCGTAGGCTGGCCGCAACACGTCGGCGGCGTGCTGGATGTCCTCTATCGCGAGCTGCTCGTAGAGATCGGCGACCGACCGGTCGCCCTTCTTCATCAGGCTGACGATAGCACTGTCATACTCGTCCGAACTTCCGATCGCTTTCTCGAAAATCGAGGGATTGGAGGTGACCCCGCGCAATCCATCGTTATCGACCAGCGTTTTCAGATCACCCTTGGTGATGAAACCGCGCGCAAGGAAATCGAGCCAGATGGCCTGGCCGTGGTTCTGGAGTTCTCTGACAGGATTCATGACGTTCTTCTCGGTTCGAGGACGCGCCGTTTGGAGAAATTCCATGCCCTTCGCAAGCCGCGCTGTGTCAACATGACGAAGAAAAGATGGCCTGATCAAGAGCAGGCCCCGTTGCTAACGTTTGAGGCGGAATATTGATCCGCTAGGAGGAATTATCAGGCGTTTGAAGCAGGACGGACGCAATTTTGCGACAAATAAAGCCTATTGCAGGGCGAGCCTGTCGTTCGATAAAGAACTAGTGGGAATGGCTGGCTGTAAAGTCCGGCTAGGCCGTCATTGGGTTCGCGTTCATGCCCCGATATTTCTTTAATACCCGCATCGGAAACGACCTGATACTCGATCCGGAAGGCGAGGAGTTGCGTGATCCCGATCATGCCTGGCGCGCCGCCCGGAAAACGATTCGCGAAATCCTCAAGTCCGACGGCGAACAGCGGGCGATTCTCAATGCGGTGCTGGAAGTGACCGACGCTACCGGCGAGATCGTGCTCGAATTTCCGTTCACCGAAGCGATCCTGAACCCCGTCGCCCGGTCTTCCACGCGGCATTGACCGGGCATGGGATGGGCGCTCGGTCGCTGCCTGATCGAAAGGTTGTTGAATGGCCAGCGTTTTTGATTTTTCCGCGAACGCGCTGGACGGCCAGCCTTGCGAGTTGAAGCAGTTTGAAGGTCGCGTCCTTCTGATCGTGAACACCGCGAGCGCTTGCGGGTTCACGCCGCAGTACAAGGATCTTGAAGAGTTGCACCGGACGATGAGCCCGCGCGGATTTTCCGTGCTGGGTTTTCCCTGCAATCAGTTCGGCAAGCAGGAGCCGGGCTCCGCCGCCGACATTCAGCAGTTCTGTGCCAGCAAGTATGACGTGACTTTTCCGATGTTCGAAAAGATAAATGTCAACGGTGCGGATGCGCATCCGTTGTTCAGGCATCTGAAAAGCGAGAAGCCGGGTTTGCTCGGCGAGTCGATCAAGTGGAATTTCACCAAGTTTCTCGTGGACCGGCAGGGGAGGGTGGCTGCCCGCCACGCTCCGACCACCAACCCCAAAAAACTGACGGAAGAAATCGAGGCCCTGCTTTGAACGACCAGACCGCGAAGGACCATTTGCCCGACCGTTTGTCCACCGATCCGCGCAGCGCATATTATAATGCCGAGCTTCTGTCGCGCGATATCGGCATCCGTTTCAAGGGCGTCGAGAAGAGCAACGTCGAGGAATATTGCGTCAGCGAAGGCTGGATACGTGTTGCCGCCGGCAATGCCAGGGATCGCCACGGCAATCCGCTGACGATCAAGCTCAGCGGCACGGTCGAACCCTATTTCCGGACCGGCGATCAAGCTTGGAGCGTTATCCGGCGAAGTGGATGACCTGTTCGTGTGAAGAAACGCGTCAGATCAAAACCATTAAACCTTGCTTCTGATGAGATCAGAAACGGAAAGCCTGGCGGGTTATCTGGGTGAACTCGACAAGCTCTGTTCTGTTCTTCGGAAACCGTCTGTAGTCGAGGTCAGGCCAACCGGCGCATTGAACGCGGACACTCGTAGCAGCTTCGAGGAAGCGCGTGCGGGTCAGTGAACGAGCCGCCTCTCGCCAGACGAAGGTTTGCTTCGAAACGAACGGTCGATGTTTCGACCATGCGCTGGTCGAAGCGCGCGATCATGCGCGGCTGGTCGCCCCGGATCGCGATGGCCGCCATCGGCGCGTCACTCAGGCCGCCGCCTGATGCGATCGCGTACGCAACGTTGGAGCCGGGACGCACCGTCAACATGCTGGCCATCGCCGGCGATACGCGACGCGGCTTCGGCTGTGCTCCCGGTTCGCGCCGGCGATCAGGGGCAGCCGCACGCGGCGCTCGGCGAAAGTGGCCTCGCGCGAGGACAGGGGCGCCAGATCGATGGCGATCACCGTCGGCGATGTGCGATGCGTGAGGAAAATAGCGGAGCCGGCCGATGCCGCCTCATCGACGATATCGTCTGTTCGAACGCCGCCGGCAACACGGCTGCGCGCCACGTCGACGATGACGGCCTCGGGCTCTCGTGCCGACCAGGCGACGAGATAGCGGCCGTCATCGCGGACGAACAGACCGTCGATGGCGATGCCGACCGGCACGGGGACGGCTCGGTCGAGATCATCGAGCCAGCGCAGCAGCACGTCCTGTCGCGGTCCGGCGGAAGCGATCACACCGTCGCCGGCCGCCACCGGTCCATTGAGGCTTCCCGCCGCGAGGCGGCGCTGTGCCGTGTCGCCGGCTGCGATCACGACCGCGACCCGTCCTTCGCCGCGGCGACAACGGTGTCGTTATTCGGCCGGGCGAGCGCAGCGATCCCGGAGGCATAGGGATCGCCCGCATCTGTCCTATCTAAAGCACATATCGGCGATGGGTTGGCTCTCGTCTTTCGCGCCGGCATCCCGAACCAAAAAATACCTGCCCCGGAAGCGCAAGGCCGCGGCGCATCTTTCAGTGATCGAGACGCGCGGCCTTCCGAGCGGGGTGCGGTTGCGGCGCGATGATTTTTTGCTTCGCTGATGTTGCGTATTGTCCGTCAGTCCGCGAGACAGGTTAAGGGGTTTCATCTTCGTTCCCTGAAACTCCGATGAATGGAAACCTTGGTAAGCTGGCGACCGATTTTCCTTGCATCCCGGATACGGGTTGCGAGCGGTCGGCGCCTTTCCCCGATCATTCCCGAAAGCCGAAAACCATGCCCATCGCGATTCCGTCGTGGCTCCTGCCGATCCTGATGCTGTTCTGCTCGAATGTTTTCATGACTTTCGCCTGGTACGGGCATCTGAAATTCAAGGAGAGCCCGCTTCCTCTGATTGTTCTGGCCAGTTGGGGAATAGCGTTCTTCGAATACTGGCTTGCGGTGCCGGCCAATCGCTGGGGCAGCGCGGTCTATTCCGCGGCCGAACTCAAAACCATTCAGGAAGTGATCACGCTTGTCGTTTTTGCCGGCTTCTCGGTGCTGTATCTGAAACAGCCGCTGGGCTGGAATCACGGCCTGGGCTTCGCGTTCGTTGCCCTCGGCGCGTTTTTCATTTTCCACAAATGGTGATCGCGCGATGGCTATAGCGTTTTCGAGCGAAGTGGAATCCGGTTCGCGTGAAGAAAACCCGTCAAAACATAAAGATAGAGTCGTTCACCGTTTCCATGAAACGTGAAAAGACTCTAGATGAGCTGTGTCCGCTGCAATTCGCTGACTTCCTTGCGCTCGATCGCTGCCTGATCGGCGAAGCCGCGCACCTGTTGCTCGCAGCGCCAGCCGTTCCCGTCCGGCGTGATCGAGAACAGGTTGTAGGCGGCGGGCGGATAATGCCGATGCGGCATCGCGGATGCCGACGGCACGCCGATGGCGGGAATGCGGCCCTGCGGTCCGTCGAACCACATGGTCGAATGGATATGATCATGGCCGTGCAGGATCAGGTTCACGCCGCGCCGCTTCAGAAGATCCAGCAGCGCGTCGGCATCCGTCAGCCGTTTGTACGAGTCTTTCGAAGACAGCGGGTGATGGATCAGCAGCACGCGAAAGTTCGGATCGCTCTCAAGCTGTGAGAGTCCGCGATCCAGCGCATCGAGCTGTTTGGGGCCGAGCCGGCCGGTGGCCATGAATGGACGCGTCGGAACCGACGAGGAAGCCCCGATCAGCGTCAGCGGTCCTCTGCGGCGCAGGAACGGAAATGAAAGCGGCGTCCCTTCGCCGGCGTTATCGCCGCGCATATAGTCTTCCCATTCGGAGATCTGTTTTTGCGTCGGGCGAACATAGGCGTCGTGGTTGCCGGGCACGAGGGTGACGTTGTGGGGAGCGCCGACCTGGCTTAGCCATGCGCGCGCTTGCGTGAACTCGTCCGGGAGGGCGAGATTGATGAGATCGCCGGTCACAGCGATATGGTCGGGTGATTGCGCCTTGATATCGGCGACCAGGGCATCCAGCACATCACGCCGATGGATGGCGTGCCGGCCACGCTTCCAGTTCAGATAGCCGATCGCGCGCTTGCCTGCGAGCTGATGCAGCCGCAGCGGCGGCAGCGGTCCAAGATGCGGATCGGACAGGTGCGCGAGCGTGAGTGCAGTCATCAGGCGCTGCCGGTCGGAGTGCTGGGGAAAAACACCGTCATACCGGTGACGGCGATCCGGTGCGTTGCCCGCCGCGATAGCGTGCCGCTTTCCCTGTCATGAAGCTGCTTCACTTTTACCTCGTATCCGGGAATATTCTGAGGTTTTGGCAAGAGCGCCGCTATGATGCAAGCGATCATGCGAAAGCAAGCGCTCGCTTCGCGCGGTGTCGGGGGCTTACGATATCATGAACTTTCACCGTTTGCGGCGCTTTGAGGAGTCCGCGCGGCGCCGGCTGTTTCACCTGTATTTTCGGTTCGCCCGCGGCATGACGCTCGGTGTGCGCGGCGTTGTGCTCGACGCCGATAACAGGGTCTTTCTGGTCAGGCACGGCTATGTGGCGGGCTGGCATTTGCCGGGCGGCGGCGTCGAGGTCGGCGAGGCGTCGCTTACGGCGCTGGAGCGCGAGCTCATGGAGGAAGGGCGAATCGAAATCTGCGGCGAACCGGTGTTGCACGGCATTTTTTTCAACAGCCATGTTTCGCGGCGGGATCACGTCACTGTCTATGTCGTCCGGGACTTCCGGCAGGATCGCAAGCCCGAACCAAACCGGGAGATCATCGATTGCGGTTTTTTCGCCGCCGATGCCCTGCCGGCCGACACCACGGCCGGCACGCGGCTGCGGATCGCGGAAGTTCTATATCACGAAGCGCCGGTGCCTACCTGGCGCGGGTGAGCGGACCGCCCGCAACTACCGGCTGTGATCAGTGGCGGGCGATGGACCGCGCCCCTGGCAGATGCTATCCGCCTTCCTCATGTCAGATCTGTCCCTTACCCTCCTGACCGAAACCGCCGGTGACGCGCAGGCCATCGAGCGTCTGCACGAACGCACTTTCGGTCCCGGCCGTTTCGTGCTCAGCGCTTACCGCCTGCGCGAGCATGTCGATCATCTGCTTGAACTTTCCCTGACCGCGCGCATCGGCACGCTGCTGGTCGGCTCGGTCCGGTTGTTGCCGGTCTGCATTGGCGACACGCCGGCGCTGCTCCTCGGTCCGCTGACGGTCGAGCCGCCGTTCCGTGGCCGGGGGATCGGGCACGCGCTGCTTGAGCGCGCGCTCGGAGACGCGAAAGCGAAAGGGCATCGTCTCGTCGTGCTTGTCGGCGATGAATCCTATTACGGTCGCGCCGGTTTCAGGATGATTCCGAAAGGACAGGCCGACATGCCGGGTCCGGTCGATCGGGCGCGGCTTTTGGTGTGTGAGCTGGCTGCTGGCGCGTTCGAGGGCGTATCCGGCATGATCCGGCCGGACTGGACGTTCGCGCGGGAGGCTGCGGGAAGTTGAGATCGATGCTTTTTGCTTTTGAGCGTTTTCAAGCGAAGTGGATGACCTATTCGCGTGAAGAAACGCGTCAAAACAACAATATAGAGCCTCGCTTCTTATTACATCAGAAGCGAAAAGGCTCTAGGCAATCCGCCGTTTGATGTTGCGGTGATGCCCGGCATAAGCCGGGCATCACCGGGACGGATTCAATACTTCACATTCGCGAACAGCCGCACGTTCAGCCCCGGCAGCAACACCTGGTCCTTATTGTAGGCGGCGGCGTTGCGGATCTGCTCGTTCAGCAGGTTGTCCCCGACGAGACCGACGGTCACCGCTTGTCCGCCCAGCCAGTGGTTTCCGGGCAGCATGGTCGTATAGCTGATCTCGGCCCGCAGCCGGTTGTAACCGGGGGTGGGCGTCTCGACATCGCTCACGTTGTTCTGCGCGAAGGCATGGAGCAGGTTGATGCGGGCGAGCCAGTTGGCGTCGCGGTAGAAGAAACCTCCGCCCAGGCGCTGCGGCGGAATCCGCGGCACGTTGGTGCCGTCCGTGAAAGTCGCGCGGACGATGTCGTACTGCCCCTCGATGCCGAACATGCCGTTCCACAACGGAATCGCGTCGTACTGAAACTGCAATTCGCCGCCGCGGAACGTGGCGTCACGCTGGCTGTAAACCGCCTGGTTGAGGTGGTGTCCGTGGCCGTGCGCGTCGTCGTGGCCGTGGTCGTCGTGATCATCATGATCGTGGTCGTCATGATCGTCGTGATCGTGATGATCGTGGGTGTGGCACGAGGCGAAGTCGTCGTCGCAGAATGCGCCGGTCAGGCGCCGGTAGATGAAGTTGTTGAAACGCGTGTAGTAGCCCGTCGCCTCGAAGCGGAGCGGGCCCTTGGCGCGCCGCAGACCCACTTCGACCGATTGCGCGGTCTCGATCTTCAGGTTCGGATTGCCGATGTCGAAAGTGGTGGTGGCGTGATGGATGCCGCGGGAGAACAGCTCCGCCGGCTTCGGCGCGCGCTGGACAAACTGGCCGGTGACGCTGGCGACAAGGTCACCCGGCAGATCCTGCAGCAGGCCGACGCTGGCGCTGGCCGGCGTGAAGGAGAGATCGCGCGCGATCGGCAGCTGCGCCGACCCGTCCGGCATGAAACTGGCCGGAAAGTCCGGCATCGTGCCGTTCAGCCACACATGCTCCACGCGACCGGCGATTTGCGCGCGCGTCGTGGGCGCGAGCTGAAACTCGTTGAAGATGTAGGTTCCGATCCGGGAGTTCGAGTTCGGCGCAAACAGTCCGTTGTAGAGCGCCCCCGCGTTCTCTGGACTGCTCGCCGTGAGATCCTGATGTCCGCCCTGAATGCCGATCGCGGTGGTGACGGGGATGGCACCGAGCATGTACGGCGCGAGCTGGACCTCGAGCCGGCCTTCCTGCGAGCGGTCGGTGAAGGTCTGATGGATGCCGTCGCTGGACAGATCGTGGGCGTCCTCCAGTCCGCGTTCGTGGTGCCTGTAGTCCACGGCGCCGAGCCAGATGCGGACGGCGTCGATCAGCGCGGAATCGGGGCGATATTCTCCCTTGACGGTCACGCGGTTCTGGCGGCCGTCGATACGCTCCTTGAAGTCGGCGCCGTGATCGCCGGGGATATGGTAGAGGACGTTGTTGTGAGCGATGGACGCGCCGATGAAGCCGCCGTCGAACAGGTATGACGCTCCGACGGATGCGCCCATGCTGCGGTTCGAGGTATTGGCCTGGTAGCGGCCGCCGGGAATCGCGTAGTCGTCGGCGCGGCGGCCATAAGCGTCGGCGTGAACCGCCACGTTGTCGGCGCCGGCGTCGATCAGCACGGCGCCTTCGAGACCGTTGTTGACGGATGAAAGCGCCGAGCGGGTCTCGGCATTGAGGCAGCCATTGGCGGTGACCGGAGGCTTGACCCCGAAACCGTAAGCCTGCCACGGCGTCGGACCGCACGGCATTTGCTCCGGTATGCGATTGTTGCTGGCGCTGACCACGCCGCCGATGGCCGTCGACCCGTAACGCAGCGCCGCCGGGCCGCGGATCACCTCGACCTGATTGGTCGAAAGCGGATCGATCGGCACGAAGTGGTCCTCGCCGAGATCGGAGGCCCCATTGCTTCCGATGCCGTTCTCCACGATGCCGACGCGATTGACGTCGAGGCCGCGGATGATGGGCCGGCTCGATGCGCCGGGTGCATAGGAGGAGCCGGTGATGCCGGGCTTGTCATTAAGCAGGTCGCCCAGCGTCGCGGCTCCGTTGCGGCGAATCTCTTCATTCGTCACCACGGTCACGGTCGCGAACTGGTCGGTCACGATGGGGAGCGTGCCCCGGAGATCGCTGGAAGCCGGCTGCGGTGCGCTGGCTATCTCGGGTGGCTGCGGCGCGGAAGGCCTTGTCGTGCCGCGGCGGGCTGTGCGCGCCGGTGTCGTTGGAGCCGGCCGTGCGTGGCGCACGATCGGACTGGGCGCGTTGACCACGATTCCGGGCAGGGCGGTCTGGGCGGAAACGTCATCGGGGATTCCCATGGCAAGGGCTGGAAGCGACATCGCGCCGAGGCGCGCCATCGCAAGAAAACGACTGGAAGAAAAGGGCATCTGGCTGGTCCTGACACGGCCGACGCTCCGCTCGCAGCGGTCGGGGGCCGTCGAAGTCGATAAGCAACTTGCGAAATTCGTCGGTCAAAGGCCCCGCGCGGCGCGGCGGCCCTTGCCGGATCGACGTCAGGACGAAGGAGGGGCGCGCGGCTGAAAGGCGACACGCCGCGATTCGAGGTGATTGAATTCGGCCGCGGCGGTCAGATAGAGGACATGATACGCGTCCTGGAGCGGCAGAACCGGAGGCACCGAGAACAGCACCGTCCGCGCGAGCGCAAGGACGGCGCAGACGGCGCAGTGATCGCTGTCCTGATCTGCGCCTGACGTCGGTTCGGCGGGTCGCGGGGCCGATGCATTTGCGGGATCACTGTCGTGGGTCGCGAGGGTCTTGTCGGTCCCGGTCCCGGCGGCGTCGCTGGCCTGCATCGCGATGGCGGGCGCCGCGAGCGCCACCGCGCCGTGATGATGGCCGAACGACAGCACAAACTGGATCGCGAGCGCGAGCAGCGCTAGCCGCGATCCATGTTTGATGTTCGATCGGAACCACTTCATTGCATCTGCCCTATGCCCTCGCGGGATCGTTCCGCAGCGGCTCGGATGTTATAATATAACGCCTGGGTTCCGGCCGGATGTCAACGGAGACATGCTTCGGCGGTCTGATTGAGGAACCGCCGGATCGGCACTGTGGGTTTTATGCAACGGAATGGCGCGACCGGATCGGTTCAGCGTCCTTCCCGAAGCCAGGTCGCGGCAAATGCGCCGAGCAGCAGCAACAGGCCGATCAGTCCGGTGAACACCGGCAGCACGCCGACGCCGCGGACCACGCTGGCGTCGCGCATCCGCACGCCCAGCCAGCCTTCGCCGCGAAACACGCTGGAGGCGTGCACCGGGACGATGCGTGGAATGTTGATGGCCGAGCCATCCGCGATCCGTCGGGCGTCGCCGCCGCTGGCCTGCGCGATCGGCCGGAGCCCTCCGACGGTTGAGGTGACCTCGGAAAACTCCTTCGGATTGGCGGGACCGACATTGATCAGGGCTTTCAGCGTGCCGTCGGTCGCCTGCCACAATCCGAGTTCGTCCGCCGCCAAGGCCGCCTTCCACAAGCCGGGCTCCGCGGCCTCCAGCGTCAGTTCGCGAGTCTTGCCGGAGGGCGAGGTGACGGTGACCGGAGCGACGGTGTCGGCCATGGTCTGGCGCTGCACGACGAGGTCCTTGCCCTGAACCGCGAGCCGCAGCGTTTCTTCCTCGAGCTCGGGCTGCTTCATCAGCCAGTGGGACATCCGCCGCAGCAGGTCGAGATGCGGGCCGCCGCCCTCAAAACCCCTTGCCCACAGCCAGATGTGATCCGACAGAAGCAGCGCCACCCGGCCTTCGTCATACCGCGACAGCAACAGCAAAGGCTGGCCGTCGGCTCCGGTCATGACCGGCGGCACCGCAACGTTGCGGGTGTCGACTTCGCGGAAAAATCGGCTCCAGCGCGGCGGATCGCTCGCGGAGCCTTCGAGCCCCCGCGTGACGGGATGGCGCTTGCCGGCTTCGCTGAGCCGGGCGTGGAACGGCTTTTCAGTGACGCCGACCGGCTCGGCCGGCAGCACGGCGTCCAGCGGCGTCCGCCAGATGCTGGTGGTCGAGGCGTAGTCCGGGCCGGCCGAAACCAGCACCGCGCCGCCCGCGCGCACGTAACGGGCGATGCTGTCGAAATAGGCGGTCGGCAACACGCCCTGGCGCGCGTAGCGGTCGAAGATGATGAGCTGAAATTCGTTGATCTTCTCCTGAAACAGCTCACGCGTCGGGAAAGCGATCAGCGACAGTTCGTGGATGGGCGTACCATCCTGCTTTTCGGGCGGACGCAGAATCGTGAAGTGCACCAGATCGACGCTCGGGTCCGACTTCAAGAGGTTGCGCCATGTACGCTCGCCCGAATGCGGCTCGCCCGATACCAGCAGCACCCGCAGCTTGTCGCGGACGCCGTCGATCGGCACCACGGCGCGATTGTTGACCAGCGTCAGTTCGTTCGCGAGCGGAGAGGCTTCGATCTCGATGATGTTCTGTCCGGCATGTTTGATGCCGACATCGACCTTCACGGTTTCCCCGCTCAGAACGCTACGCTCGCTGATGACGTCGCCGTCGCGGCGCACCACCACTTTCGCGAGTTCGCCGCTGACGCCCTGGTCGTCGAGCCGGTAGGTAACGGTCTGGCTCTGGCCGACGATGCCGAAACGTGGCGCGGCGACGATCGCGACGCGGCGGTCGCGTTCGTTCGTATGGCCGGTGATCAGGGCATGGACCGGCGCCTTGAATCCGAGCGCGGCGACGTTGTCCGGAATGTCGTGAACGCGCCCGTCGGTGATCAGGAAGGCCGCGGCGACGCGGTCGGTCGGCACATCGGACAGGGTCGAGGAAAGCGCCGAGAACAGCCGAGTGCCGTCGGTCTCGCCGTCCGCCTGGCCCGCATCGACGATGCGGACTTCAAGTCCCTTGACCTGCTTGAGGCGGTCGACAAGCGCGTCGCGCGCCTTCGCGGCCTGATCGGTACGGTCGCCGAAATTCTGGCTCGGGCTTTTGTCGACGATGACGGCGGCCACCGATGCCAGCGGTTCGCGCTCCTCTCGGGTGAACGACGGATTGGCGAGCGCGAGCAGGATCAGCGCCAGCGCCGCGACGCGCACCGCAGCGCCGCGCGCGCGGCCGACCAGAAGCAGCACCGTGATCACGACGATCGCGGCGAGCGCGCTCCACAGCACGATCGTGGGAACCAGCGGGGCGAAGGCGATGCCGTACTGCATGCCGCGGTCCTACTGTCCCAGCCGTTCGATCAGCGCAGGCGCATGAACCTGATCGGCCTTGTAGTTGCCGGTCAGCGTGTACATCACGATGTTGACCCCGGCGCGGAACGCGAATTCGCGCTGGCGCGGCTTGCCCGGAGAGAGCGGCAGCATTGGCTGGCCATCGGGACGCATGGCCCAGGCGCCCGCGAGATCGTTCGAGGTGATGATGATCGGCGAGACGCCGTCGCCGCCGCGTGCCGGCCGTGAAGCCGCTTCGTCATCCTCGCTGCGCGGCAGGGCCTCGACCCAGGTCTGGCCGGTGGTGAAGCGGCCCGGAAAGCCGTGCAGAAGATAGAACGTCTTGGCCAGCACATGCTCGTGCGGCACCGGCTCGAGTTCGGGAATGTCGAGCGACGCCAGGATGATGCGCAGTTGCTGCATTCCGGGCGTTTGGGATTCGCCGTCCGTCCCCGGCAGCGCGTCGATCGCGTCGCGGGTGTCGAACAGAATGGTGCCGCCCTGCTTCATGTAGGCGTCGATCCTGTCGAGCGCCTTTTGCGGCGGCTTCGGCGCGCCCGGCACCACCGGCCAGTAGATCAGCGGGAAGAACGCCAGTTCGTCGCGGGCCGGATCGACGCCGACCGGCTCGCCGGCTTCAAGCGCTGTGCGTTGCGCCAGGAACAATGTCAGTCCGCTCATTCCCGCCTTGACGATGGCGTCGACGCCGGCGTCGCCGGTCACGACATAGGCGAGCCGGGTCTGCGCCACGGCCTTCATCGCGAACGTGTCGCTTGCGGCGTCGGCGCGGGACGGCGAGGGCGCTATCGCGATCGCGGGCAGCGCGAGCGCGACCGCCAGCGCCGCGTGGGCCGCGCGTCGGCGCAGCAGCATGGCCAGGCCGCCGCCGAGCAGCGCCACGATGACGGCGTCGGCTAGAAACAATGCGAGCGCCGAGGACAGCAGGACGCCGCGCAGATCATGCGGCTCGGCATTGGTGAAACTCGCCCGCCGCGCCGTCAGGTTCGACGTGTCGAGCGGCACGATCCGGTCGGTGGCCGCCAGCGTGTTGACGGCGATCGGCGCGTCGACCGGGCCGTAGAATCCCGGTGGGTGCTCGATGGTGCCACGGCCGCGATCATCGACCGGCAGGGGTTTGACAGTGGCGGGCGGCGGCGTGAGAACGCCGAAACCATCGAGCGTCCGCAGCGGCGCGGCGGTTTCCGTCCGGGTGTTCGTGTCGATCCTGCCGATGTTCGCCGTGTAGCCGGAGGCATCGACGATCCGCCGCAGCATCTCGACGAAAGTGCCGGACATCGGCAGATCGGACCAGCGCATGTCGGCGCTGATGTGGAACAGTACCAGCAGGCCCTTGCCACGGCGCTCGCCGGTCACCAGCGGCGTGCCGTCGACCAGCGACGCCCAGCTCTTCGCCGCCAGCGTTGCATCCGGTTCGGCGAGCACCTGCCGGCTGACGGTCACGTCATTCGGCACCGGCAGGCCGGCGAACGGTCCGTCCTCGGCCAGGGCGGCGAGATGTTGCGGCTTTTCCCAGGTCAGGCTGCCGCCGAGGCTGCGGCCGCCGCGCCGCAATTTGACCGGGACCAGGCCGTCGTCCGCCTGCGCCAAACGCGGTCCCGCGAACCGCACCAGCACGCCGCCACGGCCGATCCAGTCGTCGATCCGATGGCGCAGTTCCGGTGACAGCGCCCCGACGTCGGCCATGACGATCATCGGCAGCTTCTGATCCAGAAACTGGGTGATGGCCTGCTGCGGGGCGCTCTTGTCGTCGAGCCGGACATCGGCGAACGGCGCCAGCGCGCGGCTCAAATAGAAGGTCGGCGCGAGCAGCGGCTGCGCCCTTTCGGCGCTCGATCCGCTGACCACGCCGATGGCGCGCCTTCGCCAGCGCTTGTCGAGCAATTGCACCGCGCCCGCCGACCGTTCCCCGGCGATCTCCAGCCGGGCGATATCGTTGCGCAACTCCAGCGGCAGGTCGAACGCGGCTTCGGTTTCGCGATCCTGAAGCGCGAACGCATATGGCGCTTCGCCGATCGGCGCGCCTTTCTGGTCGAGCGCCCGGACCATCCCGGAATCGGAGCCGTTCGCGGCGGCGCGCAGCACCTTCACGGTCATCCGGGCGGCCGCATTCTCCGCCGCGGTCAGCGCGCGGGCGGGCGGCGCGCCGCCCTCGACGACGGTCAGCGAACGATCGCCGATCACCTTGCGAAGTCCGTCGACGAATTCAACCCCGCGCCCGCTGTCGATGCCGTCGGACAGCCATGCGATGTCGCTGTCGCCCGTCGCTTTCAGGAAGCGTTCGAGCGCCGGCAGCGTTGCGACGCGTTCGACGGCGAAGGGTTTCGGCACGAGCTGGCGTAGCGCCACGCGCGCGGTTCCGGCCGGCATCAGCGTGATGTCGCGCGCCGGCTCCGACAACGGCACGATGGCGACGCCCCGCCGGTCGCCGTCGGCTTCAGTGATCAGCTCATCCGCCGCCTTGATCCGCGTCTCCCAGCTCGATGCCGCGCTCCAGCCATCGTCGAGCAGGATCGTCAGCGGCGCGGCGCCGCGGGCCGCGCCGGTTTTCGGATTCCACACCGGACCGGCGGCCGCGAGAATCACCAGCGCCGCCGCAGCAAGCCGCAAGGCCGTCAGCCACCACGGGGTGCGCGAGGGCGTTTCTTCCTTCGGCGCGATGTCGAACAGCAGCCGTGTCGGCGGAAAATCGATGCGGCGCGGGCGCGGCGGCATCACGCGAAGCAGCCACCATAGCAGCGGCAGGCTGAGCAGGCCGAGCAGCATCAGCGGTTGCAGGAATGACAGCGGAAGGGCCGGCATCATGCGGTGCGCTCCGCTCCGGCCGAGACGCCGCCGCTTCCCCGGCTCGCCATCATGCCGCTGTGGAGAAACAACAGCAGTTCGGCGGCGGACCGGTCGGTGGTGTGAGTCGAGAACAGCCAGTCGAGTGCTTTGGTCTCTGTGCGGATCTGGTCGCGGTGCAGCGCGACGCGCCTGACGTAGTCGCTGGCCCATCGTTCGGCTCGCCCGGCGGTGATGACCCGGCCGTCCTCGGGGTCGACGAATTCGACGCGTCCCGAATAGGGGAACGTCTCCTCGGCGGGATCGACGACCTGTAAGAGCGTGCCGTGCGCGCCTGAAGCCGACAGCCCGGCCAGCATGGTCCGGATATCGGCGACCGGCGACCAGAAGTCCGACAGCAGTACGATCTCCGACCGGGCCGATGGCACGAACGAGGGCGGCAGACTGGCGCGGGCGCGATCGTCATGAAGCATCGCCTGGGCGATCCTGTCGATGACGTCGCGGCTCGCGGTCGGATTGACCAGTCCGGGAACGCCGACGCGTTCACCGCCGGCAACCAGCAATTCGGCCAGTGCGAACGTCACGATCAGGGCGCGCTCGAGCTTGCTGTCGCGCGCATGTCGGGAGGCGAAGGCCATCGACGCCGAGCGGTCGGGCCAGATCCAGACGGTGTGCGCGGCCTCCCACTCGTGCTCGCGGACGTAGAGATGATCGTCGCGCGCGGAGCGGCGCCAGTCGACGTTCTGCGACGGCTCCCCGGACACGAATCGCCGGTATTGCCAGAAGCTTTCGCCGGGGCCAGGACGGCGGCGGCCATGCAGGCCATGAATGACGTTGGCGGCGATGCGCCGGGCTTCCAGCACCAGACGCGGCAGCGACGCCGCCAGCGTGCGGCTTTCACCATCGGCACGTCTGACGGCTTCGATTTCCTGCCTGACGTGCCCGGCGGCTGCGACCATCAACCGATCCGCGATTTAAGTTGTCTGATGACGTCGGCAATGGAGCGGCCTTCGGCGCGAGCCGAGAACGTCAGCGCCATGCGATGCTTGAGCACCGGCTCGGCGAGGTCTAGGACGTCGTCGATCGACGGTGCAAGGCGTCCGTCAAGCAGCGCGCGGGCGCGCACGGCCAGCATCAGCGACTGGCTGGCGCGCGGTCCCGGTCCCCACGCGATCAGCTTTCCGGTTTCGCCGCTCTCCGGGCCCGGACGCGCCGAGCGCACCAGGGACAGTATGGCTTCGACCACGCTGTCGCCGACCGGCAGCCGCCGCACCAGCCGCTGCGCGGCAAGAACGGCGTCGGCGTTCATCGCGGCTTTCGCGAGGGCCTCTCCGGCGCCGGTGGTCTCGAACAGGATGCGGCGTTCCGCGTCGCGATCCGGATAGCCGACATCGATCTCCATCAAAAAACGGTCGAGCTGCGCTTCCGGCAGCGGATAGGTGCCTTCCTGCTCCAGCGGATTCTGCGTCGCCAGCACATGAAAGGGTTTCGGCAGATCGTGGCGCACGCCGGCGACGGTGATGTGCTGCTCCTGCATCGCCTGCAAGAGTGCTGACTGCGTGCGCGGGCTGGCGCGGTTGATTTCATCCGCCATCAAAAGCTGTGCGAAGACCGGTCCGGGAATGAAGCGGAAGGATCGCTTGCCGATGCTGCTCTCGTCCAGCACCTCGGCGCCGAGGATATCCGACGGCATCAGGTCAGGCGTGAACTGGACGCGCTTGGCGTCGAGTCCGAGCGTGACGCCGAGCGTTTCGACGAGCTTGGTCTTGGCGAGGCCGGGAACGCCGATCAGGAGCGCGTGACCGCCGGAAAGGATGGTCACCAGCGTGTTCTCGATCACCCGGTCCTGACCGAAGATGACGTTGGAAATCGCGTCCCGCGCCGCGCGAATCTGCTCCGCGACCTGCTCTGCGGAGCGGACGATCACGTCCTCCAGTTTCTCAACGCCTTTGTCGGGGTCTGCGGCGGCCATCCGTCACTCCTTGCGCGTGGCCGCGCCATCCGCGCCGTCACGCCATGAACTGTTAAACATACGCGATCGCTGTGTATTCCTCGAATTAAACTATCCCCATGTGATCGTCTGTCATCGTCGGGGAGTTGACCTCCGGACGGGGAGTCACAATCGGGAGCCTAAGCGCCGGTTCCGGCATCCGGCCCGCGCCCATTGGTCTTGCGTCTGTTTTGTGCCAGAACAAGCGGGGCAACCTCAGGGTAAACCATGGCGAAGCAAGGGCAGCCGGAGAGCCGGACACTGGACGGGCTGATATCGGCCGCCCGTGACGCCGCCGGCCCGCCCGGCAAGGGTCTGCCGCCGGTGCATCTGTGGAACCCGCCGTTTTGCGGCGATCTGGATATGCGAATCGCCAGCGACGGCACCTGGTTCTACATGCGGACCCCGATCGGCCGTCCGGCATTGGTGCGGCTGTTCTCCACGATCCTGAAACGTGAAGGCGATAGCCACTTTCTGGTGACGCCGGTGGAGAAGGTTGGCATCAGCGTCGACGACGCGCCGTTTCTGGCCGTCGAGATGATCGAGGATCGGGATGCAGGCGGCCGTCTGCTGCACTTTCGCACCAACGTCGGCGACTGGGTGCCATGCGATTCCGGGCACTGGCTGCGTTTTGAGCCCTCGGCGGGCGGCGGATTGAAGCCTTATCTGCACGTTCGGGCCGGTCTCTGGGCCAAAGTGACGAGGGCGTTGTATTATGATCTTGTTGACATGGGCGCGCAACGGATGGTCGATAACAAGATGATGTTCGGCATCGAATCGGGAGGCGAGTTCTTTGCGATGGCGGATGCCGAGCAGGTGAGGGACGCAGGTTGAACGTGCCCATGGTGAGGACTGGCGCCGCCGCCACCACGATCGGCGCCGGGGAGTTTTTCGACCGCGCGCGGGAGCGGCTGCGTTTCGACATCCCGCCGGGGCTCACGGACGCCGGCATCGTTCCCTTGACCGGTGACGATGACAACGATGCAGTGCTCCGCACGATCGCTCTGGAAACGCCGATCCGGCCGGCGGCGGTGCTGATTCCGGTGATCGCGCGCGAACAGCCGACGGTGCTGCTGACGCAGCGTGCGGCGCATCTCAAGGAGCATGCCGGTCAGATCGCGTTTCCCGGCGGCAAGATCGACGCCACCGACGCCTCGCCGATCGACGCGGCGCTGCGGGAGGCGTGGGAAGAAGTCGGGCTGACCCGCGACTTCGTGGAGCCGATCGGGTATCTTGATCTTTACGGGACGAGTTTCGGCTTCCGCATCCTGCCGACACTGGCGCGGGTAAGGCCGGGATTTGATCTTCGCATCAATACGAATGAAGTGGACCACGCATTCGAGGTGCCGCTGTCGTTTCTGATGAACCCTCTCAATCACAAACTCGGCCGGAAGCAATTCCGCGGCAGAACGCGCTCGTTCTACGAGATGCCGTTCGCCGAGCGAAATATCTGGGGTGCGACTGCCGGGATCCTGCGCGTACTGTACGAGCGAGTCTATCTGAAATGATGCGTCCAATTCTAATGGAGCTCGGAATCTTCCTGATTCCGTTCGCCGTTTACGCGGCATATCTCATCGCCAACCGTGTGGATTTCATGATCGCCGCCTCATGGCCGGCGCATGTCGTCTTGAGGCTCTCGCTCGCGGCGCTGGTGCTGGTCGTCGTCAGTTTCATTCTGCTGGCGAATTTTTCCGGCGCGCCGCCGGATTCGACCTATATTCCGGCCCATATCGAGAACGGCAAGCTTGTGCCCGGAGCCGAGAGGTGAACGCGGCCCGCTCGCTATGCGATGCGGGCTGGCTGAAATCAGGTCCGGCGGTACGCGTTCTCTCGCTGCTCGGCGGAAACGGCGAGGAAGCGCGGGTCGTCGGCGGCGCCGTTCGCAACGCCTTGATGGGCCTGCCCGTCGTCGAGATCGACATCGCCACCACCGCGCCGCCCGAGGAAGTCATGCGCCGCGCGGCCGCGGCCCGCATCAGGAGCATTCCGACCGGGGTCGAGCACGGCACCGTTACGCTGGTCGTCGAGGGCAAGCCGGTCGAGGTCACGACGCTGCGCGAGGATGTTGAAACCTTCGGCCGCAAGGCCAGGGTTGCCTTCGGCCGGGATTGGGCGCGCGATGCCCAGCGTCGCGATTTCACCATCAACGGCCTGTCGGTCGATAGCGGCGGCACGGTGCACGATCATGTCGGCGGCCTCGACGACATCGCGGCCAGGCGGGTGCGCTTCATCGGCGATCCGGACCGTCGTATCGCAGAGGACTACCTGCGCATCCTCCGTTTTTTCCGGATCCACGCCGCCTATGGCGCGGGCGAGCCCGATCGCGATGGCTATCTCGCCTGCATTCGCGGCCGCGCCGGACTCGCCACGCTGTCGGCCGAACGCCTGCGGGCGGAGATTCTGAAGCTGCTTCTCGCCGATGGCGCCGTGGAAGCGGCGGTGGCGATGGAGGATGGCGGCTTGCTGCTGGCCGTTTTCGGCGGGGTGGCCTATCGCGGGCCGCTCGCGGCGATGATGGCGGCGGAATCCGCGCTCGAACTTGCGCCGGATCCGATCCGCCGGCTCGCGGCGCTTGCGGTGTCGGTGACCGAAGATGCGCGGCGGCTCGCGCAGCGCTTGCGGCTCTCCAATGCCGAGGCGAAACAATTGGACTCGATGGGACATCGCTGGTGGCGGCTCGGCAGCATGGACGAGGCGACCGCCCGCCGGCGGTTGTACCGCCTTGGCGCGACGCGCTTTCGTGACCGGCTGATGCAGGCCTGGTCGAAGGCGGGGCTCGGCGCCGATCCGGCTCCGTGGCTAAACGTCGCAACCCTGCCGCGGCGCTGGCAGCCGCCTGCCTTTCCTCTGAAGGCCGAGGATTTCATCGTTCGCGGAATCGCGGAAGGTCCTGCGCTCGGACACGTTCTGACGCTCGCGGAAGACGCCTGGCTCGCGGAGGATTTCCCGCTCGACTCCGCCCGGCTTTCGGCGATCGCCGATCAGACCGTCGCACGGTTCACGCGCGATCACCGGCTGTGAGCTGGGCGGAAATACTCCTTTATGGCCATTTCACCTCGGGAGGCATCGAGGAGAGGATCGACTCCACGTTGCCGCCGGTCTTCAGCCCGAAAATGGTGCCGCGATCGTAGAGAAGATTGAATTCGGCGTAGCGTCCGCGCCGGATCAACTGCTCCTCGCGATCGGCCGCCGTCCACGGCGTGCTGAAGTTGCGGCGCACGAGTTCGGGATAGACCTTGAGCAGCGCTCGTCCGACGTCCTGCGTGAAGGCGAGATCAGCGTTCCAGTCGCCGCTGTCATGCCAGTCATAGAAGATGCCGCCGATCCCGCGCGCTTCCTTGCGGTGCGGCAGATGGAAATACTCGTCGCACCAGGTCTTGTATTTGTCGTACGGCGCGATGGCGGCGTGAGCGTCGCAGGCGGCCTTCATCGCCGCGTGGAACGCGACGCTGTCCGGGTCCTCCTGCGTGCGCCGCCGCATCAGCACCGGCGTCAGGTCGCCGCCGCCGCCGAACCACGCTTTCGTGGTGACCACGAAGCGCGTGTTCATGTGAACGGCGGGAATATGCGGGTTGCGCATGTGGGCGATCAGCGAGATGCCCGACGCCCAGAAATTGGGATCATCCGCCGCTCCGGGAATCTGCGCGCGAAACTCCGGCGCGAATTCGCCATGCACGGTCGAGCAGTGCACGCCGACTTTCTCGAACAGCCGCCCGTGCATCATCGACATGACGCCGCCGCCTCCGGGCTTGCCGGTGTGGTCGGTGCGTTCCCACGGCGTGCGGACGAAACGTCCCGCGCTGCCGGGATAGAGTGAGGCGGGAGCGTCGTCTTCCAGCTTCTCGAAAGCCGAGCAGATATCGTCGCGCAGTTGCTCGAACCAGGATCGCGCGCGGGCCTTGCGATCCTCCAGCGTGCGATCCTCCAACCGGGTTGCCTCCATCGAGGTCTCCTTCACGGGATGAAACCGATTCATTCTTTACGACGGAACATGCGGACCGAAATAGGCGCAGCTTTCGCCGCAGCTGTCGCGATGCACGCTGACGCGGGTCACGGCTCCCGCGTGCTGGACATGATCCCAGATGAAGCGCGCCAGGTTCTCCAGCGTCGGCGGGCCAAGTCCTTCGACGTCGTTGAGGAGCTTATGGTCGAGCTTGTTCCGGACCTCGCCCATGCCCCGTTCGAGCAGGCCGAGATCGAGCACCATTCCGCTCGCGGGATCGGGCGTGCCGCGCAGGCTCACCTCGGCCCGGAACGAATGGCCGTGGATCTCCATGCTCGCGGCTCCCAATGTCGTTCCCGGCAGCGCGTGCGCGGCCTCGAAGCGGAACGATTTCGTCAACTCCCACATTTTGAAGTTCGCCTCCATATGGATGCGCGGGTGGAGCCCGCGTCGGCGCATGACGTCTTTACGCGTTGCCGCTCGTCCATTTCTACCTGATCCCAAGCGTCTTGTGTGTTTGCAGGCTGAGCCGCCACTGCGGATGCCGCAGGCAATAGTCGACGGCGCGCGCGGTGTTTTCGGCCGCGTCCGGCCCATCCATCGGCTGCAACGAAAACCGATCGAAGGCGAGATCCGCGAAATCCTCGGGCCGGGCATCCGCCTGCGGATAGACCAGCTTGAGTTCGTGACCTCGCCTGATGCGCAGATCGGCGCCAGCTTTTGGGCTGACGCACAGCCAGTCGATGCCGTCGGGCGGCGCAAGGGTGCCGTTGGTCTCGATTCCGATTTCGAAGCCGCGGGCGTGCAGCGCGTCGACGAACGCCTTGTCGACCTGCAACAGCGGCTCGCCTCCGGTCAACACCGCGTAGCGATGGGCGGCCGGTCCGGCCCATTGTCCGGCGACGGTGTCGGCCAGCGCATCGGCACTGGCGTAGCGTCCGCCCAGCGTGCCGTCGGTGCCGACGAAATCCGTGTCGCAGAACCGGCAGGTGGCTGAAGCACGATCTTCTTCGCGGCCGCTCCAGAGGTTGCAGCCGGAGAAGCGGCAGAATACCGCGGCGCGGCCCGCATGGGCGCCTTCGCCCTGCAGCGTCAGAAAAATTTCCTTGACCGCGTAACTCACGGGATCCTTTCCGTCAGGGCCGGTTCTGTCTGCCGCAGAGCCTCGCCCACGGCCATGGCGGCTGCCATGGCGACGTTCAGCGAACGTAGTGCGGGCCTCAAGGGTATCACCAGACGTGCGTCCGCGGCGGCTGCCACGGCATCCGGGACCCCGGCGCTTTCGCGGCCGAACAGCAGAATATCGGTAGCCGCATAACGATGGTCCAGATAGGGCAGGGCGCCCCTGGTCGTGAACAGGACCAGCCGCCCGCCGTCGCCGGCGCGCCATTGCTCGAATTTCAGCCAGGAATCGTGGCGCACGATGGTGACCTGGTCGAGGTAGTCCATGCCCGCCCGGCGGAAATGCCGGTCCGAGACCGGAAATCCGGCGGGCTCGATGATGTGGGCTTCAACGCCGAGGCAAGCGCAAAGACGCAGAATTGTCCCGGTGTTCTGCGGGATATCGGGTTGAAATAGTGCGATCCGCATTGGCTCGATGATTGTCCCGAGATGACTTCCCTGAGATGGCTTCGCGGCTGCCGCATTTTGTGCGCTGCACGAATGAGACCGATAGCGCACTTGCGCTGATCCGGCGAGGGTGCCAATAAAACGGCCGCTTGCAAGATGCATCCCTGGAATGGTTACACCTCATAGCAACAAGACCGGCAGCGGGTAGGAAAGGGTTGGAATCGTGACGACATCGTCTTCGGCAGGACAAAGCCGCCGTGATTTCCTTTTTGTGGCGACCGGGGCGGTCGCCGCCGTCGGCGCCGCCGCCGCGGCCTGGCCGCTGGTGGCCCAGCTCAACCCGGACGCCTCCACGGTCGCCGCGGGCGCGCCGATCGAGGTCGATCTCTCTCCCATCGCCGAAGGGCAGGACATCAAGGTGTTCTGGCGCGGCAAGCCGATCTTCATCAGCCACCGCACCAAGAAGCAGATCGAGGAAGCCCGCAACGTCAATGTCGCGAGTCTGCCTGATCCGCAGCCGGATTCGGCGCGCGTCAAGGAAGGCCATGACCAGTGGCTGGTTGTCATCGGCATCTGTACCCATCTGGGCTGCGTGCCGATCGCGCATGAGGGCGCTTATGACGGCTTCTTCTGCCCCTGCCACGGCTCGGTGTACGACACCTCCGGCCGTATCCGCCAGGGCCCCGCGCCCTCCAACCTGCCGGTGCCGCCTTACGCCTTCATCTCCGACAGCAAGATCAAGATCGGCTAAGGCCCAGCCGTCCCGAACCGAACGCGTCGTCTCATTCGTCAGGATCGCATCATGAGCGGACCCTCCACCTTCCAGCCGAAGAATCCCGTCCTTAAATGGATCGAGCGCCGTCTGCCGATCTTCGGTCTCGTTCATTCCTCGTTCGTCGCCTATCCGACGCCGCGCAACCTGAACTACTGGTGGACGTTCGGCGGCATCCTCTCCTTCATGCTGGGCGTGCAGATCGTCACCGGCGTGATCCTGGCGATGCACTATACGCCGCACGCTGATCTCGCCTTCAACTCGGTCGAAGCCATCGTGCGCGATGTCGATTACGGCTGGCTGCTGCGTTACCTGCATTCGAACGGCGCCTCGATGTTCTTCATCGCCGTCTATATCCACATGCTTCGCGGTCTTTATTACGGCTCCTACAAGGAGCCGCGCGAGATCCTCTGGATCCTCGGCGTCATCATCTACCTGCTGATGATGGCGACCGGCTTCATGGGCTACGTGCTGCCGTGGGGCCAGATGAGCTTCTGGGGCGCGACCGTCATCACCAATCTGTTTTCCGCCATCCCCTATTTCGGCGAAAGCATCGTGACCCTGCTATGGGGCGGCTACTCGGTCGGCAATCCGACGCTGAACCGCTTCTTCTCGCTGCACTACCTGCTGCCGTTCGTGATCGCGGGCGTGGTCGTGCTGCACGTATGGGCGCTGCATGTCGCGGGACAGAACAATCCGGCCGGGGTCGAGCCCAAGTCGTCGAAGGATACGGTGCCGTTCACACCCTATGCGACGATCAAGGATGGGTTCGGCCTGGCCTGCTTCATCCTGTTCTATTTCTGGTTTGTCTTCTATATCCCGAACTATCTCGGCGATCCCGACAACTACATCCCGGCGAATCCGGGCGTGACGCCGCCGCACATCGTGCCGGAATGGTACTATCTGCCGTTCTACGCGATCCTGCGCTCGATCCCGGACAAGCTCGCGGGCGTGGTGGCGATGTTCAGCGCCATTCTGGTCCTGGCCTTCCTGCCCTGGCTCGATTCCGCCAAGACCCGCTCCATGCGCTATCGTCCGCTGGCCAAGCAGTGCTTCTGGATCTTTGTCGGCGTGTGTCTGGGGCTCGGTTATCTCGGCGCGAAGCCGCCGGAGGGGGTCTATGTGATCGCCGGCCGAATCCTGACGGCGTGCTACTTCGCCTACTTCCTGATCGTGCTGCCGATCCTGAGTCGCATCGAGAAGCCGCGAGCCGTCCCCAATTCCATCGCCGATGACGTGCTGGGGAAGAAGAAAAGCGTCGTGGCCTCGGCCCTGGCGGTGATCGGAGTTGCTGGGTTGCTCGCGCTGGACAGCGGCTCGACGGCAAGAGCGTCCGATCATGGCTCGACACCGCCCTCGATGAGCTGGTCGTTCGCCGGCCCGTTCGGAAAATTCGATCAGGGCCAGTTGCAGCGCGGCTACAAGGTCTACAAGGAAGTCTGTGCGGCTTGCCATTCGATGAACCTTGTGCACTATCGCAACCTGACGGATCCGGGCGGCCCGGGCCTCTCGATCGCCCAGGCCGAGGCGCTGGCCGCCGAGATTCAGGTGAAGGACGGACCCAACGACGCCGGCGATATGTTCGAGCGGCCGGGACGCATCGCCGACAAATTTCCGTCGCCGTTCCCGAACGAGAACGCTGCCCGCGCGGCCAATGGCGGCGCGGCTCCGCCCGATCTCTCTCTGATGGCCAAGGCGCGCGGCTATGAGCGCGGCTTCCCACAGTTCATCTTCGACGCCTTCACCCAGTTTCAGGAGAAGGGCCCGAACTACATCCACGCTCTTCTGACGGGGTTCGAGGATACCCCGCCGGAAGGGTTCAAGCTGCCGGACGGATCGACCTACAACAGGTACTTCCCCGGCCATGCCATGAAGATGCCGAACGTGCTGTCGGACGATCAGGTCACCTACGACGACGGAGCGCCGCAGAACGTCGATCAGTATGCGAAGGATGTGGCGGCGTTTCTGATGTGGGCCGCGGAGCCGAAGCTCGAGGAGCGCAAGCGGCTTGGCTTTCAGGTGATGATTTTCATGGTCATCCTTGCGGGACTGCTCTACTTCACCAAGCGGGCGGTCTGGGCTGACGCGCACTGAATTTGCGGCGCGCTCTCAAATCAGAAAGGCTCCCTAGCGGGAGCCTTTTTTTAAGCGAAGCCGGTTCAAACGGCGAGGGCATTCCTCTTCGTCATATCTGGCTTTATGCCGGGCATCCAGATCTTCTTTTTCCCCGGTTTCCAAGACGTGGATGGCCGGAACAAGTCCGGCCATGACGATGATTGAACGAACCGCCTCTCTCGTATTACGCATTCGTTCGAGACGAACCTCGCTCAGCGCTTGAACAGGCCCATCACCGCTGATTTCGCCAGCGTGTTGAAATGAAGCTGAAACCCGATCACCGCCGCCGAGGTGTCGGCGTCGGCGTTGATGTCGCCGCCGACCGCATGCACGGTGAAGACATATCGATGCGGATGATCGCCTTCCGGCGGGCAGGGGCCGCCGTAGCGCGCGGCGCCGTAATCGGTGCGGGTCTGTAGGGCGCCGGCCGGCAGCTTGCCGCTATCGGGATTGCCGGCGTCGAGTTCAAGTTCGCTCACCGAGGCCGGAATATTGATGACCACCCAGTGCCAGAAGCCGCTGCCGGTCGGCGCGTCCGGATCGAAACAGGTCACGGCGAAGCTCTTCGTGCCTTCCGGCGCGCCGCTCCAGCGCAGGTGCGGCGAGCGGTTGCCGCCCGCGCAGCCGAAACCGAAATCCGCCGATACGACATGATCCGTGCTGAGGTAGTCGCCGTCCTTGAAACTGTCGCTCACGACTTTGAAGGCCATGATGTTCTCCCGGTGTCGAATTGTAGCGTTCTCTAGCCAAGCATTTCCTCGGGCTTGACCCGAGGATGGATATTCGGCTTTGCGTGCAGAAAGCGTCAAAACAACAATTCCAGAGCTTCCGCTTCCGTTCAATCGGAAGCGGAAATGCTTCAGGGGGGCATCTCGATACTGACACACCTGAGTTGGATCAGGATGTAGCAGGATCCTGTCCCAAAGCGGCGCGTCGCCGGTGAACGCTCTTGACATCGCACCACCGGAATGATGACTTCGCCGCCATGGATACCGTCATTCGCCCGCGCCGCTTCTGGCGACCCACCTTCTGAAGGGTGGCTGATACGATTTTGCATTTCTTTCTAATCGTCGAGGGCCGTCATGCAGAGCGACGGCCTTTTTGTTTGTCCTGTGTGGCGCTCTCTCCGCAAGTCTCGTAAGAGGACTGCATGAACAGGACCGCCTTTTCCCTTCCCGCGCAAAGCGAGTACCTGACCGCCGGTGGCCTCTCGATCAGCCGGTCGATCGAACATTTTACCGGCGGCAGCAGGCTCGACGACCTGATCGGACTGCTCGACAGCCGCCGCGGCGTGGTGCTGTCATCGGGCACGACGGTGCCGGGCCGTTATGAGAGTTTCGACCTCGGCTTTGCCGATCCGCCGCTGAAGATCGAAACTACGGGATTCAATTTTACCATCGAAGCCGCCAATGCTCGCGGCGAGGTGCTGATCGCTTTCCTTGGCGAGACCTTGAGCGAGCCCTGCGCGGTCGTCACCGAAAAGACCGCCCGCCGGATCGCCGGTCATATTGTCCGCGGCGATGCTCCGGTGGAGGAAGACCAGCGTACCCGGCGCGCAAGCGTGATGTCGCTGGTGCGGGCGCTGGTGGCGGCTTTCGCGTCGACGGCGGATCCCATGCTCGGGCTGTACGGCGCGTTCGCCTATGACCTCGTGTTCCAGATTGAAGATCTGGTGCAGAAACGCGCGCGTGAACCCGATCAGCGCGACATCGTGCTGTTCATTCCGGATCGCCTGCTGGCTTATGACCGCGCCGCGGGCCATGGCGTCGTACTGTCGTACGATTTCGCATGGAAAGGCCGCTCCACCGAAGGGCAGCCGCGCGATACGCCCGACAGCGTCTATGCGAAGACATCTCGCCAGGGCTTCACCGATCACGCTCCCGGCGAATATCAGGCAACGGTGGAAACCGCGCGCGCCGCGTTCGCGCGCGGCGACCTGTTCGAGGCGGTGCCGGGGCAGTTGTTCGCCGAGCCCTGCGAACGCTCGCCGGCCGAGGTGTTTCAGCGGCTGTGCCGGATCAATCCATCGCCCTATGGCGGGCTGGTCAATCTCGGGGACGGCGAGTTTCTTGTCTCCGCCTCGCCGGAAATGTTCGTGCGCAGCGACGGCCGCCGCATCGAGACCTGTCCGATTTCCGGAACCATCGCGCGCGGCGCCGACGCCATCGGCGACGCCGAGCAGATCCGCGAACTGCTCAACTCGGAGAAGGACGAGTTCGAACTCAACATGTGCACCGACGTCGATCGCAACGACAAGGCGCGCATCTGCATGCCGGGCACGATCAAGGTGCTCGCGCGCCGCCAGATCGAAACCTATTCGAAGCTGTTTCATACGGTCGATCATGTCGAAGGCATCCTGCGGTCGGGCTTCGATGCGCTCGATGGATTCCTCACCCACGCATGGGCGGTGACGGTGACGGGCGCGCCGAAGAAGTGGGCGATCCAGTTCGTCGAGGACAACGAGCGCTCGACGCGGCGCTGGTATGCCGGCGCGTTCGGCGTCGTCGGCTTCGACGGCTCGATCAACACCGGCCTGACCATCCGCACCATCCGCATGAAGGATGGCCTCGCGGAAGTGCGCGTCGGCGCGACCTGCCTGTTCGACAGCAAGCCGGAACTCGAGGATCGCGAGTGCCAGACCAAGGCGGCGGCGCTGTTTCAGGCGCTGCGCGGCGATGCCCCGAAGCCGCTCTCGGCCGTGGCGCCGGATGCGACAGGCTCGGGAAAACGCGTGCTACTGATCGACCACGACGACAGCTTCGTGCACATGCTGGCGGATTATTTCCGGCAGGTCGGCGCGCGGGTCAGCGTGGTGCGCTACGTCCACGCGCGGGACATGCTCGACAGGCAAGGCTATGACCTGCTGGTGCTGTCGCCCGGTCCCGGCCGGCCGGAGGATTTCGGCATGGCCCGAACCATCGGTCTCGCGCTGGAGAAGAAGATGCCGGTGTTCGGCGTCTGCCTCGGCTTGCAGGGGATCGGTGAGTATTTCGGCGGGCGTCTCGGTCAGCTTGCGCAGCCGGCGCATGGCAGACCGTCGCGCGTACAGAATCGCGGCGGCCGGCTGATGCGCAATCTACCGAACGAGATCGTGATCGGCCGCTATCATTCGCTCTATGTCGAGCGCGACCGTTTGCCCGAGGTGCTGGAAATAACGGCGACCACCGACGACGGGGTGCCGATGGCGATCGAGCACAAGTCGCTGCCGGTCGGCGGCGTGCAGTTTCATCCGGAATCGCTGATGTCGCTCGGCGGCGAGGTCGGCTTGCGGATCGTGGAGAACGCGTTCCGGCTGGGGAGGGAACGACGCGAGAACAGCAATGATGCCGTATGATCGTCATGGCCGGGCATAGCCGTTCGAAGAACGGCGTTCGCCTATGTCCCGGCCATCCACGTCGTTGATCCGGTAACGCCTTCAAAAACGTGGATGCTCGTGACAGGCATGGGCATGACGCACGATCTGTTGATGGGGAAACATGAATGACTTTCGAAGATGACCTGCAGGCTTCCGTCCGCACCATTCCGGACTACCCCAAGCCGGGGGTCATGTTTCGGGACATCACCACGCTCCTCGGCGATGCGCGCGCGTTCCGCCGCGCCGTCGATCAGCTCGTGCATCCCTGGGCCGGCTCGAAGATCGACAAGGTCGCCGGCATCGAGGCGCGCGGCTTTATCCTGGGCGGCGCGGTAGCTCATCAGGTCTCCGCGGGCTTCGTGCCGATCCGCAAGAAGGGCAAGCTGCCGCACCAGACCGTACGGATGGCCTATGCGCTGGAATACGGCACGGACGAAATGGAAATGCACGTCGACGCCATCGCCAGGGGCGAGCGCGTCATTCTGGTGGACGATCTGATCGCCACCGGAGGCACCGCCGAGGGCGCGGTGAAGCTGCTACGCCAGATCGGCGCTGACGTGGTGGCGGCCTGTTTCATCATCGATCTGCCGGATCTCGGCGGCGCCGCCAAGCTGCGCGCGATGGATGTCCCGGTGCGGACGCTGATGGCGTTCGAGGGACATTGATCCCTTCATCAAGGGTGGGATCAAAGCACCGTTTACGGCTGATGAAGATCAGGAGCGATGGCTCCATGGGTCGGGAACAGACGGCGGCGGCGCGGCGTCAGGTGTCGTCGCGTTCGGTATCGGGGGCTTGCTCCAGGGGCCCGGCGGGAGATCGGGTAATTCTGGATCGGCCACGGCGCTCTCGGCGGGCAACTGCATCGGTCCGGGATCGCGGCCGCCGGCATATCTCACCAGCGCGCGCACGCGCGTATCGACGGACGGATGGGTAGCGAACAGGTCGGCGAAACCCTGACGCGGGTTGTCGACGCACATTTCCATCACCGCCGAGGTGACGCCCGGCAGTTCGCCGCGGTTCTCGATCTTGCGCAGCGCCGAGATCATGGCGTCGGGATTCTTGGTCAGTTCAACCGAGCCCGCGTCAGCCATCAGTTCGCGCGAGCGCGACAGCGCCATCCGCACCACTTGCGACAGGAACCAGGCCAGCACGATCAGCACCATCGCCAGGATCACGGCGATGACGGCGCCGCCGCTCTTGCCGCCGCGGGAGGATGATGAGCGCGACGTCCGCCCGCTGCCGCCGCTCAGTCGTGCGCCGCTGCGCAGGAAGGTACGGAAACATAGTTCCGCGACGAAGCCGACGACGCCCGCGATGATGACGGCGACCACCATCAACTGCACGTCGCCGTTGCGAATGTGGGTCAACTCGTGGCCGAGCACCGCTTCCATCTCTTCGTCGTTGAGCCCGTTCATCAGACCGGTGGTGACGGTGATCGCATACTGACGGCGGTTGAGGCCGGTCGCGAAGGCGTTGAGCGCGTCGGTGTCCATCACCTTCAGCCGGGGCATCGGAATGCCGCGCGAAATGCAGAGGTTTTCCAGCAAGTTGTAAAGCCGCGGCTGTTCCTTGCGGCTGACGTCATGGCCGCCGGTGACCGCGTCGATGATCGACTGGTGGAAGAAATAGGCGATCACGATCCACAGCACTGATCCTGCCGTGGCCCAGGGGAGGGCGACGATCAGGTCATGCCAGGCTTGTCGGATATAAAACCCCGCCGGATAGTCCGCACCGAGCCGGAACACTTCGGCGATCAGCGCGCCGACGAACACCATCACGTAGATCAGCACGAACAGCCCACCCAGCAGAAACATCGAACGGATCTTGTTCGATGCGATGTGGGTGTAGAGACCGTAGGCCGCCATCAAGCGAATCCGTTTGCAGGGCTTGTCGCGCGGACGATCCCTTTCCTCGCCTGGAGGGGCGTAGAAAGTCTGTCCTGCCGGTGTCGGTGCATCGCGAGAACCTCAGAACTTCACCTGAGGCGTCTGCTCCACGGTGGCGCGGCTGGCGCCGAGATCGAAAAACTCCTTCGGCGTGAAACCGAACGCGCCCGCGAACAGCGCCGCCGGCAACTGCTGGATGGCGGTGTTGTACTCCTGGACGGCGTTGTTGAAGAAGCGGCGGCTTGCGGCGACCTTGTTCTCGATGTCCGACAGTTCGCTGGCAAGCTGCTGGAAATTGGCGTTGGCCTTGAGATCCGGGTAAGCCTCCGATAACGCGATCAGCCGGCCAAGCGCGCCGCTCAACTGGTTCTCGGCGGCGCCGACCTGCGCGGGCCCTTGCGCGGACATCGCGATGTTCCGGGCCTTGATCACGTCATCCAGCGTTCCGCGCTCGTGCGCTGCGTAGCCTTTCACGGTTTCGACAAGGTTCGGGATCAGATCGTGACGCTGCTTGAGCTGCACGTCGATGTCGGCGAAGGCCTGTCCGACGCGCTGGCTGAGTGCGACCAGCCGGTTATACGCGATAAGCGCGAACACGGCGGCGGCCACGATGACGCCGAAAATAATCAAGCCGGTCGACATGAGAAGAGCTCCTGATGAGACGACGCGAAAGCGGTCACCGTAGACGAAATTCCGCGCGAACGGCAGGCTCCGCCGGAAGACAGCGGTTCTTGGTCGGGAAAACGGTTAGAAAAGTTCAAGTTGTCCGGTATTTTGTTCTGTGTGAAGCTAGGATGTGGACGTGGCGGATCAGGATGGCGAGCAAATGATAGCGGACGAACCATCTTTTGGCGCAGGTGCGGCCGGTGCCCTGGATTCGCGTGTCGGCACGTCGCGGATGATGCGCGGCGTTTTTCTGGTGGCGGGCATCTTTTTCGTCGCGCTCGGCTTTATCGGCGCATTCCTGCCGGTGCTGCCGACGACGCCGTTTCTGATTCTGGCCGCGGCCTGTTTCACCCGTTCCTCGCCCCGGCTCGAGAACTGGCTGTTGCAGCATCCGCGTTTTGGCTCTCTGCTGCGTGCCTGGCGGGAGCGCGGCGCGATCCCGGTAAAAGCCAAGCTGATGGCGCTGGGCGGCATGGCGATCGGCTTTGCGGGATTCTGGTTCGGCAGCCACCCTGGCCCGTGGCTCACGGCGGCGGTGGCGCTTCTGATGCTGACCGGGCTGGCCTACGTCTTTACGCGGCCATCCTGATCTTCAAGTGATCACGTCTCGGTCAGGTTGACGGCGTCGCCCCAACCGATCCGGCGCAGGCGGGCATAGCTCGCCTTGTCACGACGGAGAAACGTCGTGACGCCGACGCTGCCATCGGGCCGGCACAGCTTGAGCCGCATCGCCGCCTTGGTGAGCATTGGGGGCGCCAGCACCCGCGCCGGACGCGGCCTGTCAGGCGTTCGCGCCAGCACGACGTAGCTGAATTTTTCATCCTCGAAAGGAAGTTCCGCGCCCTTGATATGCTTGTGCGCGCGGGATCTGGGCAGCCGCTGCACGAAATGGCACCAGTCCGGCGTGGCATTCTGGCGGGACGCGTTCCCCCGAGGCGAAGCGGCGCCCGTTTCGTCCGGGAACGCGGCGAGCGGACATTCGCCGTCGTGCGGGCAGGGCGCGATGACATGCGCGCCTTGCGCGATCAGTTGACGCCGCAAGCCGAGGATACGCTGGTAGCCGGCGGGCGTGCCGGGTTCGACGACAACCAGCGTGTCGCGCGTCGCCGCCCACATCAACTCGGCGAGCGCGGCCTGCCGCTCCATCCGCATCTCGCCGAGGACATAGCTAGCGATGACGAGATCGGCGCTTTCAGGCGCATCGCGAAGCCCGGCCGATGCTTCGCGTTGCGCATAGCGGAGCCCGGCGAGACGTAAGTCATCACGCACGAGATCGAGCGCGAGCGACCGCAGCGCCGGATTGGAGTCGATCGCCGAGAACGCGTCGAGGGATTCGAACGCCTGGGCCGCGGCCCATGTCGCTGTTCCAGGTCCGGCCCCGATGTCGAGCAGGCTGAGCGGCGTGAACTTGGGACGTGTTTCGCGGAGCGCATTGAGACTGGCCACCACGGCCGCATAGGTCGCGGGCATCCGCGCCAGCGCGTAGGCAAGCGCGTCGGATTCGTTTCTGATCGTGTTCGAACCGCCGCCGCTCCGATAGGTTTGCGAGATCGCCGCCGCGCGAGCGGCCGCATCGTTGCGGGAAAGGCCCTGCGCCTTCCTTTGCAATGCGGCTTTCAGTTCGGCAGGTAGATCGGGTGGGATCATGGCTTTACCCTCCCCTGGAGGGGGAGGGTAAAATTGTCACGCGACGTGCTGGTCGAGAATCTTCACCGCGTTCTCGAGATCGACCGACACCAGTTGCGAGACGCCCCGCTCGGCCATGGTCACGCCGAACAGCCGGTTCATCCGCGCCATGGTGATCGGATTGTGGGTGATGATGATGAAGCGCGTCTCGGTGGACGACGTCATCTCATGCAGGAGATTGCAGAAGCGTTCGACGTTGTGGTCGTCGAGCGGCGCATCGACTTCGTCGAGCACGCAGATCGGTGACGGATTGGTGAGGAATACCGCGAAGATCAGCGCCAGCGCCGTCAGCGCCTGTTCGCCGCCGGAGAGCAGCGACAGCGTCTGCGGCTTCTTGCCGGGCGGCTTGGCGATGATCTCGAGACCGGCTTCCAGCGGATCGTCGCTCTCTATCAGATGCAGGGCCGCCTCGCCGCCGCCGAACAGATCGGTGAACAGCCGCTTGAAATGCGTATTGACGGTTTCGAATGAGGTCAGGAGCCGCTCGCGTGCCTCGCGGTTGAGGCTCTGAATGCCGGTGCGCAGCTTCTTGATGGCCTCCACCAGGTCGTCGCGCTCGGTGGCGAGCGAGCCGTGCTGGGTGTCGACCTCGCGCAGTTCCTCCTCGGCGCGCAGGTTGACGGCGCCGAGACGGTCGCGGTCGCGGCGCAGCTTTTCGAGATCGGCCTCGATCTCCGGCAGCGGCGGCAGATCGACGCCGGACTGAATTTCGGCCAGTGAAGCCACCGCGTCGGGTTCGACCTCGAGCATGTCGCGGATTTCCCGCTCGGTATCCTCAAGCCGCCGCTTGCTTCCGTCCATGCGCTCCTCGGCGCGCGCCGTCGCCTCGCGTGCGCTCGACAGCGCTTCCAGCGAGACTCTCGCGGCGCGATCGGTTTCCGCCATCACGGCCTCGGCGGCGGCGAGGGCGTCGGCCGCCTCCCTGCGATCCCTTTGGGCGTGCTCGATCTCGCTGATGATCGCGCTGCGCTTCTCCGCAAACAGCGCGGGAGCGTTGTCGAGGTCGGCGCGCTCGGCCTTGACCTCGGTCACGCGGGCCTCGATGGTCGCGATCTGCGAGGCAGCGCTCTGCTTGCGGGTTTGCCATTCGTTGCGTTCGGCCGATATCGCTTGCAGTCGGCGATCCGCGAGTTCGGCTTCGCGCGCCAGCGCCTGCGCTTCGGCGCGCACCTGCGCGGCGGCGCGCCGATGGCCGTCGATCTCGGCCCGCACCTCGCCGAGCTTTGTTTCGGTATCGAGGCTCGGCGGCAGTTCGCCAAGGGCTGATGTCGCGGCTTCATGGGCGCTAGCGGCCTCAAGGCGATCGTTGGTCAGGCGGCTGTGCGCCTCCGTCAGCGCCGAGCGTCGCGCCGCGTGGCGATTGATCTCGCGCTCGGCCCGCGCATGGCGTTCGCGCGCCGCATCGACCTCGCGCTGCGCCGCGCGCCAGGCATTGCGCGCATCGCTTTCGGCGGATGCGGCGGCGGCGACGGTCTGGCTGGCGGCGACGACGGCCTGCTGCGCCGCTTCCAGCGCCTGACGCCGCTCTGACACCTCAGAGCGTGCGCGCTCGATCTCACTCTCAATATCGGCAAGCCGCGCGCGCTCGGCGAGACGCCGCGCCGCGCCGGTCGGCGCATGGGCCGCGGTCACGAAGCCGTCCCAGCGCCAGACGTCTCCTTCGAGCGAGACCAGCCGCTGGCCGGTCTTCAGATCGGCCACCAGTTCCGCGCCGCGCTCCCTGGCGACGACGCCGATCTGTTCAAGGCGCCGGGCCAGTTCAGGCGGCGCCTGCACATGGGCCGCAAGCGATTCCACGCCTTCGGGCAGCACTGGGTCGTCCGCCGTCACATCCGCGCCGGTCCAGCGCATCGGCGCGGAGGGATCCACCGGCGCGTCGAGGTCGTCGCCGAGCACGGCGCCGATCGCCTTCTCGTACCCCTTGTCGACGCTGACGCCGTCGATAATCGGCGGCCACAGGTTCTTGCTTTCGCCGTTGAGGATCTTGGCGATGGTCTTGGCTTCGGTTTCGAGCCGCTGCGCGCGCTTGTCGGCGTCCTGCAGCGGTCCGCGCGCCGCTTCCACGCCGACGCGGGCGGCATCGAGCTGGCCTCGCGCGGCGGCATGTTCGGCTTCGCGCTCGCGGCTTGAACTTTCCGATTGCGCCAGCGCCTGCTGCGCGTTTTCGATCGCCGCGGTCAGCGCGTCGAGATCACCGAAACCGCTGGTCTGCTGCGCCAGTGCTTCGGTCTCGCGCTGCACGTCCGCGATCTGCTGATCAATGCGCGCGAGACGATCGCGATGGGTCCGCGCGTTCGCTTCAAGCTGGTTGCGTTTGGCGGTGAGGTCGGCCAGCACCCGCGTCAAATCGGCGAACGTGGCCTCGGCCGCGGCGAGCGTCGCTTCCGCCTGCGCCGCGCGTTCATCGACGCCGCTGCGCGTCTCGACACGCGACTTGATCTCGTCCTTCAGTTCTGTGTCCTCGACATCGAGCCGCTGCAAGGCGGCGTCGGCGTCGGATGACTGCCGTTGCTCGCGTTCGACATCGGAGGCAAACTGCGTCAGCCGGTGATCGAGTTCGGCGGCGCGCTCCTTCGCGCGCTCCTCTTCGCGATCCAGCGTCTCGCGCGCGTTGATAAGGCGCTGCAGGCCGGCGGCGGCGCGGGCCTCCGCCTCGCGCAGCGCCGGCAGTTCAGCCGCGCGTTCCGCCTGGAGGCGGGCGGCTTCGGCCTGCTCGCGGGTGCGTTCGGCCAGTTCGCGGACATTGAGGTCATGGGTCCGGGCGGCTTCCGCCACCTCGGCCTGCGCTTCGAGCCAGCGCAGGTGGAACAGCGTCGCCTCCGCCTTGCGGACCTTCGCGGCGACGTCCCGATAACGGATCGCCTGCCGCGCCTGCTTCTTGAGCCCTTCCATCTGGCCGGCGAGCTGGCCGATCACGTCCTCGACGCGCGTGAGATTGGTCTCGGCGGCTTTCAGCCGCAACTCTGCCTCGTGACGGCGCGCATGCAGGCCGGCCACGCCGGCGGCGTCTTCCAGCACGCGGCGGCGCTGTTCGGGCTTGGCCTGGATGATCTCGCCGATCTTGCCCTGGTGCACCAGCGCCGGAGAGCGCGCGCCGGTGGCGGCGTCGGCGAACAAAATCTGCACGTCGCGGGCGCGCACGTCCTTTCCGTTGATGCGGTAGACCGAACCGGACTCGCGCTCGATCCGGCGCGAAATCTCAAGCGCCTCGGACTCGTTGAAAGCGGCCGGCGCGGAGTGATCCGAGTTGTCGATCGACATCACCACCTCGGCGTGGTTGCGCGCCGGACGGTTGCCGCTGCCCGCGAAGATCACCGCGTCCATGTCGGCGGCGCGCAGCGATTTGTACGAGGTTTCGCCCATCGCCCATCGCAGCGCCTCGACCAGATTGGACTTGCCGCAGCCGTTCGGCCCGACCACGCCGGTGAGACCTGGCGCGATCACGAAATCGGTGGGTTCAACGAACGACTTGAAGCCGTGAAGGCGAAGGCGCGTGAGTTTCATGGACACTCTGCTGCTGGCAAGACGCGAATCAGCCCACAGTCACAATACCATATGTCCTGTCGGCAGCTTTGGGCCGCGCGCCTCGCGAGGTCCGACAATGGCCATGGCGGCGTGCCGGGGCAACAGCGCGGACAGGCTTTTCCAGAGGCTTTTTCAAAGGTTATCGCGTTTTCGAGCGAGGAAACACCCTGGAACCCCGGCCGCTGTCCGCCACGCGCCTGCCTGCTGATCTCACTTTTTCAACAGCGGATCGATCTTGTTCTTGAAGTCCTCGAATGCGATCTCGCCCTTCACCATGTCGCCGTTGATGAAGAACGACGGCGTCGAATTCACCTTCAGAACCTCATTGGCGTATTTCTGGTCGGCTGCGATCTTGTCGAGCAGGGCCTGATCCTTCAGGCAGTTTTCAACCTCACCTTCCGTCAGTCCGGTCTGCTTGCCGATCAGCTTCAGCGATTCCGTGGTTTTTGATCCCGTCCATGTGTCCTGCGACTTGAACAGCGTGTCGATCACCGCGAAATATTTTCCGGCGTCGTCCTTGGCGATGCAGCGGGCCAGCATCGCGCCGGCGGCGGCCTTGATGTCGAGCGGAAACTCGCGGAATACATAGCGGATCTTGTTGGTGTCGATGTATTCCGTCTTGATCTTCGGGAACACGTCTTCGGCGAACCGCGCGCAATGCGGACACGTCATCGAGGCGTATTCGGTGATGGTGACGGCGGCATCCTTGGGCCCGAGCGCCATGTCGGGCAGCGAGACGGGTTTGGCGACGTCGGCGGCGGTGGCGTTCTGGGCTTGGGCGACGCCGAGAAAGCGCCAGGGCGAAAGACCTGCGACGGCGGCGAGGCCGGTCAGCGAGAGGGCGGCATTGAAAGCGCGGCGCGTGATGATCAAGGGTCTGCTCCCGAAACGGCGCAAGCGCGCCTGAAGACACTTTTGTTCGCTAGCTTGAAACCAGAATTGTGGCAATGGCGCGCTTGCGGGAAGCGCGGTCCACGATGGCGTCAATTCCGCTTGATCGAGGCTCCCAGGCGCGCCAGTGCGGCGCGCAGATCGTCGTCCTCGATCGAGGTCAGCGTTCCCGCCACCCTCGCCACGTCGGTCGCGTCAGGCGGCCGGGCGCTCCGCCGCGAGGTCTTGCGCGACAAAGGAGCCTGGCGCAGGGCCAGCCGGCCGACCGCGTTCCAGCCGAAGAAGCGATTGACTCTCTGCAAAATGACATTGGACGAATGCTGGATCTCCAGCGCGACCGGACCTTCGACCCGCAACACCAGCGTCGCCGGTTCCTGCTGCTGCCCCTCGACCGGGCGAGGCCACTGGATCTTTATCGGTTCGGAATGCGCGGCGATTTCGGGTCCGGCGATGGCCGCCCAGCGGGTCACCAGTTCGCGAGAGGCGAATCCCTGCCGCGCATAGGCATCGGAGAAGACACGGCCGAGCAGGGCGGACAGCGGCTTGGCTGAGATCGGGCCGGGCTTGGACATTGGCGGACTATAGCATGTCGGGTTTTCGTTTGGATGCGCCTGGCGCGAGGGCGTCATGGCCGGACGTGTTCCGGCCCATCCCCCGTTTTTTGCACGTCTTTTGCGGCAACTCACAAAAAAGACGTGGATGCCCGGCACGAGGCCGGGCATGACGTGGAGAGGTTGATTCCATCGACGAGAATGGCGCGATGGCCCGAGCGGCAACGGCGATACGTCACACGCACAAGATGCAAGGCGGAGACCGCAACCGCCCGGTGTTGCTGCTGGAGTGGTACGACCGCAACCGCCGCCTTCTGCCGTGGCGCGCGCTGCCCGGCGAGCCGGTCGATCCCTATCGGGTCTGGCTGTCCGAGATCATGCTGCAGCAGACCACCGTGAAGACGGTCGGGCCTTACTTCGAAAAGTTCCTGGCGCGCTGGCCGGACGTCGCGGCGATGGCGCGCGCCTCGCTCGACGATATCTTACGGATGTGGGCGGGGCTCGGCTACTATTCGCGCGCGCGCAATCTGCATGCCTGCGCCGTCAAGGTGCTGCGCGATCACGGCGGCCGGTTTCCCGACACGGAAGAGGATCTGCGTGCGCTGCCGGGGATCGGTCCCTATACCGCGGCGGCGATCGCCGCCATCGCCTTCAATCGACGCACCATGCCGGTCGACGGCAATATCGAACGTGTGGTGTCGCGGCTTTTCGCCGTGGACGAGCCGCTGCCGAAGGCGAAGCCGCGCATTCACACGCTGGCCGCGACGTTGCTCGGGCCATCACGATCCGGGCGCGACGGCAAGAGCCGTGCTGGCGACGTGAAGACACGCGCTGGTCGCGACGGCAAGAGCCGCGCTAGCGACGTGAAGACACGCGCTGGGGATATCGCGCAGGCCTTGATGGACCTTGGCGCCGCCATTTGTACACCAAAGAAGCCTTCTTGCGTGCTGTGTCCGCTGAGCGATGATTGCGCCGCGCGGGCGCGCGGCGATCAGGAGACCTTTCCTCGCAAGACCCCGAAAAAGGCAGGCGAGTTGCGGCGCGGCGCGGCCTTCGTCGTGAGGCGCGGCAGCGAGGTGCTGGTTCGTACACGGCCGGCAAAAGGCCTGCTCGGCGGCATGACCGAAGTTCCGACATCGACGTGGCTCGCCGCGCAGGATGATACGGCCGCCCTGAAGCAGGCGCCGTGCCTTGAAAGCGCGCCGCGCTGGCGGCGCAAGGCTGGCGCGGTCACGCATGTTTTCACGCATTTCCCGCTGGAGCTTGCTGTCTATACCGCAGCCGTCGCCAGGCGGACCGCCGCGCCGGAGGGGATGCGCTGGGTCCCGATCGCCCGGCTGAACGATGAAGCGCTGCCCAACCTGATGCGCAAGGTCATTGCGCACGGCTTGGGTGATGAGATGGAAATCCATGCGCTCGCAACCCGTCGCAAGCAACAAGAAGGCCCTCCGGCGTAAGCCGGAGGGCCTATATTTATTACCCACGAGGCGAGGGATCAGGACACCTTCGTCTTCATGTGACGGTACAGGAAGCCCAGCGCTTCCTCGTCGTTTTCCGTTTTGAAGGTGAACTTATCCTTCAGCGCGATCGCTTTCGCCGCCGCCGGACGCGCCGAAACCTCATCCAGCAGCCGTTTGAAGTTCGGATATTTGGCGACGCTGTCGCCGATCACGCGGGGCGCCATGCGAGCCCAGCCCCAGAACGCCATATCGACGATCGAATAGGTGTCGCCGACCATGTAGCGGTTGCCGGCAAGATGGTCGTCGAGAACCTTGTAGTGACGATGCGCCTCGAACTGATAGCGGTTGAGCGCGTAGTCCAGACCTTTCGGCGCGTAATCCTTGAAATGCACGGCCTGTCCTGAATACGGCCCCAGCCCGCTTGCGATGAACATCATCCACGACAACATTTGCGCACGATGGGCCGGGGTGTTTTCCGGCATGAACTTGCCCGTCTTCTCGCCGAGGTAAAGCAGGATCGCGTTGCTGTCGAAGACGAACACGCCGTCGTCATCGATTGCGGGGACCTTGCCGTTCGGATTCACTTTCAGGAATTCCGGTTTGAACTGATCGCCCTTGCGGGTGTCGATCGGCACGAGTTCGAAAGGAAGGCCGGCCTCTTCCAGAAACAGCGCGACCTTGTTGGGGTTCGGCGCGCCGTTGAAATAGAACTTGATCATCGGAAAACTCCACTGTCCGTGCTTGAGTAGGGCGAGACCTGAACCGGGAATGACCGGAGGACGTTCGCAAGACCGCCATTCACTGCGTGGATTCCGGGATCAATGCAACGGGCGAGTTTTACCATAGCGTTTTCGAGCGGAGCATGTCCTCCGGCTCGACCCGAGGATGGATACCGCTTCGCGTGAAGAAAGCGCGTTAGGACAAATAATCCAGAGCTTCGCTTCTGATTGAACCAAAAGCGAGAATGCTTCAGAAATTTATTGTCTGGTCGCATTTTCTTGCGGCGAACCGGTATCCACTTCGCTGGAAAATGCTCTAACCGCCGTGCGCCCGGCATTATGTCGGGTGTGACAGGTGTTCAGTCGCTCGCCATCTGGCTGCGGATTTCGGCCCGCAGTTCGTCGATGAGCTTGAGACCCTTGCTGGTTTCGATGTGCCAGAAGGTCCAGCCGTTGCAGGCGCCCGCGCCTTGCGCCACGGCCCCGATGCGGTGGATCGAGCCGACCTTGTCGCCGAGCATGATGGCTCCGTCGGCGCGCACAAGCGCGCCGTGGCGCTTCTTCGCATCGACGAGTTTTGCGCCGGGCGAGATCATGCCGCGCTCGATCAGCTCGGAGAACGCCACGCGCGGCGCCTCGCGAGCGGTCATGAAGGGGGCAAGGGTGGCTTCGGGAAGCGGTTCGACCGCCGCGATGCGTTTCTCGGCGGCGGCGGCGTAAGTCCGGTCGCGTTCGAAACCGATATAGTTGCGGCCGAGGCGCTTGGCGACAGCGCCGGTGGTGCCCGTGCCGTTGAACGGATCGATGACGAGATCGCCCGGCTTCGACGACGACAGCAGCACCCGCGCCAGGAGACCCTCGGGCTTCTGGGTCGGATGAACCTTGCGGCCGTCCTCGTCCTTCAGCCGTTCGTTGCCGGTGCAAAGCGGAATCAGCCAGTCCGAGCGCGCCTGCACATCCTCGTTGGCGGCTTTCAACGCTTCGTAGTTGAACGTGTAGCCTTTGGCGTTCTCGTCGCGCGCGGCCCAGATCATGGTCTCATGGGCGTTGGTGAAGCGGCGGCCGCGGAAGTTCGGCATCGGATTGGTCTTGCGCCAGACGATGTCGTTGAGCACCCAGAATCCGAGATCCTGCATGATCGCGCCGACGCGGAAGATGTTGTGATACGATCCGATCACCCAGATGGTGGCCGACGGTTTCATGACGCGGCGGCAGGCGAGCAGCCAGGCGCGGGTGAATTCATCATAGGCGGAGAAGGACGAGAACTTGTCCCAATCGCTGTTCACAGCGTCGACGTGCGATTCGTCGGGACGCTTGAGATCGCCCTTGAGTTGCAGATTATACGGCGGATCGGCAAAGATCAGATCGGCCGATCCGGCTTGAAGTTTCGACATCCCGGCGACGCAATCGCCAATGATGATGCGCGAAACGGGAGAGTCAAATTTAGTGCGGGGCGCCCTTGCAGACGCCCCGCGACGCGACACACCCATGACTCGAATACTCTGACTCAGGCGACGCTGTCGGCGACGCGGGACCTAACAACCGACTGACGCTATAGTGACCTGCCAAAGTAAAAATCGACTTAATTGCAGAAAGCTTTCGTTGAGCCGGGTGCAGGCTCCGCAAACAGTGGAAGGTTTACAAGCGGGCGCCCGCAGCCGTTGTCATGGTTCGCGCGCGAAGGCGGGTCGTGGTGTCGTCATCGGCGCGGGGGAAGCAATGTTGTTCGTGCTGTTTGGAAAGCTCTTCCAGGACAGTTTGTCTGAACCTGAAACCCGCGCTCTCCATTGAAAGAATTGTTGTCCGCGCCACGCGTCGAATACGACGTTCGCCCCAGGTGGTCGCCACGAATTCGGGATGGCGGCGTGAGGGTCCCAAGGAACCGGCGGAAGACTCTTCTCCGTTATTGATTCGGCGTGCTTTCTTCACGCGAACCGGATCCCGCTTCGATCGAAAACGCTATAGGCAATTGTTGCCGGGCAGGTTATTGATTAACGAGATGAGTATTTTAGCTGGGCGCCGCCACTTGCGGGCAGGTGACCGATCGATCGGACACGAGGACGAACCTCATGCGTGATGATGATTTTCGCCGGAGCGACAACATCGACGACCGTCGCGGGCAAGGCGGCTTCGGCGGCGGCGGGTTCGGCTTTCCAAGAGGGCGCGGTGGTCTCGGCATCGGCACCATTCTCATACTCGGCATTGTCGGCTATGCCTTCGGCATCGATCCGCGCCTTTTGATCGGCGGTGCGGAAATCCTGACCGGCGGCGGTCAGGCGCCGAGCTATCAGACGGACGGCCGCGGCTCGCAGGGCAAGCCCGGCGCGCCGACCGACGAGATGGGCAGCATGATTTCCGGCGTGCTGGGCGAGATCGACGATCGTTGGGATGAAATCTTTAAGGCCAGTGGGCAGCGCTATTCCGGGCCCCGTATCGTGCTGTTCCGTAACGCCACGAACGGCGGCCGCTGCGGCATGGCGCAGTCCGCGATGGGGCCGTTCTATTGTCCGCCGGACAAGCAGATCTTCCTCGACACCGAGTTCTTCAAGCAGGTGGAAACGCGCTTTCGCGGCTGCTCGGGCAGCGCTTGCCGGTTTACAGCGGCCTACATCATCGCGCACGAGGCTGGGCATCACATCCAGAACCTGCTCGGTATCCTGCCGCGCGTGACCCGATTGCAGCAGCAGGCCGGCAGCAAGGCGGAGGCGAACGCGCTGCAGGTCAGGGTCGAGCTGCAGGCGGATTGCCTTTCTGGCGTCTGGGTCAATCGCCAGGCGAAGAAACGTCCCAACTTCCTGGAGCCGGGTGACATCGAAGCCGCGCTGACCACGGCATCGGCGATCGGCGACGATACGCTGCAGCGCCAGTCGACGGGCCGTGTGGTGCCGGATTCGTTCACACATGGCTCCGCAGTGCAGCGCAAGCGCTGGTTCATGACCGGTTACCAGCAGGGCACCGTGCAGGCCTGCAACACCTTCGCGACGGATGATTTGTGAGTGAGAAGTCGCCATGCCGGCCATCGACGAGACGAAGCCGTTCGTTCCTCTAAACATCGGGGTGCTGACAGTGTCAGACACGCGATCTCTTGAGGAGGACAAGTCGGGCGCGGCGCTGGCAGAGCGGCTCACCGCCGCCGGTCACAAGCTGGCCGCGCGCGCGATCGTCACTGACGATGTTGAAGCGATCCGCACGTTGATCAAAAAATGGATCGCCGACCCCGGTATCGACGTCATCATCACCACCGGCGGCACCGGCTTCACGGGGCGCGACGTTACCCCCGAGGCCGTCGAGCCGCTCTTCGAGAAGCGGATGGATGGCTTCTCGATTGCTTTCCACATGCTGAGCCACGCCAAGATCGGCACTTCGGCGATACAGAGCCGCGCGACCGCCGGCACCGCGGGTTCCACCTTCGTCTTCTGCTTGCCGGGGTCTCCCGGCGCCTGCCGGGACGGCTGGGATGGCATCCTCTCGCACCAGCTTGATTACCGCACCCGCCCCTGCAACTTCGTCGAGATCATGCCGCGGCTGGACGAACATCTTCGCCGCCCGAAGGCGAGGGGAGCGTCGGCCTGAGCCGCCCGATCGGAAAGGCTCGAAATATGTTCTTGCTTTGTTCTGTGTGGCTGCTATTGTTCCGCCATGAGCAGAACCTCGCCCGCCACCCGCAGAAACCCGGTCGTCACGTCGCCTCCCGCATCGGCGTTCGCGTCATCCTTCGCCGAGCTTGAGGTCGCGATCGATCGCGAGCGGCGGAGGGGACGCGGCGCGCAATCCAATGTCAGCGGTCGATTCGAGGCGGAGGCGCGAACCGCATTCGACGATGGCTGGCAAAGCCTCGACGATCTGCCGCCGTTCAAAACCACGCTCGCTGTCGACGCCGCGCGGAAAGTCATCACCCGCAACGAGTCGCCCGACATCAGTTTCGACCGCTCGATCAATCCTTACCGGGGCTGCGAGCACGGCTGCGTCTACTGTTTCGCAAGGCCGACCCATGCCTATCTCGGCCTGTCACCGGGGCTGGATTTCGAATCGAAGCTGTTCGCGAAGCCGGACGCGCCCGCCCTGTTGGAGAAGGAACTGGCCGCTGAGGGCTACGAGCCGAAAATGATCGCGATCGGGACCAACACCGATCCCTATCAGCCGATCGAGCGCGGCAGCAGGATCATGCGCGGCATCCTCGAAGTGCTGGAGCGTGCGTCGCATCCGGTCGGCATCGTCACGAAATCGGCGTTGGTGACACGCGACATCGATATTCTTGCGCGAATGGCGAAGCGCAATCTCGCCAAGGTGGCGATTTCAGTGACGTCGCTCGACGCCCGGCTCGCACGCTCGATGGAGCCGCGGGCGTCAACGCCGATGCGGCGGCTGGAGGCATTGCGCAAGCTGTCGGAAGCAGGCATTCCGACCACGGTGATGGTGGCCCCCGTGATCCCGGTGCTGAACGACAGCGAGATCGAGCGGATTCTCGATGCGGCCGCCCATGCCGGTGTCAGGGAAGCCAACTATGTGCTGCTGCGGCTGCCGCTGGAAGTGCGCGACCTGTTCCGCGAATGGCTCATGGCGAACTATCCCGATCGCTATCGTCATGTGTTCACGATGATCCGCGACATGCGCAACGGCCGCGATTACGATTCACAATGGGGCGCGCGGATGAAGGGCGCGGGACCGATCGCATGGATGATCGGCCGCCGCTTCGAGATCGCCTGCGAGAAGCTTGGGCTCAACAGGAAGCGCTCGAAGTTGACGACTGACCATTTCGCCAGGCCGAAACGTAGCGGGCAGCAGTTGAGCCTGTTCTGACGGTGTCAGGGTGGAGGCGAACGCGGTATCTCGTCAGAAGGAAACGATGGTCATTGCGACACGCTGGTGGTCAGGTTGAGACCGACCGCGCCAACCACGATCAAGCTGATGAACAGGATCTGGATCATGCTTGGCGACTGGCGCAGGAATATGGCGCCGATCAGCGAGATCAGCACCACGCCGGCCCCGGACCAGATGGCATAGGCGACGCCGACCGGAATGCGGGTCAAAACCTGCGATAGCGCCCAGAAGCAGCCGGCGAAGATCGCCAGCGCGGCAACGCCGTAGACCGGCTTGCCGAAGCCTTCGGATTTGGTGAGCAGCGTTGTTGCGGTGACTTCGGCGACGATGCTGATGGCAAGAAGTCCCCAGGCGTTCATGGCTGTTCTCTTGTGATGTTGAAATGTTTAGGGTGGCCTCACGAATAGCTGCCGGGCACGACAATCCGATGCGGGACGGAAGCGAATTGCGGGAATAATCCGCCGTTTGCGGGTTGCGCCGTCGGGCGGTCCACCGCACCATCACGCCATGATTCGCGCAACGCCTCCGAAGCGTCGTCTGAAAGCAGGGACTATCAACGTTGCGCCGAGTTTCATGCGTGAGCGTGACCTGATGGAGTGCGGCGTCTGGCCGGTCGCCGGCTGCGATGAGGTCGGGCGCGGGCCATTGGCGGGGCCGGTGGTCGCCGCCGCGGTCGTGCTGGACCCGAACCATATTCCCAAAGGCATCGACGACTCCAAGCGCCTGACCGCCGCGCGCCGCGAGGAGTTGTTCGAGGAGATCGTGGCGACCGCATCTTTCGCGGTGGCCTGCGCGCCGATCGAGCGGATCGACCGCGACAATATCCTGCGCGCATCACTGTGGGCGCTGGCGCGCGCGGTTCATGCGCTGCCGGACACGCCGAAGCACGTCTTCGTCGACGGGCGCGACAGAATAGATATCGCTTGCGCGTGCGAGCCGGTGATCGGCGGCGATGGCCTGGTGCTGTCGATCGCCGCCGCCTCGATCGTCGCCAAGGTCACGCGCGACCGGCTGATGTGCAAGCTGGCGCGGGATTGCCCCGGCTACGGCTTCGAGACACACAAGGGCTACGCGGTCCCCGGCCATCTCGAAGCGCTCGGCCGTCTTGGGCCAAGCTCTCATCATCGCAGTTTCTTCGCCCCGGTTGTCGCCGCGCGCGAGCGTCATCGCGCGCTGCTCGCCGGAGCAAGCGCTTCCATCAGTGAAACGTCGGCCACGGTAGCGGTCGAGGCTGTCATCTGACCATAGCGTTTTCGAGCGAAGTGGGGACCGGTTCGCGTGAAGAAAACGCGTCAAAACAATAATCCAGAGCTTCGCTTCTGATTCAACCAGAAGGGAAATGCCCTGGGCAGGCCGGTTGCCTCAAAGGTACACGCGCCTTATCACTCGCAGCCACTTCGCTCCGGCGCGCCTCAAGAGCTCCGCAAGACCCGTCGCCATCAGGTCCTTCATGCGTTTCACATCGCTGGTTGTCGAACTGATCCGCGCCAGGCCGCTTCTGGTATTCTGGATCGTGGCGCTGTTTCAGGCGGCGATGTGGCTGCTCGTGCCGCTGCTGTTGTACCGGGGGCCGCCAGACGGTCTCGCGACCGCGCTGGCGTTCGGCCGGGAATATCAGGTCGGAACCGATCTCGGGCCGCCGCTGGCGTTCTGGCTCGCCGACATCGCCTATCGAGCGGCCGGCAGCCACATGTTCGGCATCTACCTGTTGTCGCAATTCTGCATCATTGTCGCCTTCCGGGTTCTGTTTGAACTGGCCCGTACCATCGTCGGCAGCCAGCAAGCGGTCCTTGCCCTGCTGCTGACCATGACGGTGACCGCGTTCGGAGCTCCGAGCCTGACATTCGGCCCGCAGGTGCTCGCCCTTCCTCTATGGTCTTTGCTGCTGCTGCATGCCTGGCGGATCATCGGGCAGGGCCGCAATGCCTGGTTCGCGCTGTCGATCGAAGCCGGCCTGCTGTTGCTGACCACGCCGGACGCGGCCGGCTTGTTGCTGGCGCTGGCCGTGTTTGCGCTGGCCACGGAGCGAGGACGAAATGCCCTGAGCTCGGTCGATTCGCTGTTCGCGCTCTTGGTGATCGCCGTGCTTGCGCTGCCCTACCTGATCTGGCTGGTGCGCGCGGACGCACTCGGCGCGCCGCCGTGGATCGATGGTCTCGAACTGAATCAGCTGTTGCGCTGGGGCGGCCTGCTTCTTTCGCTCCTGCTCGCGATTCCCGGCCTTGTGCTGCTGGTCGTCCTGAATTCCCGTTTCGTCAACCGGGCCTCCGAGGACGCGCCGGTCATCGTGCGGCCGCCGGTGGATCCGTTGGCGCAGATATTCGTCTACGTCTTCGCGCTCGCGCCGGCGCTCGGCGGAAGCCTGGTTGCGGCGCTGTCCGGCGTCGATCACGTCATCGGCGGCGCGCCGATCGCGCTGTCGATGTCGGGTCTGGTGATCGTGCTGCTCTCCGGCGATCTCATCCATCTGCATAGGCTGCGCCTGCTGCGTGCGGCGTGGCTCACCGCCGTCGTGGCTCCGGCGCTGGCCGTGGTTGCGATGGTCGTGGGTCAGCCGTGGTTTACCAATACCGAGGTTGCGACATCCCTCCCGGCGTCCGCCATCGGCGCTTATTTCGGCGAGAGTTTCGAGCGCCGCACCAACCGTCCGCTGCACGCTGTCGCGGGCGATCCGCAATTGGCGGCCCTCGTGGCGCTCGGTCCGTCTCGGCCGCATCTGCTGCTCGACGCGGCGCCTATAGCGTTTTCGAGCGAAGCGGAATCCGGTTCGCGTGAAGAAAACGCGTCAAAACATAAAGATTCCAGGCGCACGCCGTGGATAACGCCGGCGAAATTCACCGAACTCGGCGGGGTCGTGGTCTGGCGAGCGTCCGACACCGCGGGCACGCCGCCCGAAGCCATTGTGAAGCGGTTTCCGGGCATCGTTCCGGAGATTCCGCGCACGTTTGATCGTCTCGTCAACGGCCGGCTGCCATTGTTGCGGATCGGCTGGGCCATCGTCCGCCCGAAAGCGCCGTGACGCTGTCTCTCAGGTGGAGGCCGGCTGCTCAGCTTTAATTTCAGTATCCTCCAGAGCTTTGGCGATCGCGCGCAGGTCGTGCCAGGCCATCCGCTTGTAGGACGGCGAGCGCAGGAGGTAGGCCGGATGGAACGTCGCCATCGCACGGATCGTTCGCGCGCCGGTGTCGTAATCGAACCATCTGCCTCGGGTCTTCATGATACCCTCGCGGGTCTGCAGCAGCGTCTGCGTCGAGGGATTGCCGAGCGTCACCAGGACGTCGGGGTTCACCAGTTCGATCTGGCGCCGGATGAACGGCAGGCAGATCTGGGTCTCCTGCGGCGTCGGCGTCCGGTTGCCGGGCGGCCGCCATGGAATGACGTTGGCGATGTAGACGTCGCCGCGCTTCAGGCCGATCGCGGCGATCATCCGGTTGAGAAGCTGGCCTGATCGGCCGACGAACGGCAGGCCTTCGATGTCCTCGTCGCGTCCCGGCGCCTCGCCGACGAACATTAGCCGCGCCTGCGGATTGCCGTCGGCGAACACCAGCCGCGAAGCGGTGAATTTCAACGCGCAGCCCTCGAAGCCTTCGAGCAGGGCGCGCAGGGCCTCGAGCGAGGGAGCGGTGCGGGCGGCCTCGCGCGCGTGTTCGGCTGCGACGTCCGGTGGCGGTGCGATCCCGGCGCGAGGTGGTGCCGTGGCGGTCTGGCGAGACGGCTGCCGTGTCGCCGCAATGGGAGCGGCTCCGGTTTTCGCGGCGATCGGCCGGCCGGGGGCCAGAGCGGGTGTGGCAATATTCGGCGGGGCGAGATCCGGGGGGGCAAGATCCGGCGTGGAGAGGCGGTCGACCGGTTCGTCCCCCAGCGCGCAATCGACCCCCGCTTCGAGATAGAAGGCCAGAAGTTCCCGGACAGTGGTCGAGTGATCTGATGTCATGTTGGCGAAAACCGGTTCCCACTTTGCGCTGGCGCGGCCCTTCGGGTCGGGACCATGCTCTAACTCGCGAAGGGTAAGCTGCGAAGAGGTTTGCGTGGAACGCCGGAGGGGTGCTTTCCCCGGTTGTTCTCGGGCAGAAAATCGGAAACAACAAGCCGCAGGAGCATTACAAACGCGAAGGCCGCCGGTTGCGGAAGCAGATCATGAGCAGCGACGAATTGCCGCCGCGCGAATCCATGGATTTCGATGTCGTTATCGTCGGCGCCGGGCCATCGGGCCTGTCGGCGGCGATCCGGCTCAAGCAGCTCGATTCCGGTCTCAGCATCGTCGTCGTTGAGAAAGGGTCGGAAGTCGGCGCCCACATTCTCTCCGGGGCGGTGATCGATCCCTCCGGGCTCGACAAACTTGTGCCGGACTGGCGCGACGATGCCGATTGTCCTCTCAAGACGAAGGTCAGGGACGATCGCTTCTACTGGATGACGCGTGGCGGCGCGATCCGGCTGCCGGGCTTCCTGATGCCGCCGCTGATGAACAATCATCGCTGCTACATAGGCTCGCTCGGCAACGTCTGCCGCTGGCTCGCGCGGAAGGCGGAAGCGCTCGGCGTCGACATCTATCCCGGCTTCGCGGCGGCGGAAGTGCTTTATGACGATGACGGCGCGGTGCGCGGCATCGCGACCGGCGACATGGGCATTGCGCGGGACGGCTCGCTTAAAAGTTCCTTCACCCGCGGCATGGAACTGCTCGGAAAGTACACGCTGTTCGCGGAAGGCGCCCGAGGCAGCCTGTCGAAGCAGTTGATCGCAAGATTCCAGCTCGACAAGACCAGCGACCCGCCGAAATTCGGCATCGGCCTCAAGGAGGTCTGGCAGGTCGATCCCGCGCGGCACCGCAACGGGCTGATCCAGCATTCGTTTGGCTGGCCGCTGAACAATTCCACCGGAGGCGGCTCGTTTCTCTATCATTATGACGACCATCGCGTCGCGGTCGGCTTTGTCGTTCACCTGAACTATGACGATCCATATCTGTCGCCGTTCGATGAGTTCCAGCGGTTCAAGACCCATCCCGCGATCCGGGGGGTGTTCGAGGGCGGCAAGCGGCTGGCCTATGGCGCGCGGGCCATCACCGAGGGCGGCTACCAGTCGGTGCCGCGCCTGAGCTTTCCGGGCGGCGCGCTGGTCGGCTGCGCGGCGGGATTCGTCAACGTTCCGCGCATCAAGGGCGTTCACAACGCCATGGGCAGCGGAATACTTGCCGCGGAGCACGTCGCCGCGGCGCTCGGCGCCGGACGCGCCAATGACGAGATCGCCGAATACGAGAATGCCTGGCGCGGTTCCGCGATCGGCACGGACCTGTTCAAGGTCCGCAACGTCAAGCCGCTATGGTCGAAGTTCGGCACCGTCGCCGGCGTGGCGCTGGGCGGCCTCGACATGTGGACCAACACGCTGTTCGGATTCTCGCTGCTGGGAACCTGGCCGCACACAAAGCCCGATCGTCAGACGCTCGATCCGGCCAGAGCCCATGTGCGGATCGCCTATCCGAAGCCGGACGGCAAGCTGACTTTCGACAAACTTTCGTCGGTGTTTCTCTCCAACACCAATCATGAGGAGGATCAGCCGGTTCATCTGAAGGTCACCGACACGGTGCTGCACAAAACCTCGGAACATGACGTCTATGCCGGGCCGTCGAGCCGCTACTGTCCCGCCGGCGTCTATGAATGGGTCGAGGATGGTTCGGACCTACGCTATCAGATCAACGCGCAGAACTGCGTCCACTGCAAGACCTGCGACGTGAAAGACCCGAACGGCAACATCACCTGGGTGCCGCCGGAGGGCGGCGGCGGACCCAACTACGAGGCGATGTGAATCTGCCGCCCCCGCGAGCCATGCACGCGGCCATGATGACGCCACACTCGAAGATGCAAGCGGCTGGCTGAAACGTGGCGCGAATGTTATAGCGTTTTCGAGCGAAGTGGAATTCGGTTCGCCTGAAGAAACGCGTCAATCAAGAACTGGAATCCTCCACCGTTTCCGTGAAGCGGTCAAGGACTCTGGAAGCGGATCATGCAATGGTGCCGGCGCGGGTTGCGTACCGAGAAACCCTGATGTTCGTGCCAAGAAATCTGGAGCTGCGCATCCCGATGTTGTCCATTCGTTTCAATCGCCTGGCGATGGCTGTTGCCGCTGCGGCGTTGTTGGTTCCGTCTGGTCCGCTGGCGGCTCAGACGCCGGACCATCCGACCGAAACCTCGCCATTTCCCAGCGCCAAGGATCTGCGCAGCATGACGACGTCGGGCAGCTATCTCGCCGCGCGTCATGCCAGCGTCGAGCGCGACGCCAGGTCCGCGGCGACGTTCTATCGTTCGGCGTTACGCACCGATCCGAAAAACAACGAGCTTCTGGATCGCGCGTTCATCTCGTCGCTGGCCGAAGGCAATATCGCCGCCGCGGTGAAGCTGGCCGATCGCATTCTCGCCATCGACAAATCCAACCGCGTCGCGCGGCTCGTCGTCGGCGTTGATAATCTCAAGCAGAAAAAATACGCGGCCGCCCGGAAAAACATCAAATTGTCCATTCGCGGACCGATCACCGACCTGGTGGCGACGTTGCTGTCGGGATGGGCCGACTATGGCGCCGGCGACACCAGGCAGGCCGTCGCTCTTATCGATGCGCTGACAGGTCCCGAATGGTACCCGATCTTCAAGGATCTGCATTCGGGGATGCTGCTCGATCTTGCGGGCCGGAAGGAAGAGGCTGGGGCTCGTCTCGAGCGCGCTTACAAGCTCGACGATTCGGCGCTCCGCGTGTCGGATGCTTATGCGCGGTGGTTGTCGCGCAACAAGGACGCCGCGGCGGCGCTCGCCGTGTACGAGTCGTTCGACAAGAAACTGGCGCGGCATCCTCTGATTCAGGAAGGAATCAAGGAGCTCAAGGCTCGCAAGAAGCTGCCGCAGCTCGTCAATTCGCCGCAGACCGGCGCCGCCGAAGCTCTTTACGGCATCGGCGCGTCCCTGACCCGGCGCGGCGGCGAGGATCTGGCGCTGGTCTATCTGCAACTCGCGCTTTATCTCTCGCCTGATCATCCGATGGCGCTGTTGTCGCTCGCCGACCTCTATGAATCGGTGAAGAAGCCGGAGATGGCGATCGGCGTTTATGAGCGTGTGCCAGCCGGATCGCCGCTGCGGCGCAATGCCCAGATTCAACTCGCCACCAATCTCGACGCCGTCGATCGCAGCGACGAGGCGATCAAGATTCTCAAGGGCGTGACGGAGCAGGACCCGAACGACCTGGAGGCAATCATGGCGCTCGGCAACGTCGAGCGCGGCCGCAAGAAGTTCGCCGATTGTGCGAAGACCTACGGTAAAGGCATCGACGTCATCGCCGAAGCCAAGGACAAGCCGAACTGGGTCTACTACTATTTCCGCGGGATCTGCCTGGAACGGTCGAAGAACTGGGCCAAGGCGGAAGTCGACATGAAGAAGGCGCTCGAGATTCAACCCGAGCAGCCGCATGTGCTGAACTACCTCGGCTACTCCTGGATCGACCGTGGCCTCAATCTCGATGAAGCCATGAAGATGATCAAGCGCGCCGTCGATCAGCGGCCGGACGACGGCTATATCGTCGACAGCCTCGGCTGGGCCTATTATCGCATCGGCAATTATGAGGAGGCGGTCAAGACGCTGGAGCGGGCCATCAACCTCAAGCCCGAGGATCCGACGGTGAACGATCACCTCGGCGACGCTTACTGGCGCGTCGGCCGGACGCTGGAGGCGAAATTTCAGTGGGCGCATGCGCGCGATCTGAAGCCGGAACAGGAAGAACTGCCGAAAATCGAGGCCAAGATCAAGAACGGCCTGCCGGCGGACGATACGCCGTCCGCCGCCTCGGCGGACAAGAAAAAGGACGCCGGCAAGGGCGGCTGAGACGCGTGGTCGAGAAGAGTGTCACGATGTCTCCGCCGAAATTTTTTTGGGCCGCGCGCCGAACGCGATCGCAGAAATCATTTGATTTTGCGCGCGTTTTTGGATTTGTCATCCGTCATGATCGTCACCGGCGCCACGGATCTGGAAACGGCCGCACCGGCGCTGAGCGAGACGGCGCGCGCCAAGGTCAATCTGACCCTGCGGGTCGTTGGCCGGCGCGCCGATGGCTTTCACGATCTCGAAAGCGTGGTGGCATTTGCCGATTGCGTCGATCGTCTCACCCTGACGCAGGGTGCGGAGCTGTCGCTTGTCGCCGCTGGTCCGCGGGCGCAGGAGTGCGGTCAGACAGCCGATAACCTCGTTCTGACGGCGGCAAGGCTGCTTGGCGAGCGGATCCCGGACCTGAAAGCAGGGGCCTTCGCGCTGGACAAGTATTTGCCGGTCGCCGCCGGCATCGGCGGCGGATCGGCGGACGCGGCCGCGGCGTTGCGGCTTCTGGCAAGGGCCAACGGTCTTTCGATCGACGATCCGCGCTTGATCGAGACCGCGCGACTGACCGGCGCCGACGTGCCGGTCTGTGTCCGCTCGGAAAGCTGCGTCATGACCGGCGTCGGCGAATCGCTGCTGCCGCTGGATGTGCCGGCGATGCCCGCTGTGCTGGTCAACCCGCGCGTTCCCGTCGCCACAAAGGATGTATTCGCCGCGCTCGGCCTTCGCAAAGGCCAACTGAATGTCGGCGTCAATGACCTGATCGAGGCCATCGTGTGGCCGGAGGCCGGTGCGCCGGTGGACGATTGGCTCGCCATGCTGTCGGACGGCGCCAATGATCTCGAAGCACCGGCGATCCGCGTTCAGCCTGTCATCGGCGAGGTGCTCGCGCGGTTGCGGTCGACCGGCGCGCGGCTGTCACGGATGTCCGGCTCGGGCGCGACCTGCTTTGCGATCTTCGACGACGAGGCGGCCGCGCATCATGCCGCGCAGACGATCCGGCTCGATCGCCCGCAATGGTGGGTTCATGTGGGGACGCTGGGCGGAGGTTCGTGAGGCATTTCAGGGTTGTCATTCCCTGACACCGGCGGAGATCATCGCGCCGGATCGTCAGTGCGACCGCGCCAGGCAGAACGCCACGACCTGCTCCAGCGCGCCCTTCATCGGCGACGGCGGAAACAGCGCCAGCGCATCGACCGCCATCGCGCCGTAGTGATGGGCGCGGTTGAGGGTATCCTCCAGCGCGCGATGCTTGGTCATCAGCCCGATGGCGTGATTGAGATCGTTGTCGCCGATCTTGCCTTGCTCGAGCGCCCGCACCCAGAATTCGCGCTCGACATCATTGCCGCGCCGAAACGCCAGCACCACCGGCAGCGTGATCTTGCCCTCGCGAAAGTCGTCGCCGACGTTCTTGCCGAGCTTCGCCGACTTGCCCCCGTAGTCGAGCACGTCATCGACAAGCTGGAAGGCGATGCCGAGATTCATGCCGAAACTCGCGGCCGCCGTCTGCTCGGCCTTCGGACGGCCGCCGAGCACCGGGCCGACCTCGCAGGCCGCGGCGAACAGTTCGGCCGTCTTGCCGCGAATGACCGCGAGGTATTCGTCCTCGGTCGTAGCCGTGTTCTTCGCCGCCGCAAGCTGCATGACTTCGCCCTCGGCGATGGTCGCCGCTGCCGAAGACAGGATGTCGAGCGCCCGCAGCGAGCCGACCTCGACCATCATGCGGAACGCCTGTCCGAGCAGGAAGTCGCCGACGAGAACGCTGGCCTCGTTGCCCCACACCATGCGGGCCGACAGCCTGCCGCGGCGCAGCTCGCTTTCGTCGACCACGTCGTCGTGCAGCAGCGTCGCGGTGTGCATGAATTCCACCGAGGCCGCGAGCTTGACATGGCCTTCGCCGGCATAGCCGGCGAGATTGGCCATCGCCAGCGTCAGCATCGGGCGCAGCCGCTTGCCGCCGGACGAGATCAGGTGGTTGGCGACTTCCGGGATCATCGTGACGTCTGATCCGGTCCGCGACAGGATGGTGGCGTTGACGCGTTCCATGTCGGCGGCGACGAGTTCGACGAGCTGGTCGATGGAGCCTGCCGGCTGGCTTTCGAAGGGGACGATGACCGCCAAGCTGAGGATCTCCGATTTTCGAATTTCGTCTCATTCTAACCGTTGCACCATAGAAAGTGCTGGTTGGCCCGGCAAGCGCAGGTAATTGTTGACAGGGAGTCGTTGACATGGGCCACAGGGATGCGACGCTTGGTGCGCGGGAGCATGACGTTGCAGGAATTGGTTCGAACCAACGACATGGTGCTGGTGTCGGCGGTCGGCGCGCTGCTGGACGGCGCGGGGATTTTTCATCTGGTGCTGGACCAGAACATGAGCGTGCTCGAAGGGTCGCTCGGGGTGCTGCCTCGCCGCGTTCTGGTGAATGACGGCGACAATCGCGCGGCGCGGCGGCTTCTCGCCGAAGCCGGGCTGGCTCATGAATTGCGCCCCGACGACGCTGATGACCTGCGCGCAATCTGACATTGGCGAGGATGCGTTTCTCGGTGGGCGGTTGCGGCTGTATCAACCGCTGTCGGGTCATCGCGCCGGCCACGACGCCATGCTGCTCGCCGCCGCGACGCCGGGCGGACCCGGCGATCGCATCGTCGATTTCGGCGCGGGCGTCGGCGCCGCCGGGCTCGCGGTGGCGACGCGGATCGATAACATCGATCTGGTGCTGATCGAGCGTGACGAAACCCTCGCCGGTCTGGCGGGCCGCAACGCGCTTCTCAATCGCCTCGCTGCGCGGGTCTGCGTCCTCGATATCGCGGCGGAGGCTGATGCTTTCGCCGCCGCCGGTCTTGGTCCCGACAGCGCCGACGGGGTGCTGATGAACCCTCCCTTCAACGATGCGGCACGGCACCGGCCATCGCCGGACCAGAGCCGTCGCGCGGCCCATGTCGCGGACCCCTCGACCCTGGACATCTGGACTCACGCCGCCCGGCGGATGCTGAAATCCGGAGGCGCGCTCAGCCTGATCTGGCGCAGCGACGGACTGGCGGAGGTGCTTGGCGCGCTTGGCCGCGGCTTTGGGGGCATCGCTATCCGGCCCGTGCATCCGGACCCGCGCAGGCCGGCGATCCGCATCCTGGTTCGCGCAATCAAAGGGAGCCGGGCGCCGCTCAGGCTTTGTCCGGGCCTGATGCTGAGCGACGAGATGGGCCAGCCCGATAAGGAGGCTCAGGGATCTCTCGCGGGCGGCGAGGCGCTGGCCTTCGCTCCTGCCGGCAAGGGTGGATTCCAGTGAGTCCGAGTGCCTGAGCCCGGCAAGCCTTCACGTCCCTTGCAGGCCGCGCTCGCTGTCCGGCGCGGTTCTGACGAATTGTCGCATGAAGGCTACCGATGGTTGTCCCTCGTAGATAGATACGTGTGCATGTTAATCGGGCGATTGAATAGTGGATGAAATGGCCGAAACCCAGGAAAACGCCATGAGCCGGGTGAAAACAGCGCTGACGAAGCTCATTCCCAGGCGATGGCGGCGCGGGACCAGCGTGGTGCCCGTGGTGCGATTGTCCGGGGTGATCGGCGCGGTCACGCCGCTCAGGCCGGGCATGACGCTGGCGGGCGTCGCCCGAACGCTGGAGCGGGCGTTCGCGGTTGCTGACGCCAAGGCGGTGGCGCTGGTGGTCAATTCGCCGGGCGGATCGCCGGTGCAGTCCCGCCAGATCTATCTGCGCATCCGGCAACTGTCGCGGGAGAAAGAGATTCCGGTTCTGGTGTTCGTCGAGGATGTCGCCGCTTCGGGCGGTTACATGATCGCCTGCGCGGGCGACGAGATTTTCTGCGATCCCTCGTCGATCCTCGGTTCGATCGGCGTGGTCGGAGGCGGTTTCGGCTTTACCGAACTGATCAGGAAAATCGGCGTCGAGCGCAGGCTGTATACCGCAGGCGAACACAAGGCGACGCTCGATCCCTTTCTTCCGGAGAATCCCGACGATGTGGCGCGGCTGAAAGCGATCCAGCGCGAGATCCACGCCACCTTCATCGAACTGGTGAAGGCGAGCCGCGGGGGACGGCTGAAAGGAGCGGACGATCTTTTGTTCACCGGCGAATACTGGGCCGGCGAGCGTTCGGTCGCGCTCGGTCTTGCGGACGGGATCGGCGATCTTCGCTCGACGCTGCGGGCCCGGTTTGGAGATAAGGTGAGCACACCGCTGATAGCGCCCTCGACCGGTCTGTTGTCGGGACTGTTGGGTCGTAAAGCAGGCGCCGGGACCCTGACCTTACAAGGTGGCATGGCGGGGATGCCGGACGAGCTGATTTCCGCGCTCGAAACGCGCGCAATCTGGGCCAGATTCGGTCTTTGAGCCGGCTCCGGGGACATTCCCAAGCTTATCTGGCCGCGAAACGGCGATTGCAGGAACGATCGGATTAGGCGAGAATATTGTTGTATGGGGTCCGTAACGAAAGAAGGGGATCGACCGATGCCGCCGCTGATTGCACTCGCAGCTACTCTGGGTGGACTGGTCGCGGTCCGCTGGCTCTACAACACCGCCAGGCGGATTAATCAGGAACTCGAGGAAGCGCGGATGGCCCGCGTCGCCGAGCCGGCGCGCCGCGATATCCCGACCCTGCGGCGGGATTCCCGCACCGGCGCCTACCGGCCTGACTGATAAGCCCGGCTGGTCCGCAGGTCGCCGCTTCCGCGACAATGCTCGCAGGATGGCCGCGCGACTTCGCCGCGGTTCTCCCGTATCCAGGGGGTTTCGGTTAGCCAAGGTTTCGTCATCGTCTTGATTTGAGGAACGCGCGCCGATACGGTCGCGAAGCGCCGACCTGTTTCTGCTAATCCCCAAAAAAGACGAATGGACCCCTTGCCTCCGCATATGCGCCCGGAACGCTCGTTCCAGGGTTTGATCCTGACCCTGCAACGCTATTGGGCGGATTACGGCTGCGTCATCCTGCAGCCCTACGACATGGAGGTCGGGGCGGGCACCTTTCATCCCGCGACCACGCTTCGCGCATTGGGTCCGAAACATTGGAACGCGGCCTATGTGCAGCCCTCGCGCCGGCCCAAGGACGGGCGCTACGGCGAGAACCCCAACCGCCTGCAGCACTATTACCAGTTTCAGGTCATCCTCAAGCCGTCGCCGCCTGATATCCAGGACCTTTATCTGAAATCGCTGGCCGCAATCGGCGTCGACAGCGCGTTGCACGACATCCGCTTCGTTGAGGACGACTGGGAAAGCCCGACGCTGGGAGCGTGGGGTTTGGGGTGGGAGTGCTGGTGCGACGGCATGGAAGTCAGCCAGTTCACTTATTTCCAGCAGGTGGCGGGCGTCGAATGCGCGCCGGTGGCGGGTGAACTCACCTACGGGCTGGAGCGTCTGGCGATGTTCGTGCAGGGCGTCGACCGCGTCTACGATCTCAATTTCAACGGCCGTGAGGGCGCGGAGAAAGTGACCTATGGCGACGTCTTCCTGCAGGCCGAGCAGGAATATTCGCGGCACAATTTCGAGCATTCCGACACCGCGATGCTGTTCGAGCAGTTCAGGATGGCCGAGAATGCCTGCAAGACATATCTCGACGCCGGCTGGCGGGACGATCCGAAACAGCCCGGCCAGCGCGCGGCGCATCTGATGGCGCTGCCGGCCTATGACCAGTGCATCAAGGCGAGCCACGTCTTCAACCTGCTCGACGCGCGCGGTGTGATCTCCGTGACCGAACGGCAAAGCTACATCCTGCGCGTGCGCGAGCTGGCGAAAGCTTGCGGCGACGCATGGCTGCATACTGACGCGGGCGGCGTCTAAGCGATGCCTGATCTTCTGCTGGAACTGTTCTCCGAGGAAATTCCCGCGCGCATGCAGGCGAAGGCGGCGGACGATCTGCGCCGGATGGTCACCGACAAGCTCGTCGCCGAGGGGCTCGTCTATGAGGGTGCGAAAGCCTTCGTCACGCCGCGCCGCCTCGCGCTCACCGTGCACGGCATTCCCGCGCGCCAGCCCGATCTCAAGGACGAGCGCAAGGGGCCGAAGGTCGGCGCGCCCGACGCTGCGGTGCAGGGTTTTCTGAAAGCCGCAGGGCTGACATCGCTGGACGAGGCCAAGATCCAGCGCGATCCGAAGAAGGGCGATTTCTATGTCGCGCTGATCGAAAGGCCGGGCCGGCCCGCGATCGACGTGCTGGCGGAATTGTTGCCTGTGATCGTGCGCACCTTTCCGTGGCCGAAGCAGATGCGCTGGGGCGAGCGCTCGGCGAAGCCGGGCGCTCTGACCTGGGTGCGGCCGCTGCATTCCATCATCGCGACTTTCGGCATGGAGACGGAGGAGCCGGAGGTGGTGCCGTTCGACGTCGCCGACATCACAGCCGGGCAGGCGACGCGCGGGCATCGCTTCATGGCGCCGGGCGAATTCAGCGTGCGCCGCTTCGAGGATTACGAGGCGAAGCTGCATGACGCGAAGGTCGTGCTCGATCCGCAGCGGCGCAAGGATATCATCCTGGCTGACGCGAAAGAACTGGCGTTCGCGCAAGGCTATGAGCTGGTCGAGGATCAGGCGCTGCTCGATGAGGTGTCCGGTCTCGTCGAATGGCCGGTGGTGCTGATGGGTTCGTTCGATAAAGAATTTTTGTCGATTCCGGGCGAAGTGATCCGCGCCACCATTCGCAACAACCAGAAGTGTTTTGTCGTCAACGATCCGAAATCGGGAAAACTCGCCAACCGATTCCTTCTCGTCGCCAATCTCGAAGCGTCGGACGGCGGCGAGGCGATCATCGCGGGCAACGAGCGCGTCATTCGCGCCCGGCTGGCGGATGCGAAGTTTTTCTACGAGACAGACCTCAAGACAAAGCTCGAAGCCCGGCTGCCGAAATTCGAGCAGATCGTGTTTCATGAAAAGCTCGGAACGCAAGCGGAGCGCATCGCTCGCATCGAGCGGCTGGCGGCCGAGATCGCGCCATTGGTCGGTGCGGACGTGGAGAAGGCGAAGCGCGCCGCGCGGCTGTGCAAGACGGATTTGTTGACCGAAGTCGTCGGCGAATTCCCCGAGTTGCAGGGGCTGATGGGGAAATATTATGCGCTTGCGCAGGGCGAGGATGCGTCCGTCGCCGCCGCCTGCGAGGAGCACTACAAGCCGCAGGGCCCGAACGACCGCGTACCAAGCGATCCCGTGAGCATCGCGGTCGCGCTCGCCGACAAGATCGACACGCTGGTCGGCTTCTGGGCGATTGATGAAAAGCCGACCGGCAGCAAGGATCCCTATGCGCTGCGAAGGGCGGCGCTCGGGGTGATCAGGCTGGTGGTAAACAACGGTCTTCAGCTAAAGCTCCGTCATATCACGGCAGAAGCACTCAATTTACTTGAGGAACAGAAACCCGATCTCGTCGGTGAGGCGCGACAGCGTTGGCTGAATCAGTACGGCGGCTCTCATTCCATTGAAGCGGCACTTGAAAGTGCCGTCGCAGCGGTTTTTGTGAAAGACCTCCTCATCTTCTTCGCCGATCGTCTCAAAGTTCAGCTCCGCGAGCAGGGCGCGCGGCACGATCTTGTTGATGCGGTGTTTGCTTTGGAAGGACAGGACGATCTCCTCATGATCGTCCGCCGCGTCGAGGCGCTCGGAAAATTCCTCGACACCGACGACGGCAAGAACCTGCTGTCGGGCACCAAGCGCGCTTCTAACATCCTCGCCATCGAGGAGAAAAAGGACAAGCGCAGCTTCGACGGCGCGCCGGATGCCTCGCTTTATACGCTGGGCGAAGAGAAGGCGCTCGGCGCTGCCATTGATCAGGTGAAGCGTGAGGCGAGCGCCGCCGTTGCGACCGAAGACTTCGCCGCCGCGATGTCCGCGATGGCGAAGCTGCGTCCCGCCGTCGATGCCTTCTTCGAGCAGGTGAAGGTCAACGACGCCGATCCGAAGATTCGCGAAAATCGCCTCAGGCTGCTCAATGAAATCCGCGCCGCCACGCGCACCGTCGCCGATTTCTCGAAGATACAGGATTGATGAAGTCGATCACTTGATCAATCGATCACCTGCATGATGCGGCGTGAGCGCGGATCGATCAGAACGGTTTCCCCGTTCACGACGGTGTAGCGATAAGGCGTCGCGCCGAAACGCTGCGGCACGTCGTAAAGGCTGACGCCTTCGTCGGCCAGCACCGCGCCGACAACGATATTTTGCGAAACGGTGAAGGAGGGAACGCGCTCGGTCGCGACATAGTCGCGAAACGCCCGGCGCTGTTCTTGAGTGATACCGCCGCCGGCTTCCACTTCCACTGGCTGGGTGACGACCATGCCGGTTGAAGGCGCGGTGCCGATCGTGTTGCCTTGCGCGTGAACGCTGAGCCCGGCGCCGGTCGCGGTTGCCAGCGCGGCAAAAGCCAGAGCGGTATTCCGCATGGTGAGCCTCCGTTGGGTCCTGGTTTGGTCTTGGATTTTGAGGTCGGACGTTTTTCGCGCCGTCAGTTGAATGTCATGCCAATTCATCCCGCCTGCCATCGTTCCCGCGCGGGGCGGCAGTCCGGGGGCGATTTGCGGCGCTGCAAGGAGCCGCAAATGAAGGGGAGTCCGCCAGGGTCGCGGGCCTCCTGTTAAGAAGCCGGCGGGGCGGATAAAGTTTTCTGCGATTCGCAAACGGCATCCCGCGGAGGTTTCCTTATGGTCATCACGGCAGCCCACATCCAGCCTATCGTCGCATTGATTGCAGGCGTCCTGATCCTGCTGATGCCGCGTTTTCTCAATCTGCTCGTCGCCGTCTATCTCATCTTCGTCGGCCTTTCCGGCCTCGGCGTATTCAAGATGCTGCATTTCTAAAGTCGAATGTTGACGCCATCGTGGTGCCTGTGGTGGCGCGCGGTGGCTGCGCATGGGTGATGCGGGCGCGGCGGGCAGCGCAGGCAATCGTCGCAACACGTCAGCGGCGTCGAGGCCGGCTGGCTGAGCTATCGCGCAAAGTTGCTTGCCTTCCGTTTTGAATAGGTGTTCAGTCCTTCAGGCGGCATTTCGCGGACTTTCGCGGCGGTTCGAAAGCGCTACGTTCTGACTCGCGTTGCTCCTGTTCGAGCGGGCGCGCGAGGGACATGGAACCCGCATGGTGTATCGGCGGACCCAGCAGGTGATGAAGCGCCTCGCGGCGCGCCGCCGCGCCATTCTGACGGCCGCGCGGGATATAGCCGGCAACGCGGGCATGGCGGCGGTGCAGATCGCGCCGGTCGCGCTTCGTGCCGAGGTCGCCGCCGGTACGGTCTATCGTTACTTTCCTTCCAAAGCCGATCTGATTTCCGAACTGATCGCGGAGGTCGTGCGGGATGAGCTGACGGCCATACGCGGCGCTGCTGACGCCGCGCCCGGTCCATCCTCGGCGCTTGCGGCCGCCATCGCCACCGTCGCCGTGCATATGGTCTCTCACCGCAAATTGGCGTGGGGCATTCTGGCTGAACCGGTCGACGTGGATGTGGCGGCGAGCCGGCTGGCAAGCCGCCGCGACATCGTCGGTGAGATTGAAACGCGCATCAAAGCTGCCGTCAGCGCTGGACATCTGCCGCAGCAGGATACGTCGCTCGCCGCGACCGCGCTGCTTGGCGCGCTGCATGAAGCGCTGGTGGGTCCGCTCGCGCCCGACTTCGAGGATCAGGCGTCGCTGCGCGATGTGGTGAAGGCCGCCACCCTGCTGGCGTTGCGTGCGGTCGGCGTGACGGATGCGCGCGCTCGCGGTCTTGTGGTCCAGGCGGCCCTGCCGGCAACGACGCCGGCAGGGAATAAAACGGACTGAAGCCGGGCGTTACTTCGCCTTGACTTTGCCGTCCTTGTCGAACTGCGAAACATAGGCCCAGAGGTTGTCGAGTTCGCTGTCCTTCTTGATGCCGGCGAACACCATCTTCGTACCCGGGACCTTCGCCTTCGGATCCTTGATGTATTCCTTGAACTCGGCCTCGGTCCAGGTGATGCCGGAAGCCTTGTTGGCGGGCGAATAAGCATAGCCTTCCACGGCGCCGGAGTGGCGTCCGTCCAGGCCGTTTAGTTCCGGCCCGACCTTGTTCTTGGCGCCTTCGCCGATTTCATGACATGCCTTGCACTTGTTGAAGGCTGATTTTCCGGCCTCTACGTCCCCAGCGGACGAAGTGCCCACGCTTGCGAGCGTGACGCCCAGGACGGTCAGTGCGGAGATGGCGAACGTTTTCATGGAGACCTCTTGAAGTCTTTGTGAGTGGCTTCGGGCTGAAGCTGGGGAAATTGCCGCCTTCCCGGAGAGGGAAGGGTGCTCATGCCTCTGTGACTCGTAGGTCATCATAACCTCTGATACGAGCCGCAGAATCGGAAGATAACACCGATCTTAGAACGATTCGAGTGTGATTTCGTTCCAGGACAGGCTCGGATTGCCACAGTCTCCGGCAGATGTCATTACGATGGTACCTTTATCATCGTCGGTGGCGGTGTCCGGATGAGCCTACACAGAACGGATGAAATATGGTTGATCCGGAAGGTTTTGTGGCGATCGGCAAGGTCCGGTCGCGATCGCGGAGCGCCTGCCCATGACCATCATGATGCCCGCCTCGGATCAAGCGGTCCTCGACCGCCGCGACGCCATAGTCGCGGACTTGCGCGCGATCGTGCCGGGTGAGGGCGTCATCGCCAGCGCGGCGGAAATGTTGCCGTATGAATCGGATGCCCTGACCGCCTATCGGCAGCCGCCGATGGTGGTGGTGTTGCCGGAAACCACGGAGCAGGTGTCGCGCGTTCTGAAATACTGCTTCGATAACGGCATCAAGGTGGTGCCGCGCGGCTCCGGCACCTCGCTGTCGGGCGGCGCGCTGCCGCTGGCCGACGCGGTGCTGCTCGGTCTCGGCAAGTTCAAGCGCATTCGTGAGATCGATTTCGATAACCGCGTCGTGGTCACCGAGCCCGGCGTCACCAACCTCGCCATCAGCCAGGCGGTGGCCCACGCCGGGTTCTACTACGCGCCGGACCCCTCGTCGCAGATCGCCTGCTCGATCGGCGGCAACATCGCGGAGAATTCCGGCGGCGTTCACTGCCTGAAATACGGTATGACGACGAACAACGTGCTCGGCTGCGAGCTTGTGCTGATGTCGGGCGAGGTCCTGCGCATCGGCGGCAAGGCGCCCGAGCAGGCGGGCTATGACCTGATGGGCATCATCACCGGGTCCGAAGGTTTGCTCGGCGTCGTCACCGAAGTCACGGTCCGCATTCTGCGGAAGCCGGAAACCGCGCGGGCGCTGATGGTCGGATTCTCACAGGTCGAAGCGGCGGGCGAATGCGTGGCGCGCGTCATCGGCGCCGGCATCATTCCCGGCGGCATGGAGATGATGGACCGGCCGGCGATCCATGCCGCCGAAGCCTTCGTCAACGCCGGCTACCCGCTCGATGTCGAGGCGCTGCTGATCATCGAGCTTGACGGTTCGAGCATCGAGGTCGACGAACTCATCAAGCGCGTCGAGGCCATCGCGCTCGGCTGCGGATCGACCACCTGCCGGATTTCCGGTTCGGAAGCGGAGCGCGACCTGTTCTGGGCCGGCCGCAAGGCGGCTTTCCCGGCGGTCGGCCGTATCTCTCCCGACTATATCTGCATGGACGGCACCATTCCGCGCGGCGCGCTGCCGAGGGCGCTGGCGCGCATTCGCGAGTTGAGTGAAAAATACGGTCTCGGCGTCGCCAATGTCTTTCATGCGGGAGACGGCAATCTTCATCCGCTCATTCTGTATGACGCCAATAAGCCCGGCGAGATGGACAAGGCGGAGGCGTTCGGCGCGGATATTCTGCGGTGCTGCGTCGAACTGGGCGGCGTCCTCACCGGCGAGCACGGTGTCGGCATCGAGAAGCGGGAGCTCATGCCGCACATGTTCAGCGAGGCCGATCTCAGCCAGCAGCAGCGGCTGAAATGCGCGTTCGACGCCCAAGGTCTTCTCAATCCGGGCAAGGTGTTTCCGACGCTGCACCGCTGCGCCGAACTCGGCCGCGTTCATGTGCATGGCGGCAGGCTGCCGTTTCCGGACCTGCCGAGATTCTGATCGGATGATGGTTCAACGCGCTTCACACAATGATCGGCATATGACGTGGATACCCTGAAAGCAGGCGACGCCGCTGATGTCGAAGACGCGGTGCGCGCCGCCGTCGCGGGCGACCAGCCGCTTGAGATCATCGGGCACGGATCGAAGCGGTCGATCGGCCATGCGATGACGACCGACGCGGTGCTCGACGTGTCGGCGCTGAACGCGGTGACCTGCTACGAGCCGCATGAACTCATCATTACGGTGCAGGCCGGCGCGCCGCTGGACGAGGTCGTGTCGCTGCTCGATTCCAGAAATCAGGAATTTGCGTTCGAGCCGATGGACACCGCCGCGTTGCTCGGCGTCCGGTCCGGGCGGGGCACCATCGGCGGCATGATCGGCGCCGGGCTGGCGGGGCCGCGCCGGATCAAGGCGGGCGGCGTGCGGGACCATCTGCTCGGCGCTCACGCGGTCTCCGGCTTCGGCGACGGTTTCAAGGCCGGAGGCAGGGTGGTGAAGAACGTCACCGGCTACGATCTCTGCAAGCTGCTGGCCGGATCGTGGGGCACGCTCGCGGTCATGACCGAGGTGACGCTCAAGGTGATGCCGAAGGCGGAGGCGGAGCGCACGCTGGTGTTGCGCGGGCTTGATGATGTCACCGCCAACCGGGCGATGACGGCCGCGCTCGGATCGCCCTACGACGTGTCGGGAGCGGCGCACATGTCGCGCACAGCGCTCGAGGCGGCGCGGGGGGCGTTGGCCGTTCTCGCATCAACGGGGCAGGCCGCGACATTGCTGCGGCTGGAAGGCATCGCAGCCTCGGTTGCTCATCGCGGCGCGGCGCTCGCGGCGCATCTTGCGCCTTTCGGGGCGGGCGAACTTGTTGAAGGTGCCGAATCGGCGGCGCTGTGGTGCGATGTTCGCGACGTCGCGCCCTTCGCGGCCGACGGTCCGCTGGGCGGCTGGCCGGTGTGGAGGATTGTCTGTCCTCCGGCGTCGGGGGGCGCCTTCGGACAGGCGCTGGCGCGTGAGACCGGCGGCGAGGTGATCTACGACTGGGCCGGCGGATTGCTCTGGGCGGCGTTGCCGTCGTCGGTCGATGTCGTCGATGCATATGCCGCATCGTTGCGTCGCCGGCTCGCTCCGCTCGGCGGCCACGCCACGCTGCTGCGCGCCGGCGAGGAATTGCGCCGGACCGTTGACGTATTTCATCCGCAGGCAAAGGGGGTCGCGGCGCTGGCCGAGCGGGTGCGGCGGAGCTTCGACCCCGGAAGCATTCTCAATCGCGGCAGGCTGACGCGGACGCCGATCTCATGAGAACCGAATTCACGCCCGCTCAACTGAGCGATCCTGATATCGCCGAGGCGGACAAGATCCTGCGCAAGTGCGTCCATTGCGGATTCTGCACGGCGACGTGCCCCACCTATGTGCTGCTCGGCGACGAACTCGACAGCCCGCGCGGCCGGATTTACCTGATCAAGCAGATGCTCGAACACGACGAGCCGCCGACGGCCGAGGTCGTCAAGCACATCGATCGCTGTCTGTCGTGCCTTGCCTGCATGACGACCTGTCCGTCCGGGGTCAATTACATGCACCTGGTGGATCAGGCGCGGGTCAGGATCGAGAAGGACTATGCGCGCCCGGTTTCCGAACGGCTGCTTCGAGCCGTTCTCGCTTTCGTGCTGCCGCGGCCGAAAGTCTTTCGAGCCAGCCTGATCCTAGCGCGTCTCGCGCGGCCATTCGCGGCGCTGCTGCCCGGTGCGAAGGGGAGCGTGACGCCGACCTTGCCGCGCAGGATCAAGGCGATGCTGGCGCTTGCGCCGGCGTCGCTGCCCGCTCCCGGAGCGGCCGCGGGACGTGTGTTTCCAGCGACGGGCAAGAGGCGGGGCCGCGTGGCCCTGCTGCAAGGCTGCGCCCAGCAGGTGCTGGCGCCGCGCATCAACGAGGCCGCGATCCGCCTGCTGACCCGTCACGGCGTCGAGGTGGTGCTGGTGGCGGACGAACAGTGTTGTGGCGCGCTGGCCTATCACATGGGCGACGACCGGGATGCTCTGGCGCGGGCGCGGGCCAATATCAAGGCCTGGACCCGCGAAGCGGAGCGGGGTGGTCTCGACGCCATCCTGATCACGACCTCCGGCTGCGGCACCGTCATCAAAGACTACGGTTATCTGTTACGGGAAGACCGCGACTTTGCCGGACCGGCCGCGAGAGTCTCAAGCCTGGCCAAGGATATCACGGAGTATATCGCCAGCCTCGATCTGCCGGCTTCGGGAAGTCGCAGCGAACTCGTCATCGCCTATCACTCCGCCTGTTCACTTCAGCATGGCCAGAAAATCACGCAGCTTCCGAAAGATTTGCTTTTCAAGAACGGATTCGTGGTGAAAGATATACCGGAGAGTCATTTGTGTTGCGGTTCGGCGGGGACCTACAACATTCTCCAGCCTGACATTGCGGATCGACTGCGCGACCGGAAGGTCGCCAACATCGCAAGCGTCAAGCCGGACATGATTGCCGCCGGAAACATCGGGTGCATGATACAGATTGCCGGCGGAACGTCGGTCCCTGTTGTTCACACGATTGAGCTTCTCGATTGGGCGACGGGCGGCCCCCGGCCAGGGCTGAATTGATCTGACGAATGATCAGCGGCCACAGGAGGATCACGATGGCTAAGAAGTCCAGCAAGGCGAAGGGCGTTAAGGCCAAGAAGAGCAAGAAGAAGGCTGTAGCGGCGAACAAGAAGTCCACGAAGAAGTCAGTCAAGAAGTCGGCGAAAACAGCTTCGAAAAAGAAGGCGGTGAAGAAGAAGGCGGCCAAGAGGCCTGCAAAGAAATCCGTGAAGAAGTCCGCCAGAAAGTCTCCGGGGAAACCCGCTAAAAAATCGGCCAAGAAGTCAGTCAAGAAGTCGGCCAAGAAGTCGGTGAAGCGATCCCCTGGAAAAGCCGCGAAGAAGCCGGCGGCCAAGCGCAGGGCGTCGACGAAGAAGGCGGTCGCCAAGCGGGCTGCGCCAAAACCCAAGGCGACGGTTGTGCCGGAAACCAGCTGGGCGATGCCGGAGCCCGCGGCTTCATCCTATGGCGATGCTGATCAGGCCACGTCGGGCGCGGGAGAGGACGGCAACTAAAAGCCGTATAGGGCAGGGTTGAACACGCCGTTTCGCGATTTGCGAGGTGGAGATCAATTCATCGGTTCGCGCCGGCTCTGTGCGCGAAGCGAAACAATCCAGAGGTCGAAGAAGGAGCGGGTGGCTTTCTCGGCGTCGGGACGGCGCCGCGCATCGCGTCCGCTCGCGATGATGTTGATCGGGCCTCAGCGCGCTCTACCGCGTGTCCGAGCGAAGCATGTCCCCGGGCTTGACCCCCCGGGGATGGGATACGGTCCCGCATGAAGAGAACGCGTCAAACCAAAACCGTGGAGCTCCTGTTCTGATTGATCGGAAGCGGGTGGGCTCTATTGTCGTTCAGGGAGGGCAGATGGCGGCGGGGATCGGGTTCTTGTCGGGTGTGGTCACGCTCGCTCTCGGAGCGGCCTGCGCGTGGCCGGCTTTCGCGCAGGGTGGATTTCCGTTCGGTCTCGAGATGACGCTCGATGCGCCGCCGCGGCCTGGATCAAAGCGGGTGCCGTCGCTGGACATCGGCGACAGCGGCGGGGTCAAGCTCGAATTGTGGTGCAAGGGCGGGAAGGGTCAGTTCTCGGTTGCCGGTGAGACTGTCATCTTCGCGGCTGGCCCGCTTGAGGATCGCTCGTGTCCCCCGGAGAAGGCCGAGGCCGATGACGAACTGGTGGCGGCGCTTTCCGCGGCGGACACCTGGGAGCGACAGGGCGATGAGATCACGTTCGTCGGACCGACCCGGCTGCGCTTCCATCTCAATACGAACTAAAGCGTTTCCGGCGACGTGGATGTCCTGTTCGCCGCAAGAAAATGCGGCCCACAATAATATCTGGAGCATGGTCCGCTTCAACTTGATCGGATCATGCTCTGTCGCGATCCGCGACCCGTCGGTTAAACATCCAAAGCGCGATCGCGCTTGCCAGCATCACCAGCCCGCCCAGCAGCACCGAAAAGGGAGTAGCGCCGAGTTTCTCAAACCATTGAGTATAGAAATGGATGCCGCTGAAGACGGCGACGAGGTTGACCAGCCAGCGTCGATTTGCCCGAACTGCCCAGATCCCGGCGCCGAGCAACGCCACCGCCCAGAGCACGCTGAATACCAGGCTCGGAATGACGGGCTTGGTCATGAGCGTCGAGGATAAGTCCCTGGCGGCGAGCGACCGCATCAGCATCAGCGGATCGCCCCACATCGAGCCGATCCAGAAGCCGAAATTGATCAGCAACAGCGAAGTCCGCGCGGCTGTGATCGCGAGCCGCGCATACTCGGCTGGCAGCCGCTGCGAGGCTTGATAGGCGATCAGCGCTACCATTGAAAACACGACCACGGTCAGCGTCGGTTCGTAAATGGCTAGCGAATAGCTGGCGTGGCTATAACCCGTGCGCGCGCCGAGGCAAGCCGAAGCCGCCAGCACCGCCAACGCCATCAGCAGGCTGGAGCGGGCGATGATTGCTGCGAGGCCGAAAACACCTGTGATGATCAGCATGGTGGCAAGCAGATCGGCGCGATAGGCGATAGCGCCACCGCCAAACATCAGCGCACCGATGACAAGGAAAATCTGCCCGAGAAGCATCCAGTGCTGCACGCGATTAAGTGCGATCGCGAAACCCGCGGCGAAAAGCGCCAGTCCGAAGCCGATCGCCGTCAATGGCGCAGGCGCCAGCGCCACCGCGCCGGCAGCAATGGCGACGACGGCAAACCCGACGAGGATGTTGATGCCGAGCGAGGCTGTATCGTGCGCGGCGAGCTTCGTGAGCCTGTCGGCTTCCTCGCTCGTCAGCTTGCCTTCCTCGACAAGCCTGGAAATGTCCAGCGTGATTTTCACTCGCCCCTCATCCAGCGAAACCCCTCGCTATGGTGCGACGATCATACAATGACCGGTCCATGCCTCGCGTCGACATTCATCCCTTGCTTGTGCTCTTTCGACATCTTTCGATGACATCGAAATCCACCAACGCTACTTCCAGGCCGATGCGTCGACGTCCCAGCGCTGGGCCTTGAACTGTTTCGCCAGCGCATCCATCGCGCCGCGGTCATTGGCCTCGATACTTTCGCCGTCGCCGGTTGACAGATCGTCGGCGAGGCCGAGCCTCGGTCCATCGCTTTCGTCCGCCGTGGTGGTCGAGGGAGCGCCGACCCAGAGCATGATGTGGTCGGATCCCTCGGGCCTGTCAGGACCTGGCAACGCCGTCACCTCGATGGTGTCGGTCAACCCGAGCGCCGGAGCCAGCGTGCTGGGACGTTTGAAGGTCAGCGTCAACTTGCCGGTGTCCTCGCTCCATTTTGCAGACACCGGCTTTGCGTCCAGGGATTTTTCCAGCACGCCGGAAATCGCGGCCGCGAGCTTGTCGCGATTGAGCTTGCCCTTGTCACGCCATTCCGCGGCGGGAAACCGGATGGTGCGCTCCATGTCGAACATCCCGGCGCTCCAGCCCGCGGCGATCACGCCGGGCGTCGCCTTCATCCGGGCGACCAGAGCGGGCGCGCGCTCCGGATCGATGTTGATGTCGATGACCTGCGCACCGGCCCGCAGCGCCTCGCAGGTTACCTCGAGGCTGTTCAGCAGCACCCGCAGATTTTGTCCTCTCAACCCCTTGAGCAGATCGGTTGCGGCGTCGATCTTCACTTTCACGGCGATGGCTTCGGGAGAGACCTCGGTGAAATCCCTCGGCGATGCGATGATGCCGTCATCGGTGGTCCGGACATCGTTGAACTCGGCCTCGCTGAGGTCGGAATTGTCCGTTGAGGTCACCTCGGTCACGCGCTCGCCGACGCTGATCCTGCCGTCGAACTCGAAAGTATCGCCGGTCGGCTTGCGTGTGAGCTTCACCGTGACCGGCAGCTTGTCGCCGATGCTTTGGGTGCTGCCGGTCAGGGTCGAACCGTTTACCGCGAGGTTGGCGACGAAGCGATCCTTGCGGTCGGAGCCTTTTTCCGCGGGGTAGCAGACGTCGAGAACGGCGCTCGTGACGGTCTTGCCGTGGCGGGTTTCCTTGAGGATGACATCCGCGTTGCCTTCCATCAGTCCGTCGATGGAGGTGAAGTATCTGACCTCCGCGCCGCCGGGCGTCGTCCTGGGAAGCGGCCTGTCCTGCGCCCGCGGAGTCGCCGGCAAAACGATCATCAGGCTGATCAGGCATAGCCCCAGCGCGCGCATGGAAAATCCCCGCTTGTCGAATCGACCTCTAGCCTAGAACCTGCTTTGCGAAAAAAGAAGGCCGCGCAGAGGCGGCCTTCTGACGAAGTCGTGCCGTGGAAGGGCTCAGAAACCCATGCCGCCCATTCCACCCATGCCGCCGCCGCCAGCAGGCATGGCCGGAGGCTCGTCCTTCGGAAGTTCGGCGACCATGGCCTCGGTGGTCACGAGCAGGCCCGCGATCGACGAGGCGTCCTGCAAGGCGGTGCGCACGACCTTGGCCGGATCGATGATGCCCTTGGCGACCATGTCGACATACTCTTCCTTCTGGGCGTCGAAGCCGAAGGTCTCGGTCTTGTTTTCGAGGATTTTGCCCACCACGATGGAGCCCTCGACGCCGGCGTTTTCCGCGATCTGGCGGATCGGGGCTTCCAGCGCCTTCAGCACGATGTTGATGCCGGCCTGCACATCGGAGTTGTCGTTGTTGATGCGGCCGACCGCCTTCCTGGCCCGCAGCAGCGCGGTGCCGCCGCCGGGCACGATGCCTTCCTCGACCGCGGCGCGCGTGGCGTTGAGGGCGTCCTCGACACGATCCTTCTTTTCCTTGACCTCGATCTCGGTCGCGCCTCCGACACGGATGACCGCGACGCCGCCTGCGAGCTTGGCCAGGCGTTCCTGCAGCTTCTCGCGGTCATAGTCGGAGGTGGTCTCCTCGATCCGCGCCCTGATCTGTCCGACGCGTGCCTCGATGTCCTTTTTCTTGCCCGCGCCGTTGACGATGGTGGTGTTCTCCTTGTCGATCAGCACCTTCTTGGCGCGGCCAAGCATGTTCAGGGTGACGTTTTCGAGCTTCATGCCGAGTTCGTCGGAGATGAGCTGGCCGCTGGTCAGGATGGCGATGTCCTCCAGCATGGCCTTGCGGCGATCGCCGAAGCCGGGCGCCTTCACCGCGGCCACCTTCAGGCCGCCCCGAAGCCGATTGACCACCAGGGCTGCCAGCGCCTCGCCTTCGACGTCTTCCGCGACGATCAGCAGCGGCTTGCCGGATTTCACGACCGCTTCGAGCACCGGCAGCAAGGCCTGAAGGCCGGTCAGCTTCTTCTCGTGCAGCAGGATGTAGGCGTCGTCGAGTTCAGCAGCCATTTTCTCCGCGTTGGTCACGAAGTAGGGGCTCAGATAGCCGCGATCGAACTTCATGCCCTCCACGATGTCGACGTCGGTTTCGAGCGACTTGTTCTCCTCGACGGTGATGACGCCGTCATTGCCGACCTTCTGCATCGCCTGCGCGATCATCTTGCCGATCGAGGCGTCGCCATTGGACGAGATGGTGCCGACCTGAGCGACTTCGGCCGAGGAGGCGACCGCCTTCGCGCGCTTGCCGATGTCCTTCACAACCGCTGCGACGGCGATGTCGATGCCGCGCTTGAGGTCCATGGGGTTCATGCCGGCGGCAACCGCCTTCGCGCCCTCGCGGACGATGGCCTGCGCCAGCACCGTGGCGGTGGTGGTGCCGTCGCCGGCGAGATCGTTGGTCTTGGAGGCGACCTCGCGCACCATCTGGGCGCCCATGTTCTCGAACCTGTCCTCGAGCTCGATCTCCTTGGCGACGGTGACGCCGTCCTTGGTGATGCGGGGCGCGCCGAAGCTCCTCTCGATCACGACGTTGCGGCCTTTCGGGCCGAGCGTCACCTTCACCGCATCGGCGAGAATATCGACGCCGCGCAGCATGCGTTGACGCGCGTCGCCGGAAAACTTGACGTCTTTGGCGGCCATTTACAGTGCTCCTGATGATACGATCGTTTTGCTTTCGTCATGCCCGCGTTCGTCCGGGCATCCACGTCTTTGTCGCGCCGAAACGGATAAGACGTGGATGGCCGGGACAAGCCCGGCCATGACGAGGGGAAGATGTGATACGGCTAGCCGACCACGCCCATGATGTCGGACTCCTTCATGATAAGGAGTTCCTGGCCGTCGAGCTTGATCTCGGTGCCCGACCATTTGCCGAACAGCACCTTGTCGCCGACCTTGATATCGACAGGCGTGAGCTTGCCGGTTTCGTCGCGTCCGCCGGGACCGACCGCCACGACCTCGCCCTGCGAGGGCTTCTCCTTTGCCGAGTCGGGAATGATGATGCCGCCTTTGGTCTTTTCCTCGGCGTCGATCCGTTTGACCACGACACGGTCATGCAGCGGACGAAATTTGGTCTTAGCCATAACGCTCCTCCAGGGGGTTCGCAGGACTCTGAATTGCCATCGACGGGATGCATGCGCTCTGATCCGCGGCGGCCGAGCGATTCGTACCTTTTGGCAATCGTATTGCGAGAGTGCCACTCATTGGCGGGAATATGGCTTGGCAGCCATGCTGTCAAGCAAGCCCCTTAAGCTGTTAGTGAGGGGTGTAGGATAGACGCAATCATGTCGTGGCTTCTCCGTGTCGGCGAAAGCGGGTGCCGCGACCTCACTTACTATAGGCTCGGTCGCCTGGGGCGCAGCGGCCGGGAATTCGATCGGGGAACTTGACAATGGTCAGATCAGACGGCGGACGCGCGGCTTTGAACCTTGGGGCGGCCGCGGCCCTGGCGGTTTTTCTCGGCGGATGCGGATCGATCGGCTCGATCGGACTGTCGCCGCAGCCGGCGCAGCCGCCCCAGCCGCCCGTCGAGCCTGAGCTTCCGGCCTCGATCCGCGCCGAGGAACTGGTCGGACGGTGGGGCCTTGCATCCTATCAGAACCCGAACGACCGGGCGCGGACCGAGGCGGCGGCAAAGTCGCAGTGCCGCAATCCCTATGTGATCAGCGCGGGCGGCAATGGCGGCGTCATCATGCATCTTGCCGATGAGGCGACGCCGCAGGAGCTGCGGCTCAAGGGCAGCCAGAGCGGCAAGAACTACATCGGGCCGGAAGGTCCGCCCGGCGGCCCGAAAGACCGCGAGATCGTCTCCTTCGATGGCCGCGTGCTGGTCACGCGCTTCATCGATCCGGACGCGGCGACCCGCTATGGCAACATGGTTTATATCCGCTGCGCGCCGAAGCGCTGAGCGTCGGGTTAGTGTATGGTCGAACCTGGCTCGGCAGGATCTAACCGAACAGCGCGTCGATATCGTCCTGGGAGGCGTGCCCCTCGTCGCCTTCGAGCTTCGGGCCGTTGAGCAGTTTCGCATCGCCGACGCGGTTGTCGATGACCGGCGGAGCATGGGCGCGGATGGCGTCGACGCCGCCCCAGATATCCATCATGACATTGATGTGATGTTCGATGAACGTCATCGTGCTCATCACCTTGGCGATGCGCTGGCCGGTGAGATCCTGGAAGTTGCACGCCTCGAAAATAGAGATCACGCGCTCCTGGATGTCCTCGCTCAGCAGCCGGGCCTGCTCCGGGGAAGCCGCGCCGGACAGCGCGCCGGCTGACTGATCGATCGCCTCGGCCGCCTCCAGGATCCGTTGGGTCGCCTGCTCGGTACCTCCCACCACGGCGTCAAGCTCGTCGGTGACCTTCGCCATCTCGTTGCCGTCGAAGCTCTTTCCATGCAGAACCGCAATCTCCTGCTTGGTGCGGTTGATGGCTTCATAGATCAAATCGAGCTCGGTCTTGAGCTTTTCACACTGTTCGATCTGTGTGCGGTAGGTTTGCAGCAGCGCCTGAGCATCGGTGGCCTCGCGACCGGCGTCTGGCTCGTTGTCCGCGTCGCTCTGCTTCGGATCGCTGCGGTGCGGCGCTCCCATCTGCTGGCGGATCGCCCGCAGCTCCGCCATGATCTCGCGATGCACCGGCATTGGCGCCTCGTCGAGGGTTGCGATAGCCGGCGTGCCGCCGCTCAGGATTTCCTCGACGCGGAAGCGCTTGCGTTGAACGGCCATCGGACTCTCCGGCTTCTGGATTCGTCCGGTTTTACACCGGCGTGTTTTAACGCCCGGTTCATGTGGAAATCGCTTGCCGTGAATCCACTTGCTTTCTCGCGGAGCGTTTCCTCGCGGGGAGCGATGCTCGTTCGTTCATGGAAAATAAACGCTACGGGAAAGAACCCCGTCACATCCGACGGTGTGATGAATCCAACGATCGTTCTGTTTACCAAACCGACGCGGGTTTGGATTCTTATTCACTGTGCGGGAAGGGCGCCACGATCGACGCGGCTTCCCGGCGACCATCCACGGCGAAACAGTGCAGAGTACGTCGATGTTCAGACACATACCCTTCGCGCTTCTGGCGGGCGTGTCGCTTGCCGACCTCGGAATCCAGCAGGCGTCTGCAAGAGACTTGCAAGCCAGGTTCTTCACCGAGCCGACCGTCGTTTACGCCGGTCAATCCGCGCCGCAGCCGACCGGGCAACATCTTGCATATGCGGGACGGCGCGACATGGGCGGCGGCTTCATCGAGTTGCTGTTTGGAGATAACCAGCGGCAGGGATCGCATTATCAGCAGGAGCCTTATGATTCGCGTCCGCTTTATGCGCCGCAACCGCAGCAGACCATGCCGGAGCAGGACGCGAGCGAGGCCGCGCATCCCGCATTCGATCCGAAATTCGAGCGGCAACTCGTCGAGTATCACGGCAAGGAAGCCGCCGGCACCATCGTCATCGATACGTCGAACAAGTTTCTCTATCTCGTGCAGGGCGGCGGCAAGGCGCTTCGCTATGGCGTCGGCGTCGGCAAGCCCGGCTTTCTGTGGGCCGGCACCAAGACGATCTCGGCAAAGAGGGAATGGCCCGCCTGGACTCCACCCGCGGAGATGCTGAAGCGCCGCCCCGATCTGCCGCGCCACATGGTGGGCGGGCCCCAGAATCCGCTCGGCGCGCGCGCGATGTACCTCGGCTCTTCACTCTACCGCATCCACGGTTCGAACGAGCCGTGGACGATCGGCACCAACGTATCATCCGGCTGCATCCGGATGCGCAACCGGGATGTCATCGATCTCTATGATCGGGTTCGCGTTGGCGCGACGGTCGTCGTGATCTGACGCGTTTTCTTCATGCGAACCGGCAACCATCCCCGGGTCAAGCCCGGGGACATGCTTCGCTCGAAAACGCTATAAGGACGGCCGTTGTGCGGGGGAAAAACCGCAGGCGTCAGGCGTAGTCTCCGTCGTCAAGGTCGTCGAAATCATCGAAGTCGTCGGAATCGATATCGTCCTGATCGTGGTAGTCGTCGCCATGGGCGTGGTCGAACGGGCCGGCTTGCGACGGATCGTCCTGCTTGTGCGATCCGAGGTCTTTCACGCCCGCATCGCGTGCCAGGTCGCTGCCTGACTGATCGCCCGCGCCGCTCCACGGATTGGACGATGAACCTGTGAGGCCGGAACCCGCGGCATGTGCTTCGCCGCCGCCCATGATGGAGCGGATGCTGTTCAGAAGCAGGCTGCCCCCTACGGCTCCCGCGGCGGCGGCCGCAGCCGTTCCGAGAAACGAGCCGCCGCCTGCTTGCGGTTGCGGGGCGCCATAAGGCTGGCGGCCAGATCCCTGATCGAAACGTCCCTGATCGACGCGACCGGCTTGACCGGTCTGCTGCAGCGCCTCGCCGGTATTCCAGGCCGGTCGTTCCGATGGAATCGGGGGAGGCTGGACATTCGGGACCGAGCCGCGCGGGGCGGGTTTGCCGAAAATGGTGTCGCGCATCTGGTCGAGGAATCCGCCTGGGGCGGCCTGATCGGCGGTACCGCCGCTCTCCAGTTCCTGAATGCGGTCGTTGGCGCGTCGCAACGCTTCGTCCTGCACCAGAACCGTTTGCACCAGCGTGTAAAGGGCGTTGGGCGCGCGCCGGAGGCCCTCGGCGATCGCGGCGGCGGCAGCGGGATCTCGTGGCGCATTCTCGACGCCGGCGAGGCGGGTGAAGAGATCGTCAACCAACTGTCGTTCTTCCGGCGTCATGGCGCTCTCCCATAAAGATGGCTGTTGGGATGTAGTCGTCTTCCGTGTCGCCAGTAGTGCCGGCCGGATTAAAATTTCTTCAGGCATGACGGGGGGAGGCAGGCTTGTCGATCGATCAGCCCAGCGTCACACGGTTGGCCGCCAGCATGTCGGCGAAGTGATCCCCGGCGAGGAATTCGTATTCCCGCTCGCGCTGGTCGGTGAGGGGATCGAACGCAACCAGCGTGTCATCGACGAAGCCGGGGTGACACATGATCAGGCCGTCGTCCGGCGAGCCGTTCAGAAACTGCTGCATCTGCGCGGCGAAATCGGGCTTGTTGAAATCATAGGCGCCGGCGAATGCCGGATTGAAACCTATTCCGGTGCGCGCAGCCTCGCGGCGAAATCCCGCGCTGAGGATATCCAGCAGCAACGCCTTCGGGGTGGTGAATAGTGTCGTCATCGAATGTCGGCTGCGGCCGCACTGGCGCACCCATGCGCCGGGCGCGGCGGTCTTGACCGCGTTCAGGAAGGCGTCGCGAACCTGAGGGAAGATCTGCACATGCTGATGCCCGTCGACATATTCTGGCGCGCGGCCGAATCTTTCCCCAAACGCCGCGATCTGCGCCGTCACCTCGTCGAATATCATATCGGGCTCGAGCCGGCGCGACAGGCTGGCGCGCAGCATCTTCGAGAGCGGCGGGAACAGTCCACCATCCAGCGGCCGGTAATGCAAAGTGAGCGGATGAAAAGGCGCGGTCAGGGTCAGGTGCAGACCGATCGCGCAATGCGGATGGCGAGAGGCCGCGGTCTTCAGCGCCTCCACCTCATCGCGTCCCGCGGCCGGGCCGACCACCATCACCGACGTCGCGTTGATGCGCTCCCGCTCGATCAGATCGCGGATCGCGCGGTTGACTCCCGGACTGATGCCGTAATCGTCAGCGCACAACCGGATCCGGCGTTGCAATGGTTTTGGATCGGCTCGATCCAAAATTATGTCATCGCCGCTCATTCGGCGGCGGTCCTGGGCGGGTCGCCGGCGGACGGTTCGCTCTCTGCCTGCTTCACGCTGTGCTCGGCTACGAAATAGATCGGCCGCGCTTTCAGTTCCGAAAGTATCTTTCCGATATACTCGCCCATGATGCCGATCATCAGGAGTTGAACGCCGCCAAGGGTCATGATGCCGACCACCAGCGAGGGATAGCCCGGAACCGACTCGCCATCGACCAGGGTTTCCCACAGGATCGACAGGCCGAACAGGAAGGCCGCGAGCGCCAGCAAAAGGCCGAGCAGGCTGGCCAGCCGCAGCGGCGCGACCGAGAACGACGTCAACCCCTCGATCGACAGGCCAAGCAGCCGCGCGGCGTTGAAGGTGGTCATGCCGTGGGCGCGAACGTCGGGCTCGTAGTCGACGCGAAACTGGCGGAAGCCGATCCAGCTCGCGAGGCCCTTGAAGAAGCGGTTTCGCTCCGGCATCCGGCGCAGCGCTGCGGCGGCGCGGGGCGATAACAGGCGAAAATCGCCGGCGTCTTCGGGAATCCGCTGGCGCGCGCCCCAGTTGATGATGGCGTAGAAACTGTGCACGCCGATCCGCCGCAGCAACGACTCGTTGGTCCGGTGCGACTTCGCCGTGTAGATGACGTCGAAGCCGTCGTTGATCCAGTGATCCACCAGCCGTTCCACGAGATCGGGCGAATGCTGGCCGTCACCGTCCATGAACAGCAGCGCGCCGCGCCGCGCGTGATCCAGGCCCGCCATCAAAGCGGCTTCCTTGCCGAAGTTGCGCGACAGCGACACCACCTGCACGTCCAGGACGGTGGCGGAAAGCGCGCGGGCCAGTTTCAACGTGTCGTCGGTCGAGCCGTCGTCGACATAGACGACCTCGCAGGCGAGGCTGAAGCGCTGCCTCAGCTTCGCCGCGAGCGCACTGAGGCGTTCGTGCAACTGCTCAAGACCGGCGGCCTCATTGTAAACGGGAACGATGATCGACAGGCCCTGCGCGATCGCGGTGGCCTCGTCCGCGGGAAGACCTGGAAGGCTGGAGGGTGGCGTCATCGGTCGGTTCCGACGGGGTCAAACTCATTCCCGCTTGTATGGTGAGCGCCACCGCGCGGTTCAACGGCCGGGACGCAGGATTCTACGTCCGCAGGAACACTTCCAGCTTTTCAAAGAGCGGGTTGTCGCGATCGAATACATAGTCGAGCGAGGCGATCGACACCGTGTCCGCGCCGTGCAGCCGCAGAAAACTGGCCAGCGCATAGAGCCGGTCCGGCGGGCAGTGCAGCGTGACCATGCCGGAAGAGGTCGGACCGCCGAACGGCGAGACCACGCCGAAGCGATCATGCGCTTCCTTGAGCAGCGCGGCATCGCAGCCGGGGAAGCGGGTCCGGACCTCGCGATATTTGCTGGCCCGGGCGCGCGCGGCGATATGGTCGAGAATGACCCGCGCCGTTTCGCGCGCGCCGTTGGACCAGTCCGCCTCGCGGGAGGCGACCAGGTTGGCCTGGCTGCGCAGGATCACGCCGTCATCCAGCACCCTGAGGCCGTTGGCGGTAAGCGTTGCTCCGGTGGTCGTGATGTCGACGATCATTTCGGCGGTGCCGACGGCGGGCGCGCCCTCGGTTGCGCCCGCGCTCTCGACGATGCGGTAATCGACCACGCCATGCGAAGCGAAGAAGGCGCGGGTCAGGTTGATGTATTTGGTCGCGACCCGCATCCGCCGGTTGTGCTGGGCGCGAAACCCGGTTGCCACGTCGTCGAGATCCGCCATGGTGCGGACATCGATCCAGGACTGCGGCACGGCGACGACCACGTTGGCGTTGCCGAATCCGAGGCTGGTGATCAGCGCCACGCGCTTGTCGGCGTCGACGATGCTTTCGCGGATCAGGTCTTCGCCGGTGACGCCGAGATGCACCGTGCCGCGCGCGAGTTGCGACGCGATCTCGCTTGCCGAGAGATAGGCGATCTCGACGTTATCAAGTTCGGCGATGGTGCCGCGATAGTCTCGAACGCCACGCGGTTTCGCGAGCGTCAGCCCGGCGCGGGCGAAAAACGCTTCGGCATTCTCCTGCAGGCGGCCCTTCGAAGGCACGGCCAGAACGAGTGAGGTGGTCATGGCGCGCTCCCGCTCAAGGGAGACGCGTCTGTCAACGCCTCGATCCAGACCGAGAAGCCGACCGCTGGGATCGGAGCGGCGGCACCCAGTCGCGTCATCAGGTCATCATAGCGTCCGCCCGCGACCAGCGGTTCGCCGCCGTTGTCCTTGAGGTGCAACTCGAACTCGAAGCCTGTGTAGTAGTCGACGCCGCGGCCGAAGGAGGTCGCGAAGCTGATTTTGTTGGTTTCTACGCCCCGCGCGGCCATGAAACCGGTGCGGCTTTCGACCTGATCGATCGCCTGGTGGATATCGAGCCCGGCGTCGGAGGCCAGCGCGCGCAACTGGCCGAGCGCTTCATCGGGGTCGCCCGATATCGAAAGAAAGCGTTTGATGATCGTCAGCGCCTCGTGCGGCAGCGCGCCGCTTTTCAGGGTGGATTGTTCGAGAAAGCGGTCGGCGATCTCATCCAGCGAGCGGCCGCCGACAATGGTCGCGCCCGCGATCGACATCATGTCGGTCACCAGCGCCAGGGCCGCCTTGCGGTCGGAGCCCGCGAGCGCCGCCAGCACGCCTTCGTATTCATTGCGTCCCGGGCCGGACGCCAGCGTCAGCCGCTCGATATCCTGCGCGAGGCTGACCTTGCGGTTGAAATCCTTCATCAGCCTGCGCCGCCATACCGGATAAAGGTCGAGCGCGTCGATCAATGCGGTGAACAGCGCCACGTCGCCGGTCCGGATGTCGACGTCGGCGATACCGAAAGCTGCAACCGCTTCCAGACCGAGCGCGAGCATTTCGGCGTCGGCGGCGGCGCGATCCTCGCGGCCGAACGATTCGATGCCGGCCTGCGGGAATTCGCTGGATCGGCCGCCGCGATAGCGAAACACCGGTCCGAGATAGCAGAAGCCGGCCGGCTTGCCGGCCCTAACGGAGGCGAGATAGTCGCGCGCGACGGGGATGGTGAGGTCGGGGCGCAGGCATAGTTCCTCGCCTCCCGGGTCGGATGTCAGGTAAAGGCTCTTGCGGATGTCTTCACCCGACAGGTCCAGAAACGGCTCGGCCGGTTGAAGGATCGCGGGCTCGGCCTTGATATAGCCCGCCTGAATGAATGACGACAGCAGTCGGTCCGCCCGGGAGGGCGAAACGGTTGCAGGATTTTCCGCGCGACGGCTCATAATATCAAAGCCCATGGATTCAAAGGTGTTTTCCGGGCAGCCTGACGCGAACCGGTCTCCGCTTCGTTCGAAAACGCTATAAGGCGGGACTATGCTCTAGCACGGCTGTTTGGCGGTTTCGACCCACCATCCGCGAAGTGGCTTAACGGGTTGCGGGCTTTTCAGGCTCGGTCCAGTCCCCCAGCACGGTCTGGACAAGGGCGAGGACGGCGACCGCGGCGGTATCCGCCCGCAGGATGCGCGGTCCGAGCGATAGCCGCAGGATATTGGGCTGGTTGAGCAGATTTTCCCGCTCGTTGTCGGCGAAGCCGCCTTCGGGACCGACCAGAACGTCGATGCCTCGCGCGACGCTGCGCACAGTCTCCAGCGCCCGCACCGGATTTGCCGTCGAGGCGGCCTCGTCGCAGAATACCAGCAGACGTTCGCCCGCGCGCCGGCCGAGCCAGCGATCCAGCTGCGCCGGCTCCTCGACCGCGGCAAGGCTGAGGATGCCGCATTGCTCGGCGGCCTCGATGACATTGGCGCGCATCCGCTCGCCGTTAACGCGCCCGACCTGGGTGAAACGGGTCAGGACAGGCTGAAGCGCGCTGGCCCCCATTTCCACCGCCTTCTGGACCATGTAGTCGAGCCGCGCATGTTTCAGCGGCGCGAACGCGTAGTGTACGTCCCGCAGGTGGTCCTGTTTCCGCGTCGCGGCGACGATTTCAAGATGTTCCGGACGCTTGCGGCCCGAAATCGCCGCGCGCCATTCGCCGTCGCGGCCGTTGAAGACCAGGACATTCGTCCCCGTCCCCAGGCGCAGGACGTTGCCGAGATAGTTGCCCTGATTGCGGTTGAGCGGCACCCTGTTGCCCGCGGCAAGCGGTGCGTCGACATAGAGCCGGGGACTGCGAAAGTCGATATCAAGATCAGGCATGATTGAATCCCGCGCGCGCACTTTAGTAGAGCAGGATGAGGAAGGTTGCGTAGCGATTTCGGCTCATATCAAACCCGCGCATACGATTTGCCTTGAACAGCGCGGCTTGAGGGGATCATTCCGATGGAAATGCGTGATATTGGGGGCCTCGATGGTTCCGGCGCGGCCAAGCGTCGCGCTCTTGCCCAATTCGTCGGGTTGTTAGGAATCAACTGCGATCGTACAAATCGGACATCATGGAAGGCCGTTTGTCGCTAAAGGTCGCCTGGCCCTGCCGGAGGAATGCTGTGATCGTCCCGCGCATGATCGTTCCGCTGACGCTTGCGGTGTTCGTTATCGGCACCACGGGCGTACTTGGTCAGACGCCATTTCCGGCGCCATTGCCTAATGGCGGAACCGGGACGGCCAGCGATTCGCCGTTTCCGCCGGTCAACGGAGCGCCTGCGCAGAAGACCGCCTCGCCTCAGGATTCGCCATTTCCGCCCGTCAACGGGGCGCCTGCGCAAAGGGCCGCCACGTCTCAGGCTTCACCGTTCCCTCCCGTCAACGGCGCTTCCGCTACGATGAGCGCGCCTTCTGCGTTTCCGTCCGGCGGTGCAACGCCGCTCGGTGGTTTCGGGGCGCCGCAGCAGCAGGCCGGCCCGCCTGGGGGCGCGGACTGCATGAAGGATTTCCTGCCGCTGCGTGACGCGGCTGAGAAACGCGGCAAGCTGATCCAGGCCGCCAGCGCCCGTCAGGCGCCGCCCGACGAGGCCTGCAAGCTGATCGGGCAATATGCGCAGGCCGAAGCCAGGATGATCAAATTCATCGATGCGAATTCCAACAGGTGTGGAATTCCCGACAATGTCGGCAAGCAGATGCACGCCAACCACAAGTCGACCGAGTCCATGCAGCAGAAGGTTTGCGACGTGGCGAAGCAGGCTAAGATGCGCGGCCCGGCCGGCCCGAGCCTCAGCGAGGCTTTGGGATCGGCATCCGGCGGATTGCCCGAGGTCACCACGCCGAAGAGGGGTGGCAGCACCTTCGATACCCTGAGCGGCAACGTTCTCACACGATGACGAGCCATTGATGAGCGATGCGGCTGCCCGCGTCGCGGACTCGGTCGGCAATTGGGTCGATAGCCGCGCGCCGCTATGGTCGCGCCCCTATCTCAGGCTGTCGCGGCTGGACCGTCCGATCGGGTCGTGGCTGCTGTTGATGCCCTGCTTATGGTCGACGGCGCTGGCGTCGCACCTCGCCGGTGACGTGAGCCAGCTTCCTTTCACCATCGTGCTGTTTCTCATCGGCGCGTTTGCGATGCGCGGCGCCGGCTGCACCTGGAACGATATCACCGACCGCGATCTCGACGCGCGCGTGGAGCGGACCCGGTCGCGGCCCATTCCGGCGGGACAGGTTACGGTGACGCAGGCGCTGGTGTTTCTCGTGGCGCAGGCGCTGGCGGGGCTGATCGTGCTGCTTCAGTTCAACCGCTTTGCCATCGCGACGGGAATTGCCTCGCTCCTCATCGTCGCGGCCTATCCTTTCATGAAGCGGATCACCTATTGGCCCCAGGTCGTGCTCGGCCTCGCCTTTTCATGGGGCGCTCTGATGGGATTTGCGGTGGTGCTGGGCCGCATCGATGCGGCTGCGCTGGCGCTGTATGCGGGGACGGTGGCATGGGTGATCGGTTATGACACGATCTATGCGCATCAGGATGCGGATGACGACGCGCTCATCGGCATCAAGTCCACCGCGCTGCTGTTTGGTGAGCGCACACGTTTGGCGCTCGCGATCTTCTACGGGCTGGCTGTCGTGCTGATCAGCGTTGCCTTGCATCTGGCCGAAGCGCTATGGCCGGCGTGGATCGGCCTTGCGGTCTTTGCGGCGCATCTCGTCTGGCAGATCGCTCGCATCGAGATCAGTGATGCCCGCCTCTGCCTGCGGCTGTTCAAATCCAACCGCGACGCCGGGGTGCTGTTGTTCGCGGGATTGCTCATCGGCGCGTTGGTGTAGCGGTCGGCTTCTTCTTCAATCGCAAGGAACGGAATAGCCGAGAATTTTTTGTCAGCGTTTGACGCCTCAGTCTCGCGCGATGATCTCGCGTTCGCCCCGATGGATCGCCGCGGGGTTGAGCGAATGACCGCAGCGCCGCCGCACCAGGAAGGCGGGGCGTCGGTCGCTGATCGCATTTCTGCGTCGGCGGCGCGGCGCGGGTTCGCGCGTGTCGTCGGCGAGTTGCGGAAGCGCGAGGACCTCGCTCCAGGTTTGCCACGCTGCGGCGCATTCGCCGGCGTCCTCGGTCACGAGAAGAGGAATGGCGAGCGACGGATCGCGGTGAAGCAGCACCAGCGCCCGGCCATGGGAGGTGTCGCGCACGGTGACGCCGATGAATTCGCTGACGCGTACGCTGATCGTCATTTTCATGCCGCGCACCGCGCGATGCAGCGTCACGCGCTCGCGATGAAGTTCGATCTGCCGGATGCCGCCGTCGGCGCGGCTGTCGTTCGCGGCAAAACTGACTGGCAGTGAAAGGGGGTCGAGCCGCAGACTGCGGCTCGACCCGGCGGGATTGATCCCGCTGATTGCTGTTTGACGCCTCACGGCTTTAGTCTCCCCCGCCGGAATTATGTTCCCGGTCGATGGGTGAGAGCTTGCCAGAGCGCGGTCCGGATCTGCTTAAAAAGGCTGGTTAATCGAAGGTATTCCGCCTGCGATTCGCGCACATGATTGACAGACCCTTGGCCGACATGCTTGACGGGTCCTTGCCGGGGCGCGGATAATCTTTAATACCGCTTCATGGAATGCTTGAAGTCCGCGTAAAATAAGCACCTCTCATGACGGACCAGCCTTTTGGCGGGTCCTGTCGAAGACCCTGGATTTTGTTCGTGAACTCTTCACCAAATTCGTCGCCGGAATCCGTCGCATCCGACCTCTTCGATCAATCCGCGCTCAGTGAACTCGCCGGGCGGCTGGTCGAGGCCGCGAAGCGCGCGGGCGCGGATGCCGCGGATGCAATCGCCGTGCGGGGCATTTCGCAAGGTGTCGAGGTTCGCGACGGCCGCGTCGAGGAATCGGAGCGGTCGGAGGGCGATGACGTCGGACTGCGCGTGCTGGTCGGACGGCGGCAGGCCACCGTCTCGACCAACGATATCGGCGGCGACAATGTCGCAAAGCTTGCCGAGCGCGCGGTCGCGATGGCGCGTGTCGCGCCCGACGATCAGTATGTCGGGCTGGCCGACCCGTCATTGCTGGCGCAAAATTTCCCCGACCTCGATCTGCTCGATCGCGTGATGCCGTCGACGGCGGAACTCGAGCGCCGCGCGGTCGAAGCCGAGGCGGCGGGTCTGGCCGTCAAGGGCGTGACCAAATCCGGCGGCGCGTCGGCCTCTACCGGCATCAGCGGCATGGTACTGGTGACGAGCACCGGCTTCCACGGACGCTATCTGCGTTCGAGCCAGGGCGTCTCGATGATGGCGATCGTCGGTGACGGCACCGGCATGGAGCGCGATTACGATTTCAGCTCGGCGCTTCATGGATCCGATCTCATGCCCGCGGCTAGCATCGGCCGCAGCGCGGGCGAACGGGCAGTCGCGCGCGCAGGTCCGCGCAAGGTTGCGACCTGCAAGGTGCCGGTGGTGTTTGATCCTCGCGTAGCGGGCTCGCTGGTCAGCCATGTCGTGAGCGCCGCCAACGGCGCGGCGGTCGCGCGCAAGACCAGCTTCCTGAAGGATCGGCTCGGCCAGCAGCTCTTTGCCAAGGGAATCCGGATTATCGACGATCCGTTGCGGGTGCGCGGACTGCGCTCGCAATCCTTCGACGCCGAAGGGGTCGCGACGAAGAAGCTCGCGGTGATCGACGACGGCGTCCTGACGTCATGGCTCCTGGATTCAGCGACCGCGCGCGAGCTCGGGCTGACCACGACCGGCCATGCCCACCGTGGCGTCTCATCGTCGCCGTCGCCGGGACCGTATAACTTGCACCTTGAGGCGGGAGAAATGACGCCGCGCCAATTGATCGCGGAGGTGGAGCAGGGTTTCTACGTCACCGACCTGATCGGCTCCGGCGTCAATGGGGTGACCGGCGATTATAGCCGCGGCGCTTCGGGATTCTGGATTGAGAACGGCGAGATCACCTATCCGGTCAGCGAGATCACCATCGCGGGTCATTTGATCGAGATGTTCAAATCGCTGACGCCGGCCAACGATCTTACGTTCCGCTACGGGACCAACGCGCCAACCGTCCGCATCGAAGGGCTGACGGTTGGCGGGCGCTGACGATGCAGACAGCCGAGCCGACCTTTTGGCGCGCGACCGCGCTCTGTTGATCGATACGGTGCGTGAGGCCGGATTGCTGGCGCTGGCGATGCGCCGCACCAAACTGTGGACCTGGACCAAGGGAGTGTCGTCCCCGGTGTCGGAGGCGGACATCGCGGTCAACGATCTCATTGCGAGCAGGCTGGGCGCGGTTCCGGATTACGGCTGGTTGTCCGAGGAAAGCGCCGACGATCTTTCGCGGCTCGGCAAGAAGAGGGTGTGGATCGTCGATCCGATCGACGGCACGCGCGGCTATCTTGCCGGCCATGACGAATGGTGCGTCAGCGTCGCTCTGGTGGAGGATGCCTCGCCGCTGCTCGCCGCCGTGTTCGCGCCCGCCACCGACGAGTTTTTCATTGCCGCGCGCGGGCAGGGGACGACCTGCAACGACCTGCCGGTCCAGGCGACCGGTGGTGATGATCTGGATTTTTCGAAGATCGCAGGACCGAAACCGCTTCTGGAAAAACTCGACCTGCGTCCGGGTGATGCCGCCCTTCATCCGAGGATCAGTTCGCTGGCGCTGCGGCTGTGCCGCGTGGCGGGGGGCGGAATCGATGCCGCTTTTGCAGGTGGCCAGAGCCACGATTGGGATATCGCCGCGGCCGATTTGATCGTGCATGAGGCGAATGGTAAAATGACCTCTCTCGCCGGCGAGCCGGTGCTTTATAATCGTGCCGAAGTGACCCACGGCGTGCTGGTCGCGGCCGGCCATCCTCGCCACGCGCGCATTCTCGCGCATGTCCGGGACGTTCGCGGCCGTAGGGCCGGCTGCTGACTTTGGATGGTGCCTGGATGGTGTTTGCCTGACGGCCGGCGGCATAGTAGGACAACGCGTGATGCCGTCAGACAGTCCGCCCCAGCAATTGCTCCATCTCGTGATCGGAGGCGAACTGACCGATCTCGCGCATACGGCCTTCAAAAACCTCGATGAGGTCGAGATCGTCGGCCTCTATCCGAATTACGCGTCAGCCTATGCCGCCTGGAAAGCGAAGGCGCAGCGGACGGTCGATAACGCCCACACGCGGTATTTCATCGTCCATCTCCACCGGCTGCTTGATCCTGGTCAAGACACGAAGACCGACCTTTGAGAAAACTGCTTCGCAATCTGCTGCGCTCACGCTGGTTTCAGCAGTCCGCGGGCCTTCTGGCCGCGGGCTTTTTATGGCTGGTCTGGCGAACCAACAGGTTCAGCTACGATCCCGAGGATGTATACGACATCGTCGAGCCGCAGATGCCGGTGATCCTCGGGTTCTGGCACGGGCAGCATTTCATGACGCCGTTCATCAGGCGGGCGCACCATCGCGGCAAGGTGCTGATCTCGCGGCACCGCGACGGCGAGTTCAACGCGCTCGCCGCGGAGCGGCTGGGGATCGAGACCATTCGCGGCTCCGGCGATCACGGCTCGGCGTTCAATCGCAAGGGGGGCGTCGGCGCCTTCAAGGAAATGGTCCGCGCGCTGGAGGAGGGCTACAACGTGGCCCTGACCGCCGATGTGCCGAAGCGCTCGCGGATCGCCGGTCTCGGCATTATCATGCTGGCGCGTGAATCCGGGCGGACCATCATGCCGTTTGCAATGGCGACGAGCCGCTTCATCCGCCTGAACAACTGGGATCGCACGACGATCAACCTGCCGTTCGGGCGCGGCGTTCTGGTTGGCGGTGAGCCGATCTCGGTTCCTTCGGACGCAGATGCGCAGATGATGGAGATGCTGAGGGCACGGCTGGAGGCGACATTGAACGATGCGACGCGCCGCGCTTACGCGAAAGTCGGCCGGCCCCAATTCGAGGCCGGTCCCGAATACGAGGCGGGCCGTGCCTAACCGGATGCCGGCGACGCTGCGCCTCTACCGCAGGCTGGCTGTCGCTGCCGGGCCACTGGCGCCCCTGCTTCTGAAACGGCGTTTGAAACAGGGCAAGGAAGACCCGGCGCGTATCAATGAGCGCCGGGGCGTCGCCCGGCAGCCCCGACCCGCGGGCCCGCTGGTCTGGATCCATGGGGCCAGCGTTGGCGAGGTGCTGGCAGCCGCCGCGCTGATCGAGCGGCTGCGCGCGCTTGATATCGGCGTTTTGGTCACGTCGGGTACGGTCACGTCGGCAGCCGTCGCCGCGAAGCGGTTCCCGCCGGATATCATTCACCAGTATATCCCCTACGACTCGCCCCGCTTCGTGGAGCGTTTTCTCGATCACTGGCAACCCGGTCTTGCGCTCTTTATCGAGTCGGACCTGTGGCCGAACCTGATTCTGGCTGGCGCGAGCCGCCGTGTACCGATCGTGCTGATCAACGGGCGGATGTCGCGTCGTTCATTCCCGCGCTGGCGGCGGGCTTCCCGAACGATCGGGGCGTTGTTGAGCCGGTTCGATATCTGCCTTGTCCAGTCGGAAATCGACGCGGAGCGCTTCACGGCGCTCGGGGGGCGCAACGTCGTCATCACCGGCAACCTCAAGCTCGACGTCCAGCCGCCGCCGGCCGACGAGACCAGGCTGGAACGATTGTTGTTCGTGACCCGCGGCCGTCCGGTCGTGGTGGCGGCCTCGACCCATCCGGGCGAGGAAGAAATACTGCTCAACGCCCATCAAACGCTCGTGCGTGATTTTCCGTCGCTGCTGACCGTGATCGTTCCGCGCCACCCCGATCGGGGCGAGGCGATCGCCCGGATGGTCATCGCTTCCGGCGCGCAGGCGGCGCGGCGCTCGCTGGAGCAACTGCCGACGGCGAGGACAAACATCTATATCGCCGACACCATCGGCGAAATGGGATTGTTCTACCGTTTGGCGCCGATCGTTTTCATGGGCGGCTCCCTGGTGCCGCATGGCGGCCAGAATCCGATCGAGGCGGTCAAGCTCAAAGCGTCGATCGTGCATGGACCGCATGTCTTCAATTTTCCGGATGTCTATGGCGCGCTCGACAGCGCGGGCGGCGCGTGCCGGGTCGACGACGGCGATGCGCTGACGAAGCAGCTTGGCTACCTTCTCAACGATTCCGCCGCGCGCGACGCCACTGCGACGGCGGCGTCTCAGGTGGTGGAAAAACTTGCCGGTGCGCTCGATCGCACGCTGGCCGCGCTCGAACCGTATCTTCTGCAGTTGCGGCTTGAACGACGGGCGGCCGATGCGTGAACCGGCCTTCTGGCGCAGGCCATCATCGTTGCTTTCGCGGTTGCTGATACCCGTTGGCGCGCTTTACGGCGCGATCGCCGCGCGGCGGCTGTCACGGACGGGTCTGCGCGCCGGGGTGCCGGTGATCTGCGTCGGAAACTATCATCTCGGCGGCGCGGGCAAGACGCCGACCGTGTTGGCGCTCGCCGGCATTCTCCGTTCGCTCGGCGAAACGCCGGTCGTGATCAGCCGCGGCTACGGCGGACGGCTGCGCGGCCCGGTGCGCGTCGATCCGGACCGGCATGCGGCTGCCGATGTCGGAGACGAGCCCTTGATGATGGCGCGGACGCTCCCCGTGATCGTGTCGCGACAACGGGCGGCGGGCGTCGCGCCGGCGCGCGCGCTGGGCGCCAGCGTGATCCTGATGGATGACGGCTTCCAGAATCCGACGCTCGCGAGGGATATCTCGCTGATCGTGATCGATGGAGATCGCGGCCTGGGCAACCGGCGGATTTTTCCGGCGGGACCGTTGCGGGCGCCGCTGCCGCCGCAACTCGCTCGCACCGATGCGCTGGTGATCGTCGGTCCTGGTTCCGCCGCGGACGACATTGCGGCGAGCATCGAGGCGCGGGGAGGGCCTGTCTTGCGGGCGCGGGTTGTCCCGGATGAGGCTTCGGTTGCGGCTCTTCGCGGCAGGCGCGTCCTGGCCTTTGCCGGAATCGGCGATCCCTCGCGATTCTTCCGCGGTCTTCGCGCCTGCGGCGTCGATGTGGCGGCGGAGCGGGCGTTCGCCGATCATCATCCGTTTTCGCAACGCGACGTGGCCGCGCTGCAGTCCGCCGCCGAGAAGGATGGTTTAACGTTGGTGACGACGGAAAAAGATCTGGCGCGGCTGCGCAACAATGAAAACATTGCCGCATTCGCGCAGGCCGTCGCGCCTTTCGCGGTCACCCTTGCGTTCGACGATGAAACGGCGCTGCGGTCGTTCCTGATGGATGGGATCGCGAAGGTACGGCGGCTGGACTGATCGAAAATCGCTCGATTTCAGTCTGAGCTTTTGAACGCACCCGGGTAATGGCGCTGCAACACCGCGCTCGGGAGAGCGTAAGCCTCCTGCAAGTCGACGCTCCAGTATTTCAGCTCATCGAGCGGAATGCGGGCGTCGGTGACGGCGCAACGGACATAGGTTCCCGGCGAGATCACCCGGAAGTCGCCATCGAGATACTGTGCGCTCGCCTCGCCCTGTCCGGATTGACGAAATTTATTCAGCACTGCTTTTCTCCAGGGCTGCTCGACGCGTTTTCTCGACGCGGACCGGATCCCGCTTCGCTCGAAAACGCTATGGTTAAACCATCGGCTTGACGAAACGCCATCCGGCCGCCTTTCGGATCTTGACCTCATCATAGCATACCGGACCCGGTTTATTCAGAACAGACTTCCCTGGCCGGCGGGCTTGGCGGCGCGCTTGCGGGAGACCGGTTTGGGCTCGCTCGTGGGACCTGACCTCGGCGGGTTTGATGATGTCGCTGCGGTTTGATCGGTGTCGGAGGTGACGTTCACCTTTCCGTCGGCGAATTCCAGCGTGAGGCGCGCGCCGGAACCGGCCGCCGTCGCGCTTCGCACCGCCTGTCCGGCGTCGTCGCGAACCAGTGCGAAGCCGCGCGCAAGCACGCCGCGATAGGAAAGCGCCGCCAGCAACTGGCCCGAATGGGTGATGCGCGCCTCATGACGCCGCAACAAAGTAACGAGCGCCCGTCGCGCGCGCTCGGCCAGTCGCCTTGTCCGTTCGTTGTCACGCGCGATTCGATCGCGCTGCGCCTGTACGTTGGCTACCCTCGACGCCCTGAGCCTGACGGCCAGTCCCGCGAAGCGGTCGCGGCGGTGACGCAGCATGACCTGCGTGCAGTGTGCGAGCCTTGCACCGGTGGCGGCGACCGACTGTTTTGCATGCGTAATCTGCGCGTGCAGCACGCGCAACGTGAGCCCGCCGGAAATCCGCGTGAAACGGCGGTGATGAAGGTGCGTGCTTGCGCGCAAGGCGCGCGGCAACGCGGCGGCGGCGTTGTCGAGCTTCTGGCGGGGGATCGCGAGCAGTTCACCGGCTCCCGGCAGCGCGCGGGCGGCGGAGCGTAATTCGGTGCGCCGGTCGTCATGACCTCGCTTCCACGCCACCAGGGCGCGGGCGGCGAGGTCTGAGATTTCGATCGCCAGATCAGACCGGACCGGCACGGCCATTTCGGCGGCGGCGGTCGGTGTCGGGGCCCGCTGATCGGCGGCGAAATCGATCAGCGTTACGTCGGTCTCGTGCCCCACCGCCGAGATCAGCGGGATCATGCTGCCGGCCGCGGCGCGGACCACGATTTCCTCGTTGAAAGACCACAGGTCTTCGAGCGAGCCGCCGCCACGTGCGACGATCAGCAGGTCGGGACGCGGAATGGGGCCGCCGTCCGGGAGTGCATTGAATCCGTCGATGGCTGCGGCAATCTGTTCCGCCGAGCCTTCGCCTTGCACCCGCACCGGCCATACCAGCACGCGGCGAGGAAACCGGTCCTCCAGCCGGTGCAGGATGTCGCGGATCACCGCGCCGGTCGGGGAGGTCACCACCCCGATGACCTCGGGCAGCCAGGGAAGCAACTGCTTGCGGGCTTCATCGAACAGCCCCTGTGCCGCGAGCTTCTTCTTGCGTTCCTCCATCAGCGCCATCAGCGCGCCGATTCCGGCTGGCTCGATCGCCTCGATCACGATCTGGTATTTCGACGAGCCCGGATAGGTGGTCAGCTTGCCGGTGGCGATGACCTCCAGGCCCTCCTGCGGCTTGAACCGCATCCGGCCGTGGACGCCTTTCCAGATCACCGCCTCGATCTTGGCGCTCTCGTCCTTCAGCGCGAAATAGCAATGGCCCGAGGCGTGTGGCCCGCGAAAGCCGGAGATCTCGCCGCGCACCCGCACATGGCCGTAGGCGTTCTCCACGGTGCGTTTCAACGCCGAGGACAACTCGGAGACGGTATATTCCGGCGCGTTCGCCAAAAGCTGTGCTGGGTTTGCGGGCATCAGCCTCACTTCTGTTGCTCGTCCGCATTACCATGCTAAACCGCTCCGAAACCACCGGAAAGGCTGGATCGGCGCTCGTACATGAACATTCTTTTGCTTGGTTCCGGCGGCCGCGAACATGCGCTGGCGTGGAAAATCGCCGGCTCGCCGCTGGTGACGAAACTCTGGTGCGCGCCGGGCAATGCCGGGATCGCGCGCGAGGCCGAATGCGTGGCGCTCGACATCGCGGATCATGCCGCGGTGATCGGGTTCTGCAAAGCCAGCAAGGTCGATCTGGTGGTGGTCGGTCCGGAAGCGCCGCTCGCCGCGGGCATTGTCGATGATCTCGCGGCCGCGGGCATCAAGGCGTTCGGGCCGGGCAAGGCCGCCGCGCAGCTCGAAAGCTCGAAAGGCTTCACCAAGGACCTGTGCCGCGACAACGGCGTTCCGACAGCGGAATATGAACGCTTCAGGGACGCCGGAGCGGCGAAGGACTATATCCACGCGCACGGCGCGCCGATCGTCATCAAGGCCGACGGGCTTGCGGCCGGCAAGGGCGTCGTGGTGGCCATGACGCTGGACGAGGCGCTGGCGGCGGTCGACATGATGTTCGAGGGCGGCTTCGGTGCCGCGGGCGCTGAGGTCGTGGTCGAGGAATTTCTTCGCGGCGAGGAAGCGTCGTTCTTCGCGCTATGCGACGGCGAACACGCGATGCCGCTGGCGACCGCGCAGGACCATAAACGGGCGTTCGACGGCGACGAGGGCCCGAACACCGGCGGCATGGGCGCCTATTCGCCCGCGCCCGTGATGACTGACGAAATGTGCCGCCGCACCATGGATGAGATCATCGTTCCGACATTGCGCGCCATGCGTGAGAAGGGCGCGCCTTTCAAGGGCGTGCTGTTCGCCGGGCTGATGATCACGGAACAGGGGCCGAAGCTGATCGAATACAACGTCCGCTTCGGCGATCCGGAATGCCAGGTGCTGATGCTGCGGATGAGGGGCGACATCGTGCCGGCGCTGTTCGCCGCCTGCGACGGGCAGCTGAATCATTTCAGCATGCGCTGGTTTCCCGATCCTGCGCTGACCGTGGTGATGGCGGCGAAGGGCTATCCCGGCAGCTACGCGAAGGGAACGCGCATCGACGGAATAGACGAAGCCGCCAAGGCCGGGGGCGTGGAGATTTTTCATGCTGGCACGAAAGAGGAGGACGGGCGCATTCTCGCGAGTGGCGGTCGCGTCCTGAACGTCTGCGCGCTCGGCAATACCGTCGCGGAGGCGCAGGCCCGCGCGTATGAGGCCGTCGATCGCATCACATGGCCCGAGGGCTTCTGCCGTCGTGACATCGGCCTGCGCGCGGTGGCGCGGGAGAAGGGCGAATAGAAGCGGATTTCATCGTCGCGCCTTGAAGAAATCCCGCAGCAGCGTCGCCGCCTGGCTTTCGCCGACGGACGAGTACACCTCCGGCCGGTGATGGCAGGTCGGCGCGGCGAAGAATCGCACGCCGTACTCCACCGCGCCGCCTTTGGGGTCGCTCGCTCCATAGTAGAGCCTGCGGATCCGCGCGAACGAGATCGCGGCCGCGCACATCGTGCAGGGTTCGAGCGTCACATAAAGATCGCAGCCGGTCAGCCGCTCGCTGCCGAGGACGTGCGCGGCTGCCCGGAGCGCCAGAACCTCGGCATGAGCGGTCGGATCGCGATCGGTCAGGGTGCGGTTTCCCGCGGCGGCGATGATCTCTCCGTCGCGCACGATCACGCAGCCGATCGGCACTTCGCCCGCCTGACCGGCCTTTTCGGCGGCTTCGAGCGCCATGTCCATGAAAGAGGGTGTGGTCATGTCTCGTATCCCGGCGCATGATCCGCCAGAATGGAAGCGGTTCGGCGATCGGATCATGCGCGATATCAATATCCTGGAGCGCGATCGGGCGAAAAGGCGGTATCCGCTTTTCCTGATCGCGCTCCGGCGCGAACCCTGTTAAGAGGCGCGCTCTAGCGTTTTCGAGCGAAGCATGTCCTCGGGCTTGACCCGAGGACGGAATCCGGTTCGCGTCAAAAAAACGCGTCAAAACATCAAAGACTCTAGTCGGCCCTTGTGCCCGTAGCGAGATCATTCATGCCCCGCGATAATGACGATGACAATGCGCGCCCGCGTGGGCGGCGTGATCGGCCTTCCGGCGGCAAGGGTAAACCCAGGGGCAGGTCGGGCGCGCCGCGCGGTCCGGAAAAGAAGCTTGCCAGGCGCGGCTTGGCTGGCAAGTCCGATACCGGAACGTCCGAAAGAGGTGATGGTGATAAGCGGCCCTATGCCGGCAAGTCCGATGGCGCGAAGCCTTCCGGCAAGAAGCCCTATGCCAGAAAGCCCCATGCTGGCGCGGGCAAACCTTACGCGGGCAAGCGAGATGGCGGGACCGCGCGGCCTCGGTTCAATCGCGACGACGGCGGCGAGAAGCGTCCCTACACGCCACGCGGCGAGGGTTTTCGGAAAGACGGCGACCGTCCGCAGCGTGCGCGGCCGCAAGGTGACCGGCCTTATGGCGCGCGTCCGCCGCGCGAGGGTGGTGGCGAGAAGCGTCCGTATACGCCGCGCGGGGATCGTCCCTTCGGTGACAAGAAAACGTTTTCACGCGGTGGACCCGAGCGTGGCTCGCGCGGACCGCGCAAGGAGTTCGGCGACCGCGAGGGGCGTAACAGGGGCGACGAAAAGCCGTGGCAGAAGCGCGACGCCGGCCCGCGCGATGATCGCCGCGGGTCGCGACCGTCTCGTGACGGTGCGGGGCGTCCACGATTTTCGAAGTCACGCGAGGATCGCGTTGAGCGAGCTGCGGGCGCCGATCGCGGTCCCCGCAAGTTTGATCGTCCGCAAGGCGATCGTCCGCGTTATGACCGTCGCTCCGATGATCGCCCTCGCTTCGATCGCCCGCGACAGGATCGTCCCGATGGCGACCGTTCTCGTGGTGCCAGCAATGCCTGGCAGGAGCGCCCGCGCCGGTTTGATCGTGATGATCGTCCCCGTCGCCATGATCGTGACGATCGTCCGCGTCGTGACAATGAGGACGACAGCAAGGTTTTCGCAAAACGTCCGGCGTTCGGGGGACGCGGCGCCTATCGCGAACGCGCGCCTGACGGCGAGCGGCGTGGCGCGCGGGCCGAGCCGAAACCAAAGAAAGCCGGTGAACGCGTCGCGAAAATGATCTCGCGCGCCGGTCTCGCCTCGCGCCGCGACGCGGAGGAAATGGTCACGCAAGGCCGCGTCGCCGTCAACGGCCGCGTCATCAACTCGCCGGCGCTCGATGTCACCTCGCGCGACGTCGTCACGGTTGATGGCCAGCCGTTGCCCGAGCGGGAACGCACGCGGCTGTTCCTGTATCACAAGCCGCGCGGACTGATGACGACCCACGCTGATCCCGAAGGGCGGCCGACGGTATTCGATCATCTGCCCGAAGGTCTGCCGCGCGTGATCAGCGTCGGCCGGCTCGACTTCAACACCGAAGGACTGCTGCTCCTGACCAACGACGGCGGGCTGGCCCGCGCGCTGGAACTGCCCGACACCGGCTGGCTGCGGCGCTATCGGGTCCGCGCCCATGGCGAGGTGACGCAGGCGCAACTCGATGCCTTGAAGAACGGCGTCGAGGTCGACGGCGTCAAGTATGGCTCGATCGACGCCACGCTGGAGCGCGATCAAGGTGCGAATGTGTGGCTGACCTTTGCGATCCGCGAGGGCAAGAACCGCGAGGTGCGCAATGTGATGGCGCATCTCGGGCTCGAGGTGAACCGGCTGATCCGTATCTCCTATGGACCCTTCCAGCTTGCCGAGATCGCGGAAGGCGAGGTCGAGGAGGTGAAGACGCGCGTGCTGCGGGAGCAACTCGGCGACAGAATCGCCACGCTCGCCAACATGGATCCATCGGGCGCCGCGGCCGAAGCCGGGGCCGCCAACCTCGGCCGTGACGGCACGCCGCTACGCTCCAAGAAAGACAACAAGGCGAGAACGAAGCGCGCGCTGATCGAGGATCGCCAGGGCCGCAGCGTCGTGGTGCAGCGGACCGGTAGCGATGAGGCGCGGGCGCGCAACGAAGCCGAGGCCAATGGCTATGGACCGCCGCGCCGGCCGAAGCGCGGCTATCACGGCAAGCGCGACCTGACGCCACGGGATTGACGATGCGTGTGGTCGGCGGACGGCTGAAAGGCCGCAATCTCGCGTCGCCATCAACGCAACAGATTCGGCCGACCGCCGATCGGCTGCGCGAGTCGCTGTTCAACATCCTTGTTCATGCCTACGACGATCCGGTCGCGGATGCGCGCGTGCTGGACCTGTTTGCGGGCACCGGAGCGCTCGGCATCGAGGCGGTGTCGCGCGGGGCGAAGTTCACGCTGTTCGTCGATAACGGCGCCGAGGCGCGCGCGCTGCTGCGCAACAACGTTGAGGCATTGGGACTCGGTGGCGTGACGAAGGTCTATCGTCGCGATGCGACTAATCTCGGGGCCGCGCATCCGCTCGCGCCGTTCTCGCTGGTGTTTCTCGATCCTCCGTACCGGATGCAACTCGCCGACAAGGCGCTCGCCTCGCTGCGCGACGGCGGCTGGCTGGCCGACGGGGCGCTGCTCGTTGTCGAGGAAGCCAAGGTTGCGGGCTTCGCCGCGCCGGATGGATTTCGCGAACTCGAACGACGCGCCTATGACGATACCGAATTCGTGTTCCTGCGGGCGGGTTAGAGCGTTCTCGAGCGAAGTGGACACCGGTTCGCGTGAAGAAAACGCTCCAATCAAAATAATAGAGCCCGCTTCTGATTCAATCAGAAGCGGAAAGGCTCTGGTTTCACCGCCGCCCGAAAAGCTTTTCGATATCGTCGAGCTTCAATTCCACGTAGGTCGGGCGGCCGTGATTGCACTGACCTGAATTGGGCGTGGCTTCCATCTCGCGTAGCAGCGCGTTCATTTCTTCCGGCTTGAGAATTCGTCCCGCGCGCACCGAACCATGACAAGCCATCGTGGCCGCGACATGCATCAGCCGTCGTTCGAGCGGAAGCGTCTCCTCCCATTCCGTCATGTGTTCGGCGAGGTCGCGCAGCAGCGCGGCCGCGTTGATCTTGCCGAGCAGCGACGGCGTCTCGCGCACGGCGACCGCGCCGGGCCCGAAGGACTCGATGGCGAGGCCGAATTTTTCCAGCTCCGTCGCGCGGTCGATCAGCTTTTCGACGGTTGCCTCATCCAGTTCGACGATATCGGGGATCAGCAGGATCTGCCGTTGCACGCCGTCCCGCGCCAGCGCCGTCTTCAACCGCTCGTAAACGATGCGTTCGTGCGCGGCATGTTGGTCCACGACGATCAGGCCGTCGCGGGTTTGCGATACGATGTAGGTTTCGTGGATCTGGGTACGCGCCGCGCCGAGCGGCCGATCGACCAGATCAAGAGGGGGATGTGCGTCAAAGCGCACGTCGGCGCTGGGCGCGCCAACATCAAGCGCGGCCTGGCCGGCTTCGGCGAAGGCGGCCGCGGGCGGTCCGCCGATCCATGGCCGCGCGTCGGCAGGCGCGGCGGGCGATTCCCGCCAATCCCAGTTGGCGGGACGCGGGGACGGCGCGGGGCGGAAAGCCGTGAGCACCGCGCCGTCCCTGTTCGCGGCGGTGCGTCGTCCCTCGCGCGCGAGACCCTCCTTCAGCGCATGCACGATCAGCGCGCGCACCAGCCCGGCGTTCCGGAACCGCACTTCCGTCTTCGCGGGATGGACATTGGCGTCGACCTCCCGTGGATCGGCTGTGACGAACAACGCCGCCACCGGGTGACGGTCGCGCGGCAGGTAATCGGAATAGGCCGCGCGCACCGCGCCGAGGATCAGCTTGTCGCGCACCGGACGGCCGTTGACGAACAGATACTGGCCGAGCGCGTTCGCGCGGGTCAGCGAAGGTGCGGCGGCGAACCCCTCGACGATCACGCCCTCGCGTTCGGCGCGTACCGGGATGGCGGCGGCGCGGAAATCTCCGCCGAGAATGTCGCCCAGTCGCGTCAAACGTCCGGCCGCTCCGGGCAGCGCCGCCGTCCATGTCACCGGCGCACGCTCTTCGCCCGCGAGGGTGAAGCCGATATCCGGCCGCGCCATCGCAAGCCGCCGCACCACCTCGCGGATCGCCTCGGCCTCGGTGCGATCGGTCTTGAGGAATTTCAGCCGCGCGGGCGTTGCGTAAAAAAGATCGCCGACTTCCACGCGCGTGCCGTTGGTCAGCGCGGCCGGAATGATCTCGGATTTTCGCCCGCCTTCCACCGTGAGCGACCACGCATGCGGCTCGCGGGCCTCGCGTGTGGTGATGCAGAGCCTGGCCACCGCTCCGATCGAGGGCAGCGCCTCGCCGCGAAAGCCCAGCGTGCGGATGCCCAGCAAATCCTCGTCGTCCAGTTTCGAGGTGGCATGGCGATCCACCGCCAGCGCGAGGTCGCCCTTCGCCATGCCGGCCCCGTCGTCGGTGACGCCGATCCGCCGCCGTCCCCCGCCGTCGGTGAAGACATCGATGCGGGTCGCGCCGGCGTCGATCGCGTTTTCCACCAGCTCCTTGACGACGCTTGCCGGACGCTCGACCACTTCGCCCGCGGCGATGCGGTTGACGACGGTTTCGGGAAGCTGGCGGACGGGCATGGCGCGGCTCGATTCTGGCTGCGGCCGAGTTTAGAGCGTTTTCGAGCGAAGTGGATACCGGTTCGCGTGAAGAAAACGCGTTAAATCAAGGTTATAGAGCCTCGCTTCTGATTCCGTCAGAAGCGAAAAGGCTCCAGGCGTTCGCCGCGCCGATTGCATGGGGGCAAAACCGGATGTCCCGAACTGATACTTTTGTCCGTGCAGGCCAAACCCTTGCCGTCGTCATGCCCGCGCTTGTCGCGGCCATGACAAGAATTGGGAGGGGCGTGCCTGAAGAGATTTCCAACACTGGCCGATACCTAGCTAATCCTCCTCGCCCGCCCGTCCACGTCTTGCCTTCACATCGCCGCGGCGCTTCTTGCTCTCAAGCCGGCGTTGCTTCGATCCGAGGGTCGGCTTGGTGGCGCGGCGCGGGATCGGCCGGATCGCTGCCTGGCGCAGCAATTCGATCAGGCGGTCGGTGGCGTCCGCGCGGTTGCGCTCCTGGGTGCGAAAGCGCTGGGCGTGGATGACGATCACGCCGTCCCTGGTCATCCGCTGCCCCGCGAGTTGGGCGAGCCGCGCGGCGATATCAGGGGCGAGCGTCAGGCGGCGCGTATCGTAGCGCAGCTGCGCGGCGGTCGAGAGCTTGTTGACGTTCTGGCCGCCCGGACCGGAGGCGCGGATGAAACTGATCTCGATGTCGTTTTCATCGATGACGATCGTGCGGGTGATCCACAGCATGGCACTCACCAGGGCTCATCCGGTTTGCGGAAGTGCAGAGTCTGTAGCGTTTTCTAGCGATGACCCGAGGATGGATATCGGTTCGCGTGAAGAAAACGGGTTGAACAAAAAATCTAGCTAGAGCATGATCCGATCAAGTTGAATCGGACCATGCTCTAGAAATGGTTGTCTGGTCGCATTTTCTTGCGGCGAACCGGTATCCATCCTCGGGTCAAGCCCGAGGACATGCTTCGCCGGAAAATGCTCTAATGCGCGGCGGGTTGAGGTGCGGGTGGAGTCGCGGTCGGCTGCGCCTCCGCGGGTTGCGCCACCGCCTGAGGCGAGCGACCCACGATCACGGTGAGAAGCCCCTGTCCCCATAACCGCTTCGCGACGGCTTTCGCCTGGTCGAGGGTGACGGCATCGACGATGGCATTGCGCTTCTCGATGTAGTCGATCGGCAGATTGTCCGTCTGATACTGCAACAGGCCGGTGGCGAGCTTCGATGAGGTGTCGAGCTCCAGCATCTGCGATCCCTTCACATAGGATTTGGCTTCGTCGAGTTCTTTCTGGGTCGGCCCGTTCTCGGCAAAGCGCCGGATCTCGCTGTTGATGGCGTCAATGCTCTCGCCGGCCCGGTTGGCGCGGGTTCCGGTGGTGCCGGCGAACAGCGCCGAATGATCCATCCACAGCAGAGATTGCGAGACGGAATAAGCGAGGCCACGTTTTTCGCGCACCTCGCGATACAGCCGCGATGACAGCGACCCGCCGCCGAGAATGTGGTTGTTGATGTAGGCCGCCATGAAATCCGGGTCGTGACGCTTGACGCCGGGGCCTCCGAACATCACCACGGTCTGCGGCACGTCGAGCGGAACGAACGCTTTTTGCGGCGGCTTCGCGGCGATGATGTCGGGCACGGGCGTGAGACCGCCCTTCGCCGGCAGGCTGCCGAAGGTCTGATCCAGCATCTTCGCGAGCGCCGCCGGCTCGATATCGCCCACGACCGTGATCTTCAGCTTGTCTCGCGCCACCACCCGCCGCACGTAATCCTTGAGGTCGTCGATCCTGATCGTCGGAACGCTTTCGAGCGTGCCGTGCGAGGGATGACCGTAGGGATGATCGCCGAATGCGAGCTTGAGGAATTCGCGGCCGGCGAGTGCGTTCGGATTGGTCGAGTTGCGGCGCAGATGGGCCAGGATCTGCGAACGGATGCGCTCGACATCATCGGCGTCGAAGCGCGGCGAGGTCAGAGCGAGCCGCAGCAGGCCGAACGCTTCGCCGCTGTGTTCCCTGAGCATTCGCAACGAGCCGCGGAGCCGGTCGCGCTGGATTGTGAAGCTGAGCTCGATGGCCCGGCGCTCCATCCGTTCGCGAAAGGTCTTGGAAGAGAGATCGCCGGCGCCCTCGTCCAGCAGGCTGGCGACCAGGTGGCCGACGCCCGGTTTGTCCGGCGGGTCCTGCGCCGCGCCGCCCGCGAACGCGTATTCCATGGCCACCAGCGGCACGGTGGCGTCCTGAACGAGCCAGGCCTCGATACCTCCCGGCGTCACCAGATGCTGGATTTTCGTCGCGGCGAAAGAGGGGGCGGCGGCGAAGCTGATCACCGCGAAACATACGGCGGCGAGCAGGCCGCGCGCCGCACCGGTCCCAGGGCGTTTCACGATCGTTTCTCCTCGCGCGTCGGCGTCGTGTCCTTGATGAGATATCCGGTGACCGAGCGCGTTTTGACCAGCCACTTCCGCGCGACGTCCTGAACCTGCGCGGCGGTCACCGCACGGATGCGGTCCGGCCAATTCCTGATTTCATCGACGCTCAATCCGACCGTGACGCCCGCGCCGTACCAGCGTGCCAGTGTCGTTTGACTGTCCTGAGCGTAGACCGCCTGCGCGATCAACTGGGTCTTGACGCGTTCGAGGTCCTCCGCGGGGATCGGGTTCTTGACGAGATTTTCGATCACGGCGTCGATGGCCTGCTCGATCTCAGTAAAGTTCGCGCCAGGCTTCGGCGCGACCGCGATCGCGAAATAGCTCGCATCGACAGCGGTGCCCTGATAGGTCGCGTTGGTGCTGACGGCGAGTTGCTTGTCGACGACGAGCGCGCGGTAGAGATAGGCGTTGCTGCCGTCGCCGATCAATTGCGCGAGCACGTCCAGCGCGGGACTTTCGCCCGCGGCGGCGGTGGTCGCGGAGGGCGCGAGGTAATAGCGCCGCAGCATCGGCTGCTCGACGCGGGCGTCCGCGAGCGTGACTGTCCGCGGCGCGGCCGGGAGCGGCTCCTGCGGACGGATACGGGCGCTCGGAATGGCTGGCTGCGACGGCACCTGTCCGAACGTCTTCTCGATTTCAGGACGGATCTTCTGCGCGTCCACGTCGCCTGCGATCACCAGCGTTGCATTGTTCGGCGCGTAGAATCGCTTGTAGAAGGCCAGCGCATCTTCGCGGGTGAGCTTTTCGATCTCCTGACGCCAGCCGATCACGGGGCGGCCGTAGGGATGGTTGAGATACAGCGCGGCCATGATCTGTTCGATGAGCCGCGCATCCGGATTGTTGGCGACGCGCATGTTGTACTCCTCGAGCACGACGTCGCGCTCGGGCAGCACGTTTTCGTCCTTCAGCACCAGGCCGGTCATGCGGTCGGCCTCGAACGCCATCATGGATGCGAGTTGATCGCGCGGCACGCGCTGATAGTAACCAGTGTAATCGAAGTTGGTGAAGGCGTTCTCCTCGCCGCCGACGCGCAGCACGGTCTGGGAGAACTCGCCGGCCGGATACCTGGCGGTGCCCTTGAACATCAGGTGCTCGAGGAAATGCGCGAGTCCCGATTTGCCGGGCGTTTCGTCCGCCGAGCCGACCTTGTACCAGATCATCTGGGTGACCACCGGCGTCCGGTGATCGGGAATGACCACGACCGCGAGCCCGTTGGCCAGCGTGAACGTGACAGGAGGCGGGGAGGTGACGGTCTGCGCCGGCGCCGGCGGTGAGGTGAACAGGGCCGCAAGATACACGGCCAGCGCCGCGAAGCCGGAGAGGGCCACTCGTCGCGCCGCCATCATGGCGCGCACCGGAGGCAATTTGTCTGAGGGGGCACGTTACCGTCAATCCTTTGCTGGAGCGCTTTCGTGAAGTGGACAGGGTTGACGTGGATACGTCAAACCGAAAACGAAGGTATACCTTCAGATTCCATTCAAAAGAACGTTCCGGCCGGATTGAATTTGACCGTTCGTACCCGTCCGGCGGCGCGTTCCTGACCCGCAAAGCCGAAAATCAGGACTCCGCATCCGGTCGCGCGATCCGATGGCTGCCCGCGATCGTCTATTAGAGCATTTTCAGGCGAAGGATTCCTGTTCGTCGCAAGAAAACGCGATCAGGCTAGAGCCTTTTCGCTTCTGATGGAATCAGAAGCGAGGCTCTATGATCTTGTTTTGACGCGTTTTCTTCACGCGAACCGGTATCCGCTTCGCTCGAAAACGCTATAGTGTCCCTGAATTCGAAGTTCGTCTCATTTTTCAGCATCCGCCTTAGCGAACTTCGGATTCGAAAGGACACTAGCAACTCTATGAATCTAGTGTGGCTTAGGTTCAGAAGTTCGCTTGAAGGACTCGCAGGGAAAATGAAGCGAACTTCTGAACCACCACACTAGTAGGTGCGTTCCTTGCCGCTGTTGACATCAATATAGGTGTTGCCGAGAGCTTCCTTCGGTCCGGTGCCGTAAGCATAGTTCGGCGAGGGGGTCTGATAGCCCACCGGCGGCTGCGTCAGTTTTTCACGTTCAGGCTCGCCCTTGAACGGGGCAGTCTCTGTCTTCTTGCCGCCGAACAGGTTGCTGAGCTTGCCGACGAAGCCGAGCTGGGAAGGGCTGAGCGACGGATTATTAATCGAACTGTCCTCACTCCCCTGGTTCGTCTCGGCCCGCTTCGAGGCGGCCGAACCCTTGGCGAGCTTGCTGGGCAGGATCGATTGTCCGTTTTCCCAAGGCAACAGCAGCGTGCGATCCTTCCTGGCGGCGGCCGCCTCCCTGCGACGCTGAACGTCGGGGTCCTTCGGCCAGTTCGGATCATTGGCTTCGGTGGCGGCCAAGCCCGAGCCCGGCGGTGGCAATTGGGTGCTGGGCGGAATCACCAGCGGCGACCGCTCCCGGTACTCGATATCCGAGTTCTCCATGCTGGTGGCGCCGAGGCCTCGCATCACTTTCTTGATGATGCCTTCCTCGAAGGTGTTGTCGTCGTCCTGGGCATGCGCCATGCCGGCCGACAGCACGACGGCGAGCCCCGCGGCAACCGTCGCCAGACGAGCGCCGCGCAGCAGCGTTGCCGCGGCCCCGAGCACATCCCAACCGTTTTGTTCGGTGTTGCGCATCGCGTTCATCCTGTTCAGCTTTTCAGCGGATCGCAGCAAAAGCCGCGCTACATCCGGGCAAGCTCCTATCGTCCGTGATCAGGGCGCTTTTGCGGCGGAAGTCCCGATGAAGGAATCATACAACAGGGCTATCACCCCGACAACGATCGCCACATCAGCAAGGTTGAAGATATACCAGCTATAGGTTTGACCGGCGTATTGCAGGTGGAACAGCGCGAAATCCATCACCGCGCCATAGGCGAAGCGGTCGATGGCGTTGCCGATGGCCCCGCCGATGATCAGGCCGAGGCCGATGGTGGCCATGTGGGTATGGGACCGCGCCATCCAGACCGCCAGCAGCACCACCGCGAGAGCCTTGACCACGAGCAGGACCGCGGCGCCCACCGGGCTGTCGGTCTGGAACCAGCCGTAGCTGATACCGGTGTTCCAGGCGAGAACCAGATCGAAGAACGGCGTGACCCTGACGGCGCCGCGGCGGCCGATATCGAATGCAAACAGCAGCCAGAGTTTGGACGCCTGATCGGCAATCAGCGCCGCGACGGCCGCCGCGATGCCAGCGCGAACCGCCGGGGTCACACGGTGACTCCCAGCGCCTTCCACTCCCGCAACGCCTGCGCGTCGCGCGGCGATACATCCGGGTACTCGCTGTCGCTGCCGACGGTCGGCAGGATCTTCCACGACCTGGCGCACTTGGTGCCCGCGGCTTTCTCGACCACCACGGCGACGCCCTGGACGTTCGGCAAGCGGAAAGCGCCGTCCGGTGCGTCCCCTTCGCGCACTTCAAAATTCGACGTGATACAGACCTCGGCGAGATCGATGTCGAACAACGTGCCAAGCATCGCGCGGTCGGCGACATGGACGATCGGCGAAGCCTCGAGCGAGGAGCCGATCCGCTTGGCGGCCCGTTCCAGTTCCAGCGCGCCGGTGACGACGCTGCGCACGGCGCGGACGGTCTCCCATTTCGCGGCCAGGGAGTCGTCCCGGAAATTGTCGAAGCTCTCCGGGAACAGCGTCAGATGCACGGACGGCTCCGCATCCGGCCGGTACAGCCGCCACGCCTCTTCGGTCGTAAACGAAAGCACAGGCGCCAGCCATTTCAGGATCGCGTCGCAAAGCTTGTCGATCACGGTCAGCGCCGCCTTGCGCGCCGGCGACGACGGCGGATCGCAATAAAGCGTATCCTTGCGGATATCGAAATAGAACGCCGACAGTTCGGTGTTCATGAAGGCCGCGAGGCTAGCGACCACGGTCTTGTAGTCGAACTCCGCGTAAGCGCTGCGCACCAGCGCGCTCTGCTCCGCAAGCCGATGTAGCATCAGGCGCTCAAGCTCGGGCATCTCGGTGAACGCGACCGCCTCGCCGCGATCGAAGTGATGCAGCGTGCCGAGCATCCAGCGGATGGTGTTGCGTAACTTGCGGTAGGTCTCGATGGTGTTCTTAAGAATCTCGGGGCCGATGCGCTGGTCGTCGGCATAATCCGTCGCGCAGACCCACAGCCGCAGGATGTCGGCGCCCGAATCCTTGATGACCTTCTGCGGATCGACGGTGTTGCCGAGTGATTTCGACATCTTGCGGCCGTTCTCGTCGAGCGTGAAGCCGTGCGTCAGCACGATGTCATAAGGCGCACGGCCGCGGGTGCCGCAGCTTTCCAGCAGCGAGGAATGAAACCAGCCGCGATGCTGGTCGCTGCCTTCCAGATACATCACGGTATCCCGGCCGCCATCGGCCTTGCGCTTGATGTCCCTGAGGCTGGGAAAATGCGCCGGATCTTCCAGCACGAAGGCGTGGGTCGAACCGGAGTCGAACCAGACGTCGAGAATGTCGTCGACCTTGCTCCAGTCCTCGCCCGCGCGATCACCCAGGAAACGCTCGCGAGCGCCCTCGGCGTACCAGGCGTCCGCGCCTTCCTTCTCGAAGGCGTCGCTGATGCGCCGGTTGACGGCGTCGTCGATCAAAACTTCGGCGGAGCCGTCGCCCTTCTCGCGCACGAACACCGCGATCGGCACGCCCCAGGCGCGCTGGCGGGAGATCACCCAGTCGGGACGGTTGGCGATCATGCCGGTGATGCGGTTTTGCCCGGCCGGCGGCACCCATCGGGTGACGCTGATGGCTTGCAACGCGCGGGCGCGGAGGGTGTCGCCGTGATTCGCCTTGCCGTCATCAGCGATGTCCCGGTCCATCGCGATGAACCATTGCGGCGTGTTGCGGAAGATCACCGGCTTCTTCGAGCGCCACGAATGAGGATACTGATGTTTCAAGCGCCCGCGCGCCAGCAGCCTATTGCGTTCGACCAGCGCCTTGATGACGGCCTCGTTGGCGTCGCCCTTGTTGCCCTTGTCGTCGATGACGCGCTTGCCTTCGAAGCCGGGGGCCTGCGCGGTCAGCGCGCCGTTCTCGTCGACGGTGTAGGGAATGGTCGAACTGATGCCGCGCACCTCGAGTTCGCGGGCATTCGCCGTCCAGATGTCGAAGTCCTCGCGGCCGTGTCCGGGCGCGGTGTGAACGAACCCGGTGCCGGTGTCGTCGGTGACGTGATCGCCGTCCAGCAGGGGGACAGTGAATTCATAGCCGCCGGACAGGCCTTTCAGCGGATGCGCGCATTCCACCGCGTCCAGCGTGTCGGCGGGAATGTCACGAACCTTCTCGTAGGCCGTGACCCGCGCCTGCTTGAACACCTCGCCGGCGAGTTTGTTCGCCAGGATCAGGACATCGCCGGTCTTCGCCCAGTTGTCGGCGGGGGCATCGGTGATCTTGTAAAGACCATAGGCGATCTTGTTCGAGAAGCTGATGGCGCGATTGCCCGGCAGCGTCCACGGCGTGGTGGTCCAGATCACGACGCTCGCTTGCGACAATGCGCCGTGCGCCGGCGAGGTCACCGGAAACTTCACCCACACCGTGTCCGAGGTGTGATCCTCGTACTCGACCTCGGCTTCCGCCAGCGCGGTCTTCTCCACCACGCTCCACATCACCGGCTTGGAGCCGCGATAGAGCGTACCGTTGGCGGCGAACTTCATCAGTTCGCGCGCGATCTGTGCCTCGGCCGGATAGGTCATGGTGGCGTAGGGATGATCCCAGTCGCCGATGATGCCGAGACGCTTGAACTGTTCGCGCTGCACGTTCAGCCAGTGCTCTGCATAGGCGCGGCATTCCTTGCGGAACGCGACCATCGCCGCGGGGTCCTTGAAGTTCGGCTTCGTCTTGCCCTTGGAGCGGTAGTTCTCCTCCTCGATCTTCCATTCGATCGGCAGGCCATGGCAATCCCATCCCGGTACGTAGTTGGAATCGTGGCCCAGCATCTGCTGGCTCTTGGTGACGACGTCCTTGAGGATCTTGTTGAGCGCGTGGCCGATATGGATGCTGCCGTTGGCGTAGGGCGGGCCGTCGTGCAGCACGAATTTCGGCCGCCCTTTCGCGCACGCGCGCAACTGCCCGTAAAGATCGATATCGGTCCAGCGCTTCAGGATGTCCGGCTCGCGCTGCGGCAGCCCGGCGCGCATCGGGAATTCCGTCTGCGGCAAAAACAGGGTTTTGGCGTAATCGGGGGCGTCGGAATTTTTCTTCTTTTCGGTCATGCGGGGTGAATAGCGTGTTTTGGCGGGGAGGGGAAACCGGTTTTGGGGTCTCTTTCTTCCTCTCTCCCTTGGGAGCGTGCTTCGCTCGTCCCGGCTCCCGCAAGGAGGCGAAGAGGTGCAGTTCAGCCGATCTCCCCCAGCTTCGGAAATGCATCAGGCGCGGCCGCGAGCTGGATCCTGGCGCAGGCTGCGTCGTCGTCCATTTGACGCACTAGCGCCTCGGCGCCATCGAACTTCAGCTCATCGCGGATGAAGCCGATAAAGGCGACGTCCAGTATGGCGCCGTAGAGGTCGCCCTGGAAGTCGAACAGGAACACTTCGAGCAGCGGCGCGCCGTTATCGAATGTCGGACGGCGGCCGAAACTCGCCACGCCGTCGAAGCGCCGATGATCCTTTCCCTTGCCGTGGCCGACGCGCACCGCATAGATGCCATGCCTGAGGCCGCAATCCCGGTCGAGGTGGATGTTGGCGGTGGGATAGCCGAGACCGCGCCCGCGCTTCTCGCCGTGGATCACTTCGCCGGTCACGAACCACGGTCCGCCGAGCATCGCGGTGGCGTTGGCGATCTGGGCTTCCGCCAACGCCATGCGGATGGCGCTGGACGAGACCGGCCGCTCTTCAAAGTCGACATGGGGCTGCACGTCCACTTCGATCCCGAGGCGCGGGGCCTCGCTGACGAGCAGGCTCGGCGATCCCACCCGGCCCTTGCCGAAATGGAAATCATACCCGACGGCGACGGCGCTGACCCCGAGACGTTCGATCAGGTCATGGTGAATGAAATCTTGCGCCGTCGTGCCGGCCCGCGTGGCGTCGAAGGTCATGACCACGGCGCCGGCGAGACCCGTGCCCGCCAGAAGCCGTAGCTTGCCGGTTTCGTCGGTCAGGCGGAACTGCGGGGTGTTCGGGCTGAAGAATTTGCGCGGATGCGGCTCGAAGGTCATCGCAAGGGCGGGCTTTGCGCGCAAGCGCGCCATCCTGAGCGCGGCTGCGATCACCGCGCGATGCCCGAGGTGAACGCCGTCGAAATTGCCCATCGCCACCACGCCTCCCCGGGGGATGACGTCGGCGGGAGCGGTGTCGCGGATAATCGTGAATCCTGAAGTCATTTGAGAGAATTCATTGAACGGTTTCGGCGGCGGACCGTGATGCCGCGGCCGGATCGAAGTCAAGTCGGTGTGCCTTTCGGCTGGCCACGCCCGGACTTCGGCATCCGGTTAACGCGCTGTTTAAGGGCTGGTGGTAATCATGCGGGTCTACTCGCAAGGCGGGTGACCGGGCGGAAGATACCGGTATTTCCTTCGAGGATGGACCCGCTTCAGCGGGCCCTGGACGAATTTCGGCACACACAGAATCTGGCGTGCAGGGGGCTCACCATGGCAGTTGACTTTTCGATGTCCATTCTGGTGGTGGATGATTACAACACGATGATCCGCATCATCCGGAATCTGCTCAAGCAGCTTGGGTTCGAAAATATCGACGACGCCAGCGACGGCTCGGCCGCGCTGAATAAGATGCGCACCAAGAAATACGGCCTCGTGATCTCCGACTGGAATATGGAGCCGATGACAGGCTACGACCTGCTCAGGGAAGTCCGTGCCGATCCCAATCTCGCCACGACGCCATTCATCATGGTCACGGCCGAGTCAAAGACCGAGAACGTCATCGCCGCCAAGAAGGCCGGGGTGAACAACTACATCGTCAAGCCGTTCAACGCGGCGACGTTGAAGAACAAGATCGAAGCAGTATTTCCGGACAATGTCCCGGCATGAATAGCCGGTGTTTTCGAACTGATGTCGTTTCAACTTCTGCTCTCAAGTCGTGACGCCTTACCATTTCAGTTCGCGCATCAGCGCCCGCGGCGGCCGGCCGAACAGTTCCTTGACCGAGGTGGGATCGAGCTGGTCGATGCCTGCGAACTGCTCGGAGTGGATGCCGCGCGTCAGGAACACCAGGTCGATGCCGAAGGCGTGCGCGCCCATGAGGTCGGTGCGCACGGAATCGCCGATGGCCAGCACCCGGCTCAACGGGGTATCCTCGCCGCGCCGTTCTCGCGCCAGAGCCATCGCGCGCTCGTAGATCGGCCGGTGCGGCTTGCCGTAGAACACCACCTCACCGCCGAGTTCGCGATAAAGCTCCGCAATGGCGCCGGCGCAATAGAGCAGCCGGTCGCCGCTTTGCACGACGATATCGGGATTGGCGCAGATCAGCGGCAGCTTGCGCTCGCGCGCCTGCATCATCAGGGCGCGATAATCCTCCGCGGTCTCGGTCTCGTCGTCGAAGGGGCCGGTGCAGATGATGTAATCGGCGCGCTCGATCGGCGCGAATACCGGATCGAGCCCTTCGTGGATCGCGCTGTCGCGCTCAGGCCCGAGCCAGAAAATCGCCTTGGCCGGATGCTCCGCGACGTAGCTCCGGGTCAGGTCGCCTGATGAAGCAATGCCGTCATAGGCGTCGTCGGGGACGCCGAACCTGCGCAACTGCCGCCGCACGGCGTCGGCCGGACGCGGCGCATTGGTAATGAAGATGACGGCGCCGCCCCGGTCGCGGAATGTTTTCAGTGCGGAGCAGGCCTCCGGAAACGACATGACCCCGTTGTGGACGACGCCCCAGACGTCGCACAGCACCACGTCCCTTTCGGCGGCGAGTTCGCGCAGATGGTCGATGAAACGAAGGGTGGTCATGGCGGCTGGATGCTTTCAGGCCGCGTCGCCGGAGCGGCGCGCGAGGGCGGCGTTGCCGGTCATGCGAGGCGAATGTTCGGTTTTGATCGCGCCGCCCGGGGTGTTGGTTCCGGCAGCACCGCTGGCGCGGGGCTTCGCCTTATCGGCTGGCTCGTCCGCCGCCTCCTGGCGTAGCGGACGCGGCACGGCGAACAGGAAACCCTGGCCGAAGCGAACATTGTAGTCGAGCAGATCGACGACCGTTTTTTCGTCTTCGATCCGTTCCGCGATCAGGTCGATGCCGAAGCGTCCCAGCAGATCAGACATGTCGGCCGGATGGATATCGGAGGTCGACGACTGTTTCGGATCCAGCAGCAGCGAGGCGGGCGCCTTGATGAAGCGCACACCACGGTCGGCCAGTTCGCGCGGCTCGATCCGCAGGGTGGTGACATGGTCGACGGAGAATCGGCAGCCGAGCTTCGCCAGCGCCGCGAGGTGCTCGCTTTCGGTGATGCCGAGGCCGCGCAGCGTGGCGTACTTGAATTCGAGGATCAGCGAGGAGGCGAACGCACGATTGGCTTCGAGGATGTCGCGGCACTGTCTGAAGGTCTCTGGATTTCCAAGCGACGCCATGGCGATGTTGCAGAACAGGCCGGCATCCTTGTTGCGCGCGTGAAGGCGCTGCAGAACCTGCACGCAGCGGGACAGGACCGTGTTGTCCAGCTTTCCCATCAAGTCGGCGGATTCGGCGGCCGGGATGAAGGCGTCGGCCGCGAGGTAAGCGCCTCCGGCATTGCGTAGCCGCGTCATCGCTTCGTAGTAGCGCACCTTGCGCTGCGGAAGCGTGACGATCGGTTGCAGGAAGAGATCGACGCCGTTGGCCTCGATGGCGTTTTTGATTGTAGCCAGGGTCTGTGCGTCGTGTTGGGACCGCGCGGAACTGGCGGTCGTTCGAATAACCGCAGGCGTGGCCGAAATCGCCCTCGCAAGGGCCTCGCGATCCGCAGGTCTTGCCGGTGGCGCCGGTTCGATCGCGGGCGCGGAAGCGACGGACGGCAAGGCCGTCAGCATGTCATCATGAGCGGCGACCATGGCGGCAAGCTGCTTGACCAGCCCGCCGAGTTCGTTGATCTCACCGAGCGCTGATTCAAGTCCGGATTGAGTGCGGTTCGAGGCCGCGGAATTCGCCTGGACGATCTTGCTTTCGGCTGCCGCGAGGCGGCGTCCGAAATCGGAGACCTGGCGGGCCAGGTCGGCGACGCCCCGCGACAGATCCGCGATCTGGCCCTCGGCGGTGCTGCGGCCGCGCACCCGCATGGAGACGGCGTTGTAGAGGATGAGGACGGTCAGGACGGCCAGCGTCACGACCGCACACTCCGAGGCGGGCAGGCCGGCCAGCGAATAGAGCACGATGCCCACCGAGATGGAGACCAGCACCATGCAGAGGGCAATGAAAATCGTGGAAATGCGGATCATCTGGCGTGAATGCTTCCGGCGCGGAGCGATCTCCTGCGCTTCCGGTCCCTCTCACTACCATTATCGCTGATTCGGCGGATAGGTCTTCTGTCGTTGTCCGCCGAAATCGGACCGATCATTCAGGCGACGGCGCGAATCACCTTGGCGGTCTTGTCGACGAGCTCCCCTATCTGATCCTCGCTGATTATCAGGGGTGGGGTAAGCGCCAGCGTGTCGCCCGCGATGCGCATCATCAGATCGTAATCGTGGAAGCCGGCTCTCAGCGCGGTAAAGCCGCGGTCGCCTGGTCCGTTCTCGTTGGGCGCGAGCTCGATGCCCGCCGTGATGCCGACGGTGCGGATGTCCACCACGTTAGGTTCCTCGCGCAGGCTCATCACCGCGTCCGCGAACTTCGGTTCAAGATTGCGCGCGCGCTCGAACAGTTCCTCGGCGCGGTAGATGTCGAGCGTGGCGAGCCCCGCAGCGCAGGCCAGCGGATGCGCTGAATAAGTGTAGCCGTGGAATATCTCCACCGCGTTCGCGGGGCCGGTCATGAAGGCGTCGTGGATGGCCTTGTGCACCAGCAGGCCGCCCATCGGGGCCGCGCCGTTGGTCACGCCCTTTGCGAAGGTGATCATGTCGGGCAGCACGCCGTAGCGCTCGGCGGCGAAGGCGTGACCGAGACGGCCGAAGCCGGTGATAACCTCATCGAAGATCAGGAGGATGCCGTGCTTCTGGGTGATCTCGCGCAGCCGCTTGAGATAGCCTTTCGGCGCGGGCAGCACGCCGGTTGACCCGGCCATCGGCTCGACGATCACGGCGGCGATGGTTTCTGCGCCGTGGAGGGCGACGAGGCGTTCCAGTTCGTCGGCGAGTTCCGCGCCCCATTGCGGTTCGCCTTTGCTGAACGCCTGCTTCTCGCGGTTGTAGGTGGATTGCAGATGGTCGACGCCGGTGAGCAGGGAGCCGAACATCTTTCGGTTGCTGACGATGCCGCCGACCGCGGTGCCTCCGAAGCCGACGCCGTGATAAGCCCGCTCGCGGCCGATCAGGCGGATGCGGCTCCCCTGGCCGGCGATCCGGTGGTAGGCCAGCGCCAGTTTCAGCGCGGTGTCCGCGGCCTCCGATCCGGAATTGCAGAAGAACACATGATCGAGACCCTCCGGCGCGAGTTCCGAGACGCGGTTCGCCAGTTCAAAAGCCTGCGGGATGCCGAACTGGAACGGCGGCGCGAAGTCCAGCGCGTCGGCCTGTCTGGTGATCGCCGCCGCGATCTCCGTGCGGCCGTGGCCGGCGTTGCAGCACCACATGCCGGCCGCGCCGTCGAGGACTTTGCGGCCATCGGTGGTGATGTAATGCATGTCCTTGGCGCCGGCGATCAGTCGCGGGGCTTTTTTGAAGGCGCGGTTCGCGGTGAAAGGCATCCAGAACGCTGAAAGATCGTTCGGGATGTTGAGGGCAAGGTTCTTGTCTGACATCGGGGATCCCCTCACTTGGTTTCAGCGCGTTGCGGATAAGGTTCGGCGCTGCCGCCGGCGGCGCGATCCGGGCGTCGGAAGTCGTTTCATGATGTTGCTGCGCCTTCCGTGGCGATGCCGGGGATTCGAAAAGGCAGCGAATGTCCGAGCTTGAATTACACCATAGCGTTTTCGAGCGAAGTGGGCACCGGTTCGCGTGAAGAAAACGCGTCAGGAATAACAATCTACGTGTTTTCGAGCGAAGTGGGCACCGGTTAGCGCGAGAAAGCGCGCTTGTGGAATGCAGTTTGCGTCGTTGAAGGTGTAACTCCGGACTCGGACGATCCGGCTCGGATGACCAGCCTGGACGACGTGTGTGTTGAAAATGCGGGGAGAACCCACGAGGCCGCGGCAGCCCTGTGTGACGGTGATTTTCTACCACCTGAAGTATATTTCAGATTAATATACACTTAATGGTTGTGTGGCTCAGTAGGCCGCATGACAGGTTTATCCATATGCCACGCCTCGTCCCTTCCGCGCTTCGCGCGCTGTGCTCGCGCCGCGTCCGCGGTCGAGTTCGCGATGCTTCTGCCGCTGTTCCTGGTGCTGGTGGCAGGCATCGTGGTGTTCGGCGCCTACCTCACCATGGTGCATGGCGTGCAGCAACTGGCCGCGGAAGCCGCGCGGTCATCGGTCGCGGGCCTGAGCGAGACCGAACGCACGAGCCTCGCTGAAAACTACGTCACGACCAACGCCGGGTCTTATCCTCTTTTGCAGCCCGGCCATCTCACCATGAGCGCGGCGACGTCCGGCGGCGGCGTTTTCGTCGTCACGGTTAATTACGACGCATCCGACAGCATCATTTTTACCCTGCCGTTCGTGCCGGCGCCGCCCTCGACCATCGTGCGGTCGGCGGCGATTCCGTTCGGCGGCTTCTGAGGAGAATTGCTGTGCGAAACCTGCTTCGGCGCTTCATCTCGGACACGCGCGGCAATTTCGCGATCATGGGAGCCGGGTGCATGGTGCTGGTGCTCGGCTGCACCGCGCTCGGCGTGGATGTCGGCGCGATCTATGCCGATCGCCGCAAGGCGCAGAGCGCCGCCGACCTCGCGGCTATTGTCGCCGCCGGCAACCTCGGCAAGGCCGCGAGCGCGGCCGCCGCCACCGTCACGGCCAACGGCTATCCGGCGCGCGCGCTGCTGTCCGTCGAACTCGGCACCTTCACAGCGAACGCGGCGCTGACGCCGCAGGCGCGCTTCGTCACCCCCGCGACCGGCGCGCCCAACGCGGCGCGGGTGACGCTGCGTACCGAGACGCCGCTTTACTTCGCCCGCATGTTCGCGGGCGGCGTCAACCACTTCGACATCACCACGAGGGCGACGGCCGCGAGCACCGCGCTTGCCTCGTTCGCGATCGGCTCGCGCCTGCTCGCGCTCAATGGCGGTCTGCTCAACGCGGTTCTCGGCCGGATGCTGGGAACGACGCTGTCGCTTTCGGTGATGGACTACCAGGCGCTGATCGACGCCCGCATCGACGCCTTCGACTTCCTCAACGCGCTGGCGACCCGTCTCGACCTGACCGGCGTCACCTACGACTCGATGCTCTCAGGCGAGGTGAAGGTCGCCGACATCGTGGCTGCGATGCTGAGCGCGCAGCAGGCGGCGAACGGCATCAACGCCGCCACCGCCGCGCTGTCGAACGTCTCGCTGGCGCTGGCCGGGCTGTCCACCACGATTGTGCCCGGAAAGCTGCTCGACGTCGGCCCCTATATGCCGATGACGGTTGGCTCGAAACCGAAAACAGGCGTCGGCGTCTCGGTGTTCGATCTGCTCTCGGCGACCGGCGCCATCGCCAACGGGACCAACCAGATCGCGGCCGCGGCCGATCTCGGATTGCCCGGCATTGCCGCCGTCTCCGTCAGGGCGACGATCGGCGAGCGTCCGCAGGGCAAAAGCTGGATGACGGTGGGGACCGAAGGCGCGAGCGTGCACACCGCGCAGACCCGCGTGCTGGTGACGATCAAGCTGATCGGCGCCGGCGCGGTGTCGGCCGTCAATCTCCCGCTCTATGTCGAGGTCGCCTCCGGCACCGCAACGCTCGATGGCGTGAGTTGCGGCCGGCCGGACATCGCGACTTCCAGCGTCACGCTCGGCGTCACTCCCGGCATCGTCGATGCCTGGATCGGGGACGTCTCAGTGGCCGAAATGACCAACTTCACCAGCAAGCCGGATCCGGGCGCGGCGACGCTGGTCAATCTCGGCGCGATCACGGTGACCGGCCGCGCCCATGCCGGCATGGGCAACACCCAGCCGACGGCTGTGTCTTTCAGCTATTCCGATATCGTCGCGCGGACGAAGAAGACCGTGACCACCACCGATTTCACCTCGTCGCTGACCGCGAGCCTGCTCGGCGATCTCTCGCTCAAGGTGAATGTGGGGCCGCTCGGCCTGCCGATTCCCGGCCTCGGGCCGGCCGTGGCGGGAATCATCAGCGGCGCCACCGGGTCGATCGATCAGGTGCTGGCGCAGGTTCTGGCGACGCTCGGCATCGGCATCGGGCAGGCGGATGTCTGGGTCTCCGGCATCCGCTGCGACGGCGCGGTGCTGGTGAACTAGCAGCGGGAACGGAGAGGGGACGCTTCCTTGGCTATCCGATCAGCTCGGCATGAATGACGGAAACGACGCCCTCGATATTGCCGAGGACATCATTGTTCCAGAATCGAAGGACGCGATATCCGTTCATAGTCAAATATCGATCGCGGATATGATCTCCTTGTGAATCCGCGTGCTGGCCGCCATCTACCTCGACGACGAGTTTTTGCTCGCGACAAACGAAATCGCAGAAGTAGGGTCCTACCGGTACCTGTCGCACAAATTTGCGGCCATCGATCTGTCGGGCGCGAATGCGGCTCCAAAGTTTCGCTTCCGCTTGAGTCTGGCTGATGCGTAGATGTCGCGCGAAACCCGTGACGTTTGGCTTTGGACCACGCATGCGAATTGCCCCTCACCCGGATCGTTTCACGATCCGACCTCTCCCCGCAAGCAGGGAGAGGTTAGGATAGCTTGTAATCGGCGTTCCCTTATTCTCCCTCTCCCCGTTTGCGGGGAGAGGGTCGGGGTGAGGGGCTGTTCGCAAATCGGAGTGGAGGGTGCTGGCAGACAAGAGCGCCTTGCTCGTCCGCTTCTCCGCTGGTACCACGCGCGCCATGCGAGATACGTCCAACATCGGAAAGAAACCGAAAAAGCCGCAGAAACTTCGCGCCCGCCTGCCGCGCGGGCTGGAGGATCGCGGTCCCGCCGCCATCGCCGCCACGCGGCGGATGGTGGAGAAAATCCGCGCGGTCTATGAGCGTTACGGATTCGAGCCGGTCGAGACGCCCGCGTTTGAATACACCGACGCGCTCGGCAAATTCCTGCCCGATCAGGACCGTCCCAATGAGGGCGTGTTCTCGTTCCAGGATGACGACGAGCAGTGGATCAGCCTGCGCTACGATCTCACCGCGCCGCTGGCGCGCTATGTGGCGGAGAATTTCCAGAACCTCGCGCTGCCCTATCGCAGCTATCGCGCCGGCTATGTCTACCGCAACGAGAAGCCCGGCCCCGGCCGCTTCCGCCAGTTCATGCAGTTCGATGCCGATACGGTCGGCTCGGCGTCGCCCGCCGCCGACGCCGAGATGTGCATGATGGCCGCCGACACCATGGAAGCGCTGGGTATTCCGCGCGGGCAATACGTGGTGAAGGTGAACAACCGCAAGGTGCTTGATGGGGTGCTGGAGTCGATCGGGCTCGGCGGCGAGGAGAATGCGGGACGAAGACTGACGGTGCTGCGTGCGATTGATAAGACGGACAAGTTTCCTGAATATGAAATACGAAAGCTCCTTGGAACTGGCCGATGGGATGGCGGTGAAGAGGGTAAAGGCGATTTCACGAAGGGCGCGGGCCTTGATGAACGGCAAAGCGAAGTTATCCTTCGCGCGACCTCACCAGCTAATGTCGCTGGCCGCTTCAATGCCGATGGCAGCGGTGGTGTAAACAATCGAGACACTGTTGAGCTTTTGCGCTCTATCGCGCCAGCCGAAATTTTAAGGCAAGGTTGCGACGAGCTATGGGAAATCGCAGAATTGCTCGAAGCTGGCGGTTACGGCGCAACGTCGCGAAATCCCGACGTGCGAGTTATTATCGATCCCTCCGTCGTGCGTGGCCTCGAATACTACACCGGCCCGGTCTTCGAGGTTGAACTGCTGCTCAAAACAAAGGACGAAAAGGGCCGCCCGGTTCGTTTCGGTTCGGTCGGCGGCGGCGGACGTTATGACGATCTGGTCTCGCGCTTTCGCGGCGAGCCGGTGCCCGCGACAGGTTTCTCCATCGGCGTGTCGCGGTTGCAGGCGGCGCTCACCATGCTCGGCAAGCTCGACACCAAGCCGCAGCCCGGTCCTGTGGTCGTCACGGTGTTCGGCGGCGACATCGCGGGCTACCAGAAGATGGTCGCCGACTTACGCAATGCCGGTATCCGTGCGGAGCTTTATCTCGGAAATCCCAAGCATTCGCTCGGCCAGCAGATGAAGTACGCCGACAAGCGTAATTCGCCTTGCGCCATTATTCAGGGCACGGATGAGAAAGCCAACGGCAAGGTGCTGATCAAGGACCTGATCGCCGGCGCCGGGCTGACCTCGATCGAGGACCGCGCTGAGTATCTGAAGAAACAGGCCGAGGCGCAGGTCGAAGCCGCCGAGAGCAATCTCGTCGCCGAGGTGCGGAAGTTGCTCGCGCGCCATGACGTGAGGTGGGATTAGCAGTTCTTCGAACGGCTATGCGCAGCCGTGACGTCTTGGAAACGCCTACCCCCACATCTAATGCGGCGCCATCGACTTGAACTTTTCAAAGTCGCGCATGTTCATCTTGAAGCCGCCGGGCATCACGACATCGCCGGGGGTCTGTCCCTCCTTGCAGGGGCCGACCCATTTCGCCGCGATGGTGATCTTGCTGTTCCGGTCTCCAAACTTGCCGCCTTTGCTGCGCGCGGCGACCTTCACCGTGTAGGCGGAGTCAAAGTCGCCAGTGGCCTCGGCGTGCGATGTCACCGTTGTGCCGCCCATGGTGCAGACTGAATCCATCACATAGCCGGTCGCGGTTTTCTGAACGTCGGCCTTCGAGCAGTTCTGCCTGGCGGAAGGCGCGAAATCCGAGGTGAATTCGCGGTCCACGGCCTCGCTGGTGCATTGCTGAACCGCGACTCCCGGCATTCGGCCGCCTTCATGGTCCACCTTGACGTCCCAAAGCCCGGCCTTGCGCAGCGGCAGTTGAACCTCCGCGAGCGCCGGAGCGGCGGAAAGCAGAACCAGCGGCAGGAGGAACATCAAGTGACGGGATGATTTTCGCATCGCAGGCTCCGTGAAGGCGTAACAGTTCAGTAGCGGGTTTGCAGCGGAGGCTGGTCCGGACCATAGGGCACCCAGCGGCAAGCAAACGAGACGTAGCCGCCGGGATAGGCCTGGACGCCGAGAAATTTCGCCACCTTACCGTAGTGCGCGCAGTGATGGGCCGCAATCACGCGAACATCGCTGGCGCCGGCCAGCGAATAGGAGATGATTCCCCCGGTGTCGTTGCCCTTGAGCGGCGGCACCCAGTCGGCCCGCGCCGGTCCGAAAACCAGCGAGCCGGTCATCGCCGCCAGCAAGGCCGCTCCGAACAGTCTCATCCTCATCTCCATTTGTTGCGGTCCGACCTTAGAACGCGGAGCGGGCCGTGAAAAGAACGCCTGGCCGCTCATCCCGGAGTTAGTAGACAGGTGTTGCGTCGCCGCACTTGACCTTGCGCCTGCTTCACGGCACCGTCGCGGGGTTCGGATCATTGGCGGACCTCGCATGCGTAACCTCATCACATCATTGAAGAAATGCGCCGTCGGCGTGACGCTCGGCGCGGCGTTGGGCCTGGGCTCCACCATGCCGGATGCGCATGCGTTCAATTTTCCTGTGTTCGGGCCGAGCTATGAAGGTCAGTTGCCACGCTGTGAGGCGGGGCTGCCGACCATCACGACGCAATTCTGGGAGAAGGAACGGAAGTTCTGGAATTCCCCGCTGCGAATCACCGCTTATGGCAATGTCCATGAAAGGGCGTTCCGGCCGAGGGAGTCCGATAACATCCCGCGCCGCTACTGCACCGCGGAGGCGATGGTCAGCGACGGCATAGTCCGCACGGTGCATTATTCCATTGTCGAGGACGGCGGGATCGCCAGCATGGGACAGGGCGTCGAGTGGTGCGTGGTCGGCCTCGATCGCAACTGGGCCTACAATCCGGGCTGTCTCACCGCCCAACCGTAAAGCGCGACAACGAAAAGCGTGCAGCGGTTTTCCGCCCGCGTCCCGCTTCTCAAGATACTGAAATCAATTCGATCCGGAAATCATCGTGATCCAAGGCGATTCCGGCGGCGAATTCGCCGCATGAAGATGCTCGCCGTCGATACTATATTGTTTTTCGAGCAGAACGGCCATTTCGCGTCATAGAGAGCGCGTCACCCAAAAAGATTAAGTCCGATTGTGATTCCGGAAGCGGAAAGGTTCTGGAGATATCCTGACCTCTGGTCGCTATGCTATGATGGCTGGTTCTCGTTCTCTGATCTCGCATGAGAACCTGATTCCGGCTGGGCTGAGGAGTTGGCGTCATGAGATGGGTGTCTCGCGCGGCGGCCGCGTCTGTTTTGTCGTGGCTGATCCTGCTTGCGGGGTGGACGGCCGATGCGGCGGCGGACCAGCGGCAGAACGCGCCGGGCGCGTTCGATTTCTATGTGCTGTCGCTGTCATGGTCTCCTTCGTTCTGCGCCGCCGCGGAGGAACGCGGCAATGCCAGCCGATCGCAGCAGACCCAGTGCGGCGGGCGGTCATTCTCGTTCGTGGTGCATGGCCTCTGGCCGCAATATGAGCACGGCTTTCCTGATTATTGCCAGCGTCCCGCGCCGCGGCTCGATCGCCGCATCATGGCCTCGATGCTGGATTTGATGCCGGCGCCGGGACTGATCTACAGCCAGTGGGACAAGCACGGCACCTGCTCCGGGCTGAGCGCGCAGGCCTATTTCGAGACCGTCCGCAAGGCGCGCGCCGCCGTGAAGATCCCGGCGGAATTCGTCGATCTCGCCGCACCGAAAAGCGTCACGGCGGACGCCATCGAGGAGGCCTTCGTCAAGGACAATCCTGGCCTCAGCCGTTCGGCGATCGCGGTGATGTGCGACCGGACCAGGCTCAGCGAGGTGCGGATCTGCATGAACAAGGACCTGCAATTCCGCGCCTGTGAGGAAATCGATCGGCGCGCCTGCCGCCGGGATCAGGTGGTGATGCCGCCTGTGCGCGGCGGCTGAGCGGCGGCTGCTTGCACCGGGTCGCAATGGCGCGTGGTGCGTCCGGCAGGACGCAACGCTTTGCGGCGTGAGGCGAGTAGCGTAAAGGCTTCCGCCCATGAATTACCGCCACGCCTTTCACGCCGGCAGCTTCGCCGACGTCATCAAGCATATCGTGCTGGTCCGCGTCCTAACCTATCTGCATGAGAAACCGGCGGCCTTCCGTGTCATCGATACTCACGCCGGCGCTGGCGTTTATGATCTGACCGGTGAGGAGGCGGGTCGCGGCGGAGAATGGCTGACCGGCATCGCGCGGCTGATGCAGGCGCGTTTTTCGGAGGCGGTTGCTCCGTTGGTCGCGCCCTATCTCGATATCGTCAGGGCCTACAATCCCCAGCGCGGGCTGCAATGCTATCCGGGGTCGCCGTTAATCGCGCGCGCCTTGCTGCGGCCGCAGGACCGGATGGTCGCCTGCGAAATCGAGCCCGTTGCACGCAAGCATTTGATCGGTGCGTTGCGCCGCGACACCCAGGCCAACGTGGTCGATCTCGACGGCTGGATGGCGCTGACTGCTTTCGTGCCTCCGAAGGAGCGGCGCGGGCTGGTGCTGATCGACCCGCCGTTCGAGCGCGAGGACGAGTTCGAACGCCTCGCCGGCGGGTTCGCCGGAGCCTTCGCCAAATGGCCGACCGGCTGCTACCTGCTATGGTATCCGGCAAAGCGACGCCGGGCGACGGACGATCTCGCTCGCAGGGTCGGCGCCGTCGCGGGAGGCGAGGCTGACAAATGCCTGCGGCTGGAATTCAGCGTCGCGCCGCAGACCGCGGACGGACCGCTCACGTCGGCCGGCCTTCTGATCGTCAATCCACCATGGACGTTGAGGGGCGAACTCAGGTCCATTCTTCCCGAACTGGAGAAACCGTTGGGCCAGGGCGGCGCGGCCCGCTTCAAGCTCGGGGCGATCGCCGGCTGAACAAAAAAACGGCCGCGTGAGCGGCCGGAAGTCGAGAGCGATGATTATTGTTCTCGTTATTGGAGCATGATCCGGTGGAAACCGGCTGCAGCAGCAGACTCTAGAAGTGATAGTTGATGCCGGCGCGGACCATTCCGGACTGGTAGCTGTGGGGCGCGCCCGTAATCGTGAAACTGCTGCTCGACAGATCGACATAGAGATACTCGACCTTCGCCGTCCAGTTCTGGTAGATGCCGACTTCGGCTCCCACTCCCACCGTCCAGCCCGCGCTGGTGTGGGATTCCGACAGGCCGAAGGTTTCGGCGCGCAGCTTGCCGAAGGCAAGACCGCCGGTTCCGTAAACCAGGACGTTGTTGAACGCGTAGCCGATGCGGCCGCGCACGGTGCCGAACCAGGGATTTGAGAATTTCCAGGCCGCGAAAGTGTCGTTCGCGGCGTTGGCCTGGATGTCGCCTTCGAGGCCGAACACCACCGGGCCGCTCTGCCAGTTGAAGCCGGCCTGCACGCCGCCGAACACGCCGTCCGGCCTGGTGAGGCTGTTCTGGACGCTACCCCAGGCATATCCGAGGTTGCCGCCCAGATAGGGGCCCGCCCAGCTAAAGGCATCGAGCGGCTGGTTGACGGTGTAGGGCGCCCGGTAAGAGAAATCGGCCGCGTGAGCGGCGCCGATCAGCGCGGTTGACGCCATGGCTGCCAATGCTGCGATCGTTATCCTGGTCATCTCCGGCACTCCAACCCCTTACCGTTTCTCATCGTGACATCGCGAGCCAGGGCCGTATGGCTACGAAATGCTGAATTCGATACGTAGGATTTATCGAAAGTTTTAAGTTAAACGGTTCTTAAGACGGCGCCCCCGCCGACTCTTGTCCTTAAGAAAGTGTTACCGGCGTGGCGGCGCCTCGCGGTTTTCGAGCGAAGTGGGTACCGGGGCGCGTGAGGAAACGCGTCGGACTAAAAGATCCGAGAGCCCGCTTTTGATGGTTCCATCAGAAGCGAATTGGCTCTGGAACCGGTCTTGCCGTGCTTTGCGCGGGGTCAAAGGCCACGCCGTCCCCGAAGAACGATCGCTGGCATCCGCTGGCATCGGCCGGTTTCATCGCTTAGCTGAGGAACATGACGAGCGATTCTTCCGATACTGCGAAGCAGATCGGGTCCGGGCAGCCTTCAGGTTCCCCGGCGGACATGCGGCGGCGCGACGGCGTGGCTCCGGAACAGGAGGTCGATCCCGCAAGCCTTGAGACCGACGAGGACGACGAGGCGCGGTTGCCCGATCTCCCGGATGAGCCCGTGGATGCGGTCGCGGAGGCGCCGCTCGCGATTGGACGTGCGGCGATCGAACATGCGGTTCGCCATGCGCCGACCTCGCCCGGCGTCTACCGCATGATGAACGCCGCCCGCGACGTCCTGTATGTCGGCAAGGCCAAGAACGTGCGCAAGCGCCTGTCGTCCTACGCGCGGCCGACAGGCCAGGTGATGCGCATCGCGCGCATGATCGCGGCGACGGCCGCCGTCGAGATCGTATCGACCGGGACCGAGACCGAGGCGTTGCTGCTCGAAGCGAATCTGATCAAGCAGTTGCGGCCGCGCTTCAACGTGCAGCTTCGCGACGACAAGTCGTTTCCCTATATTCTGATCACCGGCGACCACTGGGCGCCGCAGCTTCTCAAGCATCGCGGCGCTCAATCGCGGCCGGGCCGCTATTTCGGACCGTTCGCTTCCGCGGGGGCGGTCGGCCGCACCATAACCGCGCTGCAGCGGGCGTTTTTGGTACGCTCCTGCACCGACTCCTTTTTCGAAAGCCGCACGCGTCCTTGCCTGCTGTACCAGATCAAGCGTTGCGCCGGTCCCTGCACCGGCGAGATCGATTTTCCCGGCTATACGGCCCTGGTTCGCGAGGCGACTGATTTCCTGTCCGGCCGCAGCCGCGCGGTGAAGGAAGATCTGGCCCGCGCGATGGAGCAGGCCGCGGCCGACCTCGCTTTCGAGCGCGCGGCGCTGTATCGCGACCGGCTGGCCGCGCTATCGGCGATCCAGTCGCAGCAGGGCATCAACCCGCGCACGGTGGAAGAAGCGGACGTGTTCGCCATCCATCAGGAGGGCGGCTATTTCTGCGTCGAGGTCTTTTTCTTCCGCACCGGACAGAACTGGGGCAACCGGGCCTATTTTCCGCGCGCGGAGAAGTCGTTTACGCCGGAGGAGGTGCTTGGATCATTCCTCGCCCAGTTCTACGACGACAAGCCTCCGCCAAGGTTGATCCTGCTGTCGCACCGGATCGAGGAAAGCGAATTGCTCGCCCATGCGCTGTCGATCAAGGCCGGTTGCAAGGTCGTGGTCTCGACGCCGCAGCGCGGCGAAAAGAAGGAACTGGTCGCGCACGCACTGACCAACGCCCGCGAAGCGCTGGGCCGTAAACTGGCGGATACCGCGACGCAATCGCGGTTGTTGCAGGGCCTGGCGGCGCTGCTCGGCCTGCCGCAGCCCCCGCAACGCGTCGAAGTCTATGACAATAGCCACATCCAGGGCGCCAATGCGGTCGGGGCGATGATCGTCGCCGGCCCCGAGGGCTTCCTCAAGAATCAGTACCGCAAGTTCAACATCAGGTCAGAGAGCCTGACGCCCGGTGACGACTATGCGATGATGCGCGAGGTGCTGGAGCGGCGTTTCAAAAGGTTGCTGACGCAGAAAGCCGCCGATTCGCGCGCCGCGGCGGAGCAGGACTCCGCGCCGCAGTGGCCGGATCTCGTGATCATCGACGGCGGTCTCGGCCAGCTCAACGCCGCCCGCGGTGTCGTCGATGCGCTGGGGTTGAGCCGGGTGTCGCTGATGGCGGTCGCCAAGGGGCCGGACCGTGACGCTGGCCGCGAAACCCTGTTTCTGCCGGACCGGCCGGCCATCAAGCTCGAACCTCGGGATCCCGTTCTGTATTTTATCCAGCGATTGCGTGACGAGGCGCATCGGTTTGTCATCGGATCGCATCGTAAGCTGCGTAGAAAGGACATCCGGGAAGCCGGATTGCAGGAGGTTCCCGGTATCGGCCCCGCGCGCAAGCGCGCGCTGCTGCATCATTTCGGAACGTTGAAGGAGATCGAGCGGGCATCGCTGGCGGATCTTGGCAAGGTTCCGGGCATAAGCGCCGAAAGCGCCCGCCGGATCTTCGACTTTTTTCACGCCCGGCCGGCGTGACGGGGTTTGTTGTGATGTTCGGTCATCTTTCTGTACTAAGATCAATGAGTAAGATCCGGGCAGGTCGCGAAGCCGGAAAATTGCGCCGCGCGGCGGTTGACGTTCACGCCGGGACGGTATTGGTAAGATGAAATGAACACTGCAACCAGCCAGGCGACCGCGAAGCACATGCTGTCGCTACCGAATATCCTTACCTACGCCCGCATCGCCGCGATCCCGGTGGTGGTGGGCTGCGTCTATGCGCAATCGATCATGGACGGGCCGTTGCAGTTGCGCTGGGTGGCGCTCGGCGTGTTTGTCGCGGCCGCCGTGACCGACTTTTTCGACGGCTATTATGCGCGGATCTGGGATCAGCAGTCCGCCCTCGGCAAGATGCTCGATCCGATCGCGGACAAGCTTCTGGTTGCGTCCTGCCTGCTGATGCTGGCCGCGGACGGCATCATCCACGGCTGGACGCTGTGGGCGGCGATCGTGATCCTGTGCCGCGAGATTCTCGTTTCGGGGCTTCGCGAATATCTGGCAGCGCTGCGCGTCAGCGTGCCGGTCACCAAGCTCGCGAAGTGGAAGACCACCGTGCAGCTGGTTGCGATCGGGTTTCTGCTCGCGGGAGAGGCCGGCGACCTGATATTCCCGTTCGTGACCCAGATCGGACTTCTGTTGTTATGGATTTCGGCGATCCTCACCATCTATACAGGCTGGGACTATTTCCATGCCGGCATTCACCACCTCATGGAGGAGGATGAGAAATGAAGGTGCTCTACTTCGCCTGGGTGCGCGAGCGGGTCGGCAAGGCCGAGGAAGCGCTCGATCCGCCGCCGGCCGTCGCGACGGTTGCTGACCTGATCGCGTGGTTGTCGCAGCGGGGTGAGGAATATGCCTACGCCTTCGAGAAACCGAAGGTGATCCGCGCCGCCATCGACCGGATGCATGTCAACCAGGACACGGCGATTGCGGGCGCGCGTGAGATCGCCTTCTTTCCGCCGATGACCGGCGGCTGATTTGTCAGTTCCGGCTCCGTCGATGACCGTTCCCATCACCATACGCCTGCAGGAAGCCGACTTCGACCTCGCGCATGAGGTTGCCGCGCTGTCGCGCGGCCGCACCGATATCGGCGCGGTCGTGACTTTTAGCGGCATCTGCCGGGGCGATGAGGATGGCGAGACGATCGCCGCGCTGACACTCGAACATTATCCGGGCATGGCGGAGGCCGAGATCGCGCGTCATGCCGAGGAGGCGGTTTCGCGCTGGCCGCTCACCGGCATCACCGTCATTCACCGCTACGGCCGAATTGTGCCGGGTGAGAACATCGTTCTGGTGGTGACCGCGTCCTCTCATCGTGAGGCCGCGTTCCAGGGCGCCGAGTTCCTGATGGATTATCTGAAAACGAAAGCGCCGTTCTGGAAACGGGAGGAGGGCGCCTCCGGCTCCGGTTGGGTTGACGCCCACGACCGCGACGACACCGCTGCGGCGCGTTGGGCCAAGCCCTGATGGCGAAGACCGCCGCGCGCGGCGGGCGATCGAAAGCCGCGACTTCCGGCTCAGGCCGAAAACGCCCGACGGCGCGGGTCGCCGCAAAGGCTGCGAACTCCGCTGTTGCCGGAACGTCGGCTCCAGAACTCGAGACGATTTTCGACTATGTTCGCCATGCCGCCGACCGGCTCCAGCGCGCACATGTCATTTTCGCCCACGGCACCACCGATCCGGTCGCCGAGGCCGCCTTCCTGGTCGGCGAGGCCATGCAGTTGCATCCGGACGAGGTCGAACCGCAGGCCACCCTGCGGGTGCCGAAGGCGGCAGGCCGGCGCATCCTCGCCTGGATCGAACAGCGCATCGCTACCCGCAAGCCCGCCGCCTATCTCGTCAACAGGATGTATATGCGAGGCCTGCCGTTTTATGTCGACGAGCGGGTGATCGTGCCGCGTTCGTTCATCGGTGAAATCCTGGACTCGCATTTCGGCGGCGATGATGTGTTGTGTCTGCGCGATCCCGCGACCCTAACACGCGTGCTCGATCTCTGCACCGGCTCGGGATGTCTCGCCATTCTCGCGGCGCGCGCCTTTCCCAATGCGACCGTGGATGCGACCGACCTGTCGGCGGACGCACTCGCCGTCGCCGCGCGCAACGTCCGCGAGCACGGCCTCGACGATCGCATTCAACTTGCGCAAGGCGATCTTTTCGCGGCGGTCAGGGGCAGGCGCTACGACCTGATCATCTCCAATCCGCCTTATGTCGATGCCGAGGGGATGGCTGGACTGCCCCGGGAATGTCTTGTCGAGCCGCGGATGGCGTTCGACGGCGGCACTGAGGGCATCGATCTGGTGCGGCGGATCATCGACCGCGCTGAAACCCATCTCGCGCCTGGCGGCGGGCTGTTGTGCGAGGTCGGGCGCTGCAAGCCGGCGATCGAGAAGGCCTATCCGCGCGCGGATTTGCTCTGGCTCGATACCGAGGAGTCCGAGGGCGAGGTGTTCTGGATCGATGCGGCGGGTCTTGACGGTCTGTCTGCGTGATGGCCTGCGCGGCGTGATCCGCGGCGGTCCGGCATCTTTCGCGAGCCCGTATCGGATTTCATCGAATTCGCTATAAGCGCGGTTCGATCAACGAGGCATGGAGAGCCCGCGCGGTTATCGTCCGGCTCTCGCCCGATCCATTTTACGTCGACCGCCGGAGCGCCATGCTGCCTGACGCCCGCCACAGCGCCTCTTCGCGTGACGCCTGGCTCGGAGAATTCCGGGTGACGCTGGCGCTCGGCTGGCCTCTGGTCCTCACCAATGTCGCGCAAATCGCGCTGACCACCACCGACGTGATCGTGCTGGGCCGGGTTGGTCCTTCCGCGCTGGCGGCGGGAACCCTTGGCGTCAATCTGTACTTCGCGATCCTGATTTTCGGTATCGGCGTCGTCACGGCGTCGTCGCCGATGATGGCCGAAGCGTTTGGCCGCAAGCTGCATACGGTGCGCGACGTGCGGCGGACGTTCCGTCAGGGGATGTGGGCGTCGGTTCTGATCGCGGCGCCGAGCTGGTTGCTGCTTTGGCATACCGAAGCGATCCTGCTTCTGTTTCATCAGGAGCCGCGGCTTGCCGCCGACGCCCAGGTGTTCGTGCGCGCGTTGCAATGGGGCATGCTGCCGACGCTCGGTTTCATCGTGTTTCGCTCGTTCTTCGCCGCGCTTGAGCGGCCGCTGTCGGCGATGATGGTGACAGCGGCCGCGATCCTGTTCAACGTTGCCGCCAACTGGGTGCTGGTGTTCGGCCATCTCGGTCTGCCGCCGCTCGGTCTCTTGGGGTCAGGCATCGCAACGACCTTGTCGAACATTTTCCTGTTCGCGGGGGTGGCGTTGGTCGCGAGTCTTGGCCGCAGCTTCCGCCGCTATCATCTGTTCGGCAACTGGTGGCGCGCCGACTGGCCGCGTTTCCTCGCGCTATGGCGGGTCGGTCTGCCGATCGGCGCGGCGCTCGCTTTCGAGATCACGGTTTTCAACGCCGCGGTGTTCCTGATGGGACAATTCGGCACGGCCTCGATCGCGGCCCACGCCATTGCGATTCAGATCGCGTCGGTGTCTTTCATGGTCCCGATGGGGCTGGCGCAGGCTGCGACGGTGCGTGTCGGCCGCGCCTACGGCGCGGAAGATGTCGATGGCGTCACCCGCGCAGGATGGGTGTCGTTTACACTGGCGATTTCCTTCATGGCCACGACCAGCGTGCTGATGATCGCCGCGCCGCGATTCTTGATCAGCGCGTTCGTCGACGTCAACGATGCGGCGAACGCCGAGGTGATCGGGCTGGCGGTGTCGTTCCTCACTTGCGCGGCGGTGTTTCAGATCGCCGACGGCGCGCAGGTGGTCGGCGCCGGCATGTTGCGCGGCTTGCAGGATACCCGCGTGCCGATGATCTATGCTGGCCTAGGATATTGGGGCTTCGGCATGTCGTTGAGTCTGCTGTTCGCCTTCAAGCTCGGGTTCGAGGGCACCGGCATCTGGATTGGCCTGGCGGCGGGCCTCGTGGCCGTGGCCATCCTGATGATGTCGCGCTGGATCAGGCGCGAACGGCTCGGCCTCGTGCCGCTGAAAGAGCTGCGGTGTCGCGAACCTGACCCGGAAACAAGCGGCCATCGTCCGCGCAAGCGGGCGATCCACTCACTGGAGTGACGGCATGACAGCTTTCGTTTTGCGACGAATTCGCGCCGGTCACAGCACCTTGCGGGTCCACCTGTGCGGGTCGGTCGCGCGGCCGTACTGGATATCGACCAGCTTCTTGCGAAAGCCCATCGCGACGGGGCCGGCGGCGCCGCCATTGATGGTGAAGTCGCCGTGCGCCGAACACACCTTGCCGATCGGCGAGATGACGGCGGCGGTGCCGCATGCGAAGGCTTCACGGAGTTTGCCGCTGGCGGCGTCGCTGCGCCACTGGTCGATCGTGTAGGGTTCCTCGCGCACAGGCGTGCCGGAATCCCTTGCGAGCGTGATGATCGAATCGCGCGTGATGCCCGGCAGGATGGTCCCCAGCGGCGGCGTCGAAAGGGAACCGTCATCGAAAACGAAGAACACGTTCATGCCGCCGAGTTCCTCGACGTAGCGCCGCTCGATCGCATCCAGGAAAACCACCTGATCGCAGCCGCGATCAATGGCCTCGGCCTGCGCGCGCAGGCTGGCGGCGTAGTTTCCGCCGCACTTGACGGCGCCCGTGCCGCCGACCGCCGCGCGCGTGTAGTCTTCGGACACCCAGATCGAGATGGGCGCGGGACCGCCCTTGAAATAGGAGCCGACCGGCGAGGCGATGACGGCGAAGATGTACGCGGCGGACGGCTTGACGCCGAGGAAGACCTCGTTCGCGATCATGAAAGGCCGAAGGTAGAGGCTGCCTTCGCCGCCCGGAATCCAGTCCTGGTCGATGCGCACCAGCTGCTCGATGGCCTCGATGAAAACGGTCTCGGGCAGCGGCGCCATCGCCATGCGCTCGGCCGAATTGCGGAAGCGCCTCGCATTGGCGTCGGGTCGGAACAGGTTGACGCCGCCGTCGTCACGCTTGTACGCCTTGAGACCTTCGAAAATCTCCTGTGCGTAGTGCAGGACGGCCGTGGCCGGATCGAGCGGAAAGCTGGCGCGCGCCGCGACCCTCGCCCCGTGCCAGCCCTCCGCCTGATTGTAGCTCACCATGGCCATGTGATCGGTGAACACCCGTCCGAAGCCTGGATTCGCGAGCTTTTCGGCGCGCACGGTCGCCGGCGTCGGTTCGGCCGCCGGTTGAACGTCGAATGGCAGCGACTTTGCACCCTCGATTTTTTCGAACGAAGCTCTCATGGTGTTCTCCAGCTTGAAACGGTCTTCGTTTCGGGTCGTTACCGCCCCTCGAAAGGCCGGTTTCCGCTCTGGCGGATGGCGCGAAGTCCAGTATGTTGGCCGCAATGCCGCTCGGTAATCGCATCGGCACTAGAGCATTTTCCGGCTAAGTGGAATCCGGTTAGCCGTAAGAAAGCGCTCTCGGTGGCCGTTGGTTCGCTGTTCGATTAGACCGCATCCGTAGTTCGTGGGCGCGATATAATGTTTCGTAGTTGGTAGCCAGGTTGTAACATTGAAATCAAAATATGGCAATAATGCTGACATAAATTTTCCGGCAGGATCCGCCGCCGCAATGGCGGGCCGGCCCGAAGCGCCGGACCGGCGATCGGAAGAGACCCGTTGGGACATCATCGAACTGCTGTTCTTCGCCTATCGCGATTTCGTCGGCGATCCCGATCACGTGCTTGAGGAATTCGGATTCGGCCGCGCGCATCATCGCGTCATGCATTTCGTCCACCGTTACCCCTCGCTCACCGTCGCCGATCTGCTCGATGTGCTGCGGATCACCAAGCAATCGCTGGGGCGGGTGCTGAAGCAACTCCTCGACGAAGGCTATATCGTGCAGAAGGCCGGTGCCGCCGACCGCCGACAGCGCCTTCTTTTCGCCACCCCGAAAGGCGAGGCGCTGGTAGCGCAGCTCGCGGGCCTTCAGACCGATCGCATCAAACGCGCGCTGCGAGGCCTCGACGCATCCGACGCCGAGGTGGTGCGTCAGTTTTTGCTCGGGATGATCGATCACGATGATCCCGACAAGGTGCTGGAGGCGATCCTGCGGGCCGATGGCAAGATGGTGAAGGCATGACGGTGATGCAAATGCAAACGCAAATGGCAGGGATTGCGCGGGCGCGGGTGAAGCTGGCCGACGACGCGCCGCATCTGCTGCTGGTCGACGACGACCGGCGTATCCGGGATCTGCTGTCGCGTTTTCTGACCGGGGAGGGGTACCGCGTCACCACCGCCATGAGCGCCAAGGCCGCCCGTTCGAAACTGCTCGGTCTGTATTTCGACCTGTTGATCCTGGACGTCATGATGCCCGGCGAAACCGGCTTCGATCTTGCCCGGTCCGTCCGGGCCTCGTCTCCGGTGCCGATCATCATGCTGACGGCCTTGCATGAGGCCGAGAACCGCATCGAGGGTTTGCAGATCGGCGCAGATGACTATCTCGCCAAGCCGTTCGAGCCGCGCGAGCTGGTGCTGCGGATCGGAAATATTCTCAAGCGCACGATGCCGATGCCGACCTCGCAAAGTGAATCGATCGCGTTCGGGCCGTATGTCTATCATCTGGAGCGCGGCGAGCTGCGGCAGGGCGACGACGTCATTCATCTCACCGATCGCGAGCGCGAAATGCTGCGCGTGCTTGCGGCCACGCCGGGCGAGACGGTTCGCCGCGGCGACCTCAACGGCGGCGGCACCGTCAACGAGCGCGCCGTCGATGTTCAGATCAACCGGTTGCGGCGGAAGATCGAGCGCGATCCCGCCAATCCGCTGTTCCTTCAGGCGGTGCGCGGCGTGGGCTATCGTCTGGTCGCAGCCCCTTGACCTCGATCACGGCCACGCTCGATGCCGGTCTGACGCTGATCCGCACGGCGTTGCGGCGTGTGCTGGTCGCCAATAGCCGGATCGGGCACGCTTTCAACAAGTGGATGCCCAAGGGGCTCTATGCCCGTGCGCTGCTGATCATGATCGTTCCGATGGTGGTGCTGCAATCGGTGGTGGCCTTCGTGTTCATGGAGCGCCACTGGAATACGGTGACGCGGCGGCTCTCGACGGCGGTGGTGCAGGATGTCGCCGCGCTGATCGATGTCTACAAGGATTATCCGCAGGACAAGGACCGCACGACGATCCGGCGCATCGCGCAGCAGCGGCTCGGGCTGGTGGTCGATTTCCTGCCTCCGGGCGATATGCCGCCGCCGGGGCCGAAGCCGTTCTTCTCCCTGCTCGACCAGTCGCTGTCGGTGCAGATCAGCAGGCAGATAGGCAAGCCGTTCTGGATCGATACGGTCGGCCGCTCCAATCTGGTGGAAATCCGGATCCAGCTCGATGACGCCGTGATGCGGGTATTCGCGCAGCGCAGCGCCGCCTATGCCTCGAATTCGGAGATTTTCATTTTCTGGATGCTGGGCACGTCATCGATTCTGCTGTTCGTCGCCGTGCTTTTCCTTCGCAACCAGATCAAGCCGATCCTGCGGCTGGCGGACGCGGCCGAGAGTTTCGGCAAGGGCCGCGAGGCGCCGCATTTCCGTCCGCGCGGCGCCCGCGAGGTCCGCCGCGCGGCGCAGGCGTTCATCGAGATGAAGATGCGCATCGAGCGCAGCATCGAGCAGCGCACCGCGATGCTGGCCGGCGTGTCGCATGACCTGCGCACCATCCTGACCCGGTTCAAGCTGGAGCTAGCGCTGATCGGCGACAGTCCGGACGTCGACGGAATGCGGAAGGATGTCGACGAGATGCATGGGATGCTCGAAGCCTATCTCGCCTTCGCCCGCGGCGACAGCGGCGAGCAGGCGCAGCCGACCGACATGGCCGCCGCGCTCGAGGAATTGCGCGGCGATGCCGAACGCAACGGCCACGCCGCGACGGCGATATTCAACGGGCTTCCCGTCGCCACCGTCAAGCCGGCGGCGTTCAAGCGCTGCCTCGGCAATCTGGTGTCGAACGCGGCCCGATATGCCGAAACCATCGCCATCATCGGTCATCGCGATCATCGATGGCTCACCGTCATGGTCGACGATGACGGCCCTGGCATCCCGCAGGATATGCGCGAGGAGGTCTTCAAGCCGTTTGTGCGGCTCGATAGCGCGCGCAATCAGGACGAGGGCGGCTCCGGCCTCGGCCTCGCCATCGCGCGGGACATCGCGCGTTCGCACGGCGGTGACATCACGCTCGGTGACAGTCCGATGGGTGGCCTGCGCGCGACCGTGCGGGTGCCGGTGTAACGCAGTCGTTCTGTCGCACGGATGCGGTCGGCGCGAGCCGTCTCGATCGAGGCTGATCCTGTCGGGAGGCGGTCTCCGCTTTGCGGCGGTGCGGCCGTTCGGGCCGGGTCATATCTGGCGCTCGCCCTTTTGAACTCCCACATGAAGTGGAGGCTTGTTGCGGTCTCACCAGCCGGGAGAGGAGCGCGCGATGCTCTATGACCATGGTCCTGAGACACATGCGAACCGAGGAGCAGGTGACATGGACGGCTCGGTTCAACTGGAAATGCGTTACGGCGCCTCCAACTATGCGCCGCTGCCGGTCACGATCGTGCGTGGCAAGGGCGTCTATCTCTGGGACGACGGCGGGCGGCGCTACGTCGACATGATGGGCGCTTATTCAGCCGCAAGCTTCGGACATTCCCATCCCCGATTGGTGCAGGCGCTCACTGACCAGGCACGGCAACTGGACACGGTTTCGCGCGCTTATTTTAACGATCGCCTCGGAGTCTTTCTCGCCCGCGCCTGTCGTCTGACCGGGATGGACCTCGCGCTGCCGATGAACAGCGGCGCCGAAGCCGTGGAGACGGCGCTGAAAGCCGCGCGCAAATGGGCCTACAAGGTCAAGGGCGTGCCGGACGGCCGCGCCGAGATCATCGTGTGTGACGGCAACTTTCACGGCCGCACCATCGCCATCGTCGGCTTCTCGTCGGTGGCGCAGTATCGCGACGGATTCGGACCGTTTCCGCCTGGTTTCAGGTCGGTGCCGTTCGGCGACGCGGCGGCGCTTCGGGCCGCGATCACGCCGAATACCGCGGCCTTCCTGGTCGAGCCGATCCAGGGTGAAGGAGGCATCATCGTGCCGCCGTCCGGTTACCTCGCCGAGGTCGCGCACATCTGCCGGGAGCACGATGTCCTGCTGATCTGCGACGAGATCCAGTCCGGCCTCGGCCGCACCGGGAAGCTGCTGGCCTGCCAGCACGACGGCGTGACGCCAGACGCGGTGACGCTGGGCAAGGCGCTGGGCGGCGGACTTTTGCCGGTGTCGCTGTTTCTGGCGCGGCGCGAGGTGATGCGGGTGTTCAGCCCCGGCGACCATGGCAGCACCTTCGGCGGTAATCCGATTGCCGCCGCGGTCGGACTAGCCGCTCTTGATACGCTGATCGAGGAGGGACTGGTCGAGCGATCCGCGCGCCTTGGCGCGCATCTGCTCGCACGGCTCCGCGCGATCGAAAATCCCGTCATCCGCGAGGTGCGAGGTTGCGGGTTGTTCGCCGGCGTCGAACTGGATCGCGATTCAGCCAGCGCCGCCACGGTCGCGACGCAACTGTTGCGAGCCGGAGTCCTTACCAAGGACACTCACCGCAACACCATTCGTTTTGCGCCCCCGCTGATTATCGAGGAAACCCAGATCGACTGGGTGACGGACCGGGTCGCTGAAGTGCTGAACGAACTCGCGCGCGCGGACGCTCATCCCTGAGCTTCGTTTTAACCTCGAGATTCCCACTTCTGATTTGACGCGTTTTGTTTACGCGAACCGGATTCATCCTCGGGTCAAGCCGAGGACATGCCTCGCTCGAAAACGCTAGAGCCTTTTCGCTTCTGATGGAATCAGAAGCGAGGCTCTATGATCCTGTTTTGACGCGTTTTCTTCACGCGAACCGGTATCCACTTCGCCGGAAAATGCTCTATATCTCGAAGCGGACGCCCTGGGCGAGCGGAAGGTCGTCGCCGTAGTTCACGGTGCTGGTGACGCGGCGCATATAGGCTTTCCAGGCGTCGGAGCCGGCCTCGCGGCCGCCTCCCGTTTCCTTTTCGCCGCCGAACGCGCCGCCGATCTCGGCGCCGGAGGGCCCGATATTCGCATTGACGATGCCGCAATCGGAGCCGGTCGTTGAGAGGAATCTCTCCACCTCGCGCATGTCGGTCGAGAAGATCGAGGACGACAGACCATGAGCGACCGCGTTGTGCTGCTCGATCGCGGCATCGAGGTCGGTATATTTCATGACATATAAAATCGGCGCGAATGTCTCATGCAGCACGGGGCCGGTATGCGCCGGCATCTCCACCAGCGCCGGCCGGACATAATACGCGTCCGGAAATTGCCGCTTGTCGACACGTTCGCCGCCATGCACGTGCGCGCCGTGCGCCCGCGCTTCCTCGAGCGCGCGCTGCATGCTCTCGAAAGCGGTGGCGTCGATCAGCGGACCGACCAGAACATCGTCGCTCGTAAGCGGGTCGCCGATCCGCACCGAGGCATAGATGCCTTTGAGCTTTGCCATGAACGCGTCGTGGATGCTGTCATGAACGAACAACCGTCGCAGCGTGGTGCAACGCTGGCCGGCGGTGCCGATGGCGGAAAAGGCGATGGCCCGCAACGCCAGGTCGAGGTTGGCCGAGGGGCAGACGATCGAGCCGTTGTTGCCGCCGAGTTCGAGGATGCTTCGTCCGAACCGCCGCGCAAGCTGCGTTCCGACCTCGCGGCCCATTGCGGTCGATCCGGTCGCGGAAACCAGCGGCACCCGTGGATCGTTGACCAGGGTTTCGCCGACATCGCGTCCGCCGATCAGCACGGTGGAAAGCCCCTCCGGGACTTCGCCCGCCTTGGCGGCGGCGCGTTCGAACAGCGTCTGCACCGCCAGCGCCGTCAGCGGGGTCTTCTCCGACGGCTTCCAGATCACCGGATTGCCGCAGACCAGCGCCAGCGCCGCGTTCCACGACCAAACCGCAACGGGAAAATTGAACGAGGTGATGATGCCGGTCGGGCCGAGCGGATGCCATTGCTCCATCATGCGGTGATGGGGCCGTTCGCTGGCGATGGTGAGGCCGTAAAGCTGCCGCGACAGCCCGACCGCGAAGTCGCAAATGTCGATCATCTCCTGTACCTCGCCACGGCCTTCCGGGACGATCTTGCCGGCTTCGATGGTGACCAGGCGGCCCAGCGCATCCTGGGCGGCGCGCAATTCATGACCGAGCAGGCGAACCAGTTCGCCGCGCCGCGGCGGAGGCGCCTCGCGCCATCGTCGGAACGCCGTTTCAGCCAGCGCGATGGCCTCGGCCGCATACTGGGGGCTTGCATCCTGAACGTGCGCGATGGTCTCGCCGGTCAGAGGCGAGCGTACGGCGTGCGCGCCGCGCCGGCGATCGGACGAAACCCCGAGATGATCGAGCAGGGATGAAACTTCGCTGGCGAGCACGGCGGCTTTTCTCGAAAGTTTTTCGTCGATGCATAACCGGTCGGCGGGGCATATGCCGCGAGATAACCCTTTGGACCGCTCGATCGTTCCGGCGGCAGGCTGCGGAGAGAGGCTACTTCGCCAGCTCCCGCGATCGCTTTGTCGCGGCCGCGACCGCGCGCGCCATCAGGTCCTTCAGACCCTGCTCGCCCATCAATATGTCGAGCGCCGCGGCCGTGGTGCCGCCGGGCGAGGTGACGTTCCGGCGCAATGTCGCGGCGTCGAGATCGGATCGATGCAGCAATTCGCCTGATCCGGCGACGGTTTCGCGGGCCAGCTTTGCGGCGAGATCGGCGGGCAGGCCCGCGCTGACACCGGCGCGCGCCAGTTCCTCGGCAAGCAGGAAGACGTAGGCGGGTCCGGATCCCGAGACGGCCGTGACGGCGTCCATCAGTGCTTCGTCATCGATCCACTCCACCGCCCCGGTCGCGCGCAGCAGCGCGTCGGCCATGGCGTGCTGTTTATCGTTCACGCTCGTCGCGGCGATCGCGACCGTGATGCCGCGTCCGATAGCGGCGGGCGTATTGGGCATCGCGCGGACGATGTTGCCGCCGCAAACCATATCGAGCTTGGCGATCGTCGTACCCGCCATGATCGACACCACCAGGGTCGAGCGCCCGAGCAGCGGCCGCAACGCCGGGCCGGTATCGCCGAATGTCTGTGGCTTCACCGCGATCACCAGCGCCGCGGCCTCGCCGGTTTCCTCCGTGGGGTTGAGGCGGATACCCCTGCTGGCGAGCGCCCGGACGTCGTCCGACGGATATGGCTCGATCACGACGAGGCGCTTCGGATCCAGTCCGCGCGCGAGCCATCCTGTCAGCAACGCGTTGCCCATCTTGCCCGCGCCGGCGAGAACGACGGCGCCGGAGATGTTTGCGAGAGAAGCTCGTGATTCAACCATGGCAGGATTCCGGACTTGGCGAACAGACACCACACGATCTCTGAGATCAGCGTCATTGCCGGACTTGCTTCCGGCCATCCACGTCTTTACGCCTCACCCGCGGTGTCGAACATCGCGGCGGTCATCGCTTCGGGGGCGGATTTTCCGGCCCAGACCACGAACTGCAGCGCCGGATAGTAGCGCTCGCAAGCGTGGATCGCATTCGCCAGCATCTCCGCGCATTGTGCATTCGATGCCGTCAGTCCCTCAGGCAGGATAAGGGCGTGACGGTACATAATCGTCCCCGTGTGGGTCCAGATATCAAAATGGCCGATCCACAATTGCTCATTGATCGCCGCGATCGCGCGCTGAGCCTCGTTGCGCCGGGCCACCGGAATCTTCATGTCGAAGGCGCAGGCGAGATGCAGCGCGTCGATCTCGCCCATCCAGGTGAAGGTGAGCTGATAATCGGTCCAGTCTCCTTTGGAGACGATGGTGATCTCGTCTTCGCCGGAACGCTCGAACGCCCAATCGTTGGTGGCGGCGATGTCCTCGACCACCGCCAGCGGATTGTTCTTGGAATCAATAGCGCCTTCGAGCAGCGGCATGCCGTCCCGATCCTTGCTTTTACTTGTGTTGATACGCACGCATATAACGGCCGGTGCTGGCACGCGGCGGACATCGATCTTTCAGACGATCCGTCGCAGCGCGCTGATCGAATGAGGATGATGTCCTGCGCGGATCAAGTGATGTGATTTGCGGAATCGGCGCAACGCCGCCTCGAGTCCGTCCACAGGCAAAGCGCGCGTCGTCCACAACTGATCGAAAAAGAAGATGGCTTGCGCGGTGAACAAACGAACCAGGACTCGCGCTGTGCGAGTCCTGCGGCGGCGACTCGCTTGCCGCGAGTCCGGAAAGCATCCGATAAATGATAACCTTCGACGATCGAGACCGGTGTGCGCCTGGCTTGCCGCTGGCGCGCGACAATGAGCTCGTCCGACGTGTCTTCACGAGAGCCGCCCCCGAAATGCGTAATGGGGGCACGCCGTAGGGCGGCGCTCCGCGACAGCCATGCGGTTGCGAAAAATACCGCCCAATTCCTTGTTATTTCGCGTGTTTACGGTTAGAACGCCGCCACGTCTCACGGCCCCCGCACCCCTGGAGGCTTGCCGGCGACGTGCAACGGGCCGCGATTGCGGCCTTTAACTTTTTGAAAAGCAAGGACTAATCGATGGCGACCGTCATGGAATTAAAGGCGACCGCGCGTCCGAAGAGCGGCAAGGGGGCCGCCCGGGCCGAGCGTCGCGCCGGCCGGGTGCCGGCCGTGATCTACGGAAACAAGCAGCCCCCGCAGCCGATCTCGGTCGAAGAGCCCGAATTGCGTCAGCGCATTCTGGCGGGCCGCTTTCTGACGACGATCTTCGACATCAATCTGGACGGCAAGAAGCACCGCGTGATTCCGCGCGACTTCCATCTCGATCCGGTCAAGGATTTTCCGATCCATGTCGACTTCATGCGGCTCGGCGAAGGCGCCACCATCCGCGTCAGCGTTCCGCTTCGTCTGCTGAAGGCGGACGTCGCGCCCGGCGTGAAGCGTGGCGGCACGGTCAATCTGGTGACCCACGCCATCGATGTCGAGTGCGCGGCTGAAAGCATTCCACAGTTCATCGAGGCCGACGTCGGCGCGCTGGAAATCAGCCACTCGCTCCATCTGTCCGATCTTCAGTTGCCGCCCGGCGTGAAGCCGCTGGCTCGAGAGGATGTCACGCTGGTGACCATCGTGCCGCCGTCAGGCTATGCGGAAGAACTCAAGGCGGCTGCCGCGGCCGGCGCCGCGGCTCCCGCCGCGGGTGCGGCTCCCGCTGCCGCGGCCGCCGGCGCAAAGGCGCCCGCGGGCGGTGGCGACAAGAAGAAGTAAGCGACAGCCGATATCATGCGCCTGTTCGTCGGACTGGGAAATCCCGGCACGAAGTACCAGGGGAATCGGCACAATATCGGGTTCATGGTCGTGGACGAGATCGCGCGGCGTCACGGTTTCGCACCGTGGCGCCGCCGCTTTCAGGGCGAGGCTTCCGAAGGCACGCTCGATCGCGAGCGCGTCATCGTGCTCAAGCCGGCGACCTACATGAACAACTCCGGCAACGCGGTTCAGGACGCAGTGCAGTTCTTCAAGCTGAAGGAAGCCGATGTCGTGGTGTTTCACGACGAGATCGAACTCCCGCCGGCCAAGGTTCGCGTCAAGGTCGGCGGCGGCATTGCCGGACACAACGGCCTGCGATCGATCTCGGCGCATATCGGCAACGACTATCGCCGCGTCCGGCTTGGCGTCGGCCATCCCGGCGTCAAGGAACTGGTGCACGCGCATGTGCTGAATGACTTCGCCAGAAGCGAACGCTCCTGGGTCGAGGCGCTGGTGGATACTGTCGCGGAGAATGCGGCGCTGCTCGTTGCCGCCAAAGACTCGGCGTTCCAGAACAAGGTGCATCTGGCGATGCAGGCGAAGGGATTTGCGGATAACGGCGGCGAAGACAAGCAGAACTGATTTCTTCGCCGCGGGAAAGCTGGAGAATACGCCGTCATGGCCGGGCATAGCCGTTCGAAGAACGGCGTCGCTTTGCTCGCGTATGGCCGTTCGAACAACGGCGTCGCTTTGCTCGCTTGTTGTCCCGGCCATCCGCGTCCTGGATGCGCCGGTTAAGGGAAGACGTGAATACCGGACGAAAATTGATGCTGAGGATGCAATGGGTTTCAAATGCGGTATCGTCGGGTTGCCCAACGTCGGCAAGTCGACCCTCTTCAACGCGCTGACGGAGACGGCGGCGGCGCAGGCGGCGAACTATCCATTCTGCACCATCGAGCCCAATGTCGGCGCCGTTGCGGTGCCGGATCCGCGCCTCGGCAGGCTCGCGGAGGTCGCCAAGTCCGCGCAGATCATTCCGACGCAACTGACATTCGTTGACATCGCGGGCCTGGTGCGCGGCGCATCCAAGGGGGAGGGACTCGGCAACCAGTTCCTTGCCAATATCCGCGAGGTCGATGCGGTCGCGCATGTGGTGCGCTGCTTCGAGGATTCCGACATCACCCACGTCGAGGGCAAGATCGCGCCGCTCGCGGACATCGAGACCATCGAGACCGAGCTTATGCTGGCCGATCTCGAAAGCCTCGAGAAGCGCGTCGATAATCTCTCGAAGAAGGCGAAAGGCAACGACAAGGAGGCCAGGGAGCAGCTTGATCTGGTCGAGCGCGCGCTCAGCCTCCTGCGCGACGGCCAGCCGACGCGCGGCATGGAGCGCAAGCCGGAAGAAGAGCGCAATTTCCGGATGCTCGGACTCCTGACGTCAAAGCCGGTGCTCTACGTCTGCAACGTGGAGGAAAGCTCGGCGGCGGGCGGCAACGCTTTCTCGCAAGCCGTGTTCGACCATGCGGCGAAGGAAGGCGCGATCGCGGTCGTGATCTCCGCGAAGATCGAATCCGAGATCGCGACGCTGTCCCGCGATGAGCGCGCCGACTTCCTGGAGACGCTGGGGCTGGAAGAAGCGGGCCTCGACCGGCTGATCCGTGCCGGCTACCGGCTGCTTGATCTCATCACCTATTTCACGGTCGGGCCGAAGGAAGCGCGTGCCTGGACCATCACCCGCGGCACCAAGGCGCCGGCTGCGGCGGGCGTCATTCACACCGATTTTGAGAAGGGGTTCATTCGCGCCGAAACTATCGCTTATGCCGACTACGCGGCGCTCGGCGGAGAAGCCGGCGCGCGCGATGCCGGCAAGCTGCGGCTGGAGGGGAAGGAATACGTCGTCGCCGACGGCGACGTCATGCATTTCCGGTTCAATACCTAGAGCATTTTCCGGCGAAGTGGATACCGGTTCGCCGCAAGAAAGTGCGACCAGACAACCATTTCCAGAGCGTGATCCCGAAAAAGTGGGAACCGGTTCTCGGATCGGATCGCTCTACGGCCGTGTCGCGCCCTGATCCCGGATAGCGCCCAGATGTTCGTTGATGCGAAACACGATCAGGATGGATTCGGCTGCAATCCGTGAAAACAGGATGCCGACGAGGACGCCGGCGACGTTCAGAAGTATCGTGATGAAGCCGCTGAAGGGACTGACGGCCATCGAGGAGAGGCCCGCGAAGATGCCGGACAATCCGGACAGCACGATCAGCACGATGACCAGCCAATAGAACACCTTGATGATCGTGGGGGTGATGAAGCGATCCCACTGGAACAGATCCCGGACTTCAAACATTTTCTGTTTCCTTCGCGAGTCGCGCGGTCGTCATAAGCCGGGCGGCGCTGAACCTTGGCATTCTGCCTGTGACTGAAATCACAAGCGGTGCTCCCGCCGCGGTATGCTGATGTACGGCTTGAGATTGCTGCAAATAGCGGCCACAATCGGGCGTCCTTCAACAGGTCGCGCCATGATCCTGACATTTGAAGATTTTCCGCTCGGCCGGTTCGGTACTTTCGGGCCGCGGCATGTCAGCCGTGACGAAATGATCGCATTCGCGACCGAGTTCGATCCGCAGCCCATGCATCTTGATGAGGAGGCGGCGAAGCACACCATGCTGCGCGGGCTGGCGGGTTCGGGCTGGCATCTATGTTCGCTCATGATGCGCATGATGTTCGACGGCTATATCGGACGGACCGCTTCGCTCGGCTCTCCCGGCGTTGATGAAGTCCGCTGGCTGTCGTCGCTTCGGCCGGGCGACGATCTGATGCTGGACGTCGACGTTGCCGCGACGCGGGTGTCGCGCAGCCGTCCAGAGATGGGGATCGTGACCTTCGCGATGCGCATGCGCAATGCTTCCGATCAGGTTCTGCTGGAGGCGGTGTCACCGATCATGATCAGGCGCCGCGCCGAACAGCCGGCGCAGAGTTGAACTCATGGCTTATTTCGAAGACATGGAGGTCGGGCTGCGCCGCGACCTCGGTTCGTTTACCTTCACCGGCGAACGCATCAAGGCGTTCGCGTCGCAGTTCGACCCGCAGCCCTTTCATCTCGACGAGGAAGAAGGCCGCAGATCGCTCTTCGGCGGTCTGGCGGCTTCCGGCTGGCATGTCGCTTCGGTTTGGATGAAACTGATGGTCGCGGACAGCCGGCGTGAGGCGGCGGAAGCGGCCGCGCGCGGCGAAAAGCCGGGGATGTGGGGACCCTCGCCCGGATTTCGTGACATGCGCTGGCTGAAGCCGGTGCTGGCGGGCGATACGGTCAGCTATGCCAGCGAAGTCGAGTCGCTGAGAGCTTCCGGCTCTCGTCCGGAGTGGGGTGTCATGCAAGTGCGCAACACCGGTACGAACCAGCGCGGCGAACTGGTGTTTTCCTTCCTGGGATCGGTTTTCGTGCCGCGCCGGCATCCTTCCCAGGATTAAGGTGTTGCCCGATTGCACGATCGGCTGGCCGATCGACGTAGTTCGGCAAGATTTCACTCGAAAACCGGTCCCTTTTAAGGGATTATGAACCATCAGGCGGTCTTGTCGAGTCCTCGGGTCCTTCATTCGTCTCAGATGAGGATCAGAAGCGGGGCGCCATGATTTAATCGGACGGATTTTGATCTGACGCGTTTTCGTCACGCGAAACGGCATCCATTTCTCGGGTCAACCCGAGGACATGCTTCGCGCGGAACGCTCTCTCGAAGACGCGATTTCTAAGACGCTTTATGAGGCAGGGGACGCTATGGCAGATCGCACCGGATTGAAGATCGTCGGCGTGCTGTTCGCGACGGTGATGCTGGCGGTTACGTTGGCCACCTGGACCGTGGTGAAGGGGTATGCCGACGGCGTCTATTCATTCGAGAGCGCCGCGGTCGCGCGCATCGCCCCTCGCTGATCTCGCCTGAACGCGATCCGCTCAGCCGGTTTGGCCGAGCTTGGCCTCGAGCGCCGCGATGCGGGCCTTCAGCGCCTCATTGTCCTCGCGCGCAAGCCGCGCCATCTCCTTCACCGCCTCGAACTCCTCGCGCTTGACCACATCGAGATCGCTCAGGATCTTTTCCGCCTGATGGCGGACCACCGCGTCGACCTCGCGCTTGAATCCCTGAGCCACCCCGGCGGTATCGTTCATAAGCCGGCCGATCTCATCGAAAAACCGGTTGCTGGTCTGCGTCATCCTACTGTCTCCGGTGGGCGGCAAGATCGCCACGTCACCGGAAGAGAATGGCGATCCCGGCACGGCAGTTCAAGCCCGCTCGAGCGCCTGAACCATCGCTAGCCTTGAACCGCCATAAGTCTGGCCCGGCCTGATTTCCCTTGCAATCGTTACGGGACCGTTCGAGACCTGGATGTCCGCGGCGAGCGCGGGCCTGACGCCTGAAGATTCGCTTCTGATTCAATCAGAAGCGGAATCTTCAGATTGTTGTTCTGACGCGTTTTCTTCACGCGAACAGGTCATCCACTTCGCTCAAAAAAACGCTATGGATAGAACGAATCCGATGTTTCTCCTCATCACCTATCCCGTCTTCGATCCCGTCGCCATTTCGCTCGGTCCGATCGCGATCCGCTGGTATGCGCTGGCCTATATCGGCGGGATCATGCTCGGCTGGCTTTATGCGCGGGCGCTGCTTCGGAGCGAGAAGCTGTGGGGCGGACCGGCGCCGATCTCGGTGGTGCAACTCGACGATTTCATCCTGTGGGTGACGATCGCCATCATCGTCGGCGGTCGCGTCGGCTATGTGCTGTTCTATAATCCGGATTATTTCATCCGCTATCCCGCCCAGATATTCCAGCTCTGGAACGGCGGCATGTCGTTTCACGGTGGCTTCATGGGCTGTGTCGCGGCGGTCATCCTGTTCTGCCGCAGGCATGGCCTGCCGATCCTGTCGCTCGGTGACGTCGCCACCGCGGTCGGGCCGATCGGCCTGTTTCTTGGCCGCATCGCCAATTTCATCAACAGCGAATTGTGGGGGCGTCCGGCTGACCCGGGCTTGCCCTGGGCCATGGTGTTTCCCAACGGCGGTCCCCTGCCGCGTCATCCGAGTCAGCTCTATGAGGCGGCGCTTGAGGGCATCCTGCTGTTCACGATCCTCGCGCTGATGATCCGCCTCGGCGCGCTGAAGCGGCCGGGCCTCGTTCTCGGCAGCTTCATCGCGCTTTACGCTATGGCGCGGATCGTCGCCGAGTTCTTCCGCGAGCCGGATCCGCAGCTCGGATTTCTGTGGGGCGGATTGACCATGGGAATGCTATTGTCGATACCGATGGTTATCATCGGACTTGCCATTGTCTACGCCGCCTGGTCCCGCGGCTCGCGGGCGTCAGATGCGCAGGCGAGCCCGAATTCGGGCGCTTCAACCAAGGTCGATCGTGACTGAACCTGCTCCGCTGCTGACCTATATCAAGAAGCTGATCAAGACGTCCGGTCCGCTGCCGGTCTGGCGCTATATGCAGCTTTGTCTGACCCATCCCGAGCATGGCTACTATATCGCGCGCGATCCGCTGGGGCGCGAGGGGGATTTCGTCACCTCGCCCGAAGTCAGCCAGATGTTCGGAGAACTGCTCGGACTGTGGGCCGCGTCGGTGTGGCGCATGATGGGCTCTCCGGACCCGCTGCGGCTGATCGAGCTTGGCCCCGGCCGCGGCACCCTGATGGCGGATGCGCTTCGCGCGCTGCGGGTGCTGCCACCGATGTATGAGTCGCTCAGCGTCCATATGGTCGAAATCAATCCGGTGCTGGTGGAGAAACAGATGGCGGCGCTGTCCGACGCGCCGAACATCGAATGGCACACCAGCCTGGACCAGGTTCCGCAAGGACCTGCGATCATTCTCGCCAATGAATATTTCGACGTGCTTCCGGTCCATCAGATGGTCAGGCGCGACGGCGGCTGGCACGAGCGCGTTGTCGACATCGACGGCAGCGGCCAGCTCGTGTTCGGCGTCAGCGCCGAGCCGACGCCGCGCTTCGACGTGCTGCTGCCGCCGCTGGTGCGCGCGGCGCCGGTCGGGGCCATTTTCGAGTGGCGTCCGGATGCCGAGATGATGTCCATCGCAACCCGCGTCCGCGATAACGGCGGCGCGGCGCTGATCATCGATTACGGCCATGTGCGCAGCGACGCCGGCGATACCTTTCAGGCCATCTCAAGACACAGCTTCGCCGATCCGCTGAAATATCCCGGCCGCGTGGATGTAACAGCCCATGTGGATTTCGAGGCGCTTGCCCGCGCCGCCGAGGACGTCGGGGCGCGGGTGCATGGGCCGGTGCCGCAGGGCGAATTTCTGCGCCGGCTTGGCATCGAGGCCCGCGCCGTCAACCTGATGGCGAAAGCAACGCCTGAACTGTCCGATGACATCGCGACCGCGCTGAAGCGTCTGACCGAAGGCGGACGCGGCGGCATGGGCTCGATGTTCAAGGTGATCGGCGTGTCCGACCCCAGCCTCAGCGTGCTGGTGGGACTGAGCGATCAGGCGCATGGCGGTGGGATCAGGACGCCATGACGCTGGCTTCCACCCTGCTTTCGACGGTTTCCGGATTCCGGCACGCCTTTTTCACTCGCGAGGGCGGCGTTTCGCAAGGCATCTATGCAAGTCTGAATGCCGGCATCGGCTCGCAGGACGATCCCGCCCATGTCGCCGAAAACCGGCGGCGCATGGCCGAGGTGATGGAGGTCGAGCCGGCGAGCTTCCTGTCGCTCTACCAGGTCCACTCACCCGACGCCGTGATCGCCGACCGGGCCTGGGATGTTGCGTCGCGGCCACGCGCGGACGCCATCGTGACGCGAACGCCGGGGCTTGCGATCGGCGTGACCGCGGCTGACTGCGGGCCGGTCCTGTTCGCCGATCCGCGCGCGCGCGTCATCGGTGCGGCACACGCCGGCTGGAAGGGCGCGCTGACGGGCGTGCTGGAACAAACCATCGATGCGATGGAAGCTCTTGGCGGCCGTCGCGATGACATCGCCGCCGCGATCGGACCGCTGATCCGACAGCAAAGCTACGAGGTCGGCGCCGACTTCGTGACCCGTTTCACGGAAGCTGATCCGGGCCATGCGCGGTTCTTCATTCCGTCAAGGCACGACGGCCATGCCATGTTCGACCTCGGCGGCTTCATCCGGATGCGGCTTGAACGCGCCGGCGTGCGAACGATCGACGACACCGGCCTTGATACCTATTCCAGCGAGCGCTTCTTCAGCTACCGCCGCTCGGTGCATCGCAAGGAGCCGGATTTCGGCCGCCACGTCCACGCGATCGTGCTGGAGGCCGGGTAGGCAGGGCTTTTTTCGCTGACCTTCGGATTCCGCAGGATCCGCGCCGGATTCCGCGAGCGGCGTATTGCCAGACTTGGCTACTCCTTGATACACCGCCTCCGTCGGAATCGGAGAGGTTCTCCTGGAGACGGGATGTTGAACGTTGTATCCACCACATCGAGGGGAGACGCGTCGATGTCCGCCAAGAACGGCGCCGTCAAGCTGGTCGCCGGCAACTCCAATCCGGTGCTGGCGCGGGAAATCGGCAGATGGCTCGGGCTTGAACTCACGAAAGCCAGCGTCCGTCGCTTCGCTGACAACGAGATATTCGTCGAAGTTCTCGAGAATGTGCGCGGCTCGGACGTCTACGTGATCCAGTCGACCTCGTATCCGACCAACGACCATCTGATGGAGCTTTTGATCATCACGGACGCGCTGCGCCGCGCCTCGGCGCGCCGGATTACCGCGGTGATTCCCTATTTCGGCTATGCGCGGCAGGATCGAAAGGTCGGTTCGCGCTCACCGATCTCGGCCAAGCTGGTGGCCAATCTGATCACGCGCGCCGGAATGGATCGGGTGCTGACGCTCGATCTGCATGCGGGGCAGATTCAGGGCTTTTTTGATATTCCGACCGATAACCTTTACGCGTCTCCGGTGATGGTCCGCGACATCAAGGAGCGGTTCGAACTCGGCAGCCTGATGGTGGTGTCGCCCGACGTCGGCGGCGTGGTGCGCGCGCGAGGGCTTGCCAAGCGCATCAGCGCGCCGCTGGCGATCATCGACAAGCGCCGCGAGCGCGCCGGCGAGTCCGAGGTCATGAACGTGATCGGCGACGTCGCGGGCTATACCTGCATTCTGATCGACGACATCGTCGATTCCGGCGGCACCCTGGTCAACGCCGCGGACGCGCTGCTCGCCAACGGCGCGCGGGACGTCTACGCCTACATCACCCACGGCGTGCTGTCCGGCGGCGCAGCCGCGCGCATCGCCGGCTCGAAACTGAAAGAGCTGGTCATTACCGACTCGATCCAGCCGACCGACGCCGTGAACAAGACCGGCAACATCCGGCTGCTGTCGATCGCCGGATTGATCGGTGAAGCGATCCGCCGCACGGCTGCCGAGCAATCGGTATCCAGCCTGTTCGACTGAACGGCAAAGCCGAACACGGACATTAGAGCATCGGACCCGAAAGTGGGAACCGGTTTCGGGATAAATCCGATGCTCAATCAATTAACTGGAGCGGCGGCGCTGGTTCCATTTGACCGGCCGCCGCTCTAAAGTCTGATCCAAACACAATCTGGATCAAACTTTAATGTCATCGCCGCAGGAGCATGATTCCTGAGCGGATAGGCGCTACTCGCTGCGCAGGTTCTCCGCCGTGCGCTTCCATTGCGCGACGTTGTCCGCGATGATCCGGGTCGACTTCATCGCCGCCTGGCTCAACTGGGCATAGCCCGAGATTTCGCGCTGAACCCTTTGTCCTTCCGCATGAAGCAGGTCCCGGAGGCTCTCAAGTTCGGTGACGAGGTTCTCGATCTCGGCGAGCGAGGTTCCGGCGACGCGCTGGATCAGCGAATTGACGTTGTTGACCGTCGCTTCCGTGCTCGGCTCCAGCTTGACGTCGGCGTTCGGAGCGCTGGCGGCGGGTGGAGCGCCGGCGGCCGGCGCTGCCCCGGCGGCGGGCCGGCGCAGATAGGCGATATCGTTGCGCACGAAATCGCGAATACCCGCTTCCACCTCCGAGACGGCGGCGAGGTTCGAGTCGGTTTCGGTCGCGCTTGTTTCGGCTGTTTCAGATGGAGTGGCGTTCATCGGCTTGTTCCCTGTTTCGCGTTGAGCGAGCGCGGAAGTCCCCGCACGACGAGTTTATACTAGAGCATTTTCGCTTCTGATTGAATCGGAAGCGAAGCCTTGGATGATTGTTTGACGCGTTTTCTTCACATGAACCGGATCGGCGCGTATTCTGATCGCAAAACCGGTATCCACTTTTGCCGAGTACGCGCTAGGCCGGATCGACATTCAGGATTCCCAGGCGGTCTGATCGCTGATTCATAGGGTTCCGTGATTCTGACACGGAGCTGCACGATGGGGATCAAGCGGTATGAGCTGAGCGATCATCAGTGGGCGAAGATTGCACCGTTGCTGCCAGGCAAGGCCTCTGATCCGGGACGGACGGGATCGGATAATCGGTTGTTTGTGAACGGCTGCCTGTGGGTGCTGCGATCCGGCGCGCACTGGTGTGACCTGCCGGAGCGCTATGGTCGCTGGAAGACGGTGCATCGGCGGTTCAGCAGGTGGTGCCATGCCGGTGTGTGGGAACGGGTGTTCTCCACCCTGACAGCCGATCGCGACAACCAGTATCTGATGCTCGACTCAACCATCGTTCGAGCCCATCAGCAGGCGGCTACCGGAAAAGGGGGGCCAAGGATCAGGCGCTGGGGCGTTCCCGAGGTGGACTGACCACCAAGGTCCACATGCTCGCCGATGCGCTGGGCCGACCCTTGCGTTTCATCGTCACCGCCGGGCAGGTCGGAGACATCACACAAGCCCCCGCGCTGCTCGAAGCCCAGGCCGGGGACGCCGTGCTGGCCGACAAGGCTTATGACAGCAACGCCTTGCGTGCACTCATCGCCGGCATGGGCGCCGAAGCGGTGATCCCCTCAAACAGGACGCGCAAAATCATCATCCCGCATGACGCCGGTCTCTACAAGCACCGCAACCGCATCGAGCGCTGCTTCAACCGTCTCAAGCACTTCCGCCGTTTCGCCACCCGCTACGACAGGCGAACCGTTCACTTCACGGGCTTCGTTCACCTGGCCGCAGCCCTGATCTGGCTGCCGTGAATGTCGATCCGGCCTAGAGCACTTTCCGGCGAAGTGGATACCGGTTCGCCGCAAGAAAATGCGACCAGACAACCATTTCTAGAGCATGGTCCGATTCAACTTGCTCGGATCATGCTCTAGGGTGCTGCTATCAGGACCGCCGATTTTGACGACATCGGGGCCGATCTGCGGCGGGCAGCGTTGAATTCCTGAAATCAGGCCGCCCGGCGGGGGTCACCACTTGCGCCTGAACGCTGCGGTCAGGCTCGCGTTCAGCGGTCCTTGCGGCGTTTCACTGACCGCGCCGGTGATGCTGAGGCCGTCGGAGAGCTTTTGCTCGGCGCCGATCCTGCGAAGCCATCTACTATCGGTCGATGAAAGCGACTGCCCCGCGATCAGGCTGGTGCCGGTGTCGGTGACGCTCAGCCTGGCAGAATGGTCGGTATTGTAATGTCGCGTTCCCTTGATGCCCGGGACCGACAACGCGTCCTGCTGAATGATGTTGTAGCCGTTCCGGAGGGTCAGCGCGTAACGGCCATCGCTGAGGGGCAGCGATTTGCTGAGCGAGGTATCGAGCATGGTCTGATCGCGGGCGGGATCGATCCGTGCTTCAAGCGCGGTCTTGTCCCAGATCCGCCCCAGGCCGGGCGCGGTGACGGCCGCCCATGCCTGCCCCGAGGACCGCGACGGGGGAGCATTGGCTGCAAGTCTGCCCGCCGCCTGTTCCGAAGCCGTCAGCGGCGACGGCTGGCGAATGACGGTCAGGTCGGTTCCGACCTGCGCGTTCCAGAGCGATGAAACCGAACGTTTCGCGGTAAGGGCGGCTGAGCCGTCAGCCTTGTCATGTGAGGTCCAGGCGAGACCTTCGCCCGATGCGGCTGGGGCCGAACGCTGCGAACGAAGGACTTGCGGGGGCATGTCCTCGGTCAGGGTGAAGCCATCGACATCGAGCTGGCTCCAGTCGATGTTGGAATCTACGGGCTGTTCGCCAGGGAACGCGGCCTGCTCCGGCCGGTTGTCTCGATTGTCAGGTGCTTCCGATCGCGCCGGCAATGTCCCGGTCGTCCAGCCGGCGGCGGCCACCAGAAGCAGTAAACCAGCAGCACGTCGCATTAATGAAGCCATGGTTCCGCCAGCCCGCCGATTCCGAAGAAGCACACTGCCGCCGCGTTCGTTCGAAATTATGGCGCGTGGGAAAATACACGTCAGCGTGAAGTCTTATACGATCATTATCTTATACGATCATTATGGTGAATCCTGCCTCGCCCGCGACCGCGGTGACGCCGGCCTCGATCGATGCCGCGGAACGCCAAGCGGTCAAACGCGTGCTGAAATCGGAACTGAAGGTGTTGAAGCCGACGCGGCGAGAAGCATCGTGCGTATTCAACTCTTCCCGGCTTTCCGTTTCGTTGCTTTGACGGATTTTTTCTTCGGCGTTGCAGCCTGTTCCGTCGCGAGCCTGTCGGCCGCCCGCCGCATCGCGCGTGCATAGCTGTCGGCGGCGTTGTCGGCGGACATCTGCATTCGCCTTGCGGCGGCGGCGCCTTCCTCGAACGCGTGCTTCGCCATCTGCCGTAATCGCTGCCTGCCGGCGGCATCCTTCGCCTTGGCGGCGAGGGCGAGATAGCGGTCGCGTCGCGCCTTGACCGCGGCGATCAGGCTTTTGTGCTGCTGCTTCGCGAGCCGCCGGATGATGACGTCGAGATCAGCGTCCGCCATGAAGGTATCCTTGTTTGATGAAATTTGAATAGGGTGCCGGCGCTCTAAACCTTCACGTGAAGGAGTGATAGCTGTGGAGCAAGCTTTTGATGAGCTATTCTTTATGCCTTGTGAGATCCGGCCCGGTCGAGAACTTTTATAACAGTGTCAGGCTGGATCGCGGCGATATAAGGCTTATGACAAAGCCATGCCGGACGGCCTCGGACGATTGAGCCCATGGTGGGTGAACACTCTGCTTGAGTATGTCAAAAAGCATGAAACATCTCTGCAATGATTGTTCTGCTAGCGCTTTCGATTGTTCTTCCAACCGCCTCGTTTTCCCGGCGCGCCGCCGGTCGAGCGGGGGCCGGGGCCGAACTCCGGGCCGGCTTCACGCGTCGAGGTTGGTTGATAGATGCGGCTTTCCGTTCCCGGGCCCATTTCATCCAGCGTAGGCTTGCGCGGCTTCGGCCGCGCGCCGGTCGGTTTGACCTCATGCCAGGTGGCGATGCCCATCTCGTCGAGCGAGGGCTTGTGGACTTTCGAGGTTGACGAGCCACGTTTGCCGAACTTGCCGGCTGCCGTGCCTTGCGCCGCCTTGTCGAGACGCGCCGGCAGGTTCGCTGCGTCGCCGTACTTCTTCTTGCCCGCGTAGCTGCCAGCCTTCGCCGCGACGCCGCGCTGCTTGATGGTGGGATCGTCGACGACGGCAAGCTCGGTGGCGCGCAGCCGCTTCACCTCGTCGCGCAGTCTTGCGGCTTCCTCGAAGTTCAGGTCGGCGGCGGCCTCGCGCATCCGTGTTTCCAGATCGGAGAGAACAGCTTCGAAATTGTGGCCGATCGCGATCGCGTCGTCCGACCAGGAATTTCCCTTGCCCCCGTCGCCGATTTCCACCAGCACATGGTCGCGCTCGTAGACGCTGTTGAGGATATCGCCGATGGACTTCTTGATACTCTCCGGCGTGATGCCGTGGGCGGTGTTGTACTCCACCTGTTTCTCGCGGCGGCGGTCGGTCTCGGCGATGGAGCGCTGCATCGATCCGGTGACCTGATCGGCATAGAGGATCACCCGGCCTTCGACGTTGCGGGCTGCGCGGCCGATGGTCTGGATCAGCGAGGTCTCGCTGCGCAGGAAGCCCTCCTTGTCCGCGTCGAGGATGGCGACTAGCGCGCATTCCGGAATGTCGAGGCCCTCGCGCAGCAGGTTGATGCCGACCAGCGCGTCGAACGCTCCGAGCCTGAGATCGCGGATGATCTCGATGCGCTCGATGGTGTCGATGTCCGAATGCATGTAGCGGACGCGGATGCCCTGCTCATGCAGGTATTCGGTGAGGTCTTCCGCCATGCGTTTGGTCAGCACGGTGACGAGCGAGCGGTAGCCTTTCGCCGCGGTGGCGCGCACCTCGCCGACGAGGTCGTCGACCTGGGTGCGCGCGGGGCGGATGTCGACCGGCGGATCGATCAGGCCGGTCGGGCGGATAACCTGCTCGACGAACACGCCGCCGCTCTCGTTCAGCTCCCACGCGCCCGGCGTGGCCGAGACCGCGATCGTCTGCGGCCGCATCATGTCCCATTCCTCGAAACGCAGCGGCCGGTTGTCCATGCAGGAGGGCAGGCGGAAGCCGTATTCGGCCAGCGTCGCCTTGCGGCGGAAGTCGCCGCGGAACATGCCGCCGATCTGCGGCACGCTGACGTGGCTTTCGTCGGCGAACACCAGCGCGTTGTCGGGGACGTATTCAAACAGCGTCGGCGGCGGCTCGCCCGGTCGGCGGCCGGTGAGGTAACGCGAATAGTTCTCGATGCCGGCGCAGCTTCCCGTGGCCTCCATCATTTCGAGGTCGAAGGTGGTGCGCTGCTCCAGCCGCTGCGCTTCCAGAAGGCGGCCCTGAGCATGCAGTTCGTCGAGCCGCTGCTTCAGCTCCACCTTGATGTTCTTGATCGCCTGCACCAGCGTCGGGCGCGGCGTCACATAGTGCGAATTGGAATAGACCTTGATGAAATCGAGTTCGTCCTGCTTGTGGCCGGTGAGGGGATCGAACTCCTCGATGCTCTCGACCTCGTCGCCGAACAGGTTGACGCGCCAAGCCCGGTCCTCGTAGTGCGCGGGAAAAATGTCGATGGTGTCACCGCGCACGCGAAAGGTGCCGCGGGTGAAATCGGCGCTCGTGCGCTTGTATTGAAGCGCCACGAGGTCGGCGATGAGCTGGCGCTGGTCGATGCGCTCGCCGCGCTTCAACGCGAAGGTCATGGCGGTGTAGGTTTCCACCGAGCCGATGCCGTAGATGCACGAGACCGAGGCGACGATGATGACGTCGTCGCGTTCCAGCAGGGCACGGGTCGCCGCATGGCGCATGCGGTCGATCTGCTCGTTGATCGAGGAATCCTTTTCGATGTAGGTGTCGGTGCGCGGGACGTAGGCTTCGGGCTGATAGTAGTCGTAATAGCTGACGAAGTATTCCACCGCGTTGTCGGGAAAGAAGCTCTTGAACTCGCCGTAGAGCTGCGCCGCCAGCGTCTTGTTCGGCGCGAGGATCAGAGCCGGGCGCTGCGTGGCTTCGATCACCTTGGCCATGGTGTAGGTCTTGCCCGAGCCGGTGACGCCGAGCAGCACCTGGGTGCGGTCGTTGCGCCGGATGCCTTCCACCAGTTCGCGGATCGCCTGCGGCTGGTCGCCTTTGGGCTGATACTCCGATTTGATCTCGAACCGTACGCCGCCTTCGCTCTTCTCCGGTCGCGGCGGGCGATGCGGCGTCCAGAGTTTCAGCGAGCCGTCGCCTGTCTTGAATTCGGGCCGGCCGTCGCGCAGCAGCGCCTCCAGCGATTCCGCCGTCGCCTTGACGCCGAGGCCCTCCATCTTGCTGCGCGGCGGCCGCGCCAGGGCATCCTCGTCGTCCTCGGCGGTCGGCATGCCCAGCTGTCGCGCCAGTTCCGGATCGAGCGTCGGGATCGTGGCCGATGTGCCGTAAATTGCTTGTGGTGCTTCCTCGAAGCCGCTTTCAATTCCCCTTGCCGGCCGCCGAGACGAGCGAAGTTCGCTCTTCGAGGGTTGGGAAGGGGGAGGATTCTCGAACGTTGCGCTCGCCGCATCCCGTTTCGCGGTGGCGTCGCTCTTGCCGCGCGTTGACCTCCGCGCGCGATGCGCCGCGGCTTCGCCGCCGGAGCGACGGTCCCACGAATTGTCCGGCGGGGGTTGCAGTCCGGTTCCCGACCCAAGGCCGGCGTCGCCGCGGTTGATGGCGGGATTGAGCAGGTCGGCCAACGCCGGCCCGATCGGCTGCACTTCGGGACGATGCGCCTTCGGCTTCGAGGTCTGCTGCTTCGAGGTTTGCGATGTCGAGGCTTTTGACTTCCGTGAGCCCGGCGCTTTACCGGGTTTTTCAGGGGGATTGGGAGCCTTCGCCATGCGGGCAATATGGGGCGAATCCAGCGCGCACGAAAGGGCGCAATCACACCGATGCGCATCGACGCCGGGGTCACGTCTTGGGCGATGACCTCGACACGGCCTTTCGCAGGCAATCGCGGCACAGGCAGTCGCCGCCTTCGGTCGGCATTGGCAACCGTCCGGGCTCCTCGGCGCACCAGCAGTTCCCGGATGGATCGCAATTGAATTCCGTTCCGCACCCGGAACAGATGAGGCGGCGAACGGCTTGCTGTCCGATCGGGCGTGTCATGGGAGCATTCTCAGGCCAGGTGGATCGATGCGCAACCATACGTCCGGATCCATACCCGATGGAATCCCGGCAGGCGCATTCTTTCCGCGGCGAGATTATTCCGCCGCGCGAAGGCGATGGACCGGGAGGCGGCGGTCGCCGCCGCGCAGCGACAGATAATAGTCGGCATCCGCCGGATCGTCCGTGCGGCGAATCAGATCGGTCACCGGCGTATAGCTGAGCATCCGGCCGCCGTCGGGAAGCGCCGTGCAGATGAAGCGCAGCACCTGGCCATTTCTGAGCTTGATATTGATCGGGGTCGGATCGCCCGCGCGCACCATGCGGACGCGCTCGGCGATGAAATGGCTGAGTTCATCCTGCGGCAGTTCATATGCGCCGGTATCGCGGCCATGATACATCAGTGCGATAAACGGCGGCCTGCTGTCGGCCTTCTCATCCGGGAGCGAAAAGTAATGCCGGAATGCGCGGTTGATGAACTCGGCCCGGGTGTCCGCGTCGAGCATGACGATCCCGATGCCGGTCTGGTCGAGGGCGGCGGTCAGCCTTGCTGCTGTCGCGTGCCGCTCACGCTCCCGTTCGAGCGCGTTCATCATCCGCGATCGCAGCAATCCGGTGATCAGGGCGGCGCCGCCGGCGGCCGGGGCCAGCAAGCCGAGATGCAGAAGGGTGGAACCCTCAGCCACCGCCGCGTTGTCATCCCCTAGAAAACCTGCGGAGGCCAGAACAGCTATTCCGGCGCTGATCAGGCCGGAAGCTGTTCCACCAAGCGAGCCGGCGAGGGCGACGACACAGATATACAATGCGGACAGGTTCGGAACGGCGGCGAGCTCGTGATCGGCATAGATGGACGCGCCTGCGATCAGCATCGCGAGAGCCGGTCCCAACATCATTCGCCAGTCGATGCGCATCACCGTTCCATGATACCGAACGAGATTAAATCCGGTTCGATGACAAGTGGTTGCACGATCCCGGGATTTTTATCGCTAGCGTTAACGGCGTCTAACGAGGCGGAATGCGATTTGAAACGAATGTCCCGTCCCTTGAGAGCGTCCCGCAAGGCGGCTGTCAGGGACTCATTGTGAGATGAGAGGTCCAATGAATAACCGAAGCCTTCCGTTGATGCTGATGATGGTACCCCTCTGTATGCCCGGTTCCGGCGCCGCCCTGGCCCAGGATGTTCCCGGCATTGAGATATGCACCGTCGAAAAGAAGATGGAGCGGCGAACAAGCTGCCTGCAGAGCAACATCAATTTCCTGCAGACCTCACTTACCAGACAGGTCACCGACAGCAGCCGGAAGATCGAAGCGGCCAACCGGCAGATACAGGTGCTTGAGAGCACGGTTGCGGATTTGCGGAAGGCGGTGGCCGAGCTTCAGGCGGCGAGCAGGAAGCAACCGCAATCGCCGGTGAAGGAGGACAAAAAAACTCCGGCGAAGCAGGAGGCGAAGTAGTTCAGACGACGTGTCCAGCTTCTTAGAGCGTTTTCAAGCGAAGTGGATACCGGTTCGCGTGAAGAAAACGCGTCAAAACAACAATATAGAGCCTCGCTTCTGATTACATCAGAAGCGAAAAGGCTCTAGCCGCCCGTATTTGTCCCGCCGCGCGGGCACGACGTTAAGTCAGGCAAAATTGCTTTTGCAAATTTCGTCGCGATCGCGCAAATGGCGGTACAAGGAACGGAGTATGCTATGCCCTGGCTGCAGCCGGTCACCCTCGAAGGACCTCATGCGCGGCTCGAGCCGTTGTCGCAGGATCATCGCGAAGCCCTTGTGGACGCGGTAAAAGACGGCGAAATCTGGAAGATCTGGTACACCTTCGTTCCGGCGCCGGAAAAAATGGCGGCCGAGATCGAGCGGCGGCTGTCGCTACAGGCAGCCGGGACCATGCTGCCTTTCACGGTGCGGGATGCGGAGGGACGGATCGCGGGCATGACTACCTACATGAACGTCGATTCTGCGAGCTGTCGCGTCGAGATCGGCTCGACATGGTATGCGAAGCGGGTTCAGCGCACGGCGGTCAACACCCAGTGCAAGCTGCTGCTGCTCACCCACGCGTTCGAAAAGTTGAACTGCATCGCCGTCGAGTTCCGTACTCACGTTTTCAATCACGTCAGCCGGCGTGGCCTCGAGCGGCTCGGCGCCAGGCAGGATGGCACCCTGCGCAATCGGCAGATGTCACCGAACGTGACGCTGCGGGACACCGTCGTCTACAGCATCCTTCCCGGGGAGTGGCCGAAAGTGAAGGCGCATCTCTCCTACGAACTCAATGAAAAGCGCCGATAGATCCGCCGTCTCATCACGCGAGCGGACCTGTTGCCGGCATCTTAGTTTCCGGCATCTGATAAGAGTCTTTCACCGCTTCATGGAAACGGTGAAGGACTCTATCTTTATGTTTGACGCGTTTTCTTCACGCGAACCGGACCATCCTTAGAGCTCAAGCCCGAGGACATGCTTCGCTCGAAAACGCTATGAGCCTCATGATGGACATCGCCATGAACCCCACCCTCGACGACCCTCTCGTTTCCACCGAATGGCTGGCCGCGCATCTCGGTGAGGTCAAGGCCATCGACGCCTCGTTCAAGATGCCCGGCGTGCTGCCGCTGGCGGTCGATGATTTTTATGCCGCGCATATTCCGGGCGC